>DATDMC010000129.1:0-29780 GCA_036518995.1 Pyrinomonadaceae bacterium | reverse complement strand
CGACCCGACGCTACCGCGTAACGGTACTGACCTCATTGCGTACCAAATAAACATGCCTAAACCAAAACTCGACAAGTTTGCGATTGCTTCCACGCTGCAAAAAATTGCTGCGCTGATGGAGATCAAAGGCGGCAAGTATCGCTTTAAGGCGAAAGCTTACAACGCGGGCGCGCGTGTCATTCAGAGTCTCGCGAACCTCGATCAACTCGTAGCGCAGGACCGCTTGACCTCGCTGCCGAAGATCGGCGAAGCGCTGGCATCGCAGGTCAAGGAACTTTATTTGACCGGTGAGTCGTCGGTGTTGAAGGAACTCAATCAGGAATTTCCGGAAGGCACCGCAGAACTCTCGACAGTTCCGGGTTTGAGTCCCGTCAAAGTCAAACAACTGCAAACTGAATTAGGAATCAAATCGATTGCAGAACTCCGAACTGCAGCGAAAGAAGGTCGGATTCGCGAGCTGAAAGGTTTTGGCGCAAAAACCGAACAGCAACTACTCAAGTCGCTCGATGCTGAGAAAACAACGGCAAAGAAACGCCTGCACATCAATCATGCGTGGAACACTGGTGAGCGAATGCTCGAATTTGTTTCGAGTTTGGACGGAGTCATCGAGTTGAGTCTGACCGGGTCGTTAAGAAGACGTGAAGAGACGATCGATCGCGTTGAGGTAATCGCCAGCAGTAAGAAACCAGCCGAGTTGCTCAAACTCTTTGCCCAGTTCCCGATGATCATTTCCAGTGAGATCAAAGAGAACACTTGTTTCGCTCAACTTGTTGACGGAGCGCCGGTCTCGCTAACGGCGGTCGAGCCCGAAGATTTTGCGGTGATGTTGTTTGCCACGACTGGTTCCGAAAAACACGTTGCGAAAATCACGAGATACGCTGCGGAGAAGGACATTAGCTTTGCCATTCTGGATGGTAAACGGAAGCGGGCGCCAATCAATGAAGATGAAATTTATGGTCGGGTGAAGATGCAGTTTGTGCCACCAGAACTGCGCGAAGATGAAGGTGAGATCGAAGCGGCGCTGGCGAAAAAGTTGCCGGATGATCTGTTGGAGTTTTCCGACATCAAAGGCATGGTCCATTGTCATACGACTTATTCAGACGGTTCGCATTCGCTCGAACAGATGGTGACTGCGGCTCAGGAATTAGGGATGAAATACATTACGATCACGGATCATTCGCCGACGGCGTTTTACGCTAACGGTGTGAATGTGGATCGGCTGCAACGACAGTGGGACGAGATCGATGAACTGCAGGCGCGGGTTAAGATCAAAATTCTGCGTGGCACTGAGTCAGACATTGTAGCGAGTGGCGAGCTTGATTATCCCGATCGGATCTTAGAGAAGTTTGATGTGATCGTGGCGAGCGTACATGCGCGTTACAAGATGGACAAAGCGAAGATGACCGAACGGCTTGTGACGGCGATGCGCAACCCGGTTTACAAAATCTGGGGCCACGCGCTTGGTCGTTTGTTACAGCGCCGGCCGGCGTTTGATTGTGACGTTGAGCGGGTGTTGGATGTCATTGCCGAATCGCGTGCAGCGATCGAGATCAACGGCAGTCCTTATCGACTTGATCTTGAGCCACGCCTGGTTCGTGAAGCGCGCAAGCGCAAGATCAACTTTGTGATTTCAGTAGATGCGCACTCGATGGCTGAACTGGATTATTTGAAGTATGGCGTGGCGATGGCGCGTCGCGGCTGGTTGCCGAAGAGCGAAGTGCTGAACACGATGACCGCCGCAGCATTCGCCAAAGCCGTCAAGCCGTAATGTAAAATCCGAATCCTCTCTGCGTCTCTGCGTTTCTCCGCGTCTCTGTGTTAACCCGAAGTCCAACTACAGGCACCCTGGTTTCAACACAGAGACGCAAAGAGCGCAGAGACGCAGAGATTATTCTTCGATCTCACTGAACACCAACAAGTATCCATTCGGATCGCGCACTTCAAACTCCCATGCTCCGTAAGGCTGTCGGCGTAGTGGTTGCACGATTGTCACATCGTTTTTAATGCCTTCATAAAGCGTCTTCAATTCAGTTGTCCGAACATAGGCGTCCCAAACTCCACCCGGACGCGACGCATAAATGTCGGGACGCTGATAGTTCTCGACCCGCTGCAACATGATCTCGATGTGATCGCGGAAAAGAATGGCGAAGACGTACGGCGGATTTGGGGGAAATGGATCACTCCAGAAACCTAGTTTCGACTGGTACCATTCAAGCGTCTCACCAACATCGGCAACGGCGAACACAGGACAAATCGATTTATATTCAGGCAGCTTATCCATTGCTTTCTCCGCCTTCTGGTCCATAAAACATCACCCACACAACTAAGTCTTCAGTAAAGTTTTCGAATCGATGCGGAACTCCCGCTGCGGCAAACAGCACATCAGTTGGTCCAAAAGTTTTTCGTGTTTCGCCGCAGATAAATTCGCCGCTCCCGATCGCAACGAAATAGAGTTCGTCGCGCGTATGCGGATTTTGTGGATCGCTTCCGCGTGGAGCGTAAATTTCGACTTCGAGACTGCCGTGTTCAAATACAGTGGCAAAGCGTTCGCCGTTTGGCCCGGGGATCAGTTGAAGCGCTTCGTCGACGGTCGATGTGATGCAGGGATTGGTTGATTTCATGGTTTCCTCTCTGTGTCTCTGTGTTTCCTCTGCGTCTCTGTGTTTTAAACCAGATCCAGTTATGCGAACGTCAATTCAACACAGAGACACAGAGGAAGCACAGAGACGCTGAGATCATCCTTCAATTTATTGGGTGCATATCTTACAATGCGTCAAACCTCATATTCGAATTCAAGCCGAGAGGGAATCAGATAAATGAGTGACGACAACTGTCTATTCTGCAGTATTGTGTCTGAAGTTACGAAAGCCGTGGTCGTTTACGAAGATAAAGATTCCTTAGTGTTTCTTGATCACAGACCGTTGTTTCCCGGACATTGCCTGGTTGTTCCGCGCGTTCATAGTGAAACTTTATTGGACCTGCCTCAGGACGCTGTTGGTCCATTCTTTCTGCGTGTGCAGTTGATTGCGCGAGCAGTTGAAGCTGCAATGAAAGCGGAAGGAAGTTTTGTGGCGATGAATAATCGGGTCAGTCAAAGTGTGCCGCACCTGCATGTGCACGTCGTGCCGCGGAAGCGAAAAGATGGTTTGAAAGGATTTTTCTGGCCGCGCACAAAATACGAGAGCACCGAAGAAATGATCGAAGTTGGTGAAAGCATCAGTGAGCAACTTGCAAAACTCGTTGGAGAACTGGGATGAAACTTACAATTTTGTCGTTGGCCTCTGGCGACGTAAGTTGGCTATGCCACCTGTTGTGAGGAATGGCTATGCCTTTCCGTCAGCTGTCTATTATTTTTGGGCTACGCCCTCCGTTAGGCGGCCGAGCCGAAGGGCTTAGCCCAAATCTCAGTGGTCCACTCAACGGAAAGGCGGAGCCATTCCTCACAACAGGAGGCGAAGCCTAAGATCAGGAAATTAATATTGGAAGGTGGAACTATTCATCACAACGGAACAAAACCGAGCAAAGTAAAAAGCCGAGTCAAGGTAAAAGCTGAGTCAAGGTAAAAGCCGAGTCAAGAAAATTTCGATCGCAAAAAATAAAACACGCAAAAAATTGATCTCAAACTGCTAGAAGCGTATAAGCATCCTGTCACGAACGTTACGGCGTTTGAGACCGACAAAGGGATCGGCAATCGGAGCGGTGACGCTCCGAGCGAGGGAAAAGACAGGCGGCTGTTGATTCTATTGACGCCCTTATTCGAAGCCGAAAGGCTAAGCTGGAGAAGGTCGCAAGACTTTCTCGATCCACTCGGATAAAAACAAGTGGAGCCCTGAGGCAAGGACCCGCCAATGGGTGCGAGAGCTTGACGCAAGTTAAGCTTCGTTTGCCGGAACGTAACCGGCGGTGGAGGAAAAGCCACCACAAAAAAAACCTAAAGGCACCGTGTTCGCAAGAACGCGAGAGTTGTGAAAACGATTCGAGTGCTGACCGGAGATCGAACTGACCGCCAGTTGGTAACCGGGATACAAATCAGGCGACTAGATCGTGTACATGGTCTTGTTGCCATCCTATGAGCGCTTCGGTGCTCTGTAGGACAAACGGATTGCGCTACGGCCAGCTTGCTGGAAGTAGCGCATTTCGTTTTTATGCCTGTCCTGTTTTCCTCTGCGTCTCTGTGTTAGACCCGAAGTCCAACTACTGGCACGCTGGTTTTAACATAGAGACGCAAAGAACGCAGAGACGCAGAGGAAGCATGTTTGTTAACCCGTCCGAAACCTCGCTCACGTAAAAATTCGTAAATCAAGTTGTCGAAAACTGAAACCTCACACGTCGTGAGTTTGATTCGGCGGATTCCGGTGATAGATTAACGACCCTTTCCGGCGAACAAGTTTTCTAGTGTGCTCCCCGCCTGACAAACGTCAGGATGTTTTTTCACACGAATCTTTTGATAAGGCTCGACTTTTAAGGAGGATTAGTTAGATGACCGAAGCGCGACCGCAGGAAACACCAGAATTAAAACCCGGTACCTTTTGTTGGATTGAATTGGCCACCAGCGACGCCGAAGCTGCGAAAAATTTTTACTCGCAACTCTTTGACTGGACCTACATCGACAATCCGATGGGCCCTGACATGGTCTACACAATGATTCAACTCGATGGTAAAGACGTCGGCGGTCTTTACAAACTTATGCCAGAGCAGGCTTCACAAGGTGTGCCGCCACATTGGCTGAGTTATGTGTTAGTGAGCAATGCTGACGAATCAACCGCGAAAGCAAAAGATCTCGGCGCAACTATTCTCAAGGAAGCTTTTGATGTGGCTGAAATCGGCCGAATGTCGGTGATTCAGGATCCAACCGGAGCTGTGTTCGCGTTGTGGCAGGCAGGAACGCATAGCGGTTCGGGAGTCTACAACGTCCCCAATTCGTTTTGCTGGAATGAATTGATGACGACTGACACCGCGAAGGACAAAGAGTTTTACACGGGTCTCTTTGGCTGGGGCGCAGACACGCAAAATTTTGGACCAATGGAATACACGATGTTTCAAAACGGTGAGCGTGGCGCAGGCGGCATGTTGCAGATCACTCCGGAAATGGGACCAATCCCGCCACACTGGTTGGTCTATTTCGCCGTTGATGATTGCGATGCGAAAGTGCAACGAGCGAGTGAGCTCGGCGCGCAGGTAATGAAACCGGCTGACGACATTCCGGGCATTGGACGTTTCGCAATCCTTATGGATCCACAGGGTGGCGCGTTTGCCATCATTAAGCTCGAGCAGCCACCAGCGTAAGCTCGGCTAATTTTTTGCTCGAACCACATCACGGCGGTAGGCGAGACGTGTTAGTCTCATCTGCCGCCGTTTACTTTTAACGATGAAAGCACGACTAGTCTGGCTCATACTCTGTTGCATCTGGGGATCGACGTGGCTCTTCATCAAACTCGGTCTCGAAGATTTGCCGCCGCTCACCTTCGCGGGCATCAGGTTCGTCATTGCCTGCACGATTCTGCTAATTCTGATTCGTATACGTGGCCTGCAACTTCCCCGGTCAAGTTCTGATATCAAACTGCTCGCGCTAACGGGAGTTTTTTCCTTCACCATAAATTACGGAACAATATTCTGGGGCGAGCAATACATTTCTTCAGGTCTCGCAGCGGTCCTGCAAGCGACAATTCCGGCGTTCGGGTTTGTGATAGCTCATTTCTATTTGCCCGGCGAAAGAATGACGTGGGCCAAACTCTTTGGCGCAGCATTGGGCGTCATCGGAGTGTCAGTAGTGTTTTCCAATCAATTGGAGATCGCTGGAGGCAGGGCGTTGGCAGGTTCGGTTGCCGTAGTTTTTGGTTCGGCGATTGTTGCTTATTCCAATGTGTTGGTGAAGGCGCGTGGCAAACATCTGGATCCGGCAATTCTCGCGGCGGGCCAAATGTTTTTTGGTTTGATTCCTTTGCTGGCAATTGGAATTCCACGCGAGGGAAATCCGTTCCGGTTTCATTGGACCGGCATGGCCGTGTTGTCGTTGTTCTACCTCGCAATCGTCGGCTCGGTCATCGCTTTCCTTTTGTACTACTGGTTGGTCCATAACATGGACGTCACCAAGTCGATGTTGATTGCATTGGTGACTCCGGTGGTTGCGGTCATTCTGGGAATGATTGTTTTGCATGAAAAACTACACTGGCGCACGATCGCCGGCGGCGCGCTGATCATGATGGGGATCGGATTTATCGTGATGCAGAAGAGGTCAGTACCGTCACGCGGTAGCGTCGGGTCAACTTGATTTTTTACTCTGGACCCGACGCTACCGCGTGACGGTACTGACTTCATCGCCTCGCCACTTTTTTCACCAACTTGCTGCGTCTCACTTCATTCTCCTATACTGCAAAAGCAGTAACGATTTTATTTGCGGAGTTGAAGTGGCTTGCAGCCTACGGTTCACGAAGGTCGACTAAATGCCGAAGGTTTTAATTTCGGTGTCATTGGTAGTCGCTGGAACGAATTCATTACGGGACGTCTCGTTGAAGGCGCACTCGATGCGCTCGTTAAACTTGGCGCGAAGGAAGAACAGGTTACGGTCTATCGCGTTCCCGGCGCTTTCGAGATCCCGCTACTCGCACTTCAGCTCGCGAAGTCTCATAAGTTCGACGCTATCATTTGTCTTGGTACCATCATTCGTGGTCAAACTCCACACTTCGACTACATTGCTAATGAAGTCACCCAGGGAATTTCCAAAGCCGGTTTAGAGACTGGCGTTCCCGTGGTGTTTGGAATTGTGACTGCGGATACTGTCGACCAGGCCATCGATCGCGCCGGGGTGAAACTAGGTAACAAGGGGTTCGAAGCCGCCATGACGGCGGTTGAGTTAGCAAATCTTTACAAGGAAGTTTTTGAGGAAGGATGAAGGCCACTTCGTAGCGAAAGGCGATCCGACTTCATTCTTGAATTTTTACTATGGGTTCGCGACGTAAGGCACGTGAATGTGCCTTGCAAATGCTCTTTGCGGCTGACGTAGCCGAGATGTCCGCTAACGATGTGGTTCGGACCTATTGGGCTGAACTCGGAGAAGCGGACCTTGACGAGACGGCGAGGGACTTCGCCACGCGTCTCGCGGCTGGGACGTTGGCAAACCTCGAGTTGCTCGATGATCGAATTCGGTCCCGAGCAGAGCACTGGCGCATCTCGCGCATGGCAGTCGTAGATCGAAATATTCTGCGGCTCGCTGTTTACGAATTTCTCTACGAACCCACACCCCGCACAGTCGCCATCAACGAAGCCCTCGAAATCGCCCGCCGCTTTTCAACTTACGAAGCCACCCAGTTCATCAACGGCATCCTCGACGCAATCAAACGCGACCTCGACGAACAACAACCGCAGGTCAATGTGGAGAACGTTGAAGACTGAGGAAGATTGCAGATTTCAGATTTCAGATTTCAGATTGCGCAGTTGGTTTCGGCTCTGCCGCCCGTTGTGAGGAATGGCTGTGCCTTTCCGTAAGTTGCCCTTTAGTTCTCGGGCTCCGCCCTCGTTTCTAGCAAAGGAAGGCATAGCCTAAAAATCACAAGACAATCCTTACGGAAAGGCGGAGCCATTCCTCACAACAGACGGCAGAGCCGATTGAAAGAATTCCGCAATTCTTTAAATCTGCAATCTGAAATCTTAAATCTGCAATCCCTTCTGGGTTACTATCTCTCCGTGGATCCTATCCGGGATGAATTGGAAGATCGCGTCGAGCAGATCTTCAGCGCAACTGAAAAACTTCGTGAAGCTGTCGGCGATGGAAAGACTGCGCGCCAACTGCTGGAGTCGATCTTTCGCAACGTCCATAGTCTCAAAGCTGCTGCCGCCTCAAACGACATTGACAACCTCACCCAGATCGCACACCGGTTCGAAAATCTTCTGCATGCATTGCGCACCGGCAAAGCGCGTCTCGACGATCGAGTGTTACGCGCTTTTGATGACACCGCAGATGCGATGTACGGCAGTTTGCGCGAATTAGAAACAGGCAATTCACAGTCGCTTGAGTCATTGTTCGATCGTCTGCAGGTCCTCGTTGAAGGACCGGTAAGCACAGGCAGTGTCGATGTCGAGGTTGTGCTCAACGCCATTCCCGCCGACATCTGGCAATCACTTAGTGAAGAAGAAAAGCATCGTTTGGAACAGGCCGTCAGTGAAGGCGCTACGCTTTTCCTGCTGAACACTAGTTTTGATATCGCTACTTTCGATCAACTGTTTCAAGAGTTGAAGACAAAACTTTCCCGCGCCGGCGAACTCATCTCTACCGCGCCAAAAGTCCACGAGCACAATCCGGGCAAGATTGACTTCAGGATTCTGTTTGCCGGCGAGTTGGAGGGCCGTGGGCTTAAAAAGGAAATTGGAGACGTCACTGACGTCGCAATCAATGAAGTGTTCACTCGCCAACCGGCCACGGTTAGTGATTCGAAGACCCAATTAGCTCAACCTGAGAAGCGCATTAAGCCGAGTGGTCCACAACTGATTCGCATCGAACTTGAAGAACTGGATCGGCTCATCTCTTCAACACATCAGTTGTTCAGAGAGACGCACGAATGTTTGGACCAACTACTTGAGCAATCTGCTGCAGCACCATCGTTGCAAACGAAAGTTGATGCGCTCGACAGTTCGTTTTTGAGCTTGGCGGCGGAGTTGGTCAACTTGCGCATGGTCTCGATCGAGCGTGTGTTGCAACGCGCCTTCAGGTCCGGGCGATCAGTTGCGTTGTCGTCGGGAAAAGAAATCGAGTTTTCGATCGTCGGACATAAACTGAAGATTGATAAATCGTTGTCTGACACGATTGCCGATCCGTTGATTCATCTCGTGCGCAACGCTGTCGATCATGGCATCGAAACTGAAGCAGAGCGGACCACCGCGGGGAAGACCAGATACGGCACAATTCGCATTGAGGCCACAACGCTTCAAGGGCAAACGCGAATTCGTGTGATCGATGATGGTCGCGGTATCGATCCCGGGCGTGTTTCCGATGCCGGCCGGCAATTGGGAGTACTGAACAGCGAGCATGAGTTAGACATCGAACAGAGCGTTCGAATGATTTTCCGACCGGGGTTCACCACGGCGAGCACGGTTTCCGAAACTTCGGGCCGCGGTGTCGGTCTTGATGTAGTCGAACATGCGATTGAAGGAATGGGTGGATCCATTCGCGTGGCGAGCGAACCGGGCGCTGGTTCGGTTTTTGAGATCCGGTTGCCGGTCACGTTTAGTTTGTTGGACGTGCTGATCATCGAACTTGGTGGTCATCGTTATTTGATCGATGCCGCGCAATTGGAATCAACAGGCGCGTCGAACGAGGACGAGGTCTCTTTAGGAAAGCTGTTGGCTTTGGATGTTGCTGAGTCGCCGGTTGTTGTTCGTTATAAATTTGGACCAGGCGGTGTTGAAAAAGTGTCAGTGGCAACTGAGCAGCAGCTTGAAAGTCAGCAGGTGCTGGTGCGGAACCTCGGCAGTCATGGTGGGCGTTGGTTGGGCGTCGCCGGCGCGGCAGAACTGGGTGATGGCAGCGTGGCGTTGTTGCTCGATGTGCCGGCACTGGTCGCGAGATATAGAAGTTTGCGCGTGTGAAAGGCGGTTCTTCTCTGCGTCTCTGCGTCCTTTGCGTCTCTGTGTTAAAAGCGAGGGTGCCTTTAATTGGACTTTGGGTTAACACAGAGACGCAAAGGACGCAGAGATGCAGAGGAAACCGCCTCTCAACCCACGCCTACTCCATCTTTGGGTGCATTGTGTGCCAGCTTGTTGCGCGTTCGAAGGCCAATGCGACACGCAACGGAGGTGTCTCATCGTAGACTCCTCCCGTAAACATGATCGCGATCGGCCGATCGTTAAGAAAACCACAGGGAACACAAACGGCCGGATTGCCGGTGAGATTCGTGACGATCAAACTCGAACTGCCCGGCGCCGGACTCACAAACACATCCCACTGCGACATCAACTGCTCCATCTCATGAATCAACATTGTTCGCGCTCGCTGCGCGCGCAGGTATTCAACCGCCGGGATAAAGCGAGACGTTCTAAACGTATTGGGCCAATCGACCGGGTTCTGTCCTGACAGTTGATTGATCCGGTTATCGCGAGTGATGTCGTCGAAGGCGGCCGCAGCTTCGGCCGACAAAATATAACGCAGCGAGTTGCTGGGAAACTTCGGCATCTCAATTGGGACCAGCTTCGCACCGGCTTTTTCCAGAACTTCGAGCGCGGTTTTGTAAAGCGTGTTCCGTTGTTCCAGTTGTTGCCGTTGCTGGGCGTTGTTTGGCGTAAATCCAGCCCCTTCAAATTCCGTTTTCAAATAGCCGATTCGTAAAGCATTGATATTCGTGTCGGGATTCCAGTTGAACGGCGCATCGCCGACCGTGATGTCCCTGCCGTCTGGTCCATAGATGGCGCTCAACACCGCCGCGCAATCTTCGACGCCGCGACAGATTGGTCCAATCTTGTCCATGGTCCAACTCAGGCCCATCGCGCCATAGCGACTGACGCGCCCGTAAGTTGGTCGCAGACCGGTGACGCCGCAGGTTGACGATGGCGAAATGATCGACCCGAGTGTTTCAGTGCCGACGGAAAAACCAACCAGCCCGGCTGCTGTCGCTGAAGCTGGACCAGCCGACGAACCACTCGATCCGGTTTGCGTATCGTCAGGCACCCACGGATTACGTGTCACACCGCCAAACCAGCGTGGTCCCTGGGCCAGGGCGCCCATCGAAAGTTTTGCGACTAACACCGCGCCCGCATCGTTTAGCCGTTGTACTACAGTCGAATCGTAATCAATCACCTGGTCCTGATAAGGCTCTGCGCCCCATGTGGTTTTAATCCCTTTGGTGGCGAAGAGATCTTTTGCGCCCCACGGAATACCGTGTAGTGGTCCACGATATTTTCCGCGTTTGATCTCCGCGTCTGCGGCAGCAGCTTGTTTCAGTGCGAGTTCCTCCGTGAGCGTTACCACGCAGAGCAACTTCGGGCCAAACTTCTTCAACCGCGCGAGATACATCCCGGTGAGTTCAGTTGAGGTGATTTTCTTCGTACGAAGCAACTCTGCTAATTGAGGCACTGTCGCAAACGCCAGATCGTCGACTGTCTTAAACGCAGGTACATCGACTTTGCCAAAACGAAACTTAGTTTTTGCTCGGTATAGTTCCTTCCGCGCGCGGGCAGGATGAAAAGCAATCGCGGGTTCCGTATCAAGTGGAACATCGATTTTGCGGACCGCTTCATACGAATCAAGGTTTCGGTTTACACCGGCAACTGCCATCGCTTCCTGCGCGTCAGTGAATTCAATGCCGAACAGTTTTTCGGCGGTGTGTAGCATGTCTTTGGTGATTCGTGGAGATGAAGTTGGCGACGGCGTGGGAGTTTGAGCCAGGGCGTTGAGTGGAGTTTTAGTAGCTACTAGGCCGGCCGCGCCTAGAGCCGGCAGGAGCTTTACAAACGATCGCCTGCTCTTTGAAGTGTTAGCTTTCTTTGCTTGTTTTGCCGTTGCGTCGTTTGTTCGTTTCACGGATTTCTCCTGGTGGACTTGGGCTGTGCTTTTAGGCGCCGCATTATAAACCGAAAACAAATGCTTAACCGGCATTAAAATGCCGGCCTAAGTTCAAGCGTCGCTAACGCGACGCCGTGTTCGTCGACGTGATGCTTACCGGCATTGAAATGCCGGCCTAAAGTCAGGCGTCGCTACCGCGACGCGGCGCGTTCGGTGGTGGCCTAACCGGCATTGAAATGCCGGCCTAAGTTCAGGCGTCGCTACGCGACGAGGCGTGTTCGGTGATGGCGCTTGCTTCACCCGCTCTCCCCATCACCCCGTCACCCCTCCCCGTTTCACCGTTCCATCTCTCACTGGTGCAATTACCTTCCGTTGATGGTAGTCTATCCACACAGACACATTATCGACTTTACGACGCATTTCCTCTGCAAAAGCGTAGAATTCGCGTCCTTCCAATGAGGTAACAAAAGGTTGAGCCAGCAAGAGAAAATTGATTTATCAGAGATGATTGCCGAAGAGTTCGGCGCAAACGCGGAGTATGTACAAGCCCTGCTCGAACGATTTCGCAGTAACCCCAGTTTGGTTGACGACTCGTGGCAATCTTATTTCAGTTCGCTGTTAGGTGACAGCGTTGTCACCCAGCCGTCCGGCAATGGAGCGAAAGCGATTGCCGCAGATGGCGACGGGAGCGCGGCGGTAAAGAAAACGAGTGTGGCGGCGGCGCCTGCGCCTGAAAAGAAGAGCGCGCCGGCGCCGGTGGTTGCGCCCGACGCTGAAGTCAGTGCCATTCGTGGACCGGCCCTGAAGATCGTTGAGAACATGGAGGCCAGTCTCACTGTTCCGACCGCAACTTCAGAACGTCGTATTCCGGTAAAACTGCTCGACGAAAATCGACGGCTAATCAATAAGTACCTATCGGAAAATGATCGCGGCAAAGCTTCTTACACGCACTTGATCGCGTGGGCCATTCTTCGAGCGTTGGATGAATTTCCGCAACTCAACGAAGGTTTCGCTGACGTCAACGGCACGCCGAGCCGGGTGAAAAGAACAGCGGTCAATCTGGGTATCGCAGTCGACCTAACTAAAAAGGACGGCACGCGGACTTTACTTGTTCCCAATATTAAACACGCGAATACGTTGACGTTCTCGCAATTCCTGGCGGCGTATGACGACGTAGTTAAGCGGGCCCGCGATGGCAAGTTACAGATTCCGGATTTTCAGGGAACATCGGTTTCACTAACCAATCCCGGGACGATTGGTACGGTTGCTTCGATACCGAGATTGATGGCGGGCCAATCGTTGATTATCGCGACTGGCGCGATCGAGTATCCGGCTGAATACCAGGCAATGGCGCCGGAAGCGTTGTCGCAGCTCGGCATCAGTAAAGCGATTACGATCACGAGCACTTACGATCACCGGGTCATTCAAGGCGCCGAGTCGGGTGCATTTCTGGCCCTGGTCCATCAATTTCTAATCGGTGAGCGCGCGTTCTACAACACGATCTTTGCCGATCTGGGAATTCATTATCCACCGCTGAAGTGGAACAGCGATCGCAATCCTTTCTTTCTGCCCGGCGATCACCAGCGCGAACAAACGATCAAAGAAGCACGCGTTATTGAGTTGATTAACGCGTACCGCGTACGCGGTCATCTTTTGGCAGACATCGATCCGCTCGACGCTATGCCGATCCTTTATCACCAGGAGTTAGACATTGAGACGTATGGTCTAACTATCTGGGACCTCGATCGGATGTTCATCACCGGCGGCCTGGCGAACCGCGAAAGCGCAACGCTGCGCGAGATTCTCGATATTTTGCAACGCGCTTACTGCGGCAAAGTCGGAATCGAATATCGTCACATTCAAAGCAAAGAAGAGAAGACCTGGATTCGTGAACAAATTCGGCAGCAGTTTGTTGAACCGCAACCGATTCCTGCTGAAGTTAAGAAACGATTGCTCTGGAAACTGATCTCGGCCGAACAGTTTGAACGTTTTCTACATACCAAGTACCTGGGCCAAAAACGATTTTCACTCGAAGGTTGCGAGACAGTTATTCCCTTGCTCGATCGACTGATTGAAGGTGCGGCTGCTCGCGGCGTTGAAGACATTACGTTGGGTATGGCGCATCGCGGTCGTTTGAACGTGCTGGCCAACGTTATCGGCAATTTGTGCGAACGCATCTTCGCTGCGTTTGAAGGATCGGTGCACCCGGAATTTCCGGCTGACGAAGGTGACGTTAAATATCACCAGGGCGCAACGGGCGAACGAGTTAGCGAGGGCGGAAATACAGTGCGGCTTACCTTGTCGCCAAATCCGAGTCACCTCGAAGCCGTCGATCCTGTAGTTGAAGGAATGGTGCGCGCGACGCAGGACGCTGCGATGGATCGACGTTCACTCGCGCGCGACCAGGTGATCGATCTCGCAATGCCCGTCCTGTTGCACGGTGACGCGGCTTTCGCGGGGCAGGGAATTGTGATGGAGACGCTGAACCTTGCTGGTTTGAAAGGTTATCGGACCGGCGGAACGATTCACATCATCATCAACAATCAAATCGGTTTCACTACTTCGCCGGAAGCGGGTCGCTCAACGATCTATTCAACCGACGTTGCCCGCATGACGCAGTTGCCGATTTTCCACATCAACGGCGACGATCCGGAAGCTGCGTATCGGGCTTTGCAAATCGCCCTCGAATACCGGCAGGAGTTCAACAAAGACGTAGTGCTCGACGTCATTGGTTTTAGACGCCTGGGCCATAACGAAACGGATGAACCGAGTTACACGCAACCGCTGATGTACGCGCGCGTGAAGGCGCACGAAGGAGTGCGCACGTTGTACGCGAAGCGTCTCGTTAAAGAAGGTGTGTTAACGGAAGAAGAAGTGACTGGACTGATCGAGGAACGTGTCCGTCGTTATGAGGAAGCGCTCGCGAACGCGAAACGGAAAGTAAAAGAAGATCCGGTGGCGCCGCAGCCGGAAGTCCAGGAGCTGGACGGTTCGGAAGTAGTCGAAACGGGTGTCAGTGCAGAAGCAATTCGGGATATTGCGCACAAGATCGCCGTGGTGCCCGAAGGTTTCAACATCAATCCGAAGATGGTTGGACAGTTGGCTAAGCGCGCAAAAATGGGAGACGGAGCGACCCCGTTTGATTGGGCTTTTGGCGAAGCGATGGCGTTTGGGACGTTGGTGTTGGATGGAACTCGCGTGCGCCTGAGCGGTCAGGATTCAGGTCGCGGTACGTTCAGTCAGCGTCACGCAGTGATGTACGACACGCAGAGCGGTAGATCATGGACACCGCTTTCCGAACTACGTTCTGAAACAAATCCTGACGCGCGTTTTGATGTTTACGACAGCTCATTGTCCGAAGAAGGCGTACTTGGATTCGAGTATGGCTATTCAGTGGTGGCGAAGAGTGCGCTGGTTCTGTGGGAAGCGCAGTTTGGTGATTTTGGTAATGGCGCGCAGACGATCATCGACCAGTACATCGCGGCTTCTGAAGACAAGTGGAAACAAACTTCGCGTCTCGTGATGTTGTTGCCACATGGTTACGAAGGACAGGGACCGGAACATTCGAGCGCTCGTCTCGAACGCTACCTGCAACTTTGCGCCGAAAACAATCTGCAGGTTTGTTATCCAACTACGCCGGCGCAATATTTCCATCTGTTGCGTCGACAGATCCGGCCCGGTATGGAACGTCCGTTGGTCGTTATGACGCCGAAGAGTCTGTTACGTCTCGCGGCCGCGGCCTCAACGGTTGACGAACTGACGAGTGGCGGCTTCCAACCATTGATTGACGACGCTGAAATTAGTGATGCGCCGGCAGTAGAAAAGATCGTGATGTGTAGTGGCAAGGTCTACTACGATCTGATTGAGGCCCGGAAGAAGTCGGGCGAGGCGCGAGTGGCAATTTTGCGGCTTGAGCAGTTCTATCCATTCCCGTTGAAGAGTGTGCGTGCTGCGTTGTCGCGTTATGCGAGCGCGAAGCAGTTGGTTTGGGTACAGGAGGAACCGCAGAACATGGGTGGCTGGACGTTTGTTGAGCCGCGCCTCCAAAACCTGCTGCCGGGTTGCGATCGTCCGCATTACGTCGGACGAACTGCTTCGGCGAGTCCGGCGACGGGTTCGTACAGTATTCACCAGAAAGAGCAGACGAAGATCGTCACCGACGCGCTCGCGGTGTAACACTATTTGGATAACAGCAGCCTAACCACGAAGGCACGAAGACACAAAGAAGAGAAACGAAAGGGACGCTCCCCTTTTGATTGGTTTTTGTGTCTTTGGGCCTTTGGTTAAGGTTTCTGAGCCTCTTTGTTTTGTAAAGTACTTGACGCTATTCCTCTTCAGCCCTTACTATGCCTGATATGGAACCCATTCGGCTCGTGAAGCCAGTTGTCGATGAACCACCTGCGCTGCACGAGCGGGCGATGGACAATCTTCGCTATATCCGCGAGACGATGGAGCGGGCGACTGCTTTTACCGGGATCTCCGGCTGGGGTGAAGTTGCCATCGGAATCACTGCGCTCGTCGCCAGCTACATCGCAGCGAACCAGACAAGCAGCAAACTGTGGTTGGCGGTGTGGTTAGTCGAAGGCACGATCTCGCTTTTGATTGCCGGCTGGTCCATGGATCGAAAAGCACGCGCCGTGCAGATGCCGTTGGTGTCTGGTCCGGGTCGTAAAGCGGTCTTCAGTTTGTCGCCGCCTATGATAGCCGGTGGTCTTTTGACGATCGTGCTATACCGGGCAGGGTTGACCAATAGTATTCCCGGTGTCTGGCTGTTGCTTTACGGCACGGGCGTGATCACCGGCGGGATGTTTTCAGTGGGTGTGGTTCCAATCATGGGTCTCTGCTTCATGATCCTGGGAGCGGCAGCTTTATTCGCTCCACCTGAGTTTGCGAATTGGTTGCTCGCTGCGGGGTTTGGCGGATTGCACATTGTGTTTGGAGTAATTATCGCGAGGAAATACGGTGGCTAAACAATCAACAGCAAAGAAGGAACTTCCGAACAGGCACGAAGCGACGGCGAGTGGTCCAAGAGACACGGGAGCAACGCAGAAAAGTGCTGCGCCAAATCTCGATCGATTGATTCACGAACGCCTGCGGCTGGGGATCATCAGCGCACTCGCTGCTAATAGTTCGTTGACATTCAGCGACTTGAAAAGTCTGATGAATACGACCGATGGAAACTTGAGCGTGCACGCGCGAAAGTTGGAGGAAGCTGGTTATATCGCGTGTACTAAATACTTCGACGGTCGTTTGCCAAAGACTGAGTACAAATTGACTGATGAGGGACGTCGTGCTTTGGAGAGTTATCTGAATCACATGGAGTCGCTGATCAAACAGATGAGATCCGCTTAAGCGGCGGGTCTCTTTTTTTGTCCGGCCGCTTTGCGATACAAAGAGCTTTGAATGCCTCTGCGTCTCCGTGTCCCTCTGTGTCTCTGTGTTGAAAATGATCGTTCGCTTAATTGATCTTAGTTTTCAACACAGAGACGCAGAGTACGCAGAGACGCAGAGGAAGAACGGAATCACATGGAAAATTTTGACGTGACGATCATTGGCGCGGGCTTAGCTGGACTGCAGTGCGCCCGTCTCTTAGGTCGACAAGGTTTGCGCGTTCTCCTCGTCGATCGAAAGCCAGCGCTCGATCACAAGATTCACACCACCGGGATCTTTGTCAGACGCACACTCGAAGATTTCGATCTCCCTGAAGACTGTCTTGGTCCAGTTGTTCGCCACGTGAGTTTGTATTCACCTGCTCATCGTGTGCTGCATCTCGAGAGCAAGCATGATGAATTTCGTGTGGGAAAGATGGGCCGACTTTACCTGCGCTTTCTCACGCAATGTTTGCTCTCGCGCGTTGAATGGCTTCCTGCGGCCACTTATCAAAGCTCCGTGGAAGATAAAGACGGTTCGCTGGTCCGGTTGGGCATCGGAAACGATACCCAAACGATAAAGACGCGGCTATTGATAGGCGGAGATGGCGTCTGTTCGAAAGTTGCCACCGATCTACAACTCGATGCAAATCGCGAGTGGATCGTCGGCGTTGAGAATGTTTATGGCGACATAAGGCTCGATGGTCCACCCAGATTACTTTGCTTTTTAGATCCGCGCGTCGCTCCTGGTTACATCGCGTGGATTGCTTATGACGGTGAAGAGACGCACGTGGGTGTCGGCGGCTATGCACAACATTTTGAACCGGTTGCTGCGCTCGAACAGTTCGAAGCAAGCGTTACAAAGTTAGTCGATCTCAAAAGCGGAACCAGACTCGAGCGACGAGGTGGTCGTATTCCAGTTGGTGGCGTCCTCAAACGGATTGTCAATAAACGTGGTCTACTGATCGGAGATGCTGCCGGCGCCGTTTCTCCATTGACTGCCGGCGGTCTCGATCCGTGTATGAGGCTGTCCACTCTTGCCGCGAACGTCGCCACTGAATATCTCTCGACCAACAATCCGGAAGTCCTCAACCAATACTCCGGCGAAGCTTTTCGTTCGAAGTTTGCCTCGCGCATCTGGGCCAGGCGTGTCGCTGCGCAGTTGAAGTCGCCACTAGTAGCGGAACTGGGTTGCGCCGCGTTACGTCTGCCACTCGTCAATCAGCTCGCCGCAAAAGTGTTCTTCGGTCGCGGTTCATTCCCGGATGTAGAGAGCGATCCTGCGTCTGTGAATGTCAATTATGTGAAGGGGGCAGCGTAGGGGAGCTTCGGGTCATCCTCGGCGTCTCTGCGTTTCTGTGTTGAATATAGTCGACTTACGCGAACGCCGATTTCAACACAGAGACGCGGAGAACCGCAGAGGCGCAGAGAACACAGAGACGCAGAGAACCGCGGAGGCGCAGAGATTAATTGGATTAGTGCTGTTAATACTCAGCTCTCGAGTTTCGTCTATCCGATCAGGTGATTCTTTGTGAACCTGACGCCGGAAGAGCGCGTATAGCCACCAGGATTCGCCTTCCGGGTTCAGGTTATGAAAGCACTAGTCTCCTTTTATTCAGATGCACTTAGGATCGCTTTGCAGTCGATCTACAGTCATAAACTCCGCGCCTTCCTCACGTTAATCGGAATCATTATCGGGGTCGCGTCAGTAACGACCGTGGGCGCTTCCATTAGTGGTCTTAATACGTACGTCGTCGATAAAGTCGCAAAAATCCTCGGCAATAATCATTTCATGATCGCCCGGATGGCCTACTCCGGCCGTATGTCTGACGACGAGTATGAGCGTCGCAATCGTCGTAATAAACGTCTCAACTGGGACGATTATGAATGGGTCCGCGATCATTGCGTCTCCTGTTCCGAAATTGGCGCAGGCGCGGGAAGTGGAACTGATCTCCGGCAGGACGGCATCGAGTTTCCCGGCGCGCAAGTCTTCGGCGCGACTGCCAACATGGTCGACATCGAAGACAAAACGATCGAAGACGGTCGCTTCATTTCTGCCGATGAAGTTCAGCGATCGGCTTTTGTCGTTGTGCTTGGCGGCGACATCAAAGACAAGTTTTTTCCCTACACGGATCCAATCGGAAAGACGTTAAAAGTTAAAGGTATTCCGATGCGAGTTGTCGGGGTCGAGGAAAAACGCGGCTCGTTCTTTGGCGATTCGACCGACCGCCATATTTATATCCCCATCACCACGCATTTACAGATCTTCGGGCGCAATGGTCTACAAATCCACGGCAAAAGCAAAACTCCTGAAACATTGATGTCGACGATCGAAGACGCCCGCATCGCGATGCGGATCAAGCATCGACTCAACGGCGATGATGAAGACGACTTTGGGATGGTCAACGTCCAGGACGTGAATAATCAGGTCGACGAATTCACGGGCAGCATCGCGAAAGTTGTTATTCCCATCACGCTGATTACGCTCGTTGTTGGTGGGATTGTAGTAATGAACATCATGCTCGTGAGCGTGACTGAGCGGACTTTTGAAGTGGGGTTGCGAAAGGCCGTGGGCGCAACGAAGCGGCAGATCATGGTCCAGTTTCTAATTGAGTCAGGTCTGCTTTGTGCGTTTGGGGGCATCATTGGACTGTTTGTCTCATGGGGAGTTTGTCTTCTGATTACTACACTCGCTGGGATCACGATGACGATCACCGTTCTCTACGTAATTATGGCGATCGGTTTTTCCACGCTGATTGGAATGTTGGCGGGAATCTATCCGGCCTTTAAAGGAGCACGGCTCGATCCAATCGTGGCGCTTACGCAGGCGATGTAGATGGTTTTGAGTTTCGAGTTTTGAGTTTTAAGTTTTGAGTTTGAGTTTCGAGCTTTGGACTTTGGACTTTTGGACTTTGGACGTATTTCAACATGACTTTTTTCAGTTCAGTTAAATCCAGGATTCCGAAGAGCAAGTTACGCGAAACGCTCGGCATGGCGCTGGACAGTATTCGCGGACACAAGTTTCGCAGTTTCTTGACTGTGCTCGGAATCGTTATCGGAGTTTTCACTGCGATCGTGATTGCCTCGCTGCTCACCGGCATGCGCCAAAGTATCGTTTCGATCATTGAGGAATACGGCACCAATAATATCTACGCCTTTCATCTTTCAACTGGACCAAGCACCGGCGAAGACCGGGCGGAGCGGTTACGTAAGCCCCTTAAAGTCGAAGACGCAGAAGCGATAAAAACCTCGGCGCCGGCAGTCGAAGATGTCGCGCTGGTTGCTCCAAATGTTGGTTACAGTGGTGGCCCATTCGACGACAACATTACCTACCAGGGCAAAAATTATCGGTGGGGAAACACCCAGGGCGTCACTTCAAATTACGCCAACATCTGTAACGTCAATCTAAAAGAAGGTCGCTTTATTAGTGAGCTCGATAACGAACAGCGAGCGAATGTTCTCGTCATTGGTGTTAATGCAGCGGATGCGTTGTTTCCTGGTCAGGCAAATGTTGCCGGTTCGCAAGTTCGCATGGGTGGTTACAACTTTGAAGTCATCGGCGTGCTTGAAAAACGCAAAGCCGGTTTCTTTGGCGAGAACGAAGAAGACAATGCCGTGTTTCTACCATTTCGAACTGCGCAGAAAGTTGCCCCCGCGCGCGGTTACATGTTGTTCGTGATCAAGGGTCGTACTGGTCAGGTACAGGAAGCGTTGACGCAGTCAGAAGAAATATTGAGGCGACGTCGGCAGGTGAAGTTTGATGAGCCTGACAATTTCGATATCAAGACGGCTGACAAGTTCATCGAACAGTTTGACAGCATCACGGCGATGGTTGGTTTGATAGCGATTGCGATTTCGAGTCTCGGATTGTTAGTCGGTGGAATTGGCGTGATGAATATCATGCTCGTCAGTGTCACTGAAAGAACAAAAGAGATTGGCGTGCGGAAAGCGATTGGCGCCCGGCGCAAAGACATCGTGCGCCAGTTCCTGTTTGAGGCGATGATGTTGACGTTTTTAGGTGGTGTTCTGGGAGTGGTGTTGTCAGTTGGGATCAGTAAGTTGTTGATGATTTTGATTCCGAGTATGCCGGCGGCGATTCCGATGTGGGCGGTGATCTCGGGATTGTCAGTGTCGATTGGCGTTGGATTGATTTTTGGAGTCTGGCCCGCGCGAAAAGCCTCACGACTGGATCCGATCGAGTGCCTCAGGTACGAGTGAGTGCCAGCGGAATTCGATTGAGTCCCCGCTGCGTTATGAGCACGTGTTATGTTATGTAGATGATGCGTGTCGTCAGGATCAAATGAGTACCAGCGCATCACGATCGCACAGAGTCCAAAGCAAGTCCAAAGTCCAAAGTCCAAAGTTTGAAGTTCAAAGTTCAAAGTCCAAAGTCCAAACGCAGTGCGTGACCTCCTCAAAGAATTCATCACCTTCATTCAAGTCGAGAAAGGTCTCGCGCGGCTAACGCTCGAAAGTTATTCGCGCGACCTGGTCCGTTTGAATGATTGGGCCACCAAAAGCAATAAATCAATCGCTGAACTCGATCGCTCCGACTTACGCAAGTGGATCGCGAGTCTTTCCCGCGAAGGACTAGCACCCACTTCGGTTGCACGCGCGGTTAGCACTGCCCGCGGCTTCTACAAATTTTTAATGGTGGATGGTTACCTCAAAAATAATCCGGCCGAAGATCTCGATACACCGCAGCGCTTCAGCTACCTGCCAAAATTTCTTACTGAAGACGAAATCAACAAACTGTTTTCGGCCCCCGATGTTTCGACTGAAGAAGGCATTCGTGATCGCGCAATTCTCGAGTTGATGTATGCCACCGGCCTGCGTGTGTCGGAATTGGTCAACTTGAAAAACTCCGACGTCGATATGCTGGCCGGTTTAATTGTTTGTCACGGCAAGGGAAACAAAGAGCGTCGTGTTCCGTTGGGTAAGAGCGCGATTCATTGGTTGCAGCAGTACACGGCAGTCAAAGCGAGTTACGGAAAACAGTCATCGCCTTATGTTTTTCTGTCGCGTGGCAAGCAGTTTGATCGGTATCAGGCGTGGTCCATGATCAAGGGCCGCGCGGAACAGGTTGGAATTAAGGGCGTGTCGCCACACACTTTGCGTCATTCGTTTGCGACGCATTTGTTGCAGCACGGCGCCGATTCGCGATCGGTGCAGGCGCTGCTCGGTCATAGCGATATTTCGACGACGCAGATCTACACGCACATTACTGACGGTCATCTTCGCTCATCGTACAATCGTCATCATCCCCGCGCGCGCATCAAGAAAGAGTAATGTCTTCTCAGCGTCTCTGCGTTCTCAGCGTCTCTGTGTTGAAACCTTTGTCCAATTACTCGAACACTAATTTCAACACAGAGACGCTGAGAACGCAGAGACGCAGAGAAGATCCCGATCAGGAATCTATGTTCTTTTTTAGTGAGCCAACAGCGGCGCAGATTGCTGAGTTCATTACGAGTCAACAGGACCAGCCGTTCACTTACTCTGCAGTTGGCGCAACGAACACAACTCCACCCAAAGATTTCACCGTCGATCACAATCACATCGAACTTGGTAAAGGCGTCGAGATCTTTAATCGCGCAGTTGCAGCGTTGAAGCAGTGGCGACAATTTGATCTTGGTTGGGTGTCACTCGTTCCTGAAGGTGTGCCGATTGAGGTAGGCACAACTGTGGCAGTGAAGGCGCGGGCCTTTGGTTCGTGCTCACTGAATGCTACACGCATCGTTTATGTAATCGACGAGCCACGACGTTTTGGTTTTGCGTATGGGACGCTGCCGGATCATGTCGAGTGTGGTGAGGAACGGTTCTTAATCGAGTGGAGAGATGACGACTCGGTAATTTTCGACATCGTGGCATTTTCCAAGCCGCGACATATATTGGTGCGAATGAGTAGGCCGTTAGCGAGATTGAAACAGAAGCGATTTGCGCGCGAAGCGATGAAGAGAATGCTGGACGAGGTGAGTAAATAATTCTCTCTGCGTCTCCGCGTCTCTCTGCGTCTCTGTGTTGAAAACAATGGTGCGAATAGAGGATCGTCGATTTTCAACACAGAGACGCAGAGGGACGCAGAGACGCAGAGAAGTGGTTCTTGTATTCAGTGATGGCACCAACTGCTTGCTTATCCGTCCAGCCCAAATAACTCTTTCCGATTTCGGCTGCCGCGTCAATATCGTTCAATCCTAAATCAGCATTCAACCCGATCATTGTTCGCCGCAACATGCAGTCGGTTAATGTGGTTGCGAGTTCAGCTTGAAACGCGAAAACAATCTCCGCTGCAATGGCATCTCTGTCTTTATTAAATGTCTCAGCCAATGTCGGCTCGGTTACGCATAAGGCAAGTAAGTCTTTGACTCTCGATCCGTAGATGCGTGCGAGTCGATGGTTCACGCGATCATCAAGAGAAGCTGAAGCATGTCGGACATTGGGCGGAGATAAGCTTCCCGGTAATTCAACTTCACCCGTGCGACATCGAGGCGATTGTCTGCCAAGCTTTTTAAAAACAAGATCTACACATTCCTCTGCCAGGCTTCGATAAGTCGTCAACTTCCCACCAACAATCGAAAGCAGATGTTTGTTCTGCGTATGTTCACGAATGAAATGTCTGCGCGTGATGCCACTCTCTTTTGTATTCGCGGTAAATGGCAAAGGGCGAACTCCCGAATAAGTGAAGCAAACATCGGTGCGCGTTAAGTTGGCTTCCGGAAAAGCTTTGTTTGTCTCCTTCAACAAGTAGTCGACTTCCCGAAGTTCGCCGTGGACCTGATCGAGGTCACCTTCGAAGCGATCGTCAGTTGTTCCAATCAGATAATTATTGTTCCAGGGAATTACAAAGAAAGGACGCTGATCGCTCCTGGCTTCCAGATAGATAGCAGTCGCGGGTGCGCCAGGAAATGATCTCAGAGCGATATGCGTTCCCTTCGTACCGCCAATCAAACGTTCATCCGCGGCCGCTGATTTTTGCAGCACTTGATCGATCCACGGTCCAGCCGCATTGATAACCAGGTCAGCAGTTACTGTTTCGGTCTTGTCGTTATAGACGAACTCCACGTGCTGCTCATCAATCCTGGTTACTCGCGCGTAAGTCAGAACTTGAGCGCCGTGTTCTCGCGCCGAAAGAATATTTTCCAAAACGAGTCGTTCAGCAAATTCAACCTGGCAATCGTAATAGATCGCGCCGCCTACTAAATCCTTCGACTCCAAACCGGAAGACCGCGCCAACGTCTCCTGACGTGAAAACATCTGGTGACGTGGTTCCGACTTACCAGGCGAGAGCAGGTCGTAGGCAATCATTCCCGCGCGAATCTTTGTGCGACCTCGCTGCGCGCCTTTGTAGATCGGGATCAAAATAGGAATTGGTCGAACGAGATGAGGCGCGATATGCAGCAGCGTTTCACGTTCCCGTAATGATTCACGTACTAACCCCAGCTCTCCAAATTCGAGATACCGCAGTCCACCATGAATCAACCGGGTCGAATAGCTGCTGGTTCCGCCGCCGATGTCGCCTTTGTCTAATATGAGGACTTTTAGACCGCGCATTGCTGCATCTCGCGCGATCCCCGCACCGTTGATTCCAGCGCCGATAATAATCAGATCCAGATTTGACATCGTTCAGAGTTTCGAAGGCAGGCTCTTCTGTCGGAGCGCGCCCGTCCCGGTCGCAACGTTCGTACACCTTACCCGTGAGTTATGAACTTCCGATCTGTAGAGTGTGAACGGGGCGACCGGGACGGACGCGCTCCGACAGAAGAGCGTTCGCTTGACTTTTTGGTGCACCATATCGTGTTTAGCGTGCACCGTTCAGGACATGCAACTTGAATCAGGTCATCCAGGTCGACACAACTCCGCTTTGAGATTTCTCAAAGAGGTAGAAGTCTAAGGTTTTTCCACCTGTTCACCTTCATCATTGCGTCCAATCATCCATTAGATCTTACAGGCTCGCACAATTCCCAGATCGATCCAGCTTGAGAACACTCAAATCGTTTAGCAACAACAAATCTCCTTCTTCACAGGCATACACTTTGCTCTCTCCCTCGCCACCAAACCAAGCCTGCGCTTCAACAGGCAGCACCTGCTCATCCGCGGCTTAGTTTAGCCCCAGCGCACTGTTCTTTGTTTCGCTCAATTGGCGCGCGCTGACCATAAGCACAACCGAGGTCCATCAAGAACAAAAGGAGCATTACCATGGCGTCGTCCCGACTCTTTTCAAGCATTGTCCTTCTCCTCCTTACTCTCTTTTCTTACAACCTATCCGTTCGCGCCTCCGACGATGATCGAGACGATTACGATCAGAAAGCCCGTGTCGCTCGCATCAGTTTGATCAATGGCGAGGTCAACTTAAAACGAAAAAGCAGCAACGACTGGGAGAAAGCCCGACTCAATTTTCCCCTGGTCGAAGGCGATACGCTGACCACCGACCGCGATTCACGTCTCGAAATTCAAATCGACTCGCGTAACTTCGTTCGGTTAGCAGAGAACACCGAGATGCAGATAGTAGCTCTTCGTGATGAAGGCGTTGCTATCAGTCTCATATCAGGAACTACCACCGTTCGCATCGCTCGCTTTGATGCTAAACATGAATATTTCGAAATCGATGCGCCGCGTTCGACCCTTGCGATTGAGAAGAAGGGACTTTACCGGGTTGATGCCCCGCCAAGCGGACGAGTTCGACTTGCCGTTCGTGATGGCGGCAGTGCCCGGATCTATTCAGACACTTCCGGCTTTGCTCTTCGTGATGGACGCACGGCTGAACTCATCGTTGATGGCAGCAACTCAGGGGATTGGGACTTTGTTGCTGATAACCGCGACGGGATCGACGACTGGGTCAAGGACCGCGAAAAATATCTCACGCAACGCCTGCGCTATGACACGCAGTATTACGATGAATACGTTTGGGGCGCAGAAGATCTCGACGCATATGGCGACTGGTCCTACACCGGCGACTATGGCTGGATCTGGAGACCACGCGGAACATTCATCAACGTTTATGACGACTGGGCGCCGTATCGTTACGGTCATTGGGTTTGGTGTCCACCTTATGGTTGGACCTGGGTTGGTTATGAACCCTGGGGTTGGGCGCCGTACCACTATGGTCGTTGGGTCTTTACGAATGGTTACTGGGCCTGGTGTCCACGCAGTGCGTTCTACCATGAGCGCAATTGGTGGCGACCAGCACTCGTCGCTTTCGTAGTTCTCGACAACAACTATTGCTGGTATCCACTTGGTTATCACCAACACGATCCGCACTCGCGTTATTACCACGATCAATCGCCTGCTCGATTGACCGCCTTGCGCGCGGAAGAGTTGGCGAATCTGCGCCGTGTGAATCCGGTCCAATTACGCGCAGTTACTTCTGCTAATGCACGCGATCTCGGGAACGAGAATTCGAAACCAAGTCGGGCTGATGACGCTTTAGCCCGCCGCGTGCTGGGAAGTGAGCCTTCGTTAAATGGTCTACCGGCACGAACCGCGAGAGCTGATTCTGATATCGCCAGACCAGCACGTCCCGCTGTAATGGTGACTCCGCCTGCGACGGGCGCAGCAACCAGAACGCCAGGCGTACCATTAGATAGTGAGTTGCGTCGTACTCGCGTTCTCAACGGACGTGAAGCGCGACCGGCGCGTCAAACTGCCGACACGTCTGCTGGTACCAATGTTGAAACACGACCGACTGGCGCTGTCACACGACCGTCGCGTTCATCGGAGTCGACTGGTGTCAGTGAACCAAGACCAGAACGGCGACCGGTTGTGACGAATGAATCGCAGCCTGCAAGTTCAGACTCGGGTGACAAGCCGACGCGCAATCGCGAGCGCGTGGAACCGGCCCGACCTGAGCGACGCGACGATTCACCATCGTCAACGCCTTCATACGAACCACCCCAGCGCAGTGCGCCACCTTCGCGTGTTGAATCGCCGCGCGTCGAAGCTCCGCGCAGTGAGTCGGCGAGACCCTCGCGATCAGACAGTTCTGATCGTCCGTCACGTTCCGAGTCGCCACGATCCGAACCTAGTCGATCCGAGTCGCCCCGATCGGAGTCACCGCGATCAGAGCCGACGCGATCGGAACCATCACGATCCGAGCCGTCACGGTCGGAGCCTTCGCGGTCGGAACCGGCACGGTCGGAACCATCGCGTTCGGAACCCTCTCGTTCAGCTCCGGCGCGGGATCCTGACAGCGGTAGACCAAGCAGACCGAAGGATCCTCGTCGTTAGCTGTGGAGTCGGCTCTGCCGCCTGTTGTGAGAAACGTTGATTAAACGGGCATCGCCGAACCGGCTCTGCCGCCTGTTGTGAGGAATGGCTCCCCGCCTTTCCGTTACCGGTAAGCTTAAATCTGGGCTACGCCCTTCTTTCAGTCGCTGGTAAAGGGCGCAGCCCAAAATCAAAGTCGGTGGCGAAGGGAAAGGCAAAGCCATTCCGCACAACAGGTGGCGAAGCCGAGACGGCGTTACCATTCGAAGCCGGGGACCCAGGAAAGAGGGCGCAGCCCAAAATCAAAGGTGGTGGCGATGGAAAGGCAAAGCCATTCCGCACAACAGGCGGCGAAGCCGAGACGGCGTTACCATTCGAAGCCGGACCCCCAAGAAGCCGAGACGGCGTTACCATTCGAAGCCGGGGACCCAGGAAAGAGGGCGCAGCCCAAAATCAAAGGTGGTGGCGAAGGGAAAGGCAAAGCCATTCCGCACAACAGGCGGCTAAGCCGAAATGAAGTTGATAGAGTTGATTGAGAACCAAAGGGAGATAGTTATGAAGCTGGTTAGATTGATCATTTTGTTTGTCGGATTGATAGCCGCACTAACAGTCAGCACTTCTTTAATCGCGGTCGTCGGAAACGCGCAAACGCTCGTGCAGAATGTTGGACCAGACATCGCGCGCGCACTAAGTGCCACTCCACGATCCGGTCCCGGTAAAAGGCAAAACGCTTATCGACCAGCTCGACCGGTGGCCCAACGCGAGTTGCGTCCGCGCAATAATCTCGACAAACGCACGGTGCGCATAAATGCGAACGCCATTTCGCCAACGTCCGGGCCAATAGTTCCAGGAACAGCGCTCAGTAAAATTCTCCAAACGTCAATGTTGAGTCTGACGTCAACGGCCGGGACAGATGAACAATATCTCGATAAGACAGGCGATCTCGTCGCTGACGATCGGACCACTTTCGATAATGCAGGCGGAAGTTTTGATATCGCTGTCGGAAAATCAGGAACGCGTTATGAGGTTTTTTCCGCGACGCTCAACAACGCGCTCGTTGGTGTGCTCGTCGTAGCGAGTGATACGAACGGCGACTATGTTTCCGACTCGTCTTCGACTTTTGATCTCAGACGCGATTTTGGTCTTCCGTCAGCGGCTGCAGTCGTGGCGGGAACCGCGACAGACGGGCGTGAATTTGTGATCGTTTCGTCGAGTGGTTACTTCAACTCGTCGAATCCGAACGATCCAAACAACGAACCGTCACCAGGCGTCGTGTTGCTGGTTCGCGATCCAGCTACCGGCGGATTTATCGGTTCGCAATCTAAAACACTCGTGACTGTCGGCGACAATCGTTTATTCAACGCGAACGGTCTGGCGTTGCTGCCCAATAACAATCTGCTCATCGCCGATTTTGAATCCGATGAGTTGAGAGTCGTCCGCGATACCAACGCCGATGGTATTCCCGATACGCTCGACAATACACCTTACTATTCCTATCAATTTTCAGACGACAAGCCGCTCGACGTTGCCGTCAATTCGCAGGGCGTGGTGTTTTCTCATTCGGAAGGCACCGACACCTTGTTGCTCGCTATTTACGACGACAACCACGATGGACGCGCCGACCGCGACAGAGTGGCAGTAAGAGATTTGTCGATTGACAACAATCTGTTTCTGCATGGGCTGACGACCGATCGCAATGGCACCGTCTACCTGATCGAAGATGCGACGTCCGCGTTTGACGCTCCGGGAGGAAATCTTGATACGGCGCGGATCGACGCGTTTCGCGATCCACACATGGATGGTTTTCTGGAAAATGGGAAAATCTTCACCACCGCCGATGCTAGTAATTTAGGGCTTAGTGGACTCGCCTTTGGACCATCAAACAACCGGCTAAACGATACCACCGCGTTTGTGCGTCAGCATTACTTCGACTTCCTCAGTCGCGAACCCGATTCGTCAGGTCTGGCGTTTTGGGTAAATAACATTGATTCGTGTGGCAGTGATACGCAGTGCCGCGAGTTGAAAAGAATCGACACTTCGGCCGCGTTTTTCCTGTCGATCGAATTTCAACAGACCGGGTTTCTCGTCTATCGCTTGTACAAGACTTCCTTTCCGGCATCTTCAGCTCGCCCGCGTGGATTGCCGCGTTTTACCGAATTCATTAACGACTCGCGGACCATTGGTGACGGCGTGGTCGTGGGTCAACCGAATTGGCCCGACAAGTTGGAGACCAACACAGTTGCGTTTATCAATAACTTTATCGCGCGACCGGAGTTTCAGGCCCAGTATCCGGCGAGTCTTACTCCAGCGCAGTATGTCGACAATCTCAACACGTTGGCTGGCGGTGCTTTATCTACGTCGGAACGAAATGCACTGGTTGATGGGTTGACCAACGGCCAGGAAACACGCGCGACAGTATTGCGCAAGGTTGCGCAGGACCAGGACTTTACCAATGCTGAATTCAATCGGGCCTTCGTGTTGATGCAGTACTTTGGTTACCTGCGTCGTAATCCAGACGATGCGCCGGACCATGATTTTTCAGGCTACGATTTTTGGCTTACCAAGCTGAATGATTTTGGCGGAGACTTTCGGGCCGCCGAGATGGTGAAGGCGTTTATCACGTCTGGTGAGTATAGGGATCGGTTTGAATAGAAGCCGATGTTAGGTGAGCCGCAGACTTGCGTGGATGCGTTTGTGATCGATAGAAGCGTTTGTGAAGG
>DATDMC010000128.1:0-12633 GCA_036518995.1 Pyrinomonadaceae bacterium | reverse complement strand
GGAGCCATGCCTCACAACGAGCGGCCAAGCCGGTTCTCAGTGCTTTACCTGAAGATTAGCCACACTCTCGATACAAACCAACTGCATCTCCCCGCGACGCTCACGCGTGAAAGGGCAAACGACGTAATCGCCAATTAGATCATGGTCTTGATCTATTTTCTCCTTGATTTCATCAGGAACATTTTTATAACCGGCTAACGCAAACCGCTGTTCCGAAATCCCAAGCACACGCTTCGTGCCAAGCCTGAAGAGTCGTAAAGCCGGCGCGCCATTATAGACAGTCAGTCGCCCATGAACTTTGAAGCAAGCCCCAACGAGCTTCGGATGTTCACGACATGATTTGTCTTGAGGAGTGATTGAAGTTGAGGCGCTCGAAATTAACGTTAACAGGAGTGTGATAAACAAAAATGATCGCATCGGGTTGTGACTTCGCTCCGGAGCAGCGACATATTTATAGCTACGACAAGCGCCGTTTCCAGTCGGGTTTTGAATAACTCTTCAGCTTCCGCCATACGATCGTTACGCTGCCGTCCGGCGCCACATGCAGAACATAAAACGCGACAAGCACGTCGGCTCTTCGATTACTCGTCGAGCGCAGCACGTAAGTCGTGTTCGCTAACACCGGCAGTGACGAACCATAACTAAACTTGTCCAACTCGAAACCTCCGCGGTTCCTTCGACTCAAACTCGAGGCTTCAACGTAATCTGTTGGCGGCGTGATTTTCGTGAGACCTATTACTCCCTCTGTCTCGGGCGTGACTGTTTCGATCGGAACGTCGCCAAGTGCAACCAAAACTCCGAGCGATTCACCCATGAAGCCTGTAAAAAATCTGCTGCCAATTAGTTTCAGTTCACCCCACCCCAACCGTGGATCAACAAACCCGTTCAATGCATTTCCATATCGATTTTTAGAGAAGGAATAAGTGCTGGCGTAAAGGTTGAAGACGGGAGTGCGACCATCGCCTAGATCATCAATAGAAATAACTCGACGCCAACGACTCCACGGAAAAAGTTTTACTAGTCCCGTGTCCGGAGTTCGCAGCAATGAAGCAAATCGTTCCTGGTCTTCAAGGGCAGGCGTCAACAACTTCTTTTCGTCTGAGTTGAAGTGATATTCATAGACCCATGAATACCTCTCGATTAGTTGTTGATTGTCCGGATCAGGGTGACGCGGTAGTGCGGGACGTTCAGTGGGAACAATTTGACTGGCGACGTTGACTGAAAAACCAGGCAGCAGGGCAACACCTAAAACTGCAAGTTTGACCCAGCCAAATGGAGTCATATTTATTTCGTTCGACGTGGACGTTGTTTCGCTGAAATTGATTTTACGATTGTCAGTCCTTTGCCGCTCCTTGCAAAAGTTGGGTGCTGTCGCTTCACTGCTCGTTCGATCAAGTCGACAACTTTTGGATCGGCTAAATTTTCGGCACTGTCGAGTCGCACGAATGCGCCTTGAGTGCCATTTCCCCGTAACAGCTTATGCGGATCAGGCAAAGAACGCCCATACATGAAATATAGATCGACGACTCGTGGATACACGGCGATTGAGAAAACTACTTCAGAAGTTTTTTCGGTGGGACCATAAGCGATCGCTAACGCGTTGTAATTGTCATAGACCAATTCGTTAGCTGAGGGATAACGCTTCCGAATAACGGATCGACACGCGCGCGTGAGTTTGGCTATTGCCGGATCGAATTTTGCGATGAAACTCGCTACCTGTTTGGCTGGAGAAACGGCCTGGGTTGTTTCTGGTTTCTTCACGTAGCTCTAGTAAACATGACCAGTGCGTGTTACAGATTCGATTGGCCAATGCGGTGTCTAGGGTTCTCCCAAAGCGTGCCGTCTTTGAACTGGATTTGCGACACCCATACAGTCAGAGTGTCTTTCGCCTCGCATTCCAATGAAACACTCTCAGCCTCACCCGGCGCGGGTGATTTCTTTACAAAGACGTCAGTAACTTCGGGATTCGAAGTTGAACGGTAGCTGACCGTGTAGTTGGCAATACCCTTGCCTGTAAGCCTGTTGACCTGAAATTCCACATGCTGGCGCCAGGAAGTGCTTTGTTCCGGAATGGTCGACGAGTAAGACAGCTTTACCGGATCAGATTGTGCGGTATCGATGGTGAGAAATGGTCCGGCCTTAAACAGACCTTGTTTCTTAAACGGCGGATCGACTTTGACGACCATTCGCGAGCAACGCTCGTGCTCATATCTATAAAAGTGATGCGAGCGATGTGAACTGGGACTAACTACGAGTCCAATACAAAAAGTTAAAATGCTAACGAATCCACGGACGATATAACGATTCATCTCTCACCTTCCTTCAAACTACCAATTCCAGGTTGGTAAGTTAAAGCTTTCTTCAAATGTCAATGATTGTGCTGCTACCGGCCGGTGAACGCTGGAGAGCTTCGCGATTGGCCAGTGTGTGCTGCCTACGTTAATGAAATCCCTGGCGCTTGACAAGGAGAATGTTGAGTCTAGTCTCCGACTGCGGCGATAGCCTCGATTTCAATCAGAAATCCGTAGTGTAAAGGTCCACACGGAATGACAGCGCGAGCCGGTCGATTGTCTCCGAGGACCCGAATGTAGACTTCGTTAACTGCGCTCCAAAGATCGATGTCGGAAACGAACAGCGTCATCTTCAATACTTTGTCCCAATCGCTACCCGCCGCCTGAAGGATACCGTGAACATTGGCGAGCGCTTGTTCTGTTTGTTCTCCGATGGAGCCGAGTTTTTTCTCGCCAGTTTTCGGATCGATAGCGAGTTGACCCGAGACGAAGACCAGGCCGTTATGGACCACGCCTTGAGAATAATGTCCAGCCGGTTTGGGTGCGTTTGGAGTTTCAATTCGTGTGATTGGCATGCGAAGAAGATAAGTGGGCCATGCGCGAGGCGTCAAATGTTGGCGAATGCCATCGACGCATGTCTTTGCAGGTTGGACTTGAAAGAGCCACAGACTGCCGTCAGTGGCATTCATTTTGTGCCCTTTGAGCCTTCGTGGTTGAGATTCTCCCACGCGTAACTCAAACCTCAGCGCTGCGAAAGCCACTTTCTGCCACCACTCGCTGCGCTTGTTGAAAATGCCGTTGCTCGTGCAGCACCAAAAAACGGTAACCATCCATCAAGCTATACGTGATCAATTTCATCGCCGGCGAAGTGATGATGAGACGTTCGAGTTGCAGATCTTTTGTCTGGTCCATCCAACTCGCAAATTCGTCCTGCTGCTTCGCAAACTGATCGACAATCGTTGCCGGTAAGTCACTTGCCGCTGGTTGAAAGCTGGCTGGCGCTTTTAGTTTTCGCGTACTCTTCGGATCAAGTGACTTGATCAAAAGCCTGCCCCACAACTTCGGCAACACCGGCAGCCGCTCGATCATCACCGTCTTCCTACGCTCATTCACGATCGATTCCAGCAATGGAAAATAAGAGCGATTGCCGGTAATCAGATGGTCCAAACACTGAGCTACGCTCCAACGTTCAGCACTCGGTTTCCAGTTGAGCTGTTCCTTATTTAATCCGCCAAATTCGTGACGAACGTTTTCAGTTACAGATCCCAACTCCTGTTTGAGCTTTAAGACTTCCTCACGATTGCTCATCGCTAATAACCTAACGCCATCCCATCTTTTCGTGGATCGGAAGCACCCAGCAAAGTTTTGTTTACCGGATCGACCATGATCGCCTGTCCGCCTCCCATCGATGAACGCAACACACCGGGCGGCTTAGCACGCAGATGACCCAGGCCAAGCAGTTTTTCAATGACATCAGAACCAAGTTCGTCTTCCATCAGCACACTTTTACCAGACATGAACCGGTAACGCGGCGCGTCCATCGCTTCCTGCAGGCCCATCTTCAAATCGATCAGATCGACGAGTACCTGCACGTGTCCCTGGGGCTGAATCGCGCCACCCATCACGCCAAACGACAGCCAGAGTTGTCCATCTTTGAAGACCATCGCCGGAATAATTGTGTGGAATGGGCGCTTACCCGGAGCAATCGCATTCGGATGTTTTGGATCGAGTGAAAATGCACTGCCACGATTCTGCAACACGATGCCAGTGTCACCCGCCACTATTCCAGAGCCGAACGCGTCGAAGAGACTGTTGATAAAGGAGACTGCATTTCCGTCTTTATCGACCACGGTGAAATAGGTCGTATCGCTACCGAGATTTTCACCCGCGGGTGGATTGTCGAGCACTTTCCCGGGATCGATCAATGCGCGTCGCTTCGCGGCATAGTCTTTTGAAAGTAGTTCCGTGACCGGTGTCTTCGCGAAATTAGGATCGGCGATATAACGATTGCGATCTGCAAACGCGAGCTTGGTCGCTTCAATCAACGTGTGGTAGTACTGCGCCGGATTCGACCGCAGCGTTGCGAGATCAATGCCCTCAAGAATATTCAGCGCAATCAATGCAGTAATGCCCTGACCATTCGGCGGAATTTCGTAAACCTGATAGCCGTGATAATTCGTTGAGATCGGATCGACCCATTCACACCTGGTGGCGGCGAGGTCGTCCATCGTGATGAACCCGCCGTGGGCTTTCATGTAATCAACCAGCGCTTTGCCGACTGGTCCTTTGTAGAGCGCGTCACGTCCGCCTTCCGCTAACGTCTTCAGAGTGCGGGCCAGGTTTGGTTGGCGAAATATCTCACCCGCGCGCGGTGCTCGGCCATCAATCAGGTAATTCGCCGCCGCAGCCGGATCGCGCTTCAACTTATTAACTTCCCCGTTCCAATCCTCCGCAGTTTTCTCCATCACCGGAAAGCCGTCTTGCGCGTAGTCGATGGCCGGCTGCATGAGGTCAGCAAGCTTCATCGTCCCGTATTTGTCACGCAGCGCCACCCAGCCATCGAACGCACCCGGCACAGTGATGCTGCCCATGCCAAATTCCGGCATCTGCTTGATGTTGTTTTTTGCGAAGTAGTCAAGACTTAACGCTCGGGGCGCGCGTCCACTGGCGTTTAATCCCTTCAATTCTTTTGTCTTAGACCAATAGACCAGCGCGAACATGTCGCCACCAACTCCGGTCATCATTGGTTCAGTGACGTTCAGCATTGCGGCCATCGCAATTGCCGCGTCGACCGCATTACCGCCTTTTTTCAGGACGTCGAGACCAACCTGCGAAGCTAATGGTTGACTGCTCGCGACCATTCCATGTTGCGCGCGCACGACCGATCGTCCTGCTTTTACCTGGGCCAATTGAGTTTGGGAAAAAGACAGACTGCCTGCGAGTACCATGGTTATCGTTAGTACAACGGAGAAGATTGGACGAGCGAGTTGCTTAGGCATAGAAGTGTTCATGTCAGATATTGCTTTGTTTTCTCTGCGTCTCTGCGTACTCTGCGTCTCTGTGTTAAAGCGAAGATCCGTTTAGTTGGACCCAGGTTTCAACACAGAGACGCAGAGTACGCAGAGACGCAGAGGAAAACAGGTCCAGAGATTATAAAAACGAACATTCAAATTGAATAGAAAGCTGTGAAGAACAAGATGAATCGATAAGTTTGGACCACCACCGCCAGGACGCCAATTAAGCCTAACGTGCTTAGGCCGGCCCAAAGCAGCGATTGATTGTACACGCGGCGGACGGCCACCAGCAGGTATACAAACGCCGCGCCCAACACAATTATCGTTAGGCCCACATCCCCAATGAAGAGCCTATGAGTTCCCTGCAGCCTGCTAATAACCATCGCCGCCACTGTTACGCCCAGGTAAGTGACTGACAACATCAGCAAATAGAACCCGAAGAAGTGGGTCGAGAAGATCAGGTGCTTAACAAAATATTCTTTCTTGAGCAGATACAAAGCTTCAAGACCCAACGCGAACATCGGAATCATCAGAAACACCAAAGTCTTTGCCTGCGTCTCGATCGTTGCATTGAAGCGAGTTTCATAAGCTGCGAACGTCGTCCCGCGCTCGGTAATAGCATCGGCAACTTTACCTTTAATAAAACGACTGTAAGGCATCCGGTTAAGATGTACCTGCAACGGCGTGCGCATGGAGTTAAAGCCAGTGAACGCCTGGAAGAAAAAGAAGATGACGTTGCAGAATATGAAAAGTTGAAGTGGCTTTAGATAGCGTTTCCGACGTCCGGCGAAATACTCGGCAGTTAGGAATCCCGGCTTTGCGATCAGCAGTCCGAAACTTCTAAAGATGTTCGATTCAAGATTCGTTACGATGTTGAGTGTCTCGGCGACTAAGCCACGCAACGAATAGTCCGGCTTTAGTTGAATCTGTTCGCCGCACTTTGCACAAAACTTTCCGTCGCCAGTTTGACCACACGTCGGACAGACTGGTCCATCAGTATTTACCGCTTCTTCGATGTACTCGTTGGTTAACAACTAGTCACCCGCTATAAACGCAGTCATCATCCACTTGCCATTCTTCTTTTCAAAAATAGCGCGATAGTCAATCGGGCTGCGAACGTATTCAGCCGCGACATAACCCTTTTGGCCGTCTGCGAGTTTGACTAACAACCATTCGCGTTTGTCGTTCGTGCTCTTTTGTGGGTCCCAGGTCGGCACTTCGATGATGTCGAACGACAACGTCGCGAGCACTTCACCACGCGTAGATGGTTCCTTTCGCACTCGCACGCCGTCTTCGATAATCGCGCCATGCTCAAACTCATCGACATCTTCAGGAAAACCACCGAACAGATACGGCGCCGAGAATGAGTGGTCCTTTTCATCGAAATGCCCGCCAAGCGAAATTACCTTGAGTAGTTCACTCCAGAGCGTGCTGTTCGGACGTTCCGCGTGCCAGGTTGTTTTAAAACTCGCTATTCCGACGCCGCCACCAAAATCATTCTGAATCTTGTCATCGAGAATACTATAGATGAACTGCGTGTCTTTCTCCTGAATCGCTTTCAACAAGCGAACACGAAAGACGAAGAAGGTCGGGTCTTTCGCGGCCTCATCAACCGGATACAATTTTTTTACCTGACCGTTGGCTCCCACCGTCGACATCACGAGTAGCGCCAGAATGAAAATGAACCTGAGTCTCAAACTTTTACCCTCTCTTAAATGCTAACCACGCTCCAAACGTAGTTAGCAGTAGTACCAGTGCAATTCCGGTGAGGCCCACGATGCGATCGAAAGACTTGAATCCGGTCCATTGCAAGTAATGAATTCGATACAGGAGATCGATGCGGTCAGTGTCTTTGCCTTTTTGCTGCAAGCTCATGCGGTTCCAATCAAACGTCACTTCGACACCAGTTGTCGTCGTAATCGTATTGCCGTTGATTGCCGCGATATCACCGTAGCGTTGCGGATTGCTTGAAAACGCATCGGTGATTAGTTTGCGCAGGTCTTCTTCGCCCGGTGGATTTTTGGGTTGATTAGTTGCCGGATCGAGATTGCTCCATCCGGATTTTGTTCGGACCAGTAAATGATCACCGAGGATCGTGCGTAAGCTTCTTAATTCCAGCCAGCCAGGTTCGGGTCTGATTGTGAGTTGGGTGTTGACCGGATACGTCTTCGGTGTGAGCAGGTCATAGGCGCCTTCGTAACCCGGCTTGATGAAAAACACGAGACCCGTAATCGCCCAGCAGAAGAATGGAACCAGCATGATGATTCCGATGACCCGGTGAATTTTTCTAGCTCGCATAGAGTTAAGCCATATTTTCCTCTGCGTCTCAGCGTTCTCAGCGTCTCTGTGTTGAAACTTCAGATCGATTTAGGTTCAACACAGAGACGCTGAGAACGCTAAGACGCAGAGAGGAACTACTCACCAAAACTAAAAAACTCTACGTGCCCACATTCCTGACATACATACATCTCAAGACTCTCTTTTGCGATCAGCAACTCGCCTAAATTTGGCCCCTGATAAAACTTGCGTGTGCCGGCATGAGTCAAACCGCAACCGCATCTTAGACAATTCATTGGTTTGTGTTTTCGATTGACAATCGCCTTGACGCGTTCGTCTTCGGGGTCGCGTTTTGGACTATTTTGGAATTGACGCAATCCGCGCCGGTTGGCCTGACAGTTCCAACACAACTCGAACTGATCTTCAACGTCTTCACCGCACTTCAGGCAACGCCACATTATTCTTACGACGCCACACGCTGACTATTTTCAATTCGCTTTTTCGCTCCGCTGACGAGTCGTTCCGCGTCGACGATCGCGCGCGTGTGTTCGCCTTCTCCTATCTTCCCTGCTGGATCAAATGCTTCGATTCGAAACTTGTAAAGCTTGCCTTCCATCTCAAGAAAAGTAGCTACCGCGCTCACCTCAGTGTTGTTCGGCGTAGCAGTGAGATGCTTGATTGAAAATCCCGACGCCAACCGACAACTGGTTTGGTCCAAGTATCCTTTTCATCAAACGGGCGCCGGCCAATTCCATCAACGCAATCATGCGCGAGGTGGCAAACACTTCCGGAAACTCATCCTCGGGTGAAAGGGACAAGGCTTTCGCCATGTCTCGATCAGTAGCTACGAATGCTGCGTGACCAGTATCGCCGGGTTGTAGCATTAGACCTCGTGTTTCATGACCTGCAAGATCGTTTGCAGATGTAGACCACAAGCACGACAGAAACGCTGCTCTTGTGAGTTTTCGCTGCCGCAGTTTGGACAGAACAAAGGCACCCACCTCCTGAGTGCCTGTACAATACTAGATGAGTGTTGGTTCAGACTAGCTTGTCCTTAGATGCTTTGGCGGAAGTGTTGTTGGTTGCGTGGCGACCGGGACGGACGCGCTCCGACAGAAGAAGTTCCGCGTGTTAATCGTCGACAAAAAAAGATCTGAGAACTTTAGAGGGCGATCTTGTGTTGGAGCGCGTCCGTCCCGGTCGCTCCCTTCGAAATAGCGGCTCCATCGTCTACTACATCGCCGGAATCTGCGGATAAATTATTACCACGATCCGTGTCGCGCCAGTGCGAGCACCAATCCGACCGCTACTCCGTGAATTAATAACAACGCAATCGCGGTCCGGCCGAAATGTCCTTTCACATTTTGCTTGCCGAGAATTGCGCCGTACACGGGAAATTGAAGCAGCGCTAATGCGACGAGATAGCCGAAGTGTAGCTCGAGGAACGAGGTCAACAGCATGGCGAATGGAAACAGCAGTATCACGGGAAGATAGTTTCCCACGCCCGATCCGATCGACGCGGCGCCCACCAGGCCAAGCGCCAGTGTCAGAAATAATGACAGTCCAAATGGAATCCAGAATCGAGGATTACTCATAAATAGTCAGTGGTTAGTTGTCAGTAGTTAAAAAATCTTCCTGTCAGGCGTTGGCTGGGCCATCTGTTGTGGAATGGCTATGCCTTTCCGTCACATTATTCATATTATGGGCTACGCCCTATTTGGACCTAAGCGAAGAACAATTTAAATTTCTATCCATCCATAATCATGAAAACCATTATCGCATTGATTCTGCTTTTATTGACTTTTCCAATGCACGCTTCTTCAGTCGATTGCACCTACTCTGCACTGTGGGGCGCAAACGGCGAGAAGTGGGACCCGCGCGGTCGGCTTCCGGATTTCTCTTACGCCGGCTATCACGCTGGAGAGTCTGACTGGCCCACTCCTAAACCAAAATGGGACCTGAAGCAAGACTTTCATGCGGTTGGTGATGGCAAAACCGACGATACCGACGCCCTGCAAAAAGCACTGAACACCATCACCAGCGGTGTCCTCTTCATTCCTAAAGGTACTTATGTACTTTCAAAGCGAATCGATATTAATAAAGGCAACGTAATCATTCGCGGTGCGGGTCCGAATCAGACCATTCTTTCCTTCACGAAGTCACTCGAAGATCTTTTTGGCAACACGCCGAACAACAACCAGCAATCACAATGGTCGTTTGGTCCAGGTTTGATAAACGTCAATGGCAATGATCCGATCAACAACCAAACGCGTATTGCTACCGTTCTTGCTCCAGCCAAACGTGGCGACACCACGCTCGTCTTGTCTGATTCGATTTCCACGCAAAAAGGCGAATGGATTCGTCTCGTTGAAAGCGATCCACCTAAGTCGCAGCCTGATACCGGCTCCCTCGTGAAGTATCTTTACGGTGAATTGATGCCTGCTGGAGATGACCTATTAGGAACGCCATCTGTCGTTCGATTTCTATCGCGGGTGAAACGGGTGAATGGCAAGACGATTGAACTCGAAAGACCTTTGCCGTATGACGTTCGTCTCGAGTGGAAACCGGAAATCCATCGTTTCAAACCTACGCTCACCGAGTTTGGTATTGAGCATTTGTCTATCCACTTTCCCTGGTCGGCTTATCCGGGTCACTTTAAAGAAAAGGGATATAACGCACTGTTTTTGCACGACCTTGCGCAATGCTGGGTTGATGATCTGGAAATTCAAAACGCTGATTTTGGCGTTGATTTAAATGCGACGAACTTCTGCACCGTAAAGAACGTCACGCTAACGACGAGCGCGTCGCGTGCAGTTGGTCCCGGCGCTCGCGATGGCAATGGTCATCATGGGATCGACGTTAGTCATGGCTCTGAAAACCTAGTCACGAATTTTAGCATCGAGACAAAGATGGTCCACGACATCAGTGTCGAGTGGTATGCGTTGCACACTGTGTTTTCTAACGGGCGTGGAATCGATCTGAACATGGACCATCACCGTGAGGCCAATTATTCGAGTCTATTCAGCAATCTGGATTGTGGCGCGGGCACGCGGCCATTCAACAGCGGCGGTTCAGGAAATCGCGGCGCTCACTCAGGGGCTTATTCAACTTACTGGAACATCAAAGCAGCAGCCCCTTTGAAACTTCCACCTAACGATTTTGGACCACTGCTAAATTTTGTCGGCTTGAACTTGAAGGACCCGTCTTTATCGTCGACTTACCAATGGTTGATTGAAGCAACTGGCGTGAATGGTGTGTGTCCCGCTGATTTACAAAATGCCATGAAGGCGAAACGACTGCGAAAGTAAGAACTTTTTCAGTAGATTTCTTTGTGTCCTTTGGGCCTTTTATGATTTAACTCTTCACTTGTTCCATGATCTCCTGGACCACGCGATTACCTGATTCCAACGCACCCTGCATCCAGCCAAACAAAGACGACGCATGTTCACCGGCGAAGTGAATACGACCTTCCGGACGCGCCACATGCGGTAATAAGGAAGACATCTGCCCGGGCTTGTACCAGGCATAACCACCACGTGACCACTCGTCATTGTCCCAACATTTGGTAGTGCCGACTTCGAAGTTCTTCCTTAAGTTCGGATAACTCTTCTCGACGATTTTCATCACCCATTCGACTCGCTGCGCTTCCGGAATATGGGCCGCCTGACGCGCGATTGGACCAGACATATACGACTCAAGAATTCCTTTGGAACTATCCGAACCCTGATTTGGCGCGCCGTCGAAAATCATTGCGCCACCGACATCAGTCGTGGCCGATCCGCTCAGTCCTTCCTTCAGCCAAAACTTTTGCGCCGTTTGAAAATAAGAACGCGTGACCGAGGTGTATGGCAATTCATTGATGGCCCGTTGTTTTGTGTTGGACCAATGCGGGGCGACGCGAATCGTCTTCAAGACCGAAAAAGGAATTGCACAAACAACTCGATCAGCCACGATACTCGCTTGCTTGCCTGCCTCACGATAAACGACGCGAACATTGGCATCGGCTTGTTCGATGGCAATAACCGGAGCGTTGTAATGGATCTTGTCGCCTAAGCGCGCGGCGAAGGCCTTCGGCAACATTTCGGTGCCGCCGCGAATGGTTGAATTGTTCGATATTTTCGCGCGATGTGCTGCCTCGCGCAGGATGACGAGGGCCGATACGCTCTTAATCCCTTCTCCAAATGCGCCATACGCGCCTAAACCAAGAAACTCAGCCGCGCCCGTTGATGCGCCACGCTGTCGCAAAAATTCGTAGAAACTAATTTGGTCATACTTCATGAGCGAAGCAGGTGGCCAATCCGGTCGTGTGTAGTCACCTAGATCGTTGAGCACGGGAACCACGTAACGCTGCCACAACTCACGTCGTTGCAGGTTCTTCTCGTCGTCGTTCATGACGAGTGGATATGAGACGAGTTGTCCTTGCCGAGTTTCGACTCTTTTCCCGCGCAAGTACAAAACCGATCCAAGTGTTGACGGCGTAACACGATCGAGTGTGAGGTTGAAATCGTGAATGTACTTGAGGGTCCAGGTGTGAGTGTCGAAGACATTCATGGCGCCCGCTTCGGCGTAGAGGTTGTCGGTAAACGGTTTGCGCAAAGTCAAAACTCGTCCGCCGACGCGGTCTCGGGCTTCGAGGATGGTGACATCGTAGCCGGCCTGGGAAAGTTCATAACCGGTCGAGAGTCCCGCCAGTCCGGCGCCAATGATGACAATCTTTTTGCCCGGCGCTGGTGCTGCTTTTACGAGTGACGGCCAATCGCTGAGTGCGACGACGGTAGCCAACGTGCTGTGTTTAAGGAAGTCACGGCGTTTCATGTGCGAAGGATTGTAAGAGGGAGGTCGCTTGTAGCCAAGCGTGAGGAGAGGGGCGGAGAGGGAGAGTGGGTGATGGGGCGAGAGCGGGCGAGAGGGTGATGGAGCGAGGGGGAGAGTGGGTGATGGGGAGAACGGGCGAGAGGGTGATCCGGTGAATTCGTCGAATTCTCGGCTTGGCCGCCTGTTGTGAGGAATGGCTCCGCCTTTCCGTGGCTAGTTAATTCTTAATCCAGGCT
>DATDMC010000127.1:0-51268 GCA_036518995.1 Pyrinomonadaceae bacterium | reverse complement strand
AGAAGCGTTTGTGAAGGTAGACTCTTTGTTAATGCTTCGGGTCTGCGTCATCCACGCAAGTCTGCGGCTCAATAGGAGCGCAGGCGTCCTCGCCTGCTGCGCTAAAAACCTCAGTAGTTGAATTGGAAGCGGCAGGCGAGGACGCCTGCGCTCCTACACATCAATCTTCATCCGCGGCAGCTTTCGTGTTTGTCCATCAATCTCAGAATCGACTTCACCAACCTGCTGCGCGCCCATGTGTTTATAAAAAGCAGCGGCATTTGGATCGGCTGACAACTCGATCTCATCAACATTCAGCTTTGCTGCTCGTTCCATCGCATCAAGAAAAAGTTCCTTACCGATCCCGGTTCCTATGAACGATGGCCTTACCCAAAGGTGCTCCAGTTCGCATTTCTTATCGCTGAAGCACAACGCATAGAAGCCACGAATCTCGTTGTCGGCTTCATAGACGTAAACCTGGTTCGTCGCGATAAAGTCCGGTGTTAGGGTCAGGTCAGTTTCCCAGTGCTTGATCCAATGTTCGGGGTAACCCCAATGACGTTTGGAGTCGAGCGCGATCTGCATCAGGGTATCGGCATCGTCGGTGGTGGCTGTGCGAATCATTTGGCGGTGAGAATAACACTAGCCTTCTTCAGGAGCGCAGGCGTCCTCGCCTGCCGCGTGATTAACAGGCCCGCTCGCCCGAGCATTCTCTCTGTAAACGCAGGCAGGCGAGGACGCCTGCGGTCCTAAAAATATACAAATAAACTGCTCGACGCAGACTTATTCAACCTTCTCATCACTCCACACAATGCGTGGCAAGTCGACAAGCGATACAAATGCTTGTCGACCAGTTGGTCGAGAATCTTGAATTATTCGTACGCGGCGAACCGCGTAATCGGGTTGTGTAGGATTAAGACCGAGATCAATCCACTTCGCGTTATGAGGCTATTGCTTCGCCGACAACTTCGTCGTGATGTTCGGTGGTGTAAAGACGAAGAATGTCCTGTCCCTGACGTGAGCGGGGATCGATAGTACGCAGGTGTTTGCGTCCCTGCATTTCCCAGATTGCGGTAACAACGCCGTCTTTCTCAACTGCGTGATAGGTGATCTCTTCAGTGCTGGCTTCGGGGGCAGTTGCCTCGGCAGCACCGTCGTTTATAGCTGCTTCATTTTCAGACATACGAACTCAAAAACTCTCCTTCTTAACTTCGGTTTGTAGTGGTTGTTTGTTAACTGGATTGTTGCACACGGCCATTGCGAGTTGCAAGAAGCCAGGGGAGGAAAGCAGAAGGCGGAAAGCAGAAGGCAGGAGCAAACACGCTGCCCCTGCCTTTTGCCTTCTGCTACAGCCTTCTGACACGGAGCGCTAGTTCTACTGCTTTACGCGGAGTGACTACTCCCCATCCTTGTCGCTCAACTTCTATCCCGCTCACGCGTTCGGCTGTTTCGATGAGAATTCGTTTTACTTGTTGTGGCGTTAAGCCCGGATTGGCTTCGAGCATGCACGCAACAATCGAAGCTACGATTGGTGACGCGAATGAAGTTCCGTCTACAAACTTGTAGTCCTGATTAATTACGTTTCCTTCGCGCAACTTGATGGTGATAAGTTGGCGCAAGAGGGGTACGGGAAGATCGATCGCTTCGTCGATATCAGTGTCGACACCGCGGTGATCCATCATGATGGAACGCAATTCTTCGTCGGCGGCAGAATCCAAAGTGGCGTACAACTGGGCTTCGTCGGCTGTTGGCGTGTGTGGAAGAATCGGCGCTGCGACCCAGATTCCCGGCGCGATGACTTCGGGTTTTTGCAAGCCGTCGATGGTAGGCCCATAAGACGAGCGATACATTCCGCGGCGCGCTCGATTCAAAGAGTTCTGATCGTCGAGACCACCGACAGCGATCGAAGCAGGCGAACTCGCAGGCGGCAAAACTGGATGACCCGGAGCGAGGCCTGCGTTCCCCACCGCACAAACAACCACGATTCCCTGACGCACTACTTCTTCAACGACTTCACAAAGCGGGTTGTGTAAGTAAGGTTGTTCGAAGTCTCCGCCTGCCGAAATGTTGACGATGCGGATTTGGAAATCGTCTTTGTTTTCCAGGACCCAACGCAGTCCTTCTTCGATGTTTTCCTCGGGAATACGACCTGTTTTCCCAATCTTGACGAGGACGACGTTCGCATCAGGCGCGATGCCGCGATAAAGACCGTTCGACAAGAAACCATTTCCGGCGGCGACAACGGAAGTCATCATGCCGTGCCAACTAGCCACGTCAGCGGTTTGTAATAACGTTGGGTCATCTTCGGGAGTGAAGATGCTGTGATAGGCGATGATGCGGTTTATGGGTTCAGAAAGATCCTTGTGGGCATAAAAACCTGAGTCGAGAAAAGCGATGGTAACGTCACGGCCGGTGAAGCGTTCATCTGCGTCCATTCGCAATGGAGTTGGCAGCGCGCGTTCCGAGTCGCTATAGATGTTAGGTTGTGATTTTAGTTTCTCCTGAGCGCGCGTGAAGATGTCGACGCAGGATTTGCAGACGGGACCTTCCTCGCCTTTGAAAGTGCGATTAGCTTCGACGAGCTTTTGGAGATCTTCAGGTAGATCGCTGAAAGCAATTGGAGATCCGTCGATGCGGCGACAGAGATGACACTGTTGAGCTGTTGCTAAGGTTGAATCAACGAGGTTCGACATGCGCGACAAGATTCGTTGATGGCGGCGATGCTGTCAATTGGTTTGAATGCCACAAACGGCAGTTTGTGGAAGGTTCAAGTCCAACCTATCCACCGGCGACGTTAGGCAGGACTTGAACCATCCACAGACTGCCGTCTATGGAATTGACCGCAGTCAGCTTGCACCGTCTCTAATCGTGCTGCTAATCTTCCGCTTCACTTCTTAGCCGCCTGAAAGGAGATCAATTGCGATGAAGCGAAACGTGTCTATTTTACTCGCCGCCCTCCTGGTGATCGTTGGTGCTGTGGTTGCCGGTAGCGGACGAGTGACATCTGAGGTGCCTGCGCCGCCGGCGATTGGCGCCACTATCGATGAGTTTACGCTGCCGGATGTTGACGGCCAGGATCGTTCGCTCAAATCACTCAAGGGCAAAAACGGAACCGTACTGATCTTTATCTCGGTGCAGTGTCCGGTTTCCAATGCCTACAACGAGCGCATGCAAAAGCTCGCTGAAGACTATCAGGCCAAAGGTGTCGCTGTGGTTGGCATCAACGCCAACTTTACTGAAGACGCGACCGCCGTCAAAAACCACGCCGCAGCGAAAGGTTTGAAGTTCCCGATTCTTAAAGATGCGGGCAACAAGCTGGCTGACAAATTAGGCGCCACCAGAACTCCGGAAACCTATTTCCTCGACGCCAACAACAAACTGGTCTATCACGGCCGCATCGACAATAGCCAGGATCCGGCAGCGATTGAGTCAAACGATCTGCGTCAGGCGATCGATTCAACCCTGGGTGGAAAGCCTGTTGAAAAGACCGAAGCAAAGGCTTTTGGTTGTTCAATCAAGCGCGCCTAAGCGATGCGTCTGTTTCGCACATTACTGACCGTTGGTCTAATTGTTTTGTTGTCGAGTTTCGCGGTGCCGGCCCAGCGAAAAGGGTCTACCGCGAAACGTTCAACTGCGGTCAAAACCAAAGTCGCGCCGCTCAAAACCGACGACCTCAAAGCTCTACTCGCCAAGCCAAAAGACAAGCCGCTGCTGATTAACTTCTGGGCCACCTGGTGTGATCCCTGCCGCGACGAATTTCCCGATCTCGTGAAACTCGACAAGGATTATCGTCCGCACTCGATCAACTTCGTGACTGTGTCGCTCGATGAAGCTAAATATATCAACTCGAGTGTCCCGAAGTTTCTAACCACAATGAAAGCGACGATGCCCGCGTACCTGTTGGATGCCAACGATCCCGAGCCGGCGATTAATGCGGTGGATCAACGCTGGCAAGGTGATCTACCCGCAACGTTTCTTTTCAACACTCAAGGCGAACTGATCTACAAGCATTTCGGGCGGGTTGATATCGCCGAGTTGCGAGGTCAGCTTAATAAGTTGGTTAAGAAATAAACTCTTTCCAGGGGGCAGGCAAAGACGCCTGCGGTCCTTGGGTATTCAGATAGGAAGTAAGCCCAGTCCTCTTCATGATCACTCCTGAAATCATCGCCACGCATAATCTAACTCAGGAAGAATTTCAACGAATAACAGAACTGCTGGGCCGCGAACCGACGTTCGATGAACTCGGAATCTTCTCGGTGATGTGGTCCGAACACTGTTCATATAAGTCGTCGCGCATCCATCTGAAGCGACTGCCGACGACTGGTTCGCGAGTGATTGTTCCGCCAGGTGAAAACGCAGGTGTTGTGGATCTCGGCGACGGCTGGTGTGCGGCGTTCAAGATCGAGTCTCACAATCATCCGTCGTTCATCGAGCCTTTTCAGGGAGCTGCTACCGGTGTCGGAGGAATTCTGCGCGACATCTTTACGATGGGCGCGCGCCCGGTCGCCTCGATGAATAGTCTACGCTTTGGTTCACTCGATGATCCCAGGCATGGAAAACGAAATCGATCGCTGTTGGCAGGCGTGGTTGATGGCATCGCTCATTACGGCAATGCTTTTGGCGTAGCGACAGTTGGTGGTGAAGTGGCGTTTGACGATGCTTACGCACTGAATCCACTCGTCAATGCCTTCGCACTCGGTCTTGTTCGTCACGATCAAATCTTCTTTGGTAAGGCAACCGGGATCGGGAATCCGGTCTTGTATGTAGGCGCTAAGACGGGCCGCGATGGTATTCACGGCGCGACCATGGCCTCGGCTGAGTTTGACGAAGAAGCGCTCGAGAAGAGACCAACGGTCCAGGTCGGCGATCCATTCCTTGAAAAACTTTTGTTGGAAGCTTGTCTTGAAGCAATGCGCAGCGGTGCGATTGCCGGCATTCAGGACATGGGTGCTGCCGGTCTCACGTCGTCGTCGTGTGAAATGGCGGCGCGTGCCGGAACCGGAATCGAGTTGGATTTGTCGTTAGTGCCGCAACGCGAAGTTGGCATGACAGCCTACGAGATGCTGTTGTCGGAATCGCAGGAGCGCATGTTGATCGTGGCGCATTCAGGTCGCGAGCGCGAAGTGATGGACATCTTCCGCAAATGGGACCTGGATGCAGTTGTAATCGGACGCGTGCGCGATACGAAGCGGATGCAGGTCATTCACAACGGGGTGAGAGTCGCAGACATTCCGGTTGACGCACTGACGGACGAAGCGCCGAAATATGATCGACCGATATCACCTGTTGTTCGCAAAGCAAAGCGACAAGAACCAGGTTCAACGAGCAAAGTGACGGACCACAATGATTCATTGCTGACCTTATTGGCTTCACCAAACATCGCGTCCAAGAAATGGGTATATCGCCAGTATGACCACATGGTCCGTACCAATACTGCGATTCTGCCGGGCGCAGACGCCGCGGTGGTCCGTATCAAAGAGACGCGGCGCGCGTTGGCGATGTCTCTCGATGGGAACGGAAGATATTGCGGCGCGAATCCACGCGAAGGCGCGAAGTTAATTGTTGCTGAATCCGCGCGCAATGTTGTTTGTGTCGGAGCACGTCCGATTGCAGTTACGAACTGTTTGAACTTTGCCTCACCGGAACGTCCTGAAGTGATGTGGTCCTTCTCGGAAGTTATCGATGGAATGGCTGAAGCGTGTCGGGTGTTTGAGACGCCGGTCGTTTCGGGAAACGTTTCGTTCTATAACGAAACCGAAGGACGCGGAATCCTGCCGACCCCGGTCATCGGAATGGTTGGTTTGTTGGAGGATGTGCGCAAAGTTGTCAGGCCCGGGTTCAGAAATGATGGAGATGTGATCGCGCTGCTAGGCGTAACTAACGACGAGCTGGCGATGAGTGAGTATTCTGTTAGCGTTCGAGGTATTGATCCGGCTGAACTCGTCGCTGCGGGTGAAGTACCAAAACTCGACTTGACTCTTGAACGGGCCGTTCAGGAAACGTGTTTGCAAGCGATCGATGGCGGCCTGGTGCGATCCGCGCACGATTGTTCCGATGGCGGATTAGCAGTTGCACTCGCTGAGTCATGTTTTTCTTCACATGGTCATGAGGCGATCGGTGCGGAAGTCGATCTTGGAAGTTTGTTGGACAGTGAAGTGCTGCTGTTCGCTGAGTCTCCTTCCCGCATTGTTATTAGTTTTGAGGCGGCAAATGAAGCGGCAATTCGCGCACTTGCCGAGACTAATAATGCTCCGTTCACGATCCTGGGTAGAGTTGGCGGCGCAGATTTGAAAATTAGTGCCGGCGGGGCGGAAGTTGTGAAAGAGAGCGTGGTCCAACTTGAGTCTGCCTGGCGCAACGGGCTGTCGAACAATCTCACGAGCTAATGTTCGAACGGCTTTAGTGCCTTTTGCAGAACTCAACGAGTCCGGCTTGACCGTCTGTTGTGAGGAATGGCTATGCCCTTCGATCCGATGTTATTTTTTACCAGCCATTGTTAATAACGCGTCTATAGAGGGCGCAGCCCAGAACCAAGAGACCCTGAAACGGAAAGGCATAGCCATTCCTCACAACAGACGGCCAAGCCGCAGCGTAGTTAAGTTTTGCAAGAACCTCTGAAGCGGATCGGACATCGTGCATCCCGTTATCTATCTCAATAAGTCGATGGTCGAAGCGACCAAGGCGCGAGTGGCGCCGGTCTCTTCAGCGATGCTTTACGGTCGTGGCGTCTTCACTACGCTTGCCATCTACAACACCAAACCATTCCAATGGGAAAAACACTGGCAGCGATTAGCGAACCACGCTGAAAAGTTAAATGTCGATCTGACTGGTTGTACTAAGGAAAGTGTCGGCGAAGGTTTGCAGAAACTGATCGCGGTAAACCAGGTGAAGGATGGTCGCGCTCGCATCATTTTTTTGGCACGTAGTGGACAGGAAACCTGGAAACCTAAAACAACAAACGCCAAGAAGACCGATCTTTTGATCATGACTGGCGATGTGCACAACGTCCCTGCCAGTGGTTTGTCTCTTGCCGTCTCGCCTTATCGAATCAACACTGCTTCACCAACCACCGGTATCAAAAGTCTGAATTATCTCGATCGGATTCTGTCGCGAGACGAAGCACGGAGTCGTGATTTTGATGAAGCTGTTGTGTTGAATGAACGCGGAGAAATTGCTTCTGCAACGACCGCAAACATCTTCTGGGCCAGGAATGGAACTCTGCACACGCCAACGCTGAGCTCGGGTGCGCTCGCGGGAGTGACCCGCGAATGTGTTGTCGAAATTGCTGAGAAGCATTTCATTCCATTGCTCGAAGGCGTTTATGAAATGAATGATTTAACTGAGGCTGATCAGATATTTCTGACGTCGTCGGTGATTGGTGTCGCGCCAGTTACGACGTTTGATTTCCGAAGATATGGGCTGGAGGCAGGAAGTGTCGGAGGGATCATCAGGGAAGCGTTTGCGAAGCTGACGACGGGCGGGGTGTCTTAATACCACCAAACGGCAGTTTGTGGTTCGTTCAAGTCCAGCCTTTCCTAATTTTGTTTTTGTTTAGCCACGAGTTGTAGGTAGGACTTGAACGACCACAGACTGTCTGTCTGTGGAATTGACTCCATCATCCTCTTCGCTTCCTAAATCCTCTCAAATGCGCTAATTTGCAAGTGTTGAATCAGTCTGCTCTCGCCCACCTCCCCAACTTACGCGGGAGTCTGGCGCACGTTCTTAAAGCCAAATCGGAATCATCCGAAATCTAAAATCTAGTCGAGGATCTGCTGATGAGCGCTGTGATTGAAGAAACTTCGGAAGTTGCGGAAGTTCAAGCCACCAAGTGGGTTTACCTCTTTGACGAGGGACCAGGTGACGACAAATCTTTGCTTGGTGGCAAAGGAGCGGGATTGTGTGAAATGACTCGGGCCGGTTTGCCAGTGCCGCCGGGTCTTATCGTCACCACTCAAGCTTGCAACGCGTTCTTTGAAAACGATAAAGCCTTTCCCGAAGGCATGTGGGAGCAAGTGAAGGAAGGCCTCAAAAAGATCGAGGAAAAGGTCGGCAAGAAGTTTGGCGATCCAGACAATCCGTTGCTCGTCTCGGTCCGTTCGGGTGCCGCGTTTTCAATGCCAGGCATGATGGACACTGTGCTGAATCTTGGTTTGAACGAAGAGACTGTGCAAGGCTTGGCCACTCAAACTGGCGATCTCCGCTTTGCGCTCGATGCATATCGTCGCTTCGCTTCACTCTTCGGCGAGATCGTGATGGGTGTGGCCCATGAAAAATTTGAACGTGTTCTCGATCGCTTCAAAGCACAGACTCAAGGTGGACGTGACACCGATCTGCACGCAGACCATTTACGCGAAATCATCGCCGCTGAGAAACAGATCATCCTCACTGAACACCATGCGATTCCCGAAGATCCCTATGAACAACTTCGCGTAGCCATTGCTGCCGTCTTCAACTCCTGGATGGGCCGGCGCGCCATCGACTATCGACGCATCAATCGTATTCCCGATTCACTTGGCACTGCTGTAAATGTGCAGGCAATGGTATTTGGCAACATGGGCGCCGGCAGTGGAACTGGTGTCGCGTTTACCAGAAATCCATCAACCGGCAAGAAGGAGTTGTACGGCGAATATCTTTTGAATGCACAAGGCGAAGATGTGGTCGCGGGAATTCGCACTCCCAATCCGATCAGTCAATTAAAAACGGAGCTGCCCGAGGTCTACGATCAGTTTGCGCAGATTGGTACCTTGCTCGAACAGCATTATCACGACATGCAGGACTGCGAATTCACGATCGAACGCGGCAAACTCTGGATGTTGCAGACGCGCACCGGAAAGAGAAGCGGCGCGGCGGCAGTGCGCATCGCAGTCGAGATGGTCTATGAAAAGCTGATTGACAAGCAGGTTGCAGTACAACGTGTGACTCCGGAACAGTTGGACCAACTACTTCACCCAACTGTCGATCCGAAGACCAAAGCGACAGTTCTGGCGACAGGGTTGCCAGCGAGTCCAGGCGCAGCGCAGGGACAAGTGGTTTTCAGCCCTGACGAAGCTGAAGAGATGGCGCGCGAAGGAATGAAGGTGGTCCTCGTTCGTCAGGAAACAAGTCCGGACGATTTCCACGGCATGGTTGCGGCGCAGGCAATCGTCACCGCGCGCGGTGGCATGACGAGTCACGCTGCAGTTGTTGCGCGCGGCATGGGCAAAACGTGTGTCAGCGGCGCTAACGAATTGAACATTGACTACGGGCAACAGCAATTCACTGTCGATACTACAGTTGTTACTAAGGGCGACTGGATTACTGTCGATGGTTCAACCGGTCGAGTATTTCTGGGGCAAATTCCAACGATTCAGCCGACGCTCGAAGATGATTTTTACAAGTTGATGGCGTGGGCTGATCAGTTTCGCAAGTTGCGAGTCAGGGCCAACGCAGATACACCACTCGACGCCAAAACTGCGCGACAGTTTGGCGCTGAAGGAATTGGTTTGTGTCGCACCGAACACATGTTCTTCGGCGATCAACGACTCGCTGCAATGCGTGAAATGATTCTCTCCGAAGGCGTCGGCGCTCGTGAAAAGGCGCTCGACAAGTTGTTGCCGTTACAACGCGGCGACTTCATCGGCATCTTTCGCGAGATGGCTGGTCTGCCCGTGACGATTCGTCTTCTGGATCCGCCGCTTCACGAGTTTCTGCCGAATGCAGAAGAGTTACTCGTTGAACTCGCTGATCTCAAGATGGCGCTCAGGAAGAAGCGTTCGTTGAGCGACATGGACCATGTTCTTGACGAAATCGATCACAAGCGCGCGTTGCTTCGCCAGGTCAATCGTATTCGTGAGGCAAACCCGATGCTTGGTTTTCGTGGTTGCCGGTTAGGTTTGCTGTTCCCCGAAGTGACGCGCATGCAGTGTCGCGCAATCTTCGAAGCGGCCTGCCAGGTACAGGGCGAGCGCAGCAAAGTTGAGCTCGAAATCATGGTCCCGCTTGTGTCGCTGAGTGAAGAACTCCATCAACAGTCCGAATTGATTCACGAAGTGGCTCGCCAGGTGATGGGCGAGCACGGTATGACGATCGAATACAACGTGGGCACGATGATCGAGTTACCCCGTGCTGCGTTGATGGCAGATCGTATAGCCAAGCATGCTGACTTCTTTTCGTTTGGAACGAACGACCTGACGCAAACCACGTTTGGCTTGAGTCGTGACGACTCCAGCCGGTTCCTGCCAAATTATATCGAGCGCAAAATCATTCGTGACGATCCGTTCCAGGTGCTCGATCGCGATGGGGTGGGCCAGTTAGTGCGCATGGGCACTGAGCGAGGAAGAAGCGTTAAGCCGAATCTGAAAGTCGGCATCTGCGGTGAGCATGGCGGTGATCCACAATCGATCGCGTTCTGTAACGAGATTGGATTGAACTATGTGAGTTGCTCGCCATTCCGTGTTCCGGTTGCCAGGCTGGCAGCCGCGCAGGCGGCGTTGAACTCAGAAGAGACAATTAGCGCACAAGTCTAAGCAGGTTTTAACCACGAAGGCGCAAAGGCACAAAAAGAAGAGAGGAGTTAATTCCTTTTTTCTTTCGTGCCTTTGTGGTTAGGTTTTTTCACTCTTCAGGTAGTGCGTTCGCGATGTCTGCGACGAGCTTCCAGTTACCCGCAGTGTTTCGCTTCCACACCCGCACGATGTAGCCTTGTTCGACTTTGGCGACGTCCTTCTTAGTTAACGAATACTTGCCGTAGGTGTAGCCTAGATCAGCCGACTGCGAAACGCCCGCATCGATTGGTTCGTAAGACAATTTGATCCAATTTTGCCGACTGATGTAATCGACGATCGCTTTCTGGCCCACGAGTGGCGAGGTTTCATCGCGGTGCAGACGCGTCTCGTCGGCGAGAAACTTGCTCAGCGCCTCGCTAACGTTTCCTTTTTGCGTTGCTGCCGATAGTTCGCTTTCGACGTCAAGCAGTTGTCTTCGTTCCTTCTTAACATCAACGGCTTGTTTACTGCGCCAGGTTCCCGGAGTAGCTCCGACAAAAACGTTCTGTTTAGACGAAGGTTCGGGTGTGCTCGTACCTAAATCCACCAGAACTTTCCAGTTGTTGTCAGGTTGTTTCTTCCAGACTGAAAAGTAATAAGAATAACGAGGTGGATGCTGGTTAGCGTTGTCAGTAATAATTACGGGACCAGTTGTGTAGCCCAGATCTCCGGCTTGCGAAATATCTGCAAATGCAGGCTCCCACTTCAAAGTGAATGATTGCGGCGTGGGAGCCGGATGATTGCGAAAATATTCTTGGGCGTTTCCGGGATGCGGTGTGAAATTGATCCCATCTTCAGCGAAGAATTCCATGAACGATGCGCGCACGCCTTTTTCAACTGAAGTGCGTGAGAACGCGCGTTCAGTATCGGCGAGACGCTGCAGTTCCGGCGAGACGGGTTGCTGTAGGAAAGCGACGAGTAGAAGGATGGGCAAAAGTGTTTTCATGTTTGCAGCAGACTTTATAGCACTGGAAAGGGTTGTTGGATCAATTGCTTATTAATAGGATCCTGACTAGATACCACCGACTTTACGTCGGTGGAGAATCAACCTTAAGCTACCCTCGCGCTCCCAGGATTTCTTTTGATACCACCGACTTTACGTCGGTGGAGAATCACCTTCTCCCTAACCCTGCACCTCCCAGACTTCTTAGATACCACCGACTTTACGTCGGTGGAGAATCAACTTCTCGCTAAGAGTTTTATTGTTGACAGAATTAACAAGATTCACAAGATTTGTTTAGTTTTGGTAGGGAGAAATTGATCCTCCACCGACATAAAGTCGGTGGCGTCCAAGAAAGATGTAGGGCCAATGGGTAGCTTAAAATTGAACCTCCACCGACATAAAGTCGGTGGTATCTAAGAGGTCTTGGAGGTGCAGGGTTAGGGAGAAATTGATCCTCCACCGACATACAGTCGGTGGCGTCCAAGAAGATGTAGGCCAAATGGGTAGGTCAAAATTGAACCTCCACCGACGTAAAGTCGGTGGTATCTATAAGAAGTACGAGCAAAGTGCGAGAGATTTGAAACCTCAACCAAGTCGACGAAAGTCTCAGAAAGACGATGGATTTACTCATTAGAAAAGCAGAAGCAGCGGATGCAGACGCGATTTGGAACATCTTCCATGAAGTCGTAGCGAAGGGCGATACTTACACGTTTGATCCGGCAACCTCGAAAGAACAAGCACTGGCGATCTGGATGGCGCCCCTCGCTTACACATTTGTTGCGACGAGTGATGGCGAGATAGTCGGCACTTATTTCATGAAGGCGAACCAACCCGGACTCGGATCACACGTAGCGAATGCCGGATACATGGTGAAGCCGGAAATTCATGGTCGTGGGATTGGTCGAGCGATGTGTGAACACTCGCTGCGGGAAGCGAAACGGCTGGGGTTTCTGGCGATGCAGTTCAATATCGTGGTAAGTACGAATGAAGCTGCGGTTGCGTTGTGGCAGAAGATGGGATTTAAGATTGTAGGTACACTGCCGCAGGTGTTTCGGCATAGTGAGTTTGGTTTGGTAGATGCGTACGTAATGCATCGATATTTGTGAGTTGCGTTTGGTTAGCCGTCGTTCATCCTGAACGCAGACGCGGAGACGCATAGGTGACTATTGAGTTACGACGAGCTTCGAGTTGTTCTTTCGAGACGCTGGTAAACGTCTGGAACGAAGGCTTTCAAGGATACTTCGTTGATATTAGCCTGTCGCTTGATAAGTTACTCGCGCGATTGAGCACCGACGGCATTTCGTTTGATCATTCATTCATTGCCTTTGATGATGAAAGGGCCGTCGGCTTTTTGCTGAACGCGTTAAGGGAGGAGCCGAATAGCAAGCTCGCCTGGAATAGTGGCACTGCCGTTGTGCCTGATTATCGAGGACAGGGAATTGGCAGCAAACTCATGCAGGCAACAATTGATCTTTATCGATCGGAAGGTGTCAAGACTGCATCCCTGGAAGCCGTCAAGATAAACCAGGCGGCGATTTCCTTATACAAGCGCTTCGGCTACGAAGTGGTTGATGAACTGACCTTCTTGCAGGCCAAGCAGATACGTTCAAATGAATATCTTGAAAGCCCGTCTTATATTGTCGAGAATGTTGAACTCGCGGCCGTGGGCCAACTCAAGTTTTATCGCGAGCTGTCGCCCTGGCAAGGTCAATGGCGTAGTCTGGTGCGAAGCTATGGTAGCGCAATCGTTGTCCGTGATAACAAAACCGGAGGACCGATCGCGTATGCATTGTTTCGCAAGCGCGTGGATGAAGAAGGAAGATTAGTTAGTATTGTGCTCTATCAATGTGAAGTTGCACCCGATCGCGAAGACGCGCGTGAGATTGCCGCCCATGCTCTGCACAAAGTATTCATGACTGGATCCGGTGAGTGTGGCTACACAACACACAATTTCAGAAAATCGAATAAGGTGGTAGTCGACTTATTACTTGCAGCCGGCTTCAATACTTTCGTTGAACAGGTGCACATGATCTCGCGTATTCCGTAAGTGCGCGGCGCTTTGTACTTTGTTTCCTGCTCCCGATGCACTAAACACCTGGCACGAAGCCGGGAGATCCTCGTCAATGTTCCTAAGTGCCATCAATATTTATCCAATCAAGTCGTTAAAAGGCATCACGCTCAATGAAGCGAAGATCGAACGGCGTGGTTTGCAATACGATCGACGTTGGATGCTCGTCGATAAAAACAACAAGTTCTTCACACAACGTGAGTTTCCCAAAATGGCGACGATCAAGGTCGAGTTCGAAGCCTCTGGTCTGAAGATCGATGCTGTAAACAAAGACCCACTCTTCATTCCGTTCGATGCTAAAGGAACATCGACTGCCGAAGTTCAGATCTGGAAAAACGTTTGTAGCGGAGATTTTGTTAGTGCAGCGGCAGATCGATGGTTTAGTGAAACGCTTGATACTGACTGCCGACTGGTCCACATGCCGGATGAAACGTTGCGACCAGTCGATCCTGACTTCGCTGTCGCTGACGACATTGTGAGTTTTGCTGATGCGTATCCTTTCCTCGTGCTCACCGAAGCTTCATTGAGTGAGCTGAATTCTCGCCTGGTCCAGAAAGTAGAAATGAATCGTTTTCGTCCCAACTTTGTCATTAGTGGCGCTGCACCTTTTGCCGAAGACAATTGGAAAAGGGTGACGATCGGCGAAACAGAGTTTCACGTTGCTAAGCCTTGTGCGCGGTGTGTGATGACGACTGTCGATCAGGAGCGCGGGGTGAAGAATGGCGATGAACCTTTGCGAACGTTGGCGAGTTTCAGGACGGTGCAGAACAAAGTGTTGTTTGGTCAGAACCTCATTGCCATGAAGGCCGGAGCCATTGTGCGCGTTGGCGACGAAGTGAGGGTGGTGGGATAAATTGCGGGATTGCGAAATTGCGAATAAAGGAAATGCGGAATTGCGGAAATTCCACAACTATGAAATTCTCGCATCTTCGCAATCTCGCAATTCTCTTTCATGGATCCACGTCACGAATATACGCAACGAATAGAACAGCGACTCGCTGAAGCTGCCACTCACTTTCAGCGCTTTCGTCGAGTTGGGGTTGTTCGCCTGGCGTTTGTTGGCCTCGCCCTGGTGTTGGCGATCTTTATCTACCACGGTCTTTCATTTTGGTGGTTGCTGGTTCCAGCTTTCGGGTTCTTCGCGTTTGCTCCTTTTCAGCAACGGATCACAGAACAGCGGCGGCGATGCGAGCGCGCGGCAGACCTTTATCGCAGAGGACTCGAGCGGCTTGCTGATCGCTGGGCAGGGAAGGGTGAAACAGGTGATCGCTTTCTCGATCGGACGCACCCTTATGTCGAGGATCTCGATCTATTCGGAACCGGCTCACTGTTCCAATTAATCTCCATTGCGCGCACCCGGGTTGGCGAAGAAACGCTCGCCAACTGGTTTCTCAATCCCGCCACTCCCGAAGTAATTCGTGCTCGACAATCAGCAGTGAATGAACTGCGATCCGGTCTGGATGTACGCGAAGACCTCGCCCTGCTTGCTGAAGGTATTCACACGGGCGCCGATGCGCGCGCGCTAACCAACTGGGCCGCCGCGCCACCGTGGCATATCTCGAGCGCGATGAAATGGACCGCGCGAGTCTCTGCCTTGTTGGCTTTAATCGGAGTGGCGCTGTGGTTTGCCGGTTTTGGTCTGGCGCCGTTACTGGTCGCACTGGTGATAGGTCAAATCTATGCGTTCAGTCTGCGTCGGCCCATGTTGGAAGTAACCAGTTCAGTCGACGCGCCCGGCAAAGATCTGCAGTTGTTAGTCGAAGTGTTGGAACGACTCGAGCAAGAAAGTTTTGCCAGTCCACATCTGGCTAAACTGCGTGCCGAACTCGATGTAGCCGGACTCCCTCCGTCTCGTCAGATAGCCAAATTGCGACGCTTGATTGAACTGCTGGATTCATCGCGCAACATGTTCTTTGGTCCAATTGCTTTTATTTTGCTTTGGCAGTTGCAGTGTGCGTTTGCGATTGAGACGTGGCGGCAGCGTTCTGGACCAGCAGTAGGTCATTGGTTAGCTGCAGTCGGCGAGTTTGAAGCGCTGAGTTCTTTCGCGGGCTATTCGTTTGAACATCCAAGCGATCCGTTTCCGACTTTGCGTGACGACGAAGTTGGTTTTACCGGGGAACAACTTGGTCATCCGCTGCTTCCCGAGACCATGAACGTCCGGACCAGTTTGCATCTGGGTTTGAAGCCGGCGGTCTTGATCGTCAGTGGTTCGAATATGTCAGGGAAGAGCACGTTGTTGCGGACAGTTGGTGTCAACACCGTGCTTGCGTTAGCCGGGGCTCCGGTTCGTGCTCACAGTTTAAGTCTTTCGTCAGTGCAGATTGGCGCTTCGATTCGCATTCAGGATTCATTGCAAGCGGGCGCGTCAAAATTTTATGCGGAGATAACGCGGCTGCGACAGATCGTCGATCTTACTAAAGGAGAGTTACCGGTTCTTTTTCTGCTTGATGAAATACTGCACGGAACGAATTCTCACGATCGAAAAATTGGCGCCGAAGGTGTGGTGCGCGGGCTGGTTGCACGCGGCGCGATTGGACTCGTGACGACGCACGATCTCGCGTTAACCCAGATTGTTGACGATCTCAACTCAAGCGCAGCCAATGTCCACTTCGAAGATCATCTCGAGAACGGAAAGATGACTTTCGATTATCTGCTGCGCCCCGGGGTTTTACAGAAGAGCAATGCGTTGGAGTTGATGAGAAGCGTCGGGCTGGAAATCTAGTGTTTAGTCTTCTCTGCGTCTCTGCGTACTCAGCGTGTCTGTGTTAAAGCTGGGGTTCGTATTATGAGAACATCGATTTCAACACAGAGACGCTGAGTACGAAGAGACGCAGAGAAGAACCCTGTATCGGACCTTTTATCCCGATGAGTAAATTTGTTCTGGAAGTGATTGCTTGTTCTGTTGCGGACGCGATTGAGGCAGAACGCGGCGGTGCGGACCGGCTTGAAGTTGTTCGCGAGCTTCAGGTCGGTGGTCTAACCCCATCAATCGAACTCGTGAAGGAGATCAAAACTGCGGTTGAGCTTCCGTTGCGCGTCATGCTGCGTGAAAGTGTTGGTTTCGAGACGACAAGCGAAGATGAGGTGGAGCGACTGTGTGACGCCGCCGCTAAGTTCGCATCCATAGGAATTGATGGTCTTGTATTGGGGTTTCTGAAGCATGGACAAGTCGACGTTGAACTGACGCAACGAATTCTTGATTCAGCACCAAGTGTCAGAGCGACTTTCCATCACGCTTTTGAAGACACAGCGGATCGTTTCGAAGCAATCCGACAAATCAAACAGCTCACCCAAGTTGATCGCATTCTTAGTCATGGTGGTCCAGGCGCCTTAGCGGAGCGTGCGGAACGACTAAGTAGTTACCAGCAACACGCCTCACCCGAGTTGACCATTCTCGCCGGTGGTGGCATCGATGTCGCTGCGATGAATCAGTTCGCCCGTTCCACAACAATCCGCGAATTTCACGTCGGCCGCGCTGCGCGTTCCTCCTTTAAAGTTGAGGGTGTCGTCGAAGCTCCGCTAGTCCACAATTTGCTCCAAATCCTCAATAGCCTCTCGTAACGTTCACCCGCGCCTCGATCATCTCTCACGCGAGCCTGAGGCTCTTTTGTCCGGGTGAAATATTTTCAATCTTATTCCCACCTATATGTGAACGCGAGTTACTCAAAGACCTGGTTCATATAAGGAGACCCCCGTGGTTGGCAGGATTCGAGCGGTAATTCTCGTTTTTATCGGTTCTTTGATTGCAGTTGGATTCAGTCATCACCTGGGCCAGGCCAGCGCCACGATCGTTTATTCCGGGGCAACGATGACTGACGTTCAGGAATGTGCAAAGTGCGCAGACATCTGCAAACCGTGGGTTGAGCAGTGTAGTCAGGGTCAGCAGTACAGTTGTTATAAGGCCCTTGCTTGTCAGTGCAAATGCAATCTCAAGGCTGGCGGTTGCGGTAGTTCCAAGAAGTATCTGCGCGCTTGTTACAAGGAGAACACAAAGAAAGCTGAGCTATGTCGCGCTAACAAGTGTCCGAAAGAGTAGTTTTCTGGTTAATCCACAATGATGAATATCAGCCAACACATTTTGGTCCGGATGGTGGTCGGGCTCATTGCGCTTAGCAGCACTTCGGTCATTCAAGCGAAGCGGGACGCCGGCGAACCGGCACAGTCGATTGCGTGGCAACCGTGGCAACCGATCGGATCTTGTAAGCAGGTAACTTTCGGGGTGACCGTGGGCGAGGATGAGGAGCATCGCCATCGGGTAGTTAAGCTCAAGATTGAAAACAAGAATACATACGCGATTCAGACGCGCTTTAACGCGGTGATTGAGTCCGCGAAACGTAAAACAAAAACGCGGCGAACAGTCCAGAGTGGTCCATTAAACGCCGGCGCGGCAAGCACTGATTGCGGTGTCGCGAAGGAATTCTGTTTCGAGATGGCGCCGGGCGTAAATGTGTCAAAATTGTTCTTGACTAATATTGACGTTACGCATATAGATGCACCATCGACACAGGCTTCACTTGCAACGTACCTCGATCAGTTCCGCGATTCGACTAAAAGTTGCCGGGATTTAGCATTCACGTTTGAACACGTTAGTAGCCCAGAATTCATCAAGCTTACCGATCGGTGCGTAAAAGGCCTGCCCCATTGGACCAGGCCCGATTGCGATAACGCCGTCGACGAAGTCATCAAGGCATCCGAGCAGGCAAACTCTTTAACCGAAAAGAATTGCATTAGCGAGTGGCGCGCGTACCAGAAGTGCTACGACATCTATGCATTCGATTCGAATCCTATTCCCAGGCCGACGTGTCAACGGCCGGAGTGTAGTGTGAAGCGATAACTCGTAAAGGAGAAATTATTCGTGGAAACGTTACGCATTCTTTTTTACGCTGACTCCCATGACTTCACTTTCGGCGAAGACGATCTTTGGTCGTTACTAGACGTCAAGGACTTCATCACCCTTAAGTTAAAAAGAATTGCAAAAGTCACTATCGACCTGGTCCAGCGTCATCCCGTCAACCCTTTGACGCAAGAGACAGTGCAGGGTGGTAACAAGTTAACCAAGGCCTTGCTTAGCGCATACGATGAGATTTGGTTTTTCAATTACGCTCAGATGGATGGAAAACCGTGCGACTTTTATGAATTAACAGAGCCTGAAATTTATGATCTAAGAGATTGGATGGATACCGGGGGAGGTGTATTGGTTACTGGTGATCATTCCTTGCCGAGTTCGATTGAGCCCGATCCCACTCATGCTAGTTACATAACACTTGGTCGTGCTCTCTGTCACAAGATTCCTCGAGCGGGCAAGTTCAGGACCTGGGTTGGTCCACCCACGAGCGAAAATCAAGATCCACCGCTTGAGGAGCGTGATAACTACAATACCCAGGAGGGCACATCGGACCTTGATAATCCAAAGTTTGAAGCTGATGGACTTCCCCAACTTCTAAGACTAAAAGATCCAGCCAAGCCTCATCTTTTATTTAGCTGGCGCCTCCTGCAGAACAATACTTTTGAGCCAATCCAGTTCTTTCCGGATCATTCACATGAAGGTCAACTGATTATTCCAGCCTTAACTGCTGATGAGTGGCCAGCACATTCACCAGTGCCTGAAATTATTGCCTGGGGATCGGATAAGCGGCCCTTTAATCCGAAGCGAGAATACCCAATTGTAGCCGTCTTTGACGGAGATCCGGCGGGCGTGGGCAGGATCGTTGCAGATTCCTCATTCCATCACTACACGAAAAACAACCTTAATAATATTCCGGATAGATGTTGCGGCAAGAATTTGCCCGATTCAGAGTCCGCTTTGGATCAGATAGCCCAATTTTATGGGAATTTGGCGTATTGGTTGGCGCCCAACTCGTTTCGGGCCAAAGTTGCGCAAAATCTCTTATTCAGAATTGCCAGAAATCCAAATGTGTTTGAAGTCCGAGGTAGTTCGTTGGCTGTTTTGGGTACGGCCGCTCTTTACGCGATCACTTCGCACATTGGTAAATCTAATGTTCAGAGAATTCTCTCGGATGTTCCAGAGGGCGATACGAACGAGCTGAACAGCAATCTTTCGTCACTATCTCTGTTGGGAAGGACTTCTGAATTTAGTCTCTTACCAACCGAACACGTTAATTTGCTCGGTGCGATTATCCAGGGTTACCACGAAGAGTTTCGTCGGCAAGGAATTAATGATCCGGCAATACTGAATGAGAATCCCTTATCGATGAATGGGACCATGGGTGTCCTTAGAGACGCTTTCTTACAACAGCACTCAACTCACGCAAGACTCAATACTGGACCCAATAGCGACAGCTACAGATCGTTCTATGAAGTGCTGACGAACTCATGACGCTTTACCTGTCGCACAAATATTCTAACGGAGGAGAAGAATAGACATGCCTAGTTGCGTAAATAAATGGGGATCATGGGTCAATCAACACGTTCCCCCTACCACAGGAGAAAACTCAAATGACGGAATCATCCTGGTCAGAAAGAATGCCAATGGCGCGCTTGAGGGGCATCACGATAATTCGGGTCAAGATCTGACCGACGTAAACTGCGTTAGCCTGGTTTTGAGCTTTAAGCGTAAAGAAGGGAACACAACCTATACATACAGCGGCAAGGTAACGTCCGAGATGATTAACGGTACATTGACCGACGTGATCCGTGGCGGCAATCGACACCGCTCAGTCGGAACCGATGCTGTTGAGTCCGCCGATGCTCAATACGAAGCGAGATCTAACACCGCCGCGCCCGGTGATGACGAACCGTGGGATGCAATAAAGACAACTTAGAATCGTTGTCGCGGCTGCGACTATCCGAGTCAAAATCCAGACGCCGAGTGCGGTGCAGTTTCTTTCAATGTGCCGCACTCCTAATCTGGTCATTTGGCGCGGTGGGCCAAGCCTTGCCCGCCGGCTCAAACAATAGTTTCACCTTTAGTAATGCTTTCCAAAGCGTTCCTTCGCCCGCGCGATTGTCATTGGGCGAAACTCTGGAAAAAGAGATCGTTCGCGATCAAACTCAAGTCTTCACCGTAAAACTTGATAAGGACCAGTACGCACGAATTGTTTTCAATTGGCAGGGCCTCGATTTAAAAGTTGCAGTGACTGACCCACTGGGCCAACCTGTTCCCGCATCAAGTCTCTTCATCCGTCAATCTGTTCCAGCACTCAGTATTCTTGCTGCCTCCGGCGGCGAGTACAAACTAACGATTACACCTGACACTAAACAGCGATTTGTCGCCAGGTATAGCATTCGGCTTGATCAACTTCACCCTGCGGAGGAAACTGATCGGCTTCGTCTGCAAGCCCAGGACTTATTGGCCCAGGCCCAGAAAGCGGCGCCTCGAGTTGCTCAGGGACAACTGGACCAGGCGCGCGTCCTGTTACAACAGTTGCAAGACACTGAAGCGCAAGCTCAAACACTTCAGCTCCTCGGCGACGCTTATCGAGATACTGCTGAACCCGACAAAGCGAGAACGTCTTACGAAGCGGCTGCCTTGATCTTTAAAGCCAACGGCAACGCGAGAGGCGAAGCTTACGTGAAGATGAGCCTGGGCGTGGCTCTCCGCAATTTAGCTTCTGCCAAGGATGCGCTGGAGCAATTTCAGTTCGCTCGACAATTATTTGCTGGAATTGGCGATACGCGCGGTGAAGCAAGCGCGCTTTACAATCAAGCTTATTCCGACATGGTGATTGGACTTACGCCAAGCGCCATCTCCGACCTCAACGCCTGTCTAACTCTTCGCCGCGCTCTGGCCGACAAACCCGGTGAAGTTAATGTCCTCAACAGCCTGGCTGATGCCAATCGGCTGATGGGAAATCTCGATCTCGCCCTCGAACTCTATGATCAGGCAACGAGTGCCGCGAAAGATCTCGACAGTAAAGTTTTTGATGCGACGCTGCTAAAAAATCGGGCCGTCGTTTATGACGACATGGGGAATTGGCAAAAGGCTCGCGAAGACTATCTCAGCGCGATCTCCGTTTATGAATTGCAACTGGGCCAGGGTGGCCTGACCGTCTGTTATTCGAGTCCGGCGCCATCAGCCGCAACCTTGTGTCGATCGGCGGCGAGCGCTCTGGATAATGTCGGTGAAACTTACAACTCGCTCGGGGAACCCACGAAAGCAATTCAGGAGTTTGAGAAGTCTCTACGCATACGTGAAGCTCTCAATCAACCAGCCGGTCAGGGACAAACCCGCTTTCACCTGGGTTATGGCTACTTTCTACTAAACGATCCAACCAGGGCGTTTGAGTACTTCAACGCCGCCATTCCATTCCTGCAAAAATCCGGCGACGACAAAACGTTAGCTCTTACCTATACCTACATGGGTATGGTCCATAACGCTTTGAACCATTATCCGGAAGCTTTGGCGCTTTACCAGCGTGCCCTGCCCGTCGTTGAAAAGTCTGGTGATAAGCGGTCCCAGGCTATTACGTTAGATAAGATCGGCAGCGTGCTGGCGGTCCTTAAAGATTCGGCTGGATCGGACCAGGCGTTTGCGCGAGCGTTGTCTCTTTGGCGTACTGTGCAAGACCCGGACGGTCAGGCGTTGACGCTCTACAACATGGCAAATGCCAAACGGGCCGAAGGCGATTTGCGTGCGGCCAGTGAAAATGTGAGTGATGCCCTTAAGTTGATCGAGACACTCAGAACTGAGGTCACCAATCAACGACTTCGTAGTTCTTACCTGGCCAACAAAGCCAATTACTACGAGCTCGATATCGATCTAAAGATGCAGCTCAGTGAGCGCGAAAATAATGCGGAATACAAAGCCAGCGCGCTCGAGGCGAATGAAAAAGGACGGGCCCGCGTCCTACTCGACACACTGAAAGAAGCCGGTGTGGGACGCGGAGTCGCAGCCGAGAATTCTGATCCTCGATTCTCATCCTTGCTCGGCGAACGACTCAACCTTCTTTCTGCCATGGCCATGAAGGGCCAGGTCAAGACTACAGTTTTGAGTGGCCCGCATACGGAGGAACAGATCGCGACTTTGAATCGCGATCTCGCAGCGCTCTACGACAGATATGAGGAACTGGATTCCAGGGTAAGGGAACGCAATCCCAGGTTTGCAAATCTAACCAGACCACAGCCAGCGAGTCTTGCCGAAATCCAGGCCCAACTTGATGACGAGACAAGTCTCGTTGAGTTCGCACTCGGTGAACGACGTAGTTATGTGTGGATAGTGAATCGAAACTCGCTCGAGGCAGTTCCGTTGCCGCCTCGCCATGAAATCGAATCGTATGCGAATCGAGTAGTCGCCGCTTTATCCGCCCAGGGAAGAGACGAAAAAGGGGAGGACGCGGCCACCAAACAAGCTCGGGTTGAAAAAGCAGAAAGTGATTACGCTCCCGCGGCTGCGTCGTTGAGCAATGCTGTACTTGGTCCAATTGCTTCCAGGCTCAATCGAAAGCGTCTGCTGATCGTTGCGGATGGGGCGTTGCAGTTGTTGCCTTTTGCGGCGTTGCCTTTGCCGGGCGCAAGTGTGAGCGAGTTAAATCCGCCGACGATGATTCAGAATTATGAACTCGTTAATTTGCCGTCAGCTTCAGTATTAGTGCTACAACGGAAAGAACTTGCTAATCGAACTTCTCCCGCGCATGCCTTGGCCGTGATCGCAGATCCGGTATTTGGTCCAACTGACGAACGGCTGACGAGCGCAAAGAAAGACAGGTCAGCGCTTGCCAGAAATGGATCAAAGCCAGGGCCGCCCGCGAGCGCGTCGCGCGGTTTGTCAGCTTCAGTTATTGAGCCGACGCGGCTGAGCCGCAGCCTGAGCGATCTGGGATTTAGATCTGCCGGCGAAGTGCCACGTTTGCCGTACGCAAACCGTGAAGCCAACGCTATTCTCAAGCTTGTCCCGCGTGGTGAAAGTTTTAGAGCGCTCGGTTTCCAGGCCAACCGCCAGACTTTGATGAACCCAAAGTTGGCCCAGTATCGCGTAATTCATCTCGCGACACACGGAATCATGGATCCAAATAACCCTGAACTCTCGGGCGTTCTGCTCTCGATGTTGGATGAAAAAGGGCGAGAACAAAATGGATACATCGGCCTCAGTGAGATATATAATCTCAACCTGCCGGCCGATCTGGTTGTGTTAAGTGCCTGCGAAACCGGCACGGGCAAAGAGATTAGGGGTGAAGGACTGATCGCGCTGACCCGTGGGTTCATGTATGCGGGTGCTGCTAGTCTCGTTGCGAGTTTATGGAAAGTCGATGATCGCGCCACCGCAGAGTTGATGACGATTTTTTATCAGGAATTGTTGGTCAACAAGTTGAAGCCGGCGGCTGCATTGCGCGAAGCACAGCGAAAAATATCACTTAATCCAAAATGGAATCAGCCTCATTACTGGGCGGGTTTTGTCTTACAGGGAGAATGGCGCTGATCACAATTAGTCTTTGTTGTTCGCGATGAGTGTTGTGTCCGATCCTTTACCCGACAAGGGAAATGGTGCAATCCCTCCCGATTCGCTCCGAGAAGAATCTCCCAAACAAAAGTGGGCGATTACAGCGGAAGCTTTGGAAAAGTTTCTGGCGGTGTTGAGCCCTGACTATGAAGAGGCCGGCAAACAATACGAGGCGCTGCGGATTAAGTTGATCCGTTATTTCGAGTGGAAGAGATGTGATCGGGCGGAGGAACTCGCCGACCTCACCCTTGACCGCATAGTGAGAAAAATTGATGAAGGGCAGATCATTACAAATCTGAAGGCCTACACGGCTTCAGTGGCTAAATTTATTGCGTTGGAGAATCTTCCGGAACCGCTGGAACCAATCGAAGATCATTTAGGCGCACTGCCTGTAGTCGAGGCAAGACACGATGATGACGATCCTGATCCGCAAGTGATCTGTTTTGATCGTTGTCTGGACGAGCTGCCTCCGGAAAATAGAAAGTTGCTGCTGGCTTACTATCAGGATCAGGGACGTGACAAGATCGACAACCGGATTCAGCTAGCCGAACGATTGAGTATTCCTTTGAATGCGTTGCGAATTCGCGTGTTCAGAATTAAGAAGGCGCTCGAAAAATGTATCGGAAAGTGTCTTGGCGTGGCGAGTATACCGAAATAAATTTTGCAGGATTTCCATCTTTATGTAGAGGGTGATTTGCTTGGCTGAACCACGAAACAGCGAGACGTTGGCGAAACAATTCCTGCTGGGGAAACTCGCTCCGGAACTGGTAGACAGTTTCGAGGAGAGTCTTTTCACCGATGATGCTGTATTCGAAGAAGTTGAAATTTCTGAAGATGATCTCGTTGAGGCTTATGTCAGCGATGAGCTTTCACCTGAAGAACGCAAGCAATTTGAGCGAACTTTACTTCGTTCACCTCGTCTTGCTCAGCGCATACAAGTTACGAAACGCCTGTTAATGAAAGCTTCTCCACCGCCAGTCCACATACAAAAGCAGACAATGAGTTGGTGGGCCAGGTTGAAGGCGATGCTATTGCCACCCGCAGGAAGCGGACGTTTGGCGTTTGCTGCGACCGCCCTTGTCCTTTTAGTTGGTTCATCGATCTTGTTCATGGATTGGCTTCGTTTACGCGAGACTTCAAAGACGTGGCAGAGCGAACGGACAGCGTTGGAAAAGCGAAACGAGGAGCTGCTTGCTGAGCAAAACAGGACGTCAGTTGAACAGGACCGCTTAAGAAAAGATGTGGAAGCGGTGCGGGCTGAGAATTCGAAGCTAACTGAACAACTCGAGCGAGAAGCGGAGCGTCCGTCTCTTTCCACAATACTGCTGGCGCTGACACTTGGTCCGGGAATTAGTCGGGCTCCCGCGGAGAGTCATACTTTGAATTTGCCTGCGACGCCCGCAAGAATCCAATTCAACCTGTTGCTGGGATCGGATGCGTATGTCAGTTACAAAGCTGTCGTGACGACGATTGGTGGCCGTGAGATTTCGCAACAATCGAATCTCAAGTCGCACACGAAAGGCGCTAACAAGATAGTGTCCATTGTTCTTTCATCAACGCGTTTCACTCCCGGAGATTATCTGGTTACGCTGAGTGGCGTGACGAAGTCAGGTCAGGTGGACCAGGTTGATGATTATCAGTTTAGAGTAAGGACTGCATCGACTCCGCGCTAAGTTTCTGCTAACGCCACAAACGGCAGTTTGTGGTCCTTCAAGTCCCGCCTACAAAAAACGATCACCAGAATTTTGAAAATCCCGTCCATATGGTATTAGATCATTCTCTTGCACTACGCGTGAGGCACCACCACTCATCAGGAGGTCAAAATGGGAACAGGTTGGGAATACAGAAGTCTGCAGCTCAATCGCGAAGCCGGCTGGTTTGTTCAAGGTGAAGTGGACTTCAGCCTGCTTGATACGAGACTAAACCAACTGGGAATGGAAGGATGGGAATTGGTTAACGTTATCTATTTACAACAACAAAGCCAATTTGATCTCGATTCTGTCGTCGTCTTCCTCAAACGTCCCTTGAGCTAAAAATAAAAGGCGAAGAGGAAAACTCACCCCTTCGCCTTTTCTCTTACTGCTGATTAACTACGGCAGCACTTCCACGTTTACATAGAACTTGAAGGTACCTGTCTGTTGAATTCCCATCAGGAACCTCACGTTGGTGCTTGCGCCGTTCGCCAGCGGTGTTCCTAACGTTATCGTGCCTACCGAATAGGTACCGCCGAACGCACCACCATTTAACTGGCTTGGCGGTTGCTCCAGAGTTGTTCCTTGAACGTTGACAGTGCAAGGCGTAGTTGCGACTCCGTTTGACGCCAAACACGTCGCTGAATCGTTGACTCCAGAGACGACAACCAAAGTGGAAGTGCGTGTTCTGAGATCCGCGAATCCGGATGGAGCCGGGAACGTGGTGATATCGATCACGCGGAACCGCAATCGCGTAATCGGTGCACCTGTGTTGTTAGTGACTCGACGACGGACGTCGAGCGTACCAAAGGTTGAGTTGTTGGCCGGATCCGACGTGAAGTCGCGGACGCGATTTGGCGGACTTGCCGCACTAATCGTTGCGTCGAGCAACGGCATGTCGATCGTTGTGCGAACGATTGGTGAGCCCAGATTTTCCGGACCAGGCGATCCAAGCCGTTGACCTGCACCTGCTGACGTTCCGTTCGTGTCAACGAAGTAGAAGTCTACGGCGTTGTTGTCCGTATCTTTCACTGCTCCACCGGTCGGGCAGACGCCGCCGGCTGTGATTGAACCACCCTTACCGCAATCATCGCGACGGAACGAGTAGTCAATCGAGAAAGGAGTGAGCGCCGAATAGCCGGTGCCTTCCTTGTACAAGGTGTTGGCTTCACTGGTTGAGCCGACCGCATCGAGCCGGTTGGGTAAAGTGAAGGTTGTCGCACTGCTGAACAACGCGATACCGGCATTGTCCGGAATATCGGTTGTGTACGTTGCATCTCCCGTTGCTGTGCCGGCGCCAGCCGGATAGTTCGTTAGCGAGTATCCGACCGAGTTCACACAGAGGAAATGACCGTGCGAAGGAATGACTGTGCCGTTCGAAATGGTGCAGCGTAATACGCCATCCGAAGCAGCTACACCGTAGCCGGCCGATGCGTCAGTAGCGCCGACTGTATGCGGCGAGTTGGTCGTGTTGTAAATCTCAATGAACTCGTTTTGCGCGCCGTTCGGATTTGGACCACGCAGCCGGAATTCACTGATGACGAGTTGACCCGCGGATACGGCCGCATCGTCGTTCGTGATTGTTAACACGGCCGAGTTAGGCGTTCCGAGAACTGCGCCACCCTGCGGGTTGTTGATCTGGAAGTTGACTGTCTCGTTCGGCTCGAACACCGTGTCACCCTTTACTGTGATCGTGATGTTGCGTGGCGATGCATCGCCGGCATTCCAGGTAAGAGTTCCGCTCGATGGTGCGGCCGTGTAGTCGCTACCGGCTACAGTTGCAGTGCCATCAGTTACCTGGTAATCAACCGAGACGTTGCCGTCTGAACCTCCCACGCGATTGACCACTGCGTTGAAGGTGTGATCGGCGTTAGTTTCACTGTCGGTATAAGTCGCCGACGAGAACTGGAAGTTGCCTGAATTCACCGCTCCTGTTTCAGCCAGCGTCCAATCCGAGAATGACGAGACACCGTTCACCGAAGCTTGCGTTGTAGTTGGTGCTCCAGACGGTGAGACCTGTTGTAGTGTGCCGCCGTTGTTTTTGAAGAAGACGTAGCTGGCTGCCGTTCCAACAACGTCAGTAGCCAAATAGTTAAACGTCAAATTCGCGACGTTACCGGTGATTCCGTTGCTAAGCGCCCAGTATCTTTGCAGTGCATTCGTGCCTGAGATCTGGGGCAACTGACCCTGAACTGCCCGGACCGTAAAGTCGCCGGGATATGTACCCGCAGTTGAATTGACCACAACCGATGAGAAGCCGTTGGCTGTTCCCACTTCAAACGTCTTACTGGCAGCGGCTGTGTAGGTCTTTCTCAAATTGCCGATGACGTGACCACTCGTGCGTGCGACTGTGCCGGCGCCGCCAATTGCTACAGTGTTGGCATTGGTCGTTAGGTTACCCACTGTGAAAGTGAGCGTGCCGGTGAGTGTTAAATCGCCACCGGCGAGGATCGCTCCATTTGTGTTGTTAACGGTTGCGTTGGTAATTGTTCGTGATGCTGGAATTTCAACGCTCGTGGTACGCGGAGTTGGTTCCTGCGCCCACAGAATTGTCTGCCCACCGGTACCGATGTTGAAGATTGGCGCCACGTCGAAATTGCCGGCAGTGTTAGTGCCGCCTGTCAATCCGTACTGAAGCACGCCCACGGTGGCTCCACCGTTACCCAGCGTGATCTTGTTACTGTTCGTGATGCTGCCACGGAAGAAGTTGACACGTTGCGTGATGATTCCTCCCGACGCGGCGTTAATCGTTAGACCCAATGGGTTATCCATCGTTAGATCGACGGAACCGCTGGCCGTTACGATGGTGCAAGTTCCCGTGCCTGTGTAAGTTTGTGCGTTGGTTCCGGTGCCGAGGAAGTAGAAGCGCCCTCCTGAAGTGGGAACAGTGATCGTTCCATTGTTAGTCACGGTGTCACCGACAACCAGCCAGATATTTGCCTGGGTGTTAAGGGTGGAACCTGCCGGGATCGTAGTGTTGAGCAGCGTGTTGGTTTGCGCTGTCATTATGACGTTCTTGGCGTTGGTCGTATTGTCGATTACGAGATTTGGTACCTGGCCACGGATACGGAAGTCGAAGTTACCGGCATTGCCAGTAGTAGTTCCGTTACCGACATTCAGTGTTCCGCCAGTTACATTCGCTGTACTCGACACTTGATAGTCGAGACGATTCGCTACGGTTGCGTTCGAGTTGATCTGGATCAGATTGATCGAGCCACCGCTCATGTTGAAGATTGAAGTTGTAGCGGTCAGTCCGAAGGACGCGGTCAACGAAGAGGCGTTACCAATTGTTGAAACGTTGACGGTACCACCCGATTGCGTGTAGGTGACTGCGTTGGCCGTATTCAAACGTCCGACAAAATTTGTGGTCCCACCTTCTATCGTAAACAGTGCGCCGGCGCCGGCGCCCATCGCATTACCGGAAGCGTTTCCAACATTGAATGCACCCTGCGAAACTCGTAGCAAACCGTTGTTGGTCGGCGAACCGTTTTGTCCCGCTACGATGTAGTTCGGGTTGTTGAGCCAGAACCCGCCAGTTGCGTTTATCGTGTAACCCGCAGCCGTGAAAATTCGGTTAGTGCCGCTAAACGTGCCGGACAGCTTAAACGTACCGTTAGTCAATGTCAGGAAGCCGGCCACATCTGTATTCACACCTTGAACGGTGAAATTCGATGCAGTCAGTTCCAGGACGGGCGTCGAGTTGGCGCCTTTATTGATGGTGATAGTACGCACGTCTGTGGTTGCACCGGATCCACCAAAGGTGTTGTCCGTTGCCGCAGTGAACGTGATGCCGGCGCCCGCGGTATTTCCGTTCGTGCTGAAATCGAGGACACCATTGTTGGTTAGGTTTCCATTCAGTGAAAGCACGTGACCAGTTTGGGTGCCGGTTGTTGCAGACTGGAATGTGCCATTGCCGGAGATCGTGACATCGGAACCGACTGTCAGCGTGCGTGCAGTTGTAGGTTCAAATTGCAACGTGGATGGCGTGCCGCCCGTCCCGACAGTGACACTAAACGCAACTGCGGCGGTGTCTATAGTGACGGTCGAACCATTTACGATCGTGGCGTTGTCGTTGACGGTGGGAATAACACCGCCGACCCAGGTAGCCGTGTCGCTCCAATTACCACCTGCTGCTGTCGAAGAGATATTTCCTGCGGCGGCGGTGGTTACGCTGTTTTGTGCTGGACCACCGAGTGCGCCTTCAGTAACGGCGTAAACGCGATAGACGTAACTCGTCGCTGGCAGAACAGTGTTGTCAGTGAACGTATTTGCGTTCGCCGCTGTTTGGGTAAGGAAACTGTAGTTGGCGCCACCGTCGCTGGAACGGTAGATGGCAAAGCCTACTTCGTTTGAAGAATTATCGGACCAGTTAAGAGTCGTAGTAACTGCTGCCGTCCCGGTGAAATTCAAGCCGCTCGGCGCATTAGGAACTTGCGGCGTAAAAGTATAAGCCGTACCCGCTGAGATTGCGTTTGTTTGCGCGTTGTTCGCGGTTGCGTAAGAAACGGTATTGCTGGTGGTCGTGACACTCGCGAAGTTAGTCGCAACACCTGACTGCATACCAACTGAATAGCCGCCGTCAACGGCGTTGGCAGCTTGAATTGAGCCGTAGACAAATTCAGTAACGCCAGTTGATTCAAACAGCCAGACCTGGAACGTGCCGTTGCCGGTGCCGGCGCAACCTGCGCCACGCGTGATCTGCATGTTCTGCCATTCGATAACGAGTTTGCGATTCGGCGCCGCGCCTACGACTTTGTAGTGCACCTTTCCGTTTGTGCCGGTGCACAAGTCTTCCCAGTAGCCGCCGATCTTTGGCGCGTCGGTAGTCGACGCCAGGCTGTTGGTGAAACCGGTGGAAACCGTCGTCGCTCCAAATCGAATCAGACCATTAGCGTTGACGGAAAACTGCGTCATGCGGATACCGTCGAACCAGTAATCGAAACCGATATTTGTTACTGCAGATGCGGTATCGTCCTGGCTTGGTCCAACGAGTTGGGTTGTGCCGCTCGACATGTCTTCAAGTGCGATGCCTGTAAATGCCAGGAACGGATAACTCGTCGCCGTTACTAAATTTCTTCCCTTATCGAGAACGAGAGTATCTTCGTCTTGAACTTCTTCCGGAGTTTCTACCTGTCGAAGCGAAGCGCGTCCGATCATGTCACTTGTGCCGGGAGCCACTGGTCCAGGTTCCGGGACCGGTTCTGGCTTTTGAGGCGGTTTAGGTTTGATTGAGGTAGTGCCGCGTTGTTTTTGCATGAAAGCAGTGGTAGCGGCAACTGAAAATACCAGGCCACAAGCCACGAGAATGATCATGGCTCGAATTGAGAGACGCTTGAGATTTAAAGGCTTCGCGAAAATACGCATGCAGGTTTTCTCCGAATCAAGGGGTGGTTAGCGACGGTTGCGTTGACGATGTGATAACCGGAGCGAAGTGTCCGGCTATAGATGTGATGTTCTTGTGCGCAAAAAACTTTTAGCAAATTTGGATCGGCGGATTAAGTCGTAAAACGTAAAACGATGTGTGAATGTTGGCGCCGCCCGCGGTTCGTTGAACTACTTTACAACTCTATTTCGCACAATCTGCGCGAGCTTCAAGTTGGACCAGGAAGCACAACCTGCGCAGCACTGAAGTAAGACAAGTGAGTGGATTAAGTTAAACCTTGAAAAGTATGGAGGGAAACTATAATTCCGCGCTGAGAAAGTCAAGAGAAAGAAGAAGGTGATGCAGGCGTGTCGCGCAAGAATCCACCGACTGCCGTCGGTGGAATTCAAGAGCTGCCGTTGCTGGGAATTCAAACTCCCGTCTCGGAGAAGTTACGGTCGGTGGAACTGCGAAAAATCCGTATCGAGTCCCAGTTGTTCGGCGACGGCATCGAGGTCCGACTGTTTGAAGAAGAATTGAGCGGTTGGATTGGTGTTCTTGAAATAACGCACCACGATCTTTTCGATCTTCTCTGGAGTGCTCTTTCCGTTCTTCACTCTGAAGCCAAGTCGCTGCAACAACGCCAGCGAGCCCTCGGCGCCACTGCTGTGACCTGTGTCACCGACGATCGCAAATACTGTTTTGTTTTTCGTGATCGCATGGACCACACAAAAGTCGCCTGGAACCACATTCTTCGCCGCGGCTTTGGAGGCGAGCACTGTGTAGTTGATCTCGGTCGCATCCAGATACCGACGCGGATCAGTTTCCCGATGGTTATCTTTGTCACTGAACCTGGTTTTGGAAACAAAGAAGCCGGGCGCCGGATCGTTTGGACCTTGAATCACGGGTTTACCATGACTATCAAGTAAATAGCCGACGATCCTTCCGGATTTTTTGGCTTTAACGTGGGCATTGAGTTCGAAGTCGAGAGCTTCTTTGTCATTAGGACCATAAGACTTGGGCGCTCCATCCACGTCGACACTCATCGGTACGGTGATTTCCACAGTAGCTTTTCGGGGCGTAGTTTGAAGCGGGTTTTCGATAGCCAAACGCGAATTTGTCCTGGCGGTAAGCGAGGTGACGAGTGAAGTCGAAACCACTGCGAAAACCAAAGCTAGAGTTAATAGTAGGCGTTTCATGTTGATGTCCTTTCTACGGTCCTCTAAAGATTTTGCCACATCCAAACGAACCATCCACAAGTGCAGATAGGAAGGGTGGTTTACCCCCGCTGGTCAAGCTTAAGTAATCACTACCACAAAAATAAGAAGCGGGGGTAAACCACACTTCCTAATTGCACTGGTGAACGGTTCATTAGACTCTGCAAAGCCCTTACAAACATATGGGAGAGACGCCAAAATCATTTCCGCTTAGTATCAAAGGTCGTAAGCCGGGCGAACGCTGAATCGCGCCACCCGGCCATTTTACTTCCCGGTCAGAATTTCTATTTACAAACGTTTGCGTGTCGATTTTTGCGACACACCAGACTCTTCAAACTCGTAATCAGTTGCTGCTGTTGATTGATCTGTTCCTGCTGTTCCTTCACTGCGTTAACAAGCACTGCAGTGATGCGATCGTATTTAACACCTTCAATCTGTCCCGCGTCATTGTGCACTGCTAACAATGGTTCGACTCTCGCTACATCTTCCGCCGCAAAGCCGAGGTCAAGATGATTACTCGCTTTCCATTTGAACGTGATTGGTTGCAACTGATTCAAAAGCGACAGTCCGCGCGTGAACGGCTGGAGATCTTTTTTGTAGCGCAGACTCGATGAGCAGATCGCAATTTGATGGCCCGCGTTCAGACAAAGTGTCGTTTCACCACCAGAACCATCCACCGAAGGATTCAGCTCAAGACCCTTGTCAACAATCACGTACCCGGGAATGTGAGTGACTTCAGCCGCTGTTCCTAAAACTATTGTATGTGAAGTTGTGACACCAACATTTGCGCCGATGGCGATTGAATTAGAAATGTTAGTGGCAACTGTCGCTTTGTAACCGAGGGCAATCGAGTTCGAAACATTGTCGGAGAAGATAGTGTCGTAGCCGATCGCAACGTTATTGCTTCCGGTCAGACTGCCACTGCCGGCCCGCTCTCCGATATAGGTGTTTCGATTGCCGGTGGTGTTGTCTTCACCTGAGTCTTCACCAAAGAATGAATTCTCGGATCCCAGGTTTGATACTCCGGAAAAAGCCCCGACGAACGTATTATCGGCGCCCTTCAAGTTGTGATTTCCCGTGCTCGTGCCGACGAAAGTGTTCTCGTTGCCAGTTGTATTTTGTTCGCCGGCGCCGGCGCCAAAAAATGAGTTTTGTCCACCCGATGTATCTGCCTCACCGGCGCTGGAACCGAAAAACGAATTGAAGTCGGTGGTTGCGTTACGACCTGCGTGATAACCAAACATTGCGTTATCCACGCCAGTCGCAATCACTGCGCCCGCGAAAGATCCAAAGAACGAGTTACGCGTTCCTGCTGTATTTGAGAATCCGGCTGCCGCGCCGAAGAAGGAATTGTTTTCGCCGGTGTTGCGCGACCCGGCTCCCGCTCCAGTAAACACATTTGCAACGCCGTCGATGCTAAGAACTGGAGTTCCAAAAATGTTGTAGTGCGCGATGGTGTTGATGTCACCCGCAACGTCTAACTTTGTTGTCGGGGTGATTGTTCCGATACCCACATTGCCGTTAGTTGCGATCCGCATGCGTTCGGCCGTGCCATTATGAGTAAAGGTAATCGGACTCTGCGTCGGCGCATTGACGAAAGCACGCTGGCTAGCTTCATCCCAGCCAAAATTCATTCCGTGTTGTCCGGTTGCGCCGGCATAAATACTAACGCTTTGACCCGCGCCTCGCGAGACGGTGATGTCTGAAGTCGTTAAGCCTGGTCCAATGTCTGGTCCAACGACGAGTTTGTACGTCGGGGTAGCGGTGCCGATACCAACTCTGCCACCGGTTTCTGTGATCACTGAATCACCTAACAAGCCGTTATTGTCTTTCCAGATCGCGAGTTGATTTGCCGTGCCTGAACCGCTCGCCGTTTGGACGATGTTGCCGTTTTTGTCTTTGCGACTGTTGATGCCCGTCTGCACAGTGCCGTCGGGAAACTGAATGCCTTCCGCTTTAACAACACCTGCGACATCGAGTGTTGCTTGTGGTGAAGTCGTGCCGATACCAACTCGGCCATCTTCGGTCAGTCGCATTTGTTCGCGGTCGTTACCACTGAAGAAGTCGCCAACTCTGAATGTTAGTGCGCCTTGAGTGCGCGTGATCTGACCGTTTCGTCCGTTGTTGGAAACGACAGTGTTTGACGTTGGTTCAGCCGGGTTCATGATCGCCATAGTTACTTCATCGCCCGTTTGATCGTTTACTGTTCCCAGCGCTTGAGCTTGTAGTGGATTGAGATCGCTCGTCTTTATTGATCGCAACGACGACTGATCGGCAGTGACGGTGATCTCAGTGAATTTACGAACAACACGTCCAGTCAGGTCCTTAGCGGTGATGACACTCAAATAGCGTCCATTCGTTACGCGGTTCCCGTCGCTCGACTTCAACTTCCAGTCCACCAGGTTTCCGCCGTGTGCATCGCTGCTGTAAATTTTTGTCCCGTTGTCGTCAAAAACCTCGACGGTCAATTGGACCAGCGATCCGGGTGCAGCGATGCGGATTCGTTCACTCGTCGCGGTTGCCGTGATCACTTGTTCGGACTTTACTTCGGTGACCTTCTGTTTCACCTGGGCTGATAAAGAGCCGCAGAGCATCCCCAGTATGAGTAGGGTATTCAAAGCTCTATTCGTTGTTGCGGTTTTCATTTTTTGTCGTCTCCCTCGATCTGAATTTCGTACGACGTCGACGCCGCCGACAGTGAGTTGCAGCAGATCAGGATTTCGCCATTGTGACTCGGAAGGACATGAAGTTGTTCGGTACTTACCAACTCGCGAATTCGCGGGATGTCCGTCGCAAGTATGTCCGCAGCCTTGTCCGGCCTGACCATCAGGACTTCCGAACCGCACGTTTTACATAGTTCAACGATTGCCTCATGTAATGGTCTGATGAAGATTCTTTGGCGCGTGTGAACGGTGATCGTCGTGCGGGTTCGGTTAGTCATTTTTTTCCGTGGCTCGATCCTTCTGCTATCATCCGCACCTCAACGGCGCGAAGACGTCTGGTTAGAACGGCGGCGATATTGAGTCGCGACCTGCCAAAATGTCCTTAAAAAGGGGCCCGAAACCTTGCAAAAAGACCCGAAACGCCTGAACGGCCCGCAGGGACACAACTATTCGTTTGGTGATTTTGAACTCGACCCGGTGATGCGCCGGCTGCTCCGCTCAGGCGAAGTGGCGCCGCTCTACTCGAAAGCCTTCGATCTGCTTTTGGCGCTCGTGGAAAACAGCGGGCGTGACCTGAGCAAGGACGAATTGCTGGAGACTGTTTGGCCGGGACAGGTCCTCGAAGAATCGAATCTCAGCGTGAATATGTCAGCCGTGAGACGCGCGCTGGGCGAGACGGCGGCCGCGCCAAAATATATCGTCACGATCCCGGGACATGGTTACCGGTTCGTCGGGCCAGTAACGAAGTTCGCGCGCGAGATGGTCGGCGTTGTGATTGAAACTGAAACAATCGCCCAGATCGCGATCGAGGAAGAGGAGGATGAACCGCCCGCTTTGCCACGAGCTTCAACGACGCGTCGGGCGTCTGTGATCAGGCTCTTCCTCATACTCGGAGTTCCGGCGATTGTCAGTGGGATTGTGTTGTCGCTGGTGGTTTGGAAAATCAAACACGGATCGCGAATCACCAATCAATTTATTCAGACTAAGACAATCGCCCTTACCAACAACGGTGACATCAGCAATGCCGCACTTTCGCCTGATGGCAAGTTTTTCGTCTACGTTCAGGGAGGTAGAGGCAAGGACCGCGGCAAGCACAATCTTTACCTGGCTCAAGTCAACGGCGAAAAACCGATCGAGTTAAGCCCGCTGGCCGATGTCGTGATTCGCGGCGTCGAATTTAATAAGGACGGCGACGCGGTTTACTACAGCAGTGAACCAACCGGCCAGGGATCTTTTGCTTTATATAAGCTGTCTGTGTTGGGTGGTGTGCCCGCGAAACTGCGCGATAACATCGGAGGCGACTTCGCGCTTTCGCCGGACACTAAGCGAGTAGCATTTATTCGTGATAATGGCGACAACACGCGCAGTGTCGTTGTTTCGAATCTCGATGGGACCAACGAGCGCGCCCTGTTGACGGTTGCTACGAATCAGGTGAGTAGTCGCTGCATATCATGGTCACCCGACGGCGCAAGCCTCGCGTTTGTAAGCCGGACCATCGAAAAAGATGAATCTCTGGAAGTAAGTTTACTTCCTTTACAGGGTGGTAAACCGGACGTTTTAACAAAACCGTTGTGGCGTGAGATTACGCGCATTACGTATCTGAAGAATGGCAGTGGTCTACTATTAATTGGCGCTGCAGTCGATCCAACTGAAAGTCGACAGGTTTGGCTGGTGGCTTCTCCCTCCGGAGACGCGCGTCGCGTTACCAGTGATGCAAGTCTTTATGGCAATGGTTTAAGCGTAAGTGCTGACGGCAAGAGTTTTCTGGTCCATCAGATCCAGCAGATAAACAATCTTTGGGTTAGTCCGGCCGATAATCTATCGAAATCAACTCAAGTAACGTTCACCACGCTAAACACCGTTACTGGAAATTTCGCCTTCGATTGGACGCCTGACGACCACATTGTTTACGCAGGCGCAAAGGCCAACGGTTTGAATCTTTGGACCATGAACTCCGATGGCCAGGACGTGAAGGAGTTAACTCAAACCGGTGGCTTTGATTCGGATCCAAGTGTAACTGCCGATGGCAGGTTTGTAGTTTTCCATTCGACGCGTTCGGGTGGGGACGAGATCTGGCGTATTGATCGTGACGGTTCAAATCCATTACGACTGACGAATTGCGGAAAGAACGCGCAGCCGAGCGTTTCACCCGATGGCAAATGGGTGGTCCATATTTCGACTTGTGAAAACAATGTACGTGAGCTGCGGCGTGTTTCGATTGACGGTGGCGAATCAAAGCGGCTGGTTGATGGTCAGGCCTTTTGGCCGTGGGTTTCGCCTGATAGCAAATGGATTGCGTGTGGTTACTTAGCGGCGCCCGGTAAGTGGCAGTTAGCAATCGTTCCGATCGATGGCGGGGCGCCAGCGAAACTGTTTGACGTGCCACCACTTGCGACCCTCAATTTTGCATTGCGTTGGACACGTGATGGCAAGTATGTGACTTATCGTGATTGGGCGCAGGGACTCTGGCGACAAAACATCAGCGGTGGCCCACCCGAGCGCATTCCCGGTTTGCCGGAGGAAAAGATTTATTGTTACGGCTGGTCTCCGGACAACAAGTGGTTTGCGTATTCGCGTGGTGTCGAGAACCAGGATTTGTATCTGGTCCGCGATGTTGGTGAGTGAGTAGCTTCTATCGATCTTCTCAGCGTCATTGTTTTAGAACGCTGAAGGCGTTTCATCTCACAGCCCAGGGTTGGGTTTTGACAACCCTGGGATTAATACAGTGGCACACCTACTCCGAAGGAGTTGCGTCGATTCGAGCGGATGCCAATTTAACGACGATTTAAATTTCCGATTTGACTTTCGGTTTAAACGCCGCAACCACCAGGTAGTCTTCCATCGCCGTTATGGTTAATTCATCGACCGGACGAAACTCCTTCGGAGTTTGTATCTTTACTTCACTTGTTTCCCCAAGGTTGCCAACACTCAACCTTGGGCTCTGAGATGAAACGCTTTCAGCGTTACCTCCCACCAAACTTCTTTACCTAAATATTTGGCAAAATCTCTATTGACAATTTTCGGTAATTTTCAGTAATCTTCATTCATCTTCGAGTGGTGAGTGAGCGAAATGTTTGCCTGTATCTATGCGAATAACCTGCCTGCCGAACTGTCTCTGACGGATTTTGCCTACAGTTTTTCTCCGCTTGTCGAAGAAATTAAACCCAACCTCGTAGTGCTCGATGTTGAAGGTTGTGAGTTGTTGTTTGGTTCTGCCTACCAACTCGCCAGAGAGATTTCCGATCAGGCTAAAAAAACAAAGGTCGATGGGGGACTCGGCATCGCCATTAATGTCGCCTTAGCAGCAAACCCGGATGCGGCGATTCATGCTGCTTTGGTTTTAGCGGGAGTCACTTTTGTTGCTCCCGGTGAAGAACTGACTTGTCTTGGTGATTTTCCGTTAACGGTACTCGATTGCTCGTTAGTCAACATTGATGAGAAGCGTGCTGTAGAGATCTTCGAGACGCTTAACCTTTGGGGTGTCAAAACTTTTCATGATTTCGCGACGCTTCCCGTGGCCGGTGTTTCTGAGCGGCTCGGGGTTGAAGGACTCAAGCTGCAAAAACTTGCTCACGGCAAGACCGAACGTCACCTGATTTGCAAACAATCTCCGCTCGTCTTTGCCAGTTCGATTGAACTCGAATACCCAATAACAGAACTTGAACCACTTTCATTTATTTTTGCGCGACTGTTGAACCAGATCTGCGCAAGTCTAAATTCTCATGCACTGGCAACCAATGAACTGTTAGTGCGCATGCAACTCGACAAGCAAACCACCCCTCACGAACGTAAGCTGACGCTGCCTTATCCCATGCGCGATCACAAAGTGTTCTTGAAGCTACTTTTGCTCGACACGGAAACGCATCCACCACAGTCGCCAGTTAAATCGGTTTCAATTGACTGTGAACCGGTCAAGCCGCGCGTGCTTCAGAATGGTTTGTATGTTCCTCTGGCGCCGGCGCCCGACAAGCTTGAGCTGACCCTGGCCCGACTCTCCAAACTAATAGGTGAAAATAATATTGGTTCACCTCAATTAATGGACACGCATCGTCCTGACGCCTTCTCAATGAAGCGGTTTGCTTTGCAAACCAAAGCAGCCGGGCGACGCAGGAACAGCAAGCAACAACCCGCAACCCGAAGTCGCCAATGTTTTGGTTTTCGCATGTTTCGTCCGCCTTTACGGGCGGTGGTGGAGATCGCCAGTGGTTGGCCGGTGCAGATCAGTGCGTGGGGAAAACAACGAAGTGTTTATGGAAAGGTCGTCAGCTTGGCGGGACCCTGGAGATCAAGTGGCGATTGGTGGCGCAAAGATAGTTGGGCCAGAGACGAATGGGACGTGGCGATTGAAACGGGAAAAGAGCGTCATGCGCTTTATCGAATTTATCGTGAGTTGAAGAGTGGCGACTGGTTTATAGAAGGAAACTACGATTGAAGTTGTCATGAGCGGATACGTTGAACTACATGCGCGCTCGGCTTTTAGTTTTCTCGAAGGAGGCTCTGTACCTGAAGAGCTGATTGTCACGGGTAAGAAATTAGGGATGCCGGCGATGGCTTTGCTGGATCGTGATGGGGTTTACGGTGCGCCCCGATTTCACATGGCCACGAAGGACACGGAGTTCAAGGCCCACATCGGAGCAGAGATAAGTGTTCAAAGTCCAAAGTCCAAATCACAAAGTAATAAAACCATTTATTCGATCCCGGTATTAACGCAAACCCGAAAAGGTTATCAAAATCTTTGTCGTTTGATCACTTTGATGAAGATGCGTGTGCCCAAACACGCCCGGCCTGGCGAATGTGTAGTGACACCCGAAGAACTCGCCGCTCATGCTGAAGGACTCGTTTGTTTGACTGGCGGGTTTGATGGACCACTGGCAAAAGAGATCGAGAACCAGGTCGAGCAGAAAGAACTCCAGTCGACAACTGAATGGTTGCTGGACGTGTTCGGTAAACAGAATGTTTATGCCGAACTACAACGACATTACGACCGCGAAGAAGAAGCGCGAAACCAGGTCGTAATCGAAATCGCCAGGCGAAACCGACTTCCCTTGCTGGCCACTAATGGAGTTTGTTATGCCGTACCTGCTCGTCGCCAAATTTCAGATGTCTTCACTTGCCTGAGAAATCACGTGCATCTGGAAACGGCCGGACGTTTGTTGGCCCACAATTCGGAGCGCTATCTGAAATCGGCGGAAGCAATGCAGCAACTCTTTGCCGATCTGCCCGAAGCCGTCGCCAACACCGTAGCACTCTCCTCACGTTTGGATTTCACTCTGAAAGATCTGGGCTACGAATTTCCAAAATATCCGGTTGGGCCGGGCGAAACGATGACCGGTTTTTTGCGCCGTCGCGTTGCAGACGGAGGACGCTGGCGATACACCGGTGTGGATGAGGTTCCCACTTATGAAGAAGCTCGCCCGCAGCTAGAGCGAGAGTTAGCACTGATCGAAAAACTAAAACTCGAAGGTTACTTCTTAATCGTTTGGGACATCGTCGAGTTTTGTAAAAGCAATGGAATTTTGATTCAGGGACGTGGCTCGGCAGCGAATAGTGCAGTTTGTTATGCCCTCGGTATTACTGCGGTAGATCCGATTCGCATGAAGTTGCTGTTTGAAAGATTTCTATCTGAAGAAAGAGGTGAATGGCCCGACATTGATCTGGATCTTCCCAGTGGCGACCAGCGAGAAAAAGCGATCCAGTACGTCTACGGTCGTTACGGAAAACTAGGCGCCGCCATGACCGCAAATGTCATTACTTATCGTGGACGTTCTGCTGCTCGTGAAGTCGGCAAAGTGCTTGATTTTGATGATGACACTCTTTCACGACTTTCAAGTCTGGTGCACAAGTGGGAATGGAAAGATCCGAAAGACTCTACCGCACGACAGTTTCGCGATGCCGGACTCGACTTGTCTAATCCGCGTATCAAAAAATTCTTTCAGCTTTACCTGATGGTCCAGGATCTGCCGCGTCACCTGAGCCAGCATTCAGGCGGCATGGTGATTTGCCAGGGACAACTCGATTCCATAGTTCCGCTGGAGCCCGCAACCATGCCGGGGCGGGTGGTTGTGCAATGGGACAAAGAAGACTGTGCCGATCTCGGGTTAATAAAAGTGGACCTTTTAGGACTCGGAATGATGTCTGTGCTCGAAGATTCGATCAAATTAATCCGCGAATCGTATCGTGAAGAAATAGACCTGGCCCATCTCCCGCAGGATGATCCGGCTGTTTATTCAGCGTTACAAAAAGCCGACACCATTGGCATGTTTCAGGTGGAAAGCCGCGCGCAGATGTCTTGTTTGCCACGGCTTCGACCCAGGACGTTTTACGACATCGTCGTGCAGGTGGCGATCATTCGGCCTGGTCCAATCGTAGGTAACATGGTCCATCCTTATCTTAAACGCCGGAAAGACAAGAGCCTGGTTACTTATGCTCATCCAAATCTGAAGCCAGTGTTGGAACGCACGCTTGGCGTGCCCCTATTTCAGGAACAACTACTAAAAATGGCGATGGAGTGCGCGGGCTTTTCCGGTGGGGAAGCCGAGGAGTTGCGTCGTGCTTTTGGTTTCAAACGTTCGGAAGAACGAATGAAAGCGATTGAAGTTAAGTTGCGTGAGGGTCTGGACAAAAACGGCATTCTCGGAAAGACGCAGGACGAAATCGTACAAGCCATCTGCTCGTTTGCGCTTTATGGATTTCCGGAATCACATGCAGCGAGTTTTGCCCTGCTGGCTTATTCAAGTGCCTATCTGAAATGTAATTACCTGGCCGCATTCACGGCGGCGATTCTAAATAATCAACCGATGGGTTTTTATCAACCATTTACTCTCATTAAAGACGCGCAACGTCATGGATTGAGAGTTTTACCGATCGACATTACTAAATCGGACTGGCTGTGCACGCTCGAGAATGGCGGAGTGGGTGATAGGGAGAGTGGGAGAGTGGGTGATGGGGTGAACGAGGAAGAGAATAACTTGATCTCGACGCCTGATGTTGTCTCCGCATCGCCGGCTCACTCTTCCACTCCGTCTTCTTGTTTTTCCCTGTCTCCAGTCCAGCACGTCAGTCATGCTTCCAGGTTCACAAATCTGCTTCCTCATCCTGTCACCCCGTCCTCCAACCACCTCACCCCATCCTCTCATTCCCCTCACTCGTCCCTCGCCCTCCGCCTTGGTCTGAATTACGTCAAAGGCCTCAATAAAGAATCAGGTGAGGCGATTGTAAATGCACGACACATTCGCCCGTTTGCTGGTATCGATGATCTCCGCAATCGTGTGCCCCAACTTCGTAAGGATGAATTGAGAAAGTTGGCTGTGGTCGGGGCCCTGAATTTCATTCAGGAAACTGAACCGGTCAGGAAAGCTGCGCGGACCAAAGTTCATCGTCGCGACGCCTTATGGCAAGTTGAACGAGTAGTGCGATCAGCGGGAGAACTCTACGAAGATTTACTCGAGCAGGATAACAACTCACCGCTATTGCCAATGACCATTCCCGAACGACTGAATGCAGATTTTCGCGGCACCGGAATGACGATCGGTAAACATCCCGTTGCGTATCATCGCTCGGCGCTAATTGAGTTGGGCGCCTTACGCGCCATTGATATAGCCAAAATGCGGGATGGTATTGCGGTGCGAGTGGCCGGCTGGGTGATGGTCCGGCAACGACCAGGGACGGCCAAAGGGTTTATGTTTTTAAGTCTTGAAGATGAAACCGGAATTAGCAACATCATTGTTACTCCGCAGCTTTTCGATCAATACCGAATGGTGCTTGTCGACAAACCGTTTTTGATGATCGTGGGAGCGCTGCAACATCAGGATAATGTTGTCTCAGTGAAAGCGCAGCATATTGAAGCACTCTCACTCGAGATAGCTGCCGCACCTTCTCACGATTTCCATTGAGTCAGTACGGCTAACGCTGAAAGCGTTTTGTCTCGAAGCCCAGGGTTGAGCTTTGGCAACCCTGGGTAGTAGACGTAAGCTATTCAACTCCGAAGGAGTTGCGCCTCGGGTGCGAGAGCCAGAAAGAGGGCGAATGGGTAATGAAGAATTACGGCAGCGAAAATGTTCGACTGGGTCGCAACTCCTTCGGAGTTGCATTTTTGTTCGTACGGTTACCCAGGGTTGCCAAAGCTCAACCCTGGGCTGTGAGATGAAACGCTTTCAGCGTTGATTCTTGAAGAACGAAACGGTCTAACAAGAACGAAAGGTCTAACAAAAGAAAAGCGAAGCCGATTTAGCTTCGCGACGATAAAGATGAACTGGGATTGTTGTTAGGCGGGTCTGGCAGCACGCTTTGAAGGAGACTCAATTAGTCCCTGAATAACCTGGGCCACTTGAGAAAGCGGTTTCGGTTTGCGGAGGAAGGCGTCGGCGCCACGGCGTCTTGCTTCGTCTTCCATTTCAGTTGAACCATACGCGGTGAGCACGATGATCCGGGTCTGCGGATGGTGCTCGCGGATCAACTTGATAATGTCGAGACCGTCCGGATTGCGCGTCGTACTAAGTCGCAGATCCTGAATGACAACCTTATAGTCGATTGCTTCAATCAGTTTCTCCGCCTCATCCAACTCGCGGGCAGTATCCACTTTATATCCGTGTAGAGAAAAGTACTCACTCATTGAGAAGCAGATCGACTCTTCGTCATCAACGACGAGTAGACGAGGTCGCAGGACTTCTCGCGCAGCCCTGTCGTCCCGACCGATCCACATTTGTCTCAACTTGCCGGAGACTTTTTTCAATGTTTCAAAACGAGTTTGCTTCACGGCACCCAACCGTAGCTCGAGCAGCTATATATAAAGGGGCGAGCTACTCTTGCGATTCGATTTAATTAAAAGAGCCAGGGTAAAGAACCAGTCGTTTAGGTATTCCTGCCGCGGCATTACCGTAGTTGATACGCCGGCACTCCTCGTAGAGTTTGGACCAATCTCAACTTGTTGACGCACGTTTGCGCAACAAGGACTCGGCCAACAAACGAAGATGCGGCGGTATTTCCGCAGGAGGGTTAGGTACCGCTGTTACCTGAACGCTTGAAAAGAAGTGTGCTTCGGCCGCACAGAAGTCGCACACCTTCAAATGGGAGAAGATTTTTGAAATGCTTTCAACAGGCAGTTCCGCGAGGTTGAGTGAAAGCAGTTCTTCCGAGGTCGGACAAGCCCTGGTCTTTTTGAACCTGTAGCCGTCTTCTGCGCTCATCGTTCCCATCTCCCGTTGTGACAACGATGAGGCAGCCGGCGTTTCAGGTTCTATTCCATTACTACTGCTGCCCGAGCTGAAGGCTATATGGCAATGGCTGCCCGCAAATTCGGTCTGTGCGGAACAGGCATATCGATCCTGCCGGACACACTGGGCGAGGCGGGTTTGGTAATGATGTAAAGCAATACCTCACACACCTCGCGTGTGCCCGTTCCTATCGTGTTTCCCTTTTCATCCTGGAGCGCATAAATCCGTCCCTGAATGTCGAGGGGCAAAATCATCGGTTCGGCGTACATCTTTCTTGGTCTCCTAGCCGCCCGTAGCAAATTCCACGGGCGGCTTCACTTGTTACTTTGGGCAACCGTTAACGATGCCGGGACTTAGCCAATAGGAACTAGTCCCGTTTGAACCGACGTCGGACTGCGCCAGCCGCGCCCAGCAATCCGGTTCCGAGAAGCAGCATGCTTGCTGGTTCAGGAACGGTCACGATTGACTGAACTGAGGTGGTTTGTCCTGGAGGGTTAATGAGCAATGCCGTCGGCGAAATCGTGCCGGGGCCGCCCAGGTTGGTCAACTGGTAGGTAACGCCATTGATCGTCACCGAAGTGATCGAGAAATTGACGTTAACCGAGGATGACGGAGTTGACTGGACCATACCGGTTACGGTTGCCGTGAAGCTACCCGAGCCGGCCGACGGAACAGTCTGGGTGATTTGCAGCGTGAACGCGGTTGGTCCAACGGTACCATTTGGTGAGCCAGTCCATGTAAAAGCGCCCAACTGAGCGGCAGTAAAGAAGGGAGCTGCTCCTGGAACGCTGATATTGGTCAAGGCTTGGCCGTTGTAAACGAGGCTGCCACCGCCAACTGCCAAACTAGTGCTGACGGCCGGTGCGCAGGCAACGCCGAAGCAACCTGAGGTCGAATAGGTAACGACAGTGTCGGCATTCGCGATCATGGCTGCTGCCATCAACACGCTTGCGAGTATCGTCGCTCTAACAATTAGCTTAATCATAGGTCTTATCTCTCCTTGTGCAAAAACTCTCCAGCCTTCTTAAATTGCTTACCCAGCCGGGGCGAGTGGCGGCTCTAGGAAACTGTTAGCCATGACCTTGTTGGCTTTAGCTTCGAAGGCTAGATACCGCTTGTTCGAGCACTCCAATCACCTCGCTTGAGATGATGTTTCGTTTTGACGAAGCAGCCGCAGGGCACCTTGGTAGCTCATCAAGATTTCTATGAGTCCGGCTATTTAATAGTCGCGATTGTCCGGAAACTTAATAGTCGCGATTGTCCGGAAACCCACCGCGCTTGTGACTACAAATGACTTGCTCTGGTGAACTTGGCTTCGGTGAGCGTTGCGGGCAATGCAGGCTCGAAACGAATCCAGTTTGTCGTTCTCTCGGGTTAGGAGAGAGTTACACGTAGTTTGGCACGTGCGATCCCAATGGCAAGGTTGGGGCCACACGTCTTCTCGCCAAATTTATTGGAAAAACCGCCGATTTGTAGTGATTGTTAAGACTGAAAAGAGAGGAGAGATTAACGTTGTCCAGAATCTGGACTGAAGTTCTAGACTTTGGACGTAGCTATCTGGTGTTTCTTGAGTTTTTGGTACAAGGAGCTTCTGGGAATGCCAAGTCGTTTGGCTGCTTTCTCGACTCTTCCTTGTTCTTCTTGTAGTACACGTTCAATGTGCTGTTTTTCCAATTCGAGCAGGGTTAGGCGGGAATCGAGGTACGATGCGCCAACGCTCGAATGTCCGTCGAAATGTAGATCCTTTAGCGTTATGTTCCGTTGTTCACTCAATAGCACGGCGCGCTCGATTACGTTTCGCAGTTCGCGCACATTACCCGGCCAGGAATAAGCCTGCAACGCCTTAATGCAGCCGTCATCCAGGGTGATTTCACCACGGCCCAAATCAGCAGATAACTTGTTAAGTAGATACCGGGCCACGGTCGGAATGTCTTCGACGCGCTCACGCAACGGCGGAAACGCAAGCGGAATGGTGCTGATACGAAAATAGAGATCGTCGCGAAACTTCTTTTCCCTGACAAACTGGCCCAGGTCCTGATGAGTGGCCGCGATCAGCCGAACATCAACCTGCCGGTCTCTCACATCGCCAACGCGGCGAAACCGTTTGTCTTCGAGAACCTTCAGTAACTTCGGCTGGATTTGTAAATCGACATCGCCAACTTCGTCGAGAAAAATAGTGCCGCGATGGGCCACTTCAAAAAGACCCTGCTTCGAAGCGGTCGCACTCGTAAACGCTCCCTTTTCGTGACCAAATAATTCCGTCTCGAGCAACTCACGACTTAGACCAGCACAATTAAGATCCACGAAAGCTTCGTCAGCGCGTGGGCTGTTTTCGTGAAGCCAGCGAGCGAGCACACCTTTTCCGCTGCCGGTTTCACCGAGAATCAGAACCGGGCTCTCGCTATTCAGAATCTTTCTTGCTTGATCAGCGAGATTGCGAATTGCCGAACTGGTCCCGATAAACGGATCGATGGCTTGTCGTACTTGTCTGGTTTTACTGGCTAACTGCTTGTGATGATTTCTTTGTTTTTGCAGCAGTCGCTGGAGAATTACCTGCAGGGCCGGAAGTTCAAGCGGCTTGGTTAGAAATTGTTCCGCGCCTTCTTTAATGGCCCGAACGGCCAAATCGATAGAGCCGTGAGCGGTCAACACCAACAGCGGAATATCAGGATCAATCTCTTTCAGTCGTGGCAATAGATCGAGCGCGGTGCCGTCTGCCAACATGTAGTCGGCAATTACAATGTCTGGTCGTGAATTCTTGAATAGGTGTTGTGCATCTTCACAACTATCCGCCTCGTCGATTTCGTAACCTTGCTGCTCTAGAAAATCACGGATTCCGAAGCGAACGCCAGGCTCGTCGTCTACCACCAATACTTTGTTTCTGGCCATCTATCGTCCCCCCTCGGGAGGTACCGGAAATCTCGTTATCATACAGGCTCCCACGTCAGGATTATTGCCTGCGATGAGTTTTCCGCCGTGTTCCTCCATAATTCTTTGGGCGATAGCTAGTCCCAATCCAGTGCCGCCGCGTCTCTTCGAAAAGAAGGGTTCGAAGATCTTGGGAAGATCCTGTTCCAGAATACCTGGACCAGCATCACGAATAGCACACTCTACCCATTCCTGTTTCCCATCGGTAATCGTCTTTGCCTGGACCGTGACCGTGGCGCCATTTGGTGAATGTTGGATCGCATTCTCGATCAAGTTAACAAACACTTTGGAAAGCCGGCGCCGGTCAATTCTAATCTTTGGTAGATCTTCTTCAACTTCACTCGCGAGATTAACGTGGGCCACCTCGGCCGCCGGCTGGCAGGCGCGAATTGAACGTGCGACCATTTCGTCAATCGAAATCAGGTACATCTCACCGCGATAGGGTTTGCCGTATTCGAGGAGCTCTTCCATCAACACAGTGAGTCTGCCGATTTCATCACGCAGCACATTCGTGTAACGCAGATACTCGGTCCGATCACTGAAGCGAGTTTCGAATGCATCGAGTATTGAGGAGATGCCAAACAAGGGATTGCGAACTTCATGGGCCACGCCTGCCACTAACGAACCTAATAAAGACATCATTTCGCTCTGGCGCAGCGAGGCCTCGAGCTGAATACGTTTAGTTATGTCCTGGGCAATGAAAATGGCCCGTTGGCCCACAGAACCAAATTCATTGATCATGTAGAGCGTGAGCGCCCAGGTTTTGCCGGTCGTTTCGCAAGTGACTTCTTCGGAAACCGGCAAATGATTTTGTCTGACAACTTCGATAAGCTGGGCCGCTTTTTGCCAGGGTTGCTGATCGCCAATCTCACTGAGTGACTTGCCAATGATCTCTTCCGCGTCCAGGCCGGCAATGAGCTCCGCAGTTTCATTTGAACGTTTAATAGTCCCGTTCAAATCGACGATCAAGACAGGAAACTCGATGGCATTAAAGGTCTGGCGCCACTCCATCGCCGACTGCTGTAACGAAACGTGCAGCCGCTGTTGCTTTTCATCGAGCAGCTTTCTTTCCGTAACATCGTTCACGATCACGAGGCGACTATGTTTTCCGTCGAAGACGACTGGATGCGAACTCATCTCCACATAGATCGTCTTCTGGTCGCGGGTTTTATGTCGCCACGGACTCGAAAGCACCAGGTCATTTGCATCGTTGGCGTTTTTGATTAAGAGTGCAGGAATATCTTCTTTGGCCCGCAGACTATCGATGGTCATCGATAAAAATTCGTCGCGGGAATAACCGTAGGTCCGGGTAGCGGCTTCGTTAACCGCCTGAAAAGCGAGGGTCTCTTCGTTGTAAACCCAAATCGGTTGGGGCGTTGATTCGAACAGCAATTTGTAGCGCGACTCGGAATCCTGGAGTGCTTCTTCGAAGTTCTTTCGCTCGGTTACGTCTCTTGCTACGCCACGAAAGCCGATGGTTTCGTCGAGTTTGTCTTTAATCGGCGAGATAATGAGATCGAGCCAACGATCGTCACCCGCGGCCCCTCTTGTTAAAAACTGGTGACGAACTTCTTTGGCGGCTTGCGGGTTTTTAAGACTGCCTGCAAAGCCGTTGCTCTCGGAAATAATTCCGAAGATGCTGAAAAACGACTCGCCTACTAAATCCTGAGTACTGCGTCCCAAAAACCGAGCACCCGCAGCGTTAATGTTGGTCAACCGGCCACTCAAATCGTGAGTAAAAATCACATCGCTGGCGTGTTCAACCAGATCGCGGTAGCTGGTTTCGAGTCGTGAACGCTCCAACAAACGGGAGACTTTGGCGACTAGTCGAGTTGCATCAAACGGAACCTCCAGATAATCGTCGGCGCCGGCTTTAAGACCGGCAACTACGCTGTCGGTATCTTTCTGATGAGCGCTGACCAGCAGGATGGGAACCAGACGAAGTTCACCATCTGATCGGAGTTGCTTCGTAAACTCCAATCCATTCATCCTGGGCATGGTGACGTCGCTAATGACCAGGTCAGGTTTTTTATCTCTGGCGAGGTTGAGGCCTTGCAGTCCGTCGTTTGCCGTGAGTACCGAATAACCGGCTTTTTGCAAGAGATTTTGCATCAAAACCAGTTGTTCGGGTAGGTCGTTGACAATCAGGACAGTACTGTCTTCATGGCCATTGGAGATTTTGACCCCATGCATTCGGAGTTAGACCTCGTTGCGTCGTTTTCGTTGGAAACTCGCGGCGAACTGTCCCTAACTAGCGGAATAGGTGACCCTCTAAATCGATGTCGGAGTTCGAAATAGAGTCCAATTGGAAAATATGTGCCGCAGTATAACATAGAGCGTCGTTTCTCTAAATTGCCGAGAACTGAAGATTTCAGTTTTGTCACCGTCGTTAGCAAATATCCGGCGCCGTATTGTCCTTCAATCGGCAATTCGAGATCGGCAATCGAAAATCAGCAGAATCTCTACTGAATTTAAACGCTTATTTACCGTCTCATTCCTAAATGGAACTAACGGCCCGAACATTTCGTGTAGGTAAACCTAATGTTGTTTGAGTGAATCAAAAGATAACAGCCGAAAAGTTGTGTGATACCCCGCCGATTCGACGGGATTGATAACTTAATTCGTCGCCACCCGCTCGTTTGAGCGTTTAAGTGTCGATAAGAAATAATGAGAAATGGAGAGATTATGAAGAGTTTGGGTACCGGGACGCTCTCCCGGGTAAAGATGTTTTTAAGTTTGGCGCTTTTGGTGGTGTCGGTCAGCGCTTGCCATGCCCAAAACGGAATGATGGGTTTGGTGAATGGCCAGCCTGCAGTTGCCGCTGCAACCTCAGGTGTCAGTCCCTCGCAGACTTCTTATGCAGATCTGGTGTCGCGAGTTTCCCCTGCAGTCGTCACTATTCGTTCGACCGAACGCGCGCGACAAGCGCAGCAGTTTCCCTTTATGGATGATCCGGGCTTCCGCGAATTTTTTGGCGATCGCGCGCCCCAACAACAGCAGGCGCCGCAGCGCATCCAGGGTGTTGGATCGGGTGTGATTGTTAACTCGGACGGCTACATTTTGACGAATCATCACGTGGTTGATGGTGCGCTCGACATTCGCGTCGAGTTGACTGACAACCGAACTTTCAAAGCCAAACTAGTTGGTTCAGATCAGCCGAGTGACCTGGCTGTGCTGAAAATCGATGCCCAGAACTTGCCGACTTTGTCGTTCAGCGATTCGGACAAGGTGCGCATCGGTGATTTCGTTTTGGCGGTTGGTAATCCGATGGGAATCGGACAAACAGTGACTTCGGGAATTATCAGCGCGAAGGGCCGTCAGACCGGTTTGAGCGATGGCAGTTTCGAAGACTTTTTACAGACTGATGCCGCAATCAACCGGGGCAACTCGGGCGGCGCCCTCGTTAACACAACCGGTGAACTCGTCGGTATTAATTCACAAATCCTTTCACCCTCAGGCGGCAACATCGGTATCGGTTTTGCCATTCCATCAAACATGGCGAAAGCGGTGATGGACCAGTTGTTAAAGACTGGAAAAGTTCATCGCGGTATGTTGGGTGTCACGATTCAGGGTGTTGATGCTGACCTGGCGCAGAGTCTGAATTTACCTGCTGCGCGTGGAGCGATCGTCACCTCAGTTGCTCCGGCTGGACCAGCAGAAAAGGCGGGCCTCCAGCGTGGTGACGTAATCGTCAGCGTAAATAATCAGTCGATCGCTGATTCCAATGTATTACGTAATACAGTTGCGGGTATGGCGCCCGGAACTAATGTCAAGGTCAGTGCCGTGCGCGATGGTCGCGAACAAAACTTCCAGGTCGCGTTGGCAGAGTTGCCGGAAGCGAAGCCGGTAGCAAGCGATGAGGATGGCAGCAGCGACAGCGGTGGCGCCAGTAGTTCAGGGAAGTATGGTCTAACGCTTCAAACCCTGACTGCTGATTCAGCGCAACGCTTTGGTCTCGATACAAATGATCAGGGCTTGCTCGTTACTCGCGTTAACCCGGATGGCAGCGCATCGAATGCTGGAATTCGCCCGGGTGATTTGATTCAGGAAGTGAATCGTAAGCCTGTGCGGACGTTGGTGGAGTTTAGTGCGGCAATTCAACAGAGCGGTACACGTCCAACGTTACTGTTGGTGAAGCGACGTGACGCAGTTATTTATGTGACTGTTCGTCAGGATTCGTAAAACTTGTAGGGGCGGCCCTCCGTGGGCGCCCTTTCTACATTACCAAGGGGCGTCCCGCTGTGGGGCGCCCTTTTATATTACCAAGGGGCGCCCACGGAGGG
>DATDMC010000126.1:0-44221 GCA_036518995.1 Pyrinomonadaceae bacterium | reverse complement strand
AGGCGATGAAGAGGTCTGCACACTTTGGGAGTGGCAGTTGATCGACACGTACAATTTGTACGATCCAAACACTGACTATCGTGGCAATGTCACTGCGGTGACGACTTACACGGATGCGCCGGGTGCATCCGGCTCCATCACACACACTAATACTTACGACATTGCGGGAAACGTCACCAGTGCGCAGGTAGATTGCTGTCAGTTAAAGACAATCACCTACACGAATACCTACAACTATGCTTATCCCGAGTCAGTTACGAGTGGTAATCCCAGTGGCGTGCACGTGACGACAGGCACGACTTACGATTTGAATACCGGCCTGGTCAACGTTGCCACAGATGAGAACAGCCAGGACACAGAAGTCTTTTATGACAGCGAAACACTACGACCGACGGAAATCGATCTTCCCGACGGCGGGATTACTACCTACGACTACGCGGACGCACTGGCTGCTGATAGTGCCAGCAAGTTGCACTCGCTAGTGACCGTGTCCACTAAGCTGGATTCGACTCCGCGTTACGTCGATAGCAAAACGTATTTCGATGGCCGGGGCGCGGTGGCGGCCACCTTCAATAGTCATACCTCGGGTGACGGTTGGGTAATTAAAAACATCGAATACGACAACATGGAACGCGTCTCACGGATAAGTAATCCTTACTACAGCACGAGCAACTACGGCACGGTAGCGATCAACTCCTCCGGGATATGGACCACCAACACGTTTGACAACCTCGGGCGGATCACTCAGATAGACCTGCCGCGTGGTGACGACTCGAACCCGACTTACACCACCTCGGTGCACACACTTTATGAAGGTAATGTAGTTACGACCACCGACGAGGCCGGCAAGGTGAGACGGCAGGTGCGCGATGCAATGGGTCGCGTAATCCGAATCGATGAACCTACGACATCGGGACTCGGCACCGTGAGTTCGCCTAACCAGTCAACCTCTTACGACTATGATCTACTAAATAACCTGGTGAAGGTCACGCAAGGTTCACAAACGCGTTACTTCAAATACGACTCGTTGTCGCGTCTGACGTATGAACGACAGCCTGAGCACAAAACGACGCCTTACACGCAGAGTGATTCATTGACCGGCAACAGTTCGTGGAGCCGGAAGTATGAATACGATTCGCACGGGCTGGTCTCTCATTCTTACGATCCTTACAACCTGCAGACCGATTATTACTACGACGATCTGAACCGGTTGACGCAGATTGATTATCCAGGCAGCACTACGCCGGATGCTCATTACTACTACGACGATGCGAGCAACTTGCCCAGCGGACATCCCAGTTACACCGATGGCGCGGCAGTGGGCCGATTAGTTGGTATGGCAGTGGTACGACCGGCTCCTACTTTGGCTACGACGTGCTGGGTCGTATCAATGTGCAGAAACAGGTGACTGGTTCCAACACCTACACACTTGGCTACACTTACAATCTGGCGGGCTTGCTGGCTACTGAGACGTATCCGAGCGGACGCGTGTTGACGCATTCGTATGACGATGCCGGGCGGTTGTCACAGCTCGCCGATAACTCTTCGAATACGTTTGCCAGCAGCTTGAGCTATGCCGCCAACGGAGGTTTGCTGAGTGAGACATGGGGCAATAGCGCTTATCACACGCTCGCTTATAACAACGCGCAGCAGGTGAAGGAGATCAAACTCAAGCAGAGTAGTTCTGGTTCTGAACTACAACGGTTTGACTATTTCTACGGTGAAGTAAACCAGAGCAACGGCAGCGTTGATCTGTCGAAGAACAACGGACAACTCGGGCGCGTTGATGACGTCATCAATGGGACCAAGCAATTTGAGCAGCGCTTCTCTTACGACGAACTGGGACGCTTATCAACCGCAAAAGAAACCTACAGCTCAGGTTTCAGCACGACGGCCTGGCAGCAGCAGTTCACGTTTGATCGTTACGGCAACCGCTTCCAATCTGGTGGCAGCAATACAGGTGTGGGCTTCACGCCTGTGATCTCTACCGATATCACTGCCAGCACCAATCGCTTCATCGATACCGGCTCGACTCCGATCACTTACGACGATGCGGGTAACATCACGCAGGACATGAAATTCCGGCTCGACCCGCAGGGCCGCGGCATGAACTATGGCTACGATCTCAATGGTCGCCAGATCACTGCTGAACGTACTGACAGCACGAGTGGGCAGAGTTCGGTCTACGACTGTGCCGGTCAGCGCGTGCAGATGAGCGCCAACAGCGTTACACGGCAGATGGTCTACGACGCATTTGGGCAGTTAGTAGCTGACTACGCCAACAGTTCGTTGGAACGCGAGAACATCTATCGTGGTGGACAGTTGCTGGCCGTCTATGAACCGAGCTCAACCTGTTACAAGACGATCGGCAACTTTGTCATCGACTTCTATGTCGGCGCGTTTGGCAGCGGCGCAACGACGACTTACGCCACCGACATTGCCACCTGGACCGACACGTTATCGCGTGCGCAACTGCAGGGCACAGATGCGCTCGTAGGAGCGGCGCAAAGCATGGGTATCGCCGTCTTTACCTCGAGTGCCTACACCAGTCTCAGCACATCTGATATCCAATACGTTACGGACCTCTATGAGAGCTATCTGCAGCGGACTCCCGACACAGGAGGTTTGAATTTCTGGGCCAATAGTTTATCGACCGGGAACACTCGCCCCGGTGTGCGACAGGCGTTTGCCGTCTCCACGGAGTTTGTCGAAAACCTCAATCTCATCTGCCCCGGCACGACCAGCAGCACTTCTACGAGTGCAAACATCAAGTATGCGCTGACCGACGCGCAGGGCTCGACGCGCTTGTTGATGGAAAACAACTCGACGAGTAGTGCGATTCTATCGCGACACGATTACCTGCCTTACGGTGAAGACATCTGGGCCGGTATCGGTTCACGTACGACCACACAGAAATATGGCGTCACGGATCAGGTGCGCCAGAAGTTTGCTCTTACTGAACGTGATTCCATCAGTGGTCTCGACCATACATGGTTTAGAAAGTACGACAGCTTCGCCGGTCGTTGGACCAGTCCGGATCCAGCTAAGCAAGATGATCCGCAATCTCTAAACAAATATGCCTATGCCTTAAATGACCCGACAAATGTGGTCGATCCTACAGGTCTTCAACCGGAGATTTGTGGCTACGATGACGAGGGTGGTCCAATCATCTGTGAGATTGGGACGGTCGTAATTAACCATAGCGAAAGACGTCCGAGTCAGGCTGAGCGGGACTGGTTTTCCAATTCCTTCTGGAATCCGACCATTGGACAGGGAAAGGGCGGAGCCGGTGGACCAACTGCTCCTACAATCAAGGGCGCCACTAAAGACCAGCAAGATCGGTTCAATGATGCGTTTCAGGAATTATGGAAGAGAATACATGAGAACAACGGAAATAATGATTGCGCTAAATTATATGGAGGTGTAGGGAAGGCCGAAAAGGCCCTCAAAGACACACACTTTTCGTTTGGATCCGCCGATGCAGGAGCGGGTGCGGTAACAACTGGAAAGAACGTTCTACTTGATTCCGGCCATTTGTTTATGGGAACTGGCGGTTCTGAAAGAATTGAAGTAGGTTACAGCCTCCGTGACCAGGTCGGATACTATATCGACCTGGGCAACGTGGAAGCTGCCGCCTTTGTTCTAGCCCACGAATTGGGCCACCGTACCGGCAGCTTGTCTGGTGACTCAGCAGGAAACGACCCCCTAAATCTTCTGACGATTATGAATAATGGAACAGTAAAAAAAGCCTGTTTTGGTGATACGCCTATGACTTCAGGACCCTTGTCTGGGGGGTAGTAAGATACTGGAGCCCGATAGTAAAGGTTCAGATTGGAAGGGAACATGATGAAATCCTTACTGCTTGTCCTGTGTCTCGCGGGAAGTGTTGGAGTGGTGAGTGCCCAGCAACTGCGTGAGGTTAAGTCGAGTACTTCAACCGATCGAGACTCCGAAGCGCAGTTGCAACTTTCTACGGCTATCGATGGACAGCGTTATGCGGTCGAGTCAGGTAGAAAATTGCTGTATTTGACACTGGAATTGACCTACACAAATACCGGGACTCGACCTATTCTCCTTGATAGACAGAGTTCTCTTGTTTACAGAAAGATCTTGAGCAAGAGTCTCAAAGCGGCAGCGGAGAAAAAGTACAAATATGACGAATCTCTATCCTTCATCGATGTCCGATCGATGAAGGTTGCGGGAATGCAGCGGGACGGAGGCCCGGATCGCGAAGCTTTCACGACGCTTGGATCCGGACAATCGTATCGGCTTAAGAAGGAAGTAAGTTTGCAACTCTCTGACGGAACGAAAGACACAAATGATCTGCTACACCCGGGTAACTATGTCTTAGAGCTGAAAGTGGCTACGTGGTTTTATCTTGCGGATCCGGTCGTTTATCGCGAGAAATGGCAGGATGCCGGTTATCTCTGGACACAAAATATTACTTCTATACCGATGTCGCTGAGAGTTGAAAAGAGATAGCGAATGGTAAGTAGTGACACAGTCTCTCTTCGCTCCACTTGAGCGAAGAGAGTTCACTTGGAAAGCGACCAAACGTTAAGGCGTTCCGTAAAACTTCCAGTTAGTCACAAAGTCGCGCGTGAGTTTTTGTTTCGTAATGCTTGCGCGGATCATTTCGATTGGAATCCTGCTCTCCTTCAACAATGCATCGTTGTACTGCCGGTTCGTCATCTTTCCTGAATCAACTAGCTCGTGATGCATGGCGTACTGCTGCAACCCGCCGATCAAATATGCGATCTGATAGAGCGGTCCATAGCTGCCGTCCAATGATCGTCTGACTTCTGCCGTTGCGTTGTCGCGCTCGTGTCCGACTTTATTTACTAACAAGTCGATACATTCTTGCGGCGTCATCTTTTCGAGATGGAAGCTGAGTGAGAAGATGATGCGGGCGCAACGATGCATACGCCAGAACAACATTCCGATTTTGTTCTTCGCGATCGTCGCTTTGTCCGGCGTGCCATTCGCGCTGTATGAGGCGAAGTTCAAGTCCCACATCAGCAGTTCCCAGTAAAGGGCATTGCCCTCGGTCCAGAATGGCGTGCCGAAAATCGATCGATACGGTTTATTACGCGCGGCCATGAAGCCCTGCAGGTGATGGCCAGGAATCAATTCATGAAAGACGGTAGCGCGCGAGAAATATGGGTTGTTACCGCGCATACTCATCATCTTCTGTTCCTGGGCCATCGTGTTGGTTGGATACGAAACCAGGATTGTTTCCCCACCTAAAAAGAATGGACTGACGAGTTGACGCTCGGGAGTCATCATCTCCATGCGCCACGTGTCTTTGGCAAGCTGCGGAACAGTTACGAGGTCTTTGTCTTCAACAAATTTAATGGCCTCGAGCGAGAGGTTTTTAATTAACTCCGGTTGTTTGCCTGGTTCGACCCATTCGTTCTTCACACTTTCGAGTGCCTTGTGCCAGTCGTCGCCGAAGCCGAGTTCCTGCGACGCTTTCTTCATTTCGTTTTCGCACCAGACCATCTCCTTTTCGCCGATGGCAATGACTTCTTCCGGCGTGTAAGGAATCATTTCCGACTTGAGTTCGCTGATCAACGCATCGCGTCCGATCGGATCGCCAACGATGTCACTCGTATCGCCCGGTCGAGCAGCCACACTGGTATTCCGTTGAAAACCACCACCTGGCCCACCGGTGGTTGGTCCACCATTTGGACCACGACTGGCGCCACCGCCTTGTCCCGCGCCACTACCGCCTCCGCCGATTCCGCCAACGCGTTCAGTCAGAAAAGCTGAATAGGTGGATAACGACTGATCGAGTGCTTTATATGGTTCTTCATTCCACCAGGTGAAGACTGGATCGTAACCGTTATAGAAGGTGTACCAGTTACGAAGTGTGTTTCGCAGACTGTTGACGGACTGCGCTGCGCGATTTGCGACCGTCTTCTTCACGGCTCCATCGCCTGAACGTAGACCTACTTCAACTCCGCGTCGTCGTTCATCGACCTGCTTCTTCAGATCCGTGAGCGTCGCCGCAATCTGCGCCGACTTTTTGGAATCCATCGTGTCCATTCGGCGGCGCGACTCTTCGAGATCAACGATCGTTTGACCGAACGGAACTAACGGTTCGATTTCGTCGAGTTGTTTAGCCTGAATATCGAGTTGACGTAGTTCGTATTCGAGATGGTTTCGGAAAAGGATGTAGTCGACCTTACCGTCCTGGCTCATCGAGTCGAAGTCGAGCTTAGTTAGCGAGTCGAGCCAATCCGTGTAGAGCTTGCGAAAACGATCGCGTCGGGCCGGTGAAGTCTGCACAGGATAAGAACGTTGCAGCGTACCGCGGTCGACGGTGTAACGTTCAATCGCCGCCCTCATCTCACTTTCGTTGTTGTCGGTGACTTCGCTGGCAGTTGATGGTTTAGGTTTAGCTCCATTGGATCGTTGCGCGGACACTGTTGTTTGAAATGCGAAAGAAGCCGTCAGGAAAAGACTCGCGATTAGACCATAGGTCAGAGCTGTGGACGCTTTGCGCATGCTGGAACTCCTGAAATTGTTATTTCTTTATCGAAGTAAGTTCGAGTGAACAAGTGGTCAACTGATGGTAACGCAAAGATAGCGATCAAGTCAGTATCAGCAAATCGTAGTTCGGACTCTGTGTTTCCGTGGCTCTCGGCGTCTCTGTGTTGAAATTAGTGTAGAAAATGGGGCGAGAACCGTTTCAACGCAGAGACGCAGAGATCCGGAGAGACGCAGAGTTAAGAGGTTATTAACGAACTACAGACCGTTCTTCACTTGCCGCCTTTTAATCTGTCCTGTTATTATTCCCGCTCCTTTATTGAAGCCATGGCAGGGCTTGGAGAGATAGCTGCCAGTTTCTAATTTTTGATAAGAGCTCCGGAAGTCCTTCGTATGAATCGCTAATTTACTCGATTCCCTTGTTTTATCTAACGACCCGCAACACGCGGGCGTGTAACGAAGGCGCTCCTATCGAATCCGATCAATACGTAGTAATCAATATTTGGTGAGTAGAAAAATTAGGAATCGTCTTCGGACTTAGGTCTTTGGCCTTTGCTTGTCTCCGTTCTGCGGAACTTTAAAGCAAAATGTGAATTGTCAATGGTGAATCGTGAATTGATTTTTCCTACACAATTTACCATTCACTATTAACGATTTACGATTTTCGCCAGACTGAAAGTTTGAATTTTCGCCAGACTGAAAGTTCGAGTGGAGTTTTAAAGTAGACGCGGAAACTCATCGACGCGTCCAGTTAACTAACAACTAGTTTCGGGTTCAAAGTTTCGCGTTTCAAGTGGAAGCGCGAAACGCCAGAGGTCGAAACTCTACCTAGGAGGTGCAGCAATAGCTACAGGATTTCGAGGTCGCGGGCAGCGTCCGGACAACAGGCGACTGCCGCCGGTTCGAATCAACGAAAGAATACGCGTGCCCGAAGTGCGCGTTGTTTCTGAAGAAGGAGATCCGCTGGGAGTGATGGATGTGCGGGATGCTATCCGAGCAGCCCGCGAAAAGGGTTTAGACCTCGTTGAGGTCGCGCCCAATGCCGAACCACCGGTTTGTAAGATCATCGACTTTGGAAAGTTTCAGTACGAAGCCAAGAAGAAGGCCAACGAGGCGAAAAAGAAACAGGTCACCATCACGGTGAAAGAAGTTAAGTTTCGCCCGGGCACTGACGATCACGACTACGACTACCGAATGAAGCACGCCCGTGGGTGGCTGCAGGACGGTGACAAAGTCAAAGCGACGATCTGGTTTCGCGGACGCGAGATGACCCACCGTGAACTCGGCGCCCGTATTCTGGCAAAGCTCGAACAGGACTTGATTGACGTTGGTGAAGTCGAAGCACGTCCGAGGATGGAAGGAAATCAAATGTTCATCATCTTCGGGCCCAAACGACATAAGGGCGCCGCGAAGCCGGCAACTGGACCAGCGCCGGCGCAGAGTGCGCCATCGAGTTCTGTGCAAAGTTGAAGTAGCGCGATTATTAGTTGCTGATTTTGAATTGAGTGCGTCTGGTTGGCGCACCTGGGGATTGTGCGGACGTGAATTGCCTTTAAGAGACCGCAAAAGAATCAGCAACGCAGGCAGACATTAAAGTAAAGGACGATTGAATATGCCAAAACTCAAAACACACAAGGGTGCGGCGAAGCGTGTGCGATTGACCGCAACTGGAAAAATCAAACGAGGCCACTCGCACGCCCGTCACATTCTGACGAAGAAAACAAATAAACGTAAACGACATCTCGATATCGACACTTTGGTTGCCAAGGCTGACATCGACCGTGTGCTCAGTATGTTGCCGTACGGACGAAGCTAAGCGAGAAAAAGTCCAAAGTCCAAGGTCCAAAGTGAAGTACAAAAAGCCTTGGGATATTGATTTACCGGCTCTAGAAGAAAGGGGACAAAGATGCCCAGAGCAAAACGTGGAAATAAGCGCCTTGAAAGACGCAAGAAGATTTTAAAACTGGCCAAAGGATATCGTGGCACCAAATCAAAGCTGTACCGCTCTGCGAAAGAGTCAGTCGAACGTGGATTAAATTTCGCTTACACCGGTCGCAAGTTGAAGAAGCGTGATTTTAGAAGTCTTTGGATAGTTCGTATTGGCGCCGCCGCACGCTTGAATGGGTTGAACTATTCACAGTTGATGCACGGCTTGAAGCTCGCGGGTAGCGAACTAGATCGCAAAGTGCTCGCCGATCTCGCGGTTCACCAACCCGAGTCGTTTGCCAGCGTAGTGGCCCAGGCAAAGGGTGCTTTGGAAAATCAGGAAGCCAGTAAAGCGGCGTAGCAGAAAGGATTCGCGATGAAGAAAGCACTTAAATTGACGGTAGCTTCATTCGCACTGATTGCTCTGGCAGCAGTCGCGGCGTTGGCCCAAACTGATGTATCAGGCACTTATACCGGAACCGCGAAGACCGCCGGCGCCGCTGACACTCCGTTGACCCTCGAACTCAAGAATGAAGGTGGCAAGATTACGGGCAGTCTTAAAGCGGGCGCGGACAGTATCGAAATTTCTGATGCGACTTTGGCTGACGGCAAACTTTCACTCAAGCTTGGTCCAGTGGCGAAAAACGGTGTGTTAACGGCCAAAGTTAATGGCGACACGCTTACCGGCGAATGGATTTCCGGAGCACAAAAGAAGACGGTCGAATTAAAGAAGGGAACTGCTACAGCAAGCACTACTGCGCCGGCAACTGTGAACTTGTCAGGACAGTGGGACGCAGTTGCAGACGCTTCGGGAGAGTCCTTTCCGTTTTTGCTCACGCTTAAAGTTGATGGTGACAAAGTCACGGGTGGCAGTTCGTCACAACTTGGCGAGTCGACAATCAAAGAAGGCAGTTGGAAAGACGGCAAACTCGCTTTTCAGTTAGATGGGGGCCAGGGACTCATTACCATGAGTGCTACCCTCGTTGATGGAAAGCTGACCGGGGAATTCGATTATGCCGGACAACTGCAGGGTAAATGGGTCGCAGTTAAAAAGAACTAAGCAGGACTGATTGATGGCTGAAAGTGGACAAGAGCTGGAACCATCTCAGCAAGTCGCGGCAGCAAGCAAAGCGTTCGAGCAGGAGTTCGAACGCTTTGCACGCTTTACTGGCGAAGTAGCGGCAACTGGGTTGACTCTCGATGATGCACTTGCTGAAGAGCGTGCATTGGGAGAACTACGCACGCGTCACTTGGGCAAGAAGAGCGCCATCGCTGCCACGAAAAAGTTGATTGGCAAAGTTGCGCCGGATCAGCGCGCTGCTTTCGGCCAGTTAGTTCAGGCGGCTGAATCGGAGATTGTTAAGAATCTCGAAGCTGCGGAAAGTAGTCTCAGACAGTACATCGATAATCTCAAAATTAGTAGCGAGAGTATCGATGTAACGATGCCTGGTCGCCGGCCCCGGCATGGCCATCGTCATCCGATCACGTTAGTGCGAGAGCGAATCGAAGACATCTTCGTCTCGTTGGGTTATGCAATTGAAGACGGGCGTGAAATTGAGACTGACTTCTACAACTTCACGGCTTTAAATATCCCGGACAATCATCCCGCGCGTGGTACACAGGACACGTTCTATACAACCGACAACTTCGCGTTGCGTTCCCAAACTTCAACAGTCCAGATTCACGCGATGTTGCGGCGCGGTGTGCCGGTACGCATGATCGCTCCCGGTCGCGTTTTCCGGCGTGACACTCCCGATCCAACTCACAATCCGATGTTCTATCAGGTTGAAGGCTTGTGCGTGGATCGTGGCATCACCATGGCCCACTTGAAGGGAACTGTGGCTGAGTTTCTGCGCCGGATGTTTGGTCCAGACACCGTCACTCGTTTTCGCCCGTCTTATTTTCCGTTCACTGAGCCAAGCGCGGAGTTCGACTTCAGTTGCTTCAAGTGCAAGGGAAGCGGATGTCGTATTTGTAAGAATTCAGGTTGGATTGAACTCGGTGGTTCAGGCATGGTCCATCCGAATGTCCTGCGCATCGTCGGCGTTGATCCGGCTGAGTATTCAGGTTTCGCTTTTGGCTTGGGAATCGACCGCATGGCTGCGTTGATGTACAACCTCGATGACATCCGCCTGCTGTTCGAAAACGACGTTAGGTTTTTAGAGCAGTTTGAGTAATAGTGCTTTGTACTTTGAGTTTGCTTGCCTGAATTTCGTCGTGAAGTCGGAATCCAAAGTGAGCGACGTACCAAGTACAAAGCACTAAGTCCAAAGCCCAAAGTCCAAAGCCCAAAGCCCCAATAACTGACCACATGTTAATCAGTCACCACTGGCTTCGCGAATTAACCAACACCAGTCTCACGCCATCCGAGTTGCGTGAGAAGCTTACTCGTGTTGGGCTGGCGATTGATGCCGTTGAAACGCATGGTGATGATGCCGTGCTTGATGTTGAAGTCCCATCAAATCGGCCTGACTGTCTGTCGCACGTCGGTATTGCTCGCGAAGTTACCGTTATCGAAGACGGCGAACTAACTCTGCCGCCCGCTGTTTCTTTGCCGACTGAAGGTTTGGCGTCGTCGTTCACCTCCGTTGAGATCAAGGATGAGGAGCTTTGTCCTCGTTACGCTGCCAGATTAGTGCGCGGGGTGAAAATTGGACCATCGCCTGACTGGCTGGTTAAGCGTCTCGAAACACTCGGTCAGCGTTCTATCAACAACGTGGCTGACATCACTAACTACGTTCTGCATGAAGTCGGCCAGCCGCTGCATGCTTTCGACTTGAATAAGCTTTCAGGAAAACGAATCGTTGTGCGGCGTGCCAATGCGGGTGAAACATTAAAGACACTCGATGGCGTTGAACGTAAGTTGACTGCCGAAATGCTTGTCATTGCCGATGCCGAAAATGCGGTTGCATTGGCAGGAATCATGGGCGGTGAAGACTCCGAAATCTCCAACGCGACTACTGATGTCTTAGTCGAGAGTGCTTATTTCAATCCTGATTCGGTGCGCCGGACTGCGCGTGCGCTGGGCATGGACACAGAAGCCTCGCGACGCTTCGAACGCGGCGCTGATTGTGATGGTGTTCTGCGTGCCCAGCAGCGTTGTGTAGAACTTATTTGCGAGTTGGCTGGTGGCGTAGCGACTAAAGATGCGATTGACGTTTATCCAGCGCCGGTGGCTGAACGAGTGGTGGCATTTAATCCGGCGAGAGTTAAGGGCTTAACATCGCTTTCCGTTGACGTCAGTGAAATGAAGCGGATCCTGGCGAAGCTTGGTTTTGAGCTTTTAACCGAAAGCGATTCAGAACTGACTTATAAAGTGCCATCATGGCGCATCGATGTGCAGCAGGAAGAAGATCTGGTTGAGGAAGTGGCCCGCCACCACGGTTACGAACACATCGCTTCGGAATTACCTGCCGCCAATTCCTCCGGTGAGTATCAGCCAACTGAAAAGCGATTGCGCGCGTTGCGTAGCGCCTTAAATGGTTTGGGTTTTGACGAAGCGATCAACTTCAGCTTTGTAGCGCCGCAGTCTGACTTCGAGTTGATTCCCGCTTTTGGCGATGGAGTTACTCAACCCGAGCTTAGCAATCCGATTATTGAAGACGCTTCGGTGATGCGGTCCACCTTGCTGGCCGGACTGCTTGGCTCGATTCGGCACAACTTGAATCATGGTATTCGTGATGTTCGCCTGTTTGAAGTCGGACGTGTCTTTGGTGTTTTCAAGTCTGGTGAACTGCCGGAAGAGAATAACGCTTTGGCGATGGTGATGACGGGCGGCGCAGTTGAAGAGGACCGTGTGCTTACGGATCGCGAACTGGACTTCTTCGATTTGAAAGGCGCAGTTGATACCGCTATCGATTGGATGAACTTCGAACCACTCGTCTATGCAAAGGCCAGTGTCAAACATTTGCGTCCGGGCCAGGCCGCTGCGATTAACACTTCAGACGGTCAGAAGATCGGGACGATCGGTCGTCTGTCCGATACGCTTGCGGCTAATTACAAATATCGCCAACCCGTGTACCTGATGGAGTTGGACCTGTTGGCATTGTTTGTTGGTCCAGAAAAGACGATCCACTACAAACCGCTGCCGCGTTATCCTTCGGTGGTCCGCGACATTTCATTACTACTCGATAGAAATGTACAAGTCGAAGAACTGTTGGCAGCAGTTGCAGAGCAGAAAGTCAGCGATTGTACTGGCGCAAAATTTGTCGGTGTTTATGAAGGCGCAAATATTCCTGCTGACAAACGCTCGGTAACGATCAGAATTGAATATCGCTCCGACGAACGCACGCTTCGTGACGACGAAGTGGAGGAGCGTCATTCTCGACTCACGAACTCGTTGCTTGAAAGATTCTCTGCCGAGCAACGCTGAGTAGATCAATCTTCCAAAATAAATCTTCAGCAGCGAAGAATGAGTCTTGCGCATACCAGCGTGAAGTCGGATAATCAGTGCGCGATAACATCCCAGTAGCACAACGGAGAGATTAACGATGGTAGGTTTGTCAGGCTTAGAAAAGTTTTCACACCTTGAAGACAAGATTTATCGGACCATCGAACTCACCAAAACACTCCGTCAGGAAAAAGAGAATCTGGAAAAAGAACTCGCCGTCATCCATCGCGACATGGGAAACGTTTTGAACGAGAAGGAGCGACTCGAAAACCAGGTCGAGAAGTTGCTTGCGGAACGCGAAACGATTCGTATGAAAGTTGAAGCGATGCTCGATGCCGTCGCCGCACTGGATCCGGAAATGGCGGAAGAACTCAAATGAGCACTGGCCTTAGTCAGATGCTGAATAAAGGTAGTATGGACGCCACCACTTCCAGCCCTACGATTCGAGTTGAAATTTATAATCAGACCTATAACATCAGGTCTGACGGCGATACGGAGTACATCATCCAACTCGCCGAATTTGTTGATAGCCGGATGCGTGAGATTTCATCCGGCACGCTCACGGTTGATTCACTGAAAGTTGCGATCCTCGCCGCGCTTCACATTGCCGACGAACTTCATCGCCTCAAAAACATGCATGAGCAGGCTGACTCACAACTCGCCGCTCGCAGCTCCGAATGCGCTGAAATGCTCGACAAATTGCTGAAAGTGCGGAGCAGTGTCGAAAGCGAGCTAAGTCCAAATAAGCTCAGCCTGGGTTGATTGCAGATTTAAGATTTCAGATTGCAGATTAAAGTCCGAAGTTATCACGCTCTTCTGTCGGAGCGCGGCCGTCTTCGGCTGCCTCGTCGTCCCCAACAACCTTCGTATAACTTTAATCTGTAGTGATTTCGACGTGGCGGCCGAAGACGGCCGCGCTCCGACAGAAGAGCGTAATAACTTCGGACTTTAATCTTCAATCTGCAATCTGAAATCTTCAATACTTATGCTACTATCCGTCGCGGCGGAGGGAAACGTTCTGCGGTGCTCGTCACCGATTTACGATGATTGAGCCAACGCCGTTGATTAGGGAGACCGAGGTCGTCTAGCCAGTGCATTTCTTCATAGTTAAGAACTGCCAGAGGCGGCGACATAAGAGGTCACCCACCTGTCATTGCAGGTTCAATTACGGCTTCGGAACGGCATTGCGGATTCTCCTTCCGCCAATTCATTCACGGTCCGCAATTAAACGAATGTAGCTTAACTTGCGATCTACGTTCTGTTTTGCGGGCTTTTTGTTTGTAAGGAACTCATACGATGAAAGTGTTGATGATTGGAGATGTCGTTGCCAAACCCGGCCGCCTGGCTGTGGTTGAGCGCATTCAGGATCTCCGCGAACAACACAAAATTGATCTGGCGATCATGAATGCGGAGAACCTCGCGGGTGGGTTCTCGGTTACGCCCTCGCTCTGTGAACAACTTTTCTCACTGGGCATCGATGTGATGACTTCCGGCAATCACATCTTTGATAAAAAAGAAGCGGTTGACTACATTCGCAAACAGCCGCGTCTTCTGCGTCCCGCGAATTATCCTCCCGGCACACCCGGCAGTGGCTGTTGGATGGGCGTTGTCAAAAACATTCCGGTTGCGGTAGTCAATGTTATGGGCCGTGTTTTTATGCCGCCTTCTGACGATCCGTTCCGTGTCGTTGGCGATGTGCTCGCCGACATTCCTTCGGAAACTAAAGTTCGACTTGTCGATGTGCATGCAGAAGCTACCTCTGAAAAAGTCGCGATGGGTTGGTTTCTGGATGGCCGTGTTTCGGCAGTGGTCGGCACGCACACTCACGTTCAAACTGCCGACGAACGAGTGTTACCGGAAGGAACTGCTTATCTTAGCGACCTCGGTATGACTGGAAGTTACGCAGGCGTTATCGGCATGGAAAAGGGTGACGTCATCACGCGGTTTACTACTATGCCTGCGCGCCGGGCTGAACACGCAACAGGCATGGTCCGAATCTGCGGCGCGGTAATCGACATCGACGAAACTACCGGCAGAGCCCGTTCACTCGAACGTCTCAACGTTAGTCACGAACAATAATCGTGAATCGTGAATCGTAAATAGTAAATCGTGAATCGTGGGTCTGATTTGCAGTCCCGAACTTCCGCAATTCTTTGACTACTCTGGCGCCGATTCAGTTGGCACTGCAGAGCCGGAAGAGTGACCTTTGAGAATTGGTAACGCAAGTAGTCTTTCAGCGTAACTTTGCGGAAACGATCGCACGCGTCCTCGCGAGTCAGTTACCACATGACCCGTCTCACCCTCGGCGACGACAACGCCGTCAGCCGCGCGCAAAACTTCATAGCCAAATCGTAACGAACGACGACGAAGTTCGGTGATGTGAGTACGGATGATCAGCTCGTCGTCGTAATAAGAGGGAGCTTTGTAACGGCAGTAAGATTCAGCGACCACCAGAAAAGCGTCTTCGTTTTCTTCCATGTCCCGGTATGAAAAACCGCGCGCGCGACAGTATTCAGTCCGACCTATTTCAAACCAGACAAGATAGTTAGCATGATAGACTATGCCCATCTTGTCCGTTTCAGAATAGCGGACACGCACCATGGCCTCGTGCCAGATTCCGAATACATCTTCAGTGGCAGGACTTGTCATCTGAATAAGACCTTCGGAACTCAATGCGTCGAAGGAATGTTCTCCCGTTTCAGTGGTCAAAAAATCAGTACCACCTCGCGGTAGCGGGTGGGTTTATCTGAAATACTGACGCGTTTTAGCATAGACGATCCACCGGCTACAGCTAGGTGGTACTGACTCTTTTGCACTAAAACGACTTTTGCAAGAGCCTCTAAAGCCTAAACTATTTTGCGTGTGCGGACTATAAGAGTGAATCAGTAATGATGTCAAAGAAAATTAATCGACCCTCGCTCCTCGTGGCGGCCGGCCTGTTGTTATCAATCAGCTTATTGATTGGTGTTTCTGGCGTTTCCGCGAAGTTACAAAGACCTGCAGTGGCGCCGAGCACGGCGCGAAATGCAGCTATTGTCGCGACAACCGAGGCGGTCCTGAAAGAAACAAGTGACTTGCGCGAGCTGGCAATTTTGCGTGACGTTAAGAGCGGCGCGCAGTCGCGGGCCGAGATTGAGCGGATGGTTGTGAAGAACCTCAATACCGAGAGCACTCCAGCCGAAATGCACGCTGCTGAAGTTGTGCTCAAGGCTTTTGGCCTGGCGCCGAAAGAGTTCAATTATCGACCGTTCCTCGTCAAACTTCTTACGGAACAAGTGGCCGGTTATTACGATCCGAAAGCGCAGCAGTTTTACCTGGCAGATTGGATCGAGTTGGAAGGCCAGAAACCGGTGATGGCCCATGAACTAACTCACGCGCTGCAGGACCAGCACTTCAATTTGCGTCGCTTTGACAAATGGCCCAAAGGTGATTCGGATGCGCAGTTGGCCGCGCACGCTTTGATCGAAGGCGACGCCACGCTGGCGATGACACTTTACATGACCAAACATCCGCTTGTTGCTTTGGCGTTCATTCGAAGTCTTGGCGCTACAGGCGCTGAGTCGGAACAGTTCAAACAGGCGCCGCGAGCAATTCGTGATTCGCTGATGTTTCCTTACGAGGAAGGTTCGGCGTGGGCCACCCAGCTATATCGCCGTGGTGGTTGGAAGATGGTGTCGGATGCGTTTACGAAGTTGCCGCAGTCTACCGAGCAAATACTTCACGTCGATAAGTATTACTCCTACGAAGCGCCGGTGAAACTAACGTTGCCCGAATTGAAATCCACACTTGGACCAACCTGGAAACGACTCCAGTCGGACGTGAATGGAGAGTGGGGAATTTATCTGGCCCTTGATGAGTTTATTAACGACGCTGAGGAATCGAAGCGTGCGGCAGCGGGTTGGGCCGGCGATCGTTTTGTTGTGTATGAAGGCGCGAGAGCGGATGAAGTTTTTCTCGCGCAGTTAACTGCGTGGGACACTGAAAACGATGCGAACGAGTTTTTCACCGCATACGCCAAGCGAACTGAAAAGCGTTATCCAGATGCCAAACCGCTGAACGAGAAAGCGACGGCGAATCGACTTGAATGGCAGACCAGTTCCGGACGCGTTGTGCTTGAACGACGATGCGATCGGGTGCTGGTCCTCGAAGGTATCCCGGCAAAAATCGATGCGGATGCACTCGTTCGCACAGCGTGGACGAAGAATTAATCTCCGTGTCTCTGCGTCTCAGTGCTCTCTGTGTTAAGAATGATTTTCAACACGGAGACGTGGAGGCACAAAGACACAGAGGGGTCTTTGTCTTGTAAGTCTCACTATGTTAGCTTGCTGCAAATGAAGATCGCCGCAACTCCACCGTCACCAAAGACCAGTCGACTCCGCGAGCTCACTACCGAATTTCAACAACTCGAAGCCCGTCTTCATCTTGGTGGTGGTCCCGATAAAATCGAGCGTCAGCACCAACAAGGCAAACTCACCGCGCGTGAACGAATCGAGCTACTCATCGATCCGGACACGTATTCACAAGAGATTGGTTTGCTGGTTGCTTACGATCAATATAACGGTGGCGCGCCAGGCGCCGGAGTTGTAACAGTTGTCGGTCGGGTGGCGGGTAGGGAAGTTGTTGTGGTTGCCAACGACGCGACTGTGAAAGCCGGCTCGTGGTGGCCTGAGACGATCAAGAAAATTCTGCGCGCGCAGGAGATCGCGATGCGGTCTCGCGTGCCGATTATTTATCTGGTCGACTCTGCTGGGGTGAACCTTCCGTATCAAGGCGGAGTTTTCCCGGGACAATATGGCGCCTCGCGGATCTTCTATTACAACTCGATCATGCGCCGCTATTTAAAGGTGCCACAGATCTCGGCAGTGATGGGACCATGCATTGCAGGCGGAGCGTATCTGCCGGCGCTTTCTGATGTCATCATCATGGTTGAAGGCACTTCTTTCATGGGTCTTGGCGGCGCTAATCTGGTTAAGGGCGCAACCGGTCAGACGATCGACAACGAAACTCTCGGTGGCGCGAAGACACATAACGAGATCTCGGGCGTGGCCCATTATCGTGTGGCTGATGATCGGGCGTGTCTCGAACGTATTCGACAATTCGTGTCTGAGTTACCAGCGCCATCGTCACAAACATTCGAATCGAAGGAATCACTTAGACCAGCGACGGAACTCTACGAAATCCTTCCCGAAGATCATCGCCAACCATACGACATGCGCAAGCTCCTCGAATGTTTAGTCGATGGTCACTTGGACGAATTTCAGGCCGACTATGCGAAAGAGATGATCACTGCTCACGCAACGATTTGTGGGATTCAGGTTGGCGTGATCGCAAATCATCGCGGCATGGTGCGCATGAGTGGCGGTAAACCACCACGCTTTGGTGGAATCGTCTACACAGAGTCAGCGGAGAAAGTCGCTTTCTTTATCGAGACTTGTAATCGACATCAAACACCACTGTTGTTTGTACAGGATGTTTCCGGATTCATGGTTGGACCGGATGCAGAACATTCAGGAATTATTCGTGCCGGCGCACGATTCGTGGAAGCAATGGCGACTGCAGTTGTTCCCAAGATCGTTTTAACAGTAAACCACGCATCGGGCGCCGGCTATTACGCGATGGCGGGACAGGGATTCGATCCGGACTTCATCTATAGTTGGCCAACCGGTCGTATGGGTGTGATGGAGGGAGATTCCGCAGTGCAGGCGACCTTTGGAAGCCAGCTCGAAAAATTAAAAAAGAATGATCAGTCTCCCGATGAAGCGTTGACCACAGAGATGGATAAAGTACGCGAAACTTACGACACCGAGTTGGATGCGAAGTACGCTGCCGCACGCGGATTTGTCGACGCGATCCTCACGCCTGAGAACACGCGGCAGGCGTTGGAGCTATCGCTGCGGACAAGTCTGAATTTTAGCGGTCCGCATGTTGGGCAATTTGTCTTGCCCTCAAGTTTAGTCTGAAGTCAGTACCACCTCGCGGTAGCGGTAGTTAATCTGAAATCTGCAATCTGAAATCCATTTGACCCACCCGCTACCGCGAGGTGGTACTGACTATTTGATAGCCTTACAACATCGTCCCACATCTGACTTTTTCTTCACATAACTCTGAAATCAGACCGCTGCAACGGAGTCGCAACACTCGAAGTGTTACAAGATAATCATCCCGGCAAGCACACTTATAGTTAACTCTGAGGCCCGAGCGTGTCTGAACAAGGAGGGGAGAATGATGACCAGAAATCCAGCAGGGAAAGGATTGATCGTTTTAACGGTCATAGTTATGAGTGTTGGTTTTGCTGTTGCGTACGCGCAGCAGTCGCCAGCGAAGTCTGATTTAAGTTCGAAGGGAATACTTGTGACGGTGAACACCGCGGCGCCCACGCAAACACCGAGGCCGGTACCTCGCTCAATTCCGAGTCCGAGTCCATCGCCAGGCGCTTCTCCAAGTCCGGAGGCATCGCCAAGCCCCGAATCGTCGCCCAGTCCGTCACCGAGTCCGAGTCCGTCGCCAAACCAACGTTAGAAAAACTTAACCAACCAACCGAATACGGGCAATTTGACGAAAGTCGATTGCCCGTATTTGCATGTGATATGTGAATCAGATTAGAGTCGTCGTTTCGTGCCAGTCCATTACAAAATATTCAAGCTCAATATATGAAAGAAACAATTCGAGTAGCAGCCGGGCAGGGTTTTTGGGGCGACTTACCCGAGGCGCCGGTGCGCCAGGTTGAAGAAGGCCCAATCGATTATTTGATGCTCGACTATCTGGCGGAAGTCACGATGTCGATCATGCAGAAACAGAAAGCGCGCGATCCGAATGCTGGTTACGCCAAAGACTTCGTGCCGTTAATGAAGCGAGTCTTACCGAAGTTAGTTGAACGCGGAATTCGAGTTACTGCTAATGCCGGTGGCGTGAATGTACGCGGTTGTGCCGAAGCGGTAAGACAAGCTGCTCATGAACTTGGTCTCGCCGGTAAGGTTCGCATCGGAATCGTGACCGGTGACGACATCATGGACCAGCTCGATCAGTTTCTTGCGACTGGAATTGAACTGCGAAACATGGACACTGATGAACCGCTCCTTTTGGTCCGTGATCGCATTCAAAGTGCTAATGTCTACCTCGGCGCGTGGCCCATGGTTGAAGCTCTGAACCAGGGCGCGCAGATCGTTATAACAGGGAGAGCCACCGATACTGGTTTGACTCTAGCTCCGCTGATTCATGAATTTGGCTGGCAAGCGGACGACTGGGACAAGATGGCGGCCGGAACGATCGCGGGTCACATTATTGAATGTGGCGCCCAATGCTCAGGCGGTAATTGTCAATACGATTGGCAAAATATTCCCGACCTGGCGAATGTTGGTTTTCCAATCGCGGAAGTTTCCGCCGATGGCACGTTCGTGATCACTAAACATGAGGGAACTGGTGGACGCGTGAATGTGCCCTCAGTAAAAGAGCAGTTGGTTTATGAGATGGGTGATCCTCATGAATACATCACGCCTGATTGCGTGGCTGACTTCACTACGATTCAGCTCGAAGCTGGAGGTGAGGATCGAGTTCGCGTACACGGAATCAAAGGGCGTCCCGCGACGAAGTTTTTGAAAGTATCGATTAGTTATTCGGCTGGCTTCAAGGCAGTCGGCACACTTGTCTACGCGTGGCCCGATGCGTATGCAAAAGCCAAAGCGGCTGAAAAGATTTTGCGAGCGCGGCTGGACAAACTCGGACTGAAATTCGATCAGATCTTGGTCGAGTTTGTCGGCGCGAGTGCGACACATGGACCACTCGCGGGCGAACCTTCCGCAGACGCGCCGGAAGTACAACTTCGGGTTGGCGTGCGTGGTTCCGATCGAGCTTCAATTGAAAGATTTACCAAAGAGATTGCCCCGCTGATTTTGACTGGACCACCGGCTGTAACGGGATTTGCAGGTGGCCGGCCGAAAGTGGAGGAAATAGTTGCTTACTGGCCTGCTTTAATTCCCCGGGAAGTGATTAGTCCGAAAGTTGAGGTGTTTGAAGCGTGAAAGTGCAACTTACGAAATTGGCCCACGCCAGATCGGGTGATAAAGGCGACACTGCAAACGTCGGACTGATTGCCTTGCGCGATGATTATTATCCGATCCTCGTTAGAGAAGTTACGGCCAGCCGCGTTAAAAAACACTTTACGGGAATCTGCAAAGGTGAGGTGGAAAGGTTTGAACTTCCGAACCTCGGCGCACTCAATTTTCTACTGCATGAAAGTCTGGGCGGTGGTGGGACTTTGTCGTTAATGACCGACGCTCAAGGCAAAACATTTTCAAGTGCGTTACTGCGGATGCAGATCGATCTGTCTGATGCTGAAGCTACAGAGCTAGGGCTTACGTAAATGTCTGCTGACTCGAACGTCGTTTTGTATTCGGTTGAGAATTCGATTGCCTGGCTTACGTTGAATAGGCCGGACAAGAGAAATGCGCTCAATGACGACTTAATTGCAGCGCTCAAGACGACACTCGCGGAAGCAAATCGTGATGAGAGTGTTAGAGCGATTGTAATCACGGGAGCGGGAAAAGATTTTTGTTCCGGAGCCGATCTGTCGGCCCTCCAAAAGATCGCGGGCGCATCGGTAGCGGAAAACCTGGATGACGCACGATCGCTGATGGAGTTGTTTCTGTTGATTCGTCATGTGCAGGTTCCGGTGGTCGCGGCAGTAACAGGTCGTGCGTTGGCCGGAGGATGTGGACTCGCGACTGCTTGTGATCTTGTGCTTGCTTCGTCATCAGCGCGCTTTGGTTATCCGGAAGTTAAGATTGGATTTGTACCGGCGATGGTGCTGGCAATTTTGCGTCGCAACGTCTCGGAGAAAAGGGCGTTTGAGTTGTTGACTCGTGGTGACGAAATCGATGCCGCACAAGCTTACGAAACGGGATTGGTGAATCAAATCTTCACCGATGAGATGTTCACCGAAAGTGTGAAGGATTATGTGCAACGGTTTTCGCAGGTGAGTAAATCTGCTGTCGCGCTCACGAAGAAGTTGTTGTATCAGGTTGATAGTTTGTCGTTCGCTGAAGCGCTCGAGACTGGTGTGGATGTGAATGTGATCGCACGTATGACTGAAGATTGTCAGCAGGGAATTGCGAAGTTTCTGAAGAAGTAAGTAACGCCATAAACTGCCGTTTGTGGGATTAAAGCGTGCTCTTAGCGATTCGCATCGCGATCTCTAAAACTGGATCGCCAACCTCGGTAACCAATCCAGCTTCCAATGCTTCAACACTATTCAATCGTCGTGCTGTCGCAAAGAGTTCGATTGCTTTCGTTCTTCCAACTATCCGCGGCAGGCGTTGCGTTCCACCCCAGCCGGTGATGATCCCAAGTTTCGCGCCGGGATGCGCAAACGACGCGTTCGTCGACGCCACTCGGATGTCGCAGGCGAGCGCGAAGTCTAATCCACCTCCCATGCAGTAACCATTAATCGCAGCGATTGTCACAGGCTTGAGATCGGCGAGTCGTTGCGTTAACTCCTGCCCTCGTTTTGAAAATTCAATAGCCGTAAAAGAATCGAGCTTAGTGAGTTCACGAATGTTAGCGCCGGAAAGAAAAACATCGTCAGTGCCGGTTAGAATTACCGCCCGTACTGACGATGTTGTTGAAATTCGCTCGAGTATTTCAGCGAGGACGGTAAGCGTCTCGGAGGAAAGTGTGTTCCGTTCAGCGGGCCGGCAGAATCTTAACGTGAAGATCCCCTCACCGGACTCTTCAGCAATGTATTCATTCGCGCGGCTTAACGTTTTCACGGAGAAACTTCACAATGTCTTCAGTCGAGGTGCCAGGCAGAAAAATTTCAGCGATGCCTTGTTCCTTAAGTTTGGGCACATCTTCCTGCGGCACGATTCCTCCAACTAAAACCAGGCATTCATTCATTCCTTTTTCGCGCAGCAACTGCACGATGCGTGGACATAACGTGTTGTGCGCGCCACTTAAGATTGAAACACCAACGGCATCCACGTCTTCCTGAAGTGCAGCAGCCGCGATCATCTCGGGTGTCTGGCGCAAGCCCGTATAGATGACTTCCATTCCCGCGTCGCGTAGCGCGCGAGCAATCACTTTGGCTCCCCGGTCGTGACCATCCAAGCCCGGCTTCGCAACAAGTACCCTGATTTTCCGATTGGACATAATGAAGTTTAAAACGCGGGCTCCTCGTAAATTCCGTAGACGTCACGTAACGCGCCGCAAATTTCTCCGAGTGTGGCGTAGGCGCCAACTGCATCGATTGTAGCAGGCATCGTGTTTTCGTTCTTTTGTGCTGCTAACTTTAGTTTATCGAGCGTGTTACTGACCGCACCCTGATCGCGTTTCGCGCGCGTGGCTTCGAGTCGTTCAAGCTGGTGCTGGCGAACCGATTCGTCGATAACGAGAATGGGAAATTCCGAAGGCTCGTCAGTCATGGTGTATTTATTGACGCCGACGATCACCTGGTCACCGCGTTCGACGGCCTTTTGATAATGATAAGCCGAGTCCTGGATCTCGCGTTGCGGGAAGCCCTTCTCAATCGCTGCGACCATCCCACCCATCGCGTCAATCTTGCGGAAATACTCGAGCGCCTCTTGCTCCATTTTCTCCGTCAGCGACTCAAGATAATAAGAGCCACCCAAAGGATCGATCGTATTAACCACCCCAGTTTCTTCAGCGATGATCTGTTGCGTTCGGAGGGCAATCAACGCGGCCTTGTCAGTCGGCAAGGCAAGTGCTTCGTCATAAGCGTCAGTGTGCAAACTCTGCGTTCCCCCGAGGACGCCAGCGAGCGCCTGAATCGCGACGCGCACAATGTTGTTGAGTGGTTGTTGGACCGTCAGTGACACGCCGGCAGTTTGCGTATGAAAGCGGAGCTGTAACGTGCGTTCATAGTTGCTGCCAAAACGCGACTTCATTTCACGGGCCCAAATTCTTCGCGCCGCGCGATACTTGGCGATCTCTTCAAAGAAATCGTTGTGCGCATTAAAGAAGAAGGACATACGCGGCACAAAACGATCCACGTCCAAGCCGGCTTCGACACCCCAGGCAACATACTCGATGCCATCGCGAAGTGTGAACGCCAGCTCTTGTGCGGCGGTGGAGCCGGCTTCGCGGATGTGATAGCCACTAACTGAAACCGGGTTGTAACGGGGAACTCGATCGGTGCAGAACTCAAACGTGTCTACGACCAATTTCATCGCCGGCCGAATCGGATAGATCCATTCTTTCTGCGCGATGTACTCCTTGAGGATGTCGTTCTGCAGCGTGCCGGAAATCTTTTGCCAGTCGGCGCCCTGCTTTTCCGCGACAACCAGATACATCGCCAGGAGTACAGAGGCAGGAGCGTTGATTGTCTGCGAAACGGTGACTTGTTCGAGTGGAATACCATCAAACAAGACTTCCATGTCGGAGAGGGACGACACCGCCACGCCGCATTTACCAACTTCACCTTCGGACAGGGTTGAGTCGGCGTCGTAACCCATCAACGTCGGTAAGTCGTATGCGACGGAAAGACCAGTCTGGCCTTGCTCCATTAAATATTTGAAGCGCTTGTTTGTTTCCTCCGGCGTACTAAAGCCGGCAAACTGGCGCATGGTCCAAAGCTTGCCGCGATAGCCGGTTGGATGGATTCCCCGAGTGTAGGGAAACTCCCCGGGAAAAGAAGTATCCGAGTCGAAATCAATTTGTTCGACATCAGCCGGAGAGTAGAGTCGATCTACTTCTTCAAGTGAGATAGTTTGAAAATTGGATTTGCGCTCCGGCTTCTTATTAAGAGCCGGTTTAAGCGTTTCATTTTCCCAGCGTTCGACTGCCTCTTCTGCCGCGGAAGAGTGTTCCTTTGTTTCAGGCATTTAACCTCACGGTAGACCGGAATTCCGAAGAGAATTTTGATATTAAGTGACGGGTCTGGGGGTGTCAACCAACTAATTTATAGTTGTATAAAGTGAAGGGAACACGGCCACGATGGCAGTCGCGGCCGTGCTAAAACTCTGGAAGGAACCCGGTTGCGTGGATGTCGTGCAGGCAATTCGTCTGGCAGGCTTCGGCAGGCATGGATATCAATCTCTTTATGTCCGTTATTCCACCGGAATCACATATTCGTTGCTGCGCACCATGTTCAGTTTGGTACGGGCAGCCAACTCGATGGTTCGCGGATCGGTTTTAAGCTTTTCCACATCGTTACGGAGCGTTTGGTTAACATTGCGTAGCGACTGGACCTCAGTCTCAATCGTTGATAACTGAACGGCCGCAAGCTGTGCTTTAGCCCTGGTGCGCATGTTTACGGTTACACAAACCGCGGAAATTGCTAACAAAATCATGCCAAACAGCACCCATGAGGGAACAATCCCACCACGACTGCGCACTTCGGCGCGGGTACCAATCAGTTCGACCGTCATTTCCTGTACGGACGTCGTGTTCGCCCGCGGCGCGACACGCTGCGATCTGATGCGTTCGTCAACCCAATATGAATTAGCGACCCTGCTCACTTAACACCTCCAAGTCCTCTCTGTTCGTCCTTTGCTGAAACACGTACCAGGGGTTCGGGTCCCGAAGAACGCACCAACCTAAAAATCTCTCAAATACTGCGTATTTTGAAGAAAACTGTAATTACTGCCGTTTTGAGCGGCGCGACTGTCGACGCTGTTGCGACAGTCGTCGTGAAGCTGATTTCCGGCGAAACGTCACCTTCGATTGAGCATCGCGACTGTTTCTTGAAATCAAAAGCCGGGTTTTCATTTTCAGTTCCTTTGTCTCAGGCGGTTTGCCTCAGACACCAAATGACCAGTTGCTGACTGCAAACTGGCTTTCACGTTTCATGAGTGTCAACTTTTAAGAGCCTGCTTAATTTGAGTTGTCGGATTAACCACAAGATAGTTGGTATTGTTTATCCAACTACCGCAACATTGTGTGCTTTGTGCGCCCTCAATGTGTTGTCAATCAACAACTTAGCTCTAACGTGGCAGAAATCTAGCATCGGTGCTTAAGGGTGTAAAGATATTTCTAGTCAATGGTTTAAGCCCGTAAGTTGAACATATACTTGAACTAAGAGCGCTTAAGCATAAATTTTGGCGAACGCATGGCGAACACTAATCGGGGCGTTTCGCCAAGGCCCGAACGGATCGTTAAAACTTGTTGACACGTTCAGGTGGGCAAATTAGACTGTGAGACGTCTGAGTTGATTGAATCTCAATAACCCCGACCAGTCAGCCGGAACTTGTCAGTCAATACTGCTTAGCCCCGACCTCTAATTTATAAAACGGACCAGCCTCCTCTCTTTTGTGTCCGAGAGCTCGATCAGAATTCAAGGAAGGGCGTACATGTCTGACTCTTCGGCGTTAGCTTCGGGTCTTCACGTGTCCAGTTCGGCGTCTTATCGACTGCCGGTCAGTTCGATTGTGAGGGCTTTATGCGAAGCTGCTCGTGGCGGACCGGATCTGCTTTATGAGGTCATGATTAAAATGAGCCTCATGGTGGAGTCGACTGCCCCGACGTACGGACTCTCAATCTGGGCGGCGCCAGCCAGCGGAACTCCGAGTTTGCGGTGGGCTGAAGGTCTGGAACCGCTTGAAATCGAATACGGCGAACAAGCCATCTCCGAAATCTTCGCGAACCAGGGCCGGCCAGGCCGGGCCAAAGCCGGTGACAACTCAATCTGCCTGTTGCTCGCGTCGCCGACGTCGGTCCGTGATGGTGCTGCTCTCTACGGACGTTGTGTGCGTCCACTGACAGCCGAGCAGGCAAAAGAATTAAATGCCTTGAGTGATGTAGCGTACCTGGCCCATTCCGCACAGCACGCCAGTGGTCCAGGTGGACCATCAAGTCCGCCGATACCAAGTTCCAACCTTCCCGGCATGGTGTTTAGTAGCCGGGCGATGGCAGATGTAGCGCGCAACGTTGAACGAGTGAAAGATTCCGAGTCAACCGTACTGGTTACGGGAGAATCGGGGACTGGAAAAGAGCTGATAGCGCGCGCGATTCATCGATTGAGTCGACGTTCGGAACGAGAGTTTGTGCCTTTCAACTGTTCGGCAGTTCCTGCGGAACTGATCGAGAGTATGTTGTTTGGTCATCGTAAGGGGACATTTACCGGAGCGTTGTCGGATCAACTTGGTTTGATCAGATCTGCTGAGAACGGAACACTGTTCCTCGATGAAATAGGCGACCTGCCTCTACCCCTTCAACCAAAACTGCTGCGGTTTCTTCAGGAAGGTGAAGTTCACACGTTGGGCGATCGCGCGCCGCGTAAAGTTAATGTTCGTGTGATCGCGGCAACGCATAAAGATCTCGAGCAACTCGTTAGAGAAAAACTTTTCCGCGAAGATCTTTATTACCGAATTGCGACGTTGAACTTGAAGGTCCCGCCTTTGCGCGAGCGTCCCGAAGACATCTCTACCCTCATTTCTCATTTCATTAGTCTCTATGCGCGCAAGAACGATCGCGCGATCGCTGGAATCACCTGGGAAGCGATTCAGATTCTCGAGGGCTATTCATGGCCCGGGAACATTCGCGAACTTGCAGGTGAGATCGAGCGGCTGGTCCTATACGCCGATGAAGGTGGTTACATCCAACCTGGCAATATCAGTCCACGCATTCGTCCGACGATCGCGACGTCGACAGTCGAAACCTCTGCTGAGAAGCTGGAAGACTTGCTTGAGAGTTACGAGCGACGTGTGATCACCGAGACGTTAAAGCGCCACGACTGCAATGTCGCGAAGGCAAGTGAGGCGTTAGGTTTAGGATCACGACAGACGCTTTATAAAAAGCTCAAGCGACTTGCGATCGACATTGGTGACTTCCTACAGGAAGACACCGAGCCCGGCCTGCAGTACCGCGCGTAAACCTTCCTTAAAAACTTTCTATACAACACATCGTTCTGTCGGAGCGCGGCCGTCTCGGCCGCCCCCGGCAATAATATTGACCTCGAGATCTGACGTGAAGACCAGTTGAGGTGAAGGTTGGGGTCTGGTTTTGAAACGGGGCGGCCGAGACGGCCGCGCTCCGACAGAAGAGCCCGATCGAAAACTTTTTCGCACTGGCGGGAAACGCTGAAGGCGTTTTGTCTCAAAGCCCAGGGTTGAGCTTTGGCAACCCTGGGGTAAATCCGTACGGATCAAACCGCTCAACTCCGAAGGAGTTACGTCCCGGTTGAGCACTCTCGCTTCTGTAATTCATTCGATCTCGTTCTGGCTCTCTCACCCGGGTGCAACTCCTTCAGAGTTAGATAGCTTGTATCCCCTATTACCCAGGGTTGCCAAAGCTCAACCCTGGGCTTTGAGACAAAACGCTTTCAGCGTTGGTCGAGGCTGCCAAGAAGTTTTGGCCATGTCGCTTCTGGGTTTTGAAACGGGGCGGCCGAGACGGCCGCGCTCCGACAGAAGAGCTTGCCGTTGTTTGCCAGGATTGAGGATCGGTAAACTCTAAGCTTCGCGCACGCTCAAGCCTGTTAACTCCGGGCGACAAGTTTAAAAACCTCAAGAAAACCAACAGCCTGCGTCACATGGTCCAACCTTCAGCCCTGGACCACCTCAGCTTTACTCATCGCGTTGTCAACCCGCGGCTACAAAACTCTTTCACCAAACTCAACAAAAACCAGAGATCTCGCAGTGGCACACACCTTGTAAAGAGGTAATACGTCGCGAGGCGAAATGCTTCGCACAAACAAAGAGTTCGATAACGAAGTTATGAAAACTAACACCAGCAAAAATTTGGCATCAGCGGCAACGCTCGTAATCCTCGTTCCGTTTCTCACACTCGCGATGATCGTCAGTGTGAAATCATCCGGAGTGGTTGAGAACGACGTGCTGCTGTTGATGCTGACTCTCTCTGGCGCCGTACTGAGCGGAATCAACGGCTTCGGCCGCCGCACGGCTAAAGCCTCTTCGGTTTCGCCGTCACGAGTGAAATCAGCCGGTCGTAAAGCTCATAGCCTTTCCTAATCGACTCGACAAGAACAGCCAACGCCTAACCAACAGAAAGAATAAAGGAGCAAACACATGATTAAGAGATTTTTCCGCGATGAGACAGGTCTTGAACTTTCAGAGTACGCAGTAGCAGCGGCTTTGATCGCACTGGCCACCGTAGCAGCCTTCCAGCTTCTCGGCACCAATATCACGGGCAAGATCACCAGTCTCGCCAACACCGTGAAATAACTGACTGGGTCTCAAAGCGTATTGCTCCTGGCTTGCGCTCAATGAATCCCAGCTTCTCGAAGGAGACATTCGAAATGATTAAGAAGTTCTTAAGTGATGAAACCGGCCTTGAATTGTCTGAGTACGCTGTAGCCGCAGCGATGATCGCGCTCGCGACAGTAGCAGCGTTCCAACTTCTTGGTACGAACATCTCTGCAAAGATCACGAGTGTCGCTAACAACGTGAAGTAGTCCATTGAAGAATGCGTCATGAAGAGAGTGACACGCTTTGCTCCCAGTAAGCGCAAAGCGTGTCCACTCTCATCAGCGCATAAACCCATTCTCTCCGTTCACAAAAAGTTATAGAGGGTCACATGAGTCCGTCGTTAATGGCATCCCTTTTTCTACTCGTTCCGCTTGCCATCATCATCATTTACTACGACGTGCGATACCGGCGCATTCCCAATGCGTACGTGCTCGCCGCGTTAATTAGCGGCTTGGCCATTAACACCGTCTTCGGTGGTGTCGGTGGTGTCGTTAGCAGTCTCGGCGGCTGTGCTCTCGCTTTTCTACTTATTTTTGTTCTGCACGTGTTCGGGGCGATGGGGGCCGGCGACGTAAAACTGTTCTCTGCAATTGGAGCAGTGACCGGCGCCCACCTGGTTCTGCCCACCTTTGTGGTGGTGGTGTTGACTGGTGGCTTGATCGCTTTGGTCTCGGTGGTCCGAGCAGGAGTTGTCAGGTCGACTATGCACCGCGTGCTGCAAATCTTCTGCGGCTTTTTACCCGGTTGGGAGATGCCTCGGTTCAGCGTTCCCGCGGATCGGCGATACACGGTCCCTTATGGAGTGGCAATCACGCTGGGTGGTCTTATCTCGGTGGCCATCTTCAGAAGTTAATTCGTCAGTATCGGCGAGTAAGTCAATCAACCCCCTACGGAGAGTTAATCAAATGCGAAACAAACGTTTCTTCATCGTTCTCGTCGGAGCGCTGATTTTTGGAGTTCTGGCGGCGGTCTCAGTAAGCAAGTACTTATCAAGTGCTCAAGCCTACTCAAAGAATCTCAACAGTATCGCGGTTGCGAAAGTTGCTATTCCCGTAGGGACGAAAATTCTTCCCGAACAGGTAATGGTGGTCCAGTTTCCGAAAGAGTCGACGCCTGACGGAGCATTCGAAAATCCAGAAAAATTGGCGGGACGTGTTGCGGTCACCAATATTGCACCTCGCGAGCCAATCACTGAATCGAAGATTGCTCCGGAAGGCACGGCGGGCGGTTTGTCCGCAGTTATTCCGGAAGGCTATCGCGCGATGACCGTCAAGGTCGACGATGCGGTTGGCATATCAGGTTTCATCATGCCGGGCACCTTAGTCGACGTGGTTGTTGTTATAGATCCAGATGCTCAGGCTGGCATGCAAAACCCAATCTCGAAGATCGTTTTGCAGAACATTAAAGTTCTTGCCAACGGTCAAAACCTGGACAAACCGGATGATGAGAAGCAAGCGAACACCGTAAAGGCTGTAACGCTGCAAGTCACGCCCGAACAGGCTGAGAAATTAGCGCTCGCCGCCAACGAAGGTAAGTTGCAACTCGTGATGCGCAATCAGATCGACCAGGGTGACGAGCAAACACCAGGTGTTAACAAGCGTGGTTTGTTGTCTGGCGAAAAAGCGTCGCAACAACCTGAACCTGGTTCATTGAAAACTGAACAACCAAAGCAACAATCAACACCGCGTCCGGTAGTACGGCGCGTTAGAGTTGAACCAGCAGAACCCAAGCCGGCGGCGACCGCCCCAGCTCCTCAGCCAGCGCCACGCACTTCAGTGGAAATGATTGAAGGTTCCAAGAAGCGCGCTGTCGATTTCCCATAAGCAACCAACCTATTGAGTCATTTGAAAGTTGATCGCGCACGGCGATCGATAGCAGCAAAGGAGCACAAGATCATGCAGAGTCGTTCCCCAAGATCACGCCGCGGTATTTTGTTACTGGCGTCCATCATCACCCTCTTCTCTTATGCGATAGCGAATGCGCAGGAAACTTCCTACAAGGCGTCGTTCTCGCAGAACAAGGAAGCAGTTGCCGTTAATGTTCTCGTTGGACAATCGCGTGTGATCAATTTTGATCGCCCGGTCGGTCGCTTCTCAGTTTCAAATCCGGAAATCGCCGAAGCAGTGCTGGTCACTCCTGATCAGGTACTCGTCAACGGCAAGACTTTTGGCCAGGTCAACTTCATCGCGTGGGAACAGAACGGCGGACAGTTCTTAGTATTCGACGTTTATGTGCGCGCGAACCTTTCACTGATTGATTCACAGATTCGCGCACTGTTTCCGAAGGACGACATTCGTCTGAGCCAGGCAAATGGTTCAGTTGTTATCTCGGGAAGCGTTGCGCAGGCGAGCACTGCCGCTCAGGTGCAGGCTGTGGTCGAAGCAGCGGGTTTCAAGACTGTGAACATGCTTTCGTCGCCGACTAAAGGTACGGCCCAGGTCCAACTTCAAGTGCGCGTTGCCGAAGTGTCCCGCAATCGTATGAAAGACCTGGGAACGTCCTTTACTTATCAAGGTTCACCTGGCGCTGGTGGTTATATCAACAGTGGTTCAGGACCAAGTGGTCTATCGACGCCGAATGCGCAACCACAGACCAGTTGTCTTGGTTGCGGAATCATCAGTGGTCCATTGACGCCGGCTCTTAACCTGTTAGCAATGGGTGGTAACACTCTGGCGATGCTGCGCATGATGCAGACGCAAGGCGCCATTCGTGAGTTGGCCGAACCAAACATCATCGCAATGGACGGCCAGGAAGCAAGCTTCCTCGCCGGCGGCGAGTTTCCAATCCCGGTTGTTCAATCAGACGGCACTCGCATGGGTATTACGATCATTTTCAAGGAATATGGTGTTCGTCTTAATTTCAAACCAACCATCGTTGACGAAGATCACATCAAGTTGGAACTCACACCCGAAGTTTCAACCATCGACTTCAACACTGGAGTTAAGTTTGACGGTTTCCTGATTCCCGGTTTGTTGACTCGACGCGCCAAGACTGGAGTTGAGTTGCGTGACGGTCAGAGTTTCGCTTTGGCAGGCTTGTTGGACAACCGCGAAATCAAATCGTTGTCAACCGTTCCAGTTATCAGTCAGGTGCCGATCCTCGGCAATCTCTTCAAGTCGAAATCATTCCAGAAGAACGAAACCGAATTGATGTTCATTGTCACGGCGAACATCGTTAAGCCAGTCAACAACGACGACCTGCCGCAGATGCGTGGCATCGACGGGTTGAAAGGCAATTCACCATTGGGCCTCGAACCGAAGGGCGAAGGAATTCAGGGACAGACGGGTTTCAAGGTGTCAGGTCAGAACGAGACACCAAAGCAGGCTGAGCCGGCGAAAGTTGCGGAACCAAAAGCCGCAACTGAGTCGACCACGGAAACGAATGGTAACGGTCAGGTTTCATCGACGCGTGTAATCAATCCCTCGCTTCCCGTTGCCAAAATGCAGCTACCTCAGGTCCAACCGGATCCGATCAGACCGTAGTTCGGAAAGGGAATTCATCCGCCTGTTAATTGGAGGTGTCAGAGATGAAGTTTTCTCAATACGAAAAGCGCAAATCCGAACGTGGTTCAATCCTGGCAATGAGTGCGATCTCGATGCTCGCACTCTTGCTGGCGACCGGTTTGGCTGTGGATGTCAGTCACTTCTACACAGCCAAAGCTGAACTTCAGAACGCAGCAGATGCTGCAGCACTGGCGGGCGCTTCGCAGTTAAGTTCGACCTCGGGTGGCGTCAAGATGGCCGTTACAGAAGCCACCAAAGCACTTAATAAGTACGACTTCAAAGCGAATGTAACGATCACCAGCGCGAGTGTGACGTTCTCTAACAATCTCAACGGAACTTATGTCGACGCGGCCACAGCGCAGGGCAGTCCAACTGCGATGCGTTTTGTAAAAGTCACAATCGCGCCGCAGCCAGTTGGCGTTGCTTTCTCTGGAATGGTTTTGGGTTCGACCAAAAACGTTGGCGCTACTGCTACTGCCGGGTTGTCAGTCGGTTTGACAATGAACAAGTTCTACACGGCCTATACGTTCATCGAATCAAACGCGGCTCCGATTGTTAAAGGAAACGTTCTAACGCTTGGCGCAAAAGCGGGAACAGATTCGGCGGCCACCAGTTATCGCGTTTTAGCTGGACCAGACGGGGACTTGATTCTGACTGGACCAATTCACGCCTATGGCTACATCGGTTCCAGCTACAGCATCGCCAACCTGGCGCAGTCCGAAATGTGCCGCTACGCGAAGATTGGCACAAACACTCGCTTTGGGGATTACAGCGTTCACCCGAGTGCTAATCCGATCGATGAACCACCTGACACGATTACCCAGGAGAACATTACCTACACGCAGTATCGAGACATGCAAGGCGCCGGCACTGTTCAGAACGCGGGTGGAATGCTCAATCGACGCATCATCACGGTGCCCATCGCGAACAACAGCACTTACAACACAACTTCGCGCACGGTCACTTCAAATCGCCTCGCTGCTTTCTTCATCAAGAAGAAAGTTGGAACTGATTGCAACTTACAAGTGGAATACATCGGCGCTCCGATTGCCGTGCCTGACGGAACTTATACGCCGGGCGACAGCCAGATGAGCGATCTATCCATTCCAGTTCTCTACAAATAGAGGTGATATCAATGCGCAGAAAGCCAGTCACATTAGGACGAATTCGCAGGTTTCTAAAAGAGGACCAGGGAACCCAGATTCTCGAGTTGGCCATCGCGTTGCCGGTGATGTTGATGTTACTCGGGAGCGTCGCAGAGTTTGGTCGCTTCTTTTATACCTACACAACGTTGACCAATGCAGTGCGTGGCGGCGCGCGTCATGCCTGCAAGTGGGAAAAGAATGCTTCATGGACCATACCGGAGACGCAGCGCATGGTGGTTTATGGAGATTTTAACGACACGTCGGCTGGACCAATCCTGCCCGGACTGAGCACCAGCAATGTGCAGGTCGTTTCAAATGGTCCATCGGTTAACAACATCGATTCAGTGACCGTGAAGATCACCGGTTACAACTACGTTCCGCTTTTTGACATTGGCAAGCTTACCGGAGTGACTTCGTTGTCGTTGGCCATTCCGATGAACGCCAGTGTCACCATGCACCAACTCTACAACGGACCGACTGCCGGTTCGTAAGCAATCGCAGCAGCAGGCGGGGACGCCTGAAGTCGAACCAGGGCAGGCGGGGACGCCTGCGGTCCTATGAGTTGCGGTAGCGGGTGGGTTCAGTCAACAGCCTCGAACAGTCAACGGAGACACAGTCAATGAAAAAATCCAATCGCAAAAACGAGCGAGGCGCTGCGTTGGTGGAGTTCGCCATTGTGGCGACAGTGTTTCTCTCAGTCATGTTTGGCGTAATCGAGTTTGGACGACTGTTCTGGACTCACAACGCTTTGCGTGATGCGGCGCGTAAGGGAGTTCGTTACGCGGCCGTGCGAAAGAATGACACCGCCGGCATTCAAGCCGTCAAGAACATGGTGGTCTATGGCGATCCGGCCGGCGGTACAACTCCTGTAGTAAGCGGACTGACCACGAGTAACGTGCAGGTCCAATACGTTAACTACAACGGTATCGAACTAAGTTCGAGAGCGACGGTAAGCATTACCGGATATCAATTTCAGTTTTCGGTTCCCCTGCTCGGCGGCACTCTGAATATGCCTGCCTACAGAACATCGCTACCAGGTGAAAGCGCTGGTTATGTTCCCTGCGATGTCCCTTCAGGAAATCCAATGCAACCCTGCAACATCATTCCAAACTAATCCCGCGCCGGTGTCGCAAGCAGTGGGAATCGAAACGTAGAGGACAAGGATGAGTCAACAAATAACATTCGTCGTGCTGAGCACGGGCCTTGATAACTTCAAGGCGATTCGCAAGGCGTTAACAGCGGAGAGTCGCGTTCAGCTACTGGCTGGTGGTAACGACACCGAACAACTCTATGAGGAGATCGTTCGGTTGAAGCCAATGGCCGCGATCATCGCTTTGGGTTCCAATTCCGAAGTCGCCGTAAAGTTCATCCAACGCCTCAATAATGAGTGTCCCAGGACGGCGATTATTTCAGCCGCCGAAGATGCTTCTCCGGATTTGATTCTGCATAGCTTGCGCGCCGGCGCCCGTGAGTTTTTGAGAATTCCGATCGATACCGCTGAACTGCATACAGTGCTCGATCGCATCGGTGAGTTTTGCGACAAACAGGTTGAAGCTCCGAAGAAAAAAGGTCGCATGGTATCGGTCTTTTCAAGCAAAGGAGGTTGCGGCACTTCATTCATCGCGACCAACCTGGCTGCTTGTGTTTCCTCGAAATCGATTCTGGTCGATCTAAATCTGCAGGCTGGCGACTTGCCGCTCTTCCTGGGCGTCGATCCCAAATATTCGATCGCCGACATGGCGGAAAAGCGTTCGCGTCTCGATGAATCTTTGATCAATAGTTTGGTTACGCCTTATTCGTCCCAACTCGCTCTGTTAGCTGCGCCACGCGAAGCTGACTCGGCAGATGAAATCGAACCGCAACACGTTTTCGAAGTCTTACAAAAACTGCGTGAGTCGTACGAGTATATCGTGCTCGATCCGCAACACACGTTTGACTCGATCACGCTCGCCGCGCTCGATCAATCGGATGAAATCATTCTCGTATTGACCCTCGATATTCCTGCCATTCGCAGCACTCAACGCGCACTCGAAATCTTCGATCGGCTTGGTTATCCGCGTAAGAAAGTGCGCATCGTTGTTAATCGCTGGAGCAAACAGATCGATCTGGATCTACGACAAGTTGAGAAATTCCTCGGCGAGCCGGTTGTTGGTTTTGTTCCGAGTGACTATCAAACGGCAGTCAACTCGATCAACCTCGGCACGCCGTTGGTCCAATCGAATGCAACTTCCAAAATCGCCGTGGAAATTCGTCGTATCGCCCAAACGATTTCCAACGGAACGATACCGATGGAAGAACCAAAACCGCGCAAGGCGTTTTGGAGCACCTTCCTGAAGCGTCAACCAGTCCAACCGAAATTCGAATTACAAACTTCATTGGAAAAAATCTAACGATGCGACACCCGATCGTATTGGGGAACTAACATGGCACTTCGTGAACGACTAATCGGTAACACCAGCCTCGCTGGCAATGGAATGGACGGCAGCGGTCTCCATTCGTTCCAGGAAATGAAATCGCGTCTGCACAAGACGCTGATCAATCGGATGGATCTGACGAAGCTTTCATCGCTTAGTCCGGATCAGATTCACGCTGAAGTTTCTCGTCTCGCGGAAAGTGTTTTGACGCAGGAAGGCGCTCCCTTATCTACGGCTGAACGCGAACGTTTGGTAAACGACGTCCAGCACGAGCTTTTTGGACTTGGTCCACTCGAGCCGTTGCTGGCTGATACGACCATCTCCGACATCCTCGTCAATCGTCACGACATGATCTACATCGAACGTCGTGGTCGTATCGAGCCGACCAACGTCAGGTTCAAAGATAACGAGCACTTGATGCGTGTTATCGAACGAATCGTATCTTCAGTTGGTCGTCGTATCGATGAATCATCACCAATGGTCGACGCGCGTTTACAGGATGGTTCGCGCGTCAACGCAATCATTCCACCGCTGGCGATCGATGGTCCAGTTGTTTCCATTCGTCGTTTTGGTTCTGAGCCACTGAAGATGCACAAATTGATCGAGAACAAGGCGTTGACGAAAGACATCGCCGACATGCTCGAGATGGTTGTCAATGCTCGACTAAATGTTCTCATTTCAGGAGGTACCGGTGCCGGTAAAACTACTCTGCTCAACGCATTGTCGGCGTTCATTCCAGAGCACGAGCGCATCGTCACGATTGAAGACTCGGCCGAACTCCAACTCCAACAGCCGCACGTCGTCCGGCTCGAAACTCGTCCGCCGAATATCGAAGGTAAAGGCGAAGTAACGCAAAGAGAGCTGGTTCGTAACTCGCTGCGTATGCGTCCCGATCGAATTGTTATCGGCGAAGTGCGCGGCGCTGAAGCCATCGACATGTTGCAGGCCATGAACACCGGTCACGATGGTAGTTTGACAACCATTCACGCAAACACGCCGCGCGATGCGCTGGCCCGTCTCGAAACGATGATTCAAATGACCGGAATGCGTTTATCGGATCGCGCCATGCGCCAACAAGTTGCAGCGGCCATTAACGTCGTGGTCCAGGCAGCTCGCTTATCGGATGGTTCGCGTCGCATCACTTCTATTTCAGAAATTACCGGTATGGAAGGCGATACGATCACGATGCAGGAGATCTTCATGTTCGAAAGGACGGGCATCGACCAACAAGGTCAGGTGATCGGTCGCTTCCGCTCCACCGGTATTCGTCCACGCTTTGCCGAAAAGCTCAAAGCGTGTGGTCTTCAACTTCCACGCGTGTTCTTCGAGGAGATGTAAAAATGATTATCTCGTTTCTCGTCTTCCTCTTCGCTCTGTTTCTTGTACTCGGCGCTTACCTCATTGCGACCCACGGGTCAGACGCCAAACGCAAACGACTGCAACGTCGCATGTCAGAAGCGCTGATGCATTCGGCGCACACTGAAGACGTCGAAGTTGCACTCGCCCGCAATGAGTTGATGAGCGAAATCCCCTGGCTCAATCGCTCACTCATTCAGCTCGGCGCCGCGTTGCAGTTGAAACGGATGTTGGACCAGGCTGACCTCCACATCACGCCATCACGTCTGCTGATGTTTTCAGTGATGGCCGGTGTGTTCGGAGCCCTCGCTACGTCGGTGGTCAGCGACATCATACCGTTGTGGTTTGTGGCTGGAATCGCTGCCGCGTCCTTGCCGTTTTTTCATGTCTGGTGGAAACGCAGGAAACGTTTCGATGCTTTTCTTGAACACCTGCCTGACGCTTTGGATTTGATGAGTCGTGGACTGCAGGCAGGGCACGCTTTCTCGGAAGCGCTGCACATGGTCTCCACGGAAATGCCGGATCCGATCGCGTCGGAATTTCGCAAGACGTATGAAGAACAAAATCTCGGTCTCTCGCTCAAACTCGCGCTTGAAAATCTGACCCAGAGGATCCCCTTACTCGATCTGAAGATGTGTGTCACCGCGGTACTGATTCAACGAGAAACGGGCGGAAATCTCGCGGAAATTCTCGAAAAAGTTGCTTATACGATCCGGGAGCGATTCAGGATCATGGGTGACCTGAAAACACTAACGACGAGTTCAAGGATGTCAGCGTGGTTGCTTTGTGCGCTACCGATTTTCGTCGCCATCGCGGTGACGGTCATGAATCCTGACTACATGAGCGTGTTGTGGAAGGACCAGCGCGGCCATTACCTGATCGCCGCAGCAATGATTCTCCAGGTAACCGGCATGCTGATCGTGAGGAAGATATTGCAGATAAAGATTTGAAGGCTCGTGCTTTGAGCATGGGGCTTTGAGCTTAGTGTTTTGAACTTTGTTCGCTGAGCGACGGTCCACAAAGAACTAAAGTACAAATTACTAAGAACAAAGAACAAAGAACCAAGCACCAAGTACCAAGCACCAATTTCCAGGCACTAAGTCGAAGCCCAAACCACAAAGACCATCATGTTATTCATCATCGCCATCTCCACCTTCGTATGCATCTCCCTCGGAATGATGGGGCTGTATTGGCTGCTTTATAAACCACAGAGCGCTGCTACTGAACGCTTGCGCCGGATGAATGACATTAGTCCCGCGCAGAATTCTTCGGTGGCCGTCATACCGGACGAGAACCCGGTTACGAACTTTGCCGAACGACTCGCTTCACCGTTGGCGAAAATTGCGCCGCCATCGCCGACTGAAGCGAAGAAACTGCAAAAGCAGTTAATGTATGCGGGCTTTCGCTCTGAAGCCGCGCCGATCATTTATCGCGCTATTCAACTCACCGTCATGATTGGCTTGCCGGCGATCGTGGCTTTGGGTTGTGCGCTCGCTGCCAGACCGCCAAAGAGCGCGTTCTGGTGGGTTGTGGGTGCTTTCGTCGTTGGCTTCTTTCTGCCGCGTTATGGTCTGAACCGCGCGATTCGCACTCGTCAACGACAACTTCGTTGGGGACTCGCCGATGCGCTCGATTTGATGGTTGTTTCAGTTGAAGCAGGTCTTGGTCTAAACGCCGCGATGTTGAAAGTCAGTTCTGAACTTCAAGACGTTCATCCAGATATCGCGACAGAGTTTGAACTGGCCAATCTGGAAATTCGTGTTGGTCGTGAACGCGATGAAGCACTTCGTAATCTCGCAGAACGAACCGGTGTTGACGACCTCAGAAGCCTGGTGGCGATGCTGATCCAGACTGACAAATTTGGTACTTCGATCGCGAAAGCCCTGCGCGTCTTCTCAGATTCACTTCGCACCAAACGTCGCCAGCGCGCCGAACAGGAAGCGCAAAAAGCGGCGGTCAAACTGTTGTTGCCACTTGCTTGTTTTCTGTTCCCGACGCTCTTCATTGCGATATTGGGCCCCGCAGCTCTAAACCTCATGGACGTTCTCGGAAGGATGTAAAAGGAGTCAGCCGCCATGAACAAACGTAGAGTTATCGCTGTATTGATCGCTTTCATTATCACTGTCGCCGGCACCGCGATGTGGAGCGCCGCCACGATTCAACGCGACGGAGATCCTGACGCAAATGTGCTTGAAGATTCCGGTTCTGACGCTGGAGCAATGCAAACAAAGAAGGGTGGCAACAAGGTCGCCAAAGTGTTGGCTGCTCCGTTCAAAGCATTCGGTCGTCTCTTTGGTCACAAAGACGACAACAAGATCGAACGCATGACTGAAAAAGACGGCGAGCGTTTCGCTTCAGTTGGTGTTTCCAAAGTCGAAGATGTTCGCACGGCTGACGCGCGCAAAGTAACGCTTGAAGGATCTGCGAAACAACATCTTGCCGCCGGACGTCAATATTTACTCGACGGTCAACTCAACGAAGCGATTGCTGAACTTTCAACCGCGGCGTCACTCGATCCAAAACTGACCGAAGCTCACAACCTACTAGGCGTCGCTTACGACAAAAAAGGTTTCGGCGATCGCGCGAAGGAAGCTTACGAACGCGCAGTGAAAACGAACGACGACGATCCCGAAACGCTGAACAACCTGGGTTTCTCGTTGTATCAAAATGGAAACTACCGCGCTGCAGTTGATCGTTTGAAGCGTGCTGTCAAACTAGCGCCCAGTGACGAAAAAATCCTGAACAATCTGGGTCTCGCGCTTTGCCGCCTGGGCAAATTCGATGACGCCTATAAGAGTTTTGCGCGTGCTGGTGGTCCATTGACCGGCAATCTGAATATCGCGAGCATGCTCGAAAGATTTGGTCGCGAAGACGACGCGATTCATTACTACGAAGCGGCCCGCCGTATCGAGCCCACCAACACGATTGCTTTACGACGTCTCGCCGATCTTTACGAACGCGTTGGTAAAGCTGGTGACGCACAGGAAGCGCGAGTTGCGCTCGCCAACTTGAATAGGGGCGGCGGAAACATCGCGAGTCTTGAGCGATAGATCTTTAGAGGCGCTTGCAAAAGTCAGCTACGCTGCGGCTTGGCCGTCTCTTGTGAGGAATGGCTCTGCCTTTCCGTTTTAGGTACGCTCCGGTTCCGGGCTGTGCCCTGTTTAAAACGCGTCATTAACAATTCAAACTTGGCAAGGAACCCGGTCGAAGGGCATAGCCCCAGTTATACAGTGCGGGCTTGAAACGGAAAGGCGAAGCCATTCCTCACAACAGACGGCCAAGCCGCCCTTTTACATCGTTAGAGCATATCGGACATTTCATTAGTCAAACAGAAGGGAAGCACATGTCGCAAACGACCATTCTGACGCGCGCTGAAGTTGAAAGCATGGGACCACCGGTCCCGGAAGAACTGGCTGACACCGGGATTTCGGAAGGCTTTCTTTGTGACCTCGCGCTCAAGCATGTGGCGATGATGCCCGAGCCAACGACAGCGGCAATCGCCGAGCGTATTCATCTGCCACGCACGTTGACTGAAGAGCTTTTACAGAAGTTGTATCGTGAAAAGCTCATCGAAGTGCGTTTGCAGCAGACCGTGGGCGCCACTCGTTATGCGATGTTGGACCATGGGTGGGATCGCCTTTCTCGTTTGCTAAATATTTGCGGCTACGTTGGCGCAGCGCCTGTTTCTTTAAACGACTACGCGCACATGATGCGTTTGCAGTCGATCCCCACCGATCATGCGTCGATCGACACGGTACGCCAGGCGTTTCATGATCTGGTCCTGCCTGATTCGTTGTTACAAACGCTCGGTTGTGTAATCAACTCGCGCCGTTCCTTGTTCCTTACTGGTTTACCAGGAACAGGTAAAACGGCAGTAGCCGAACGTATCAACGGAGCGTTGGCGGGCGGAATCTGGATTCCTTATGCGGTCGAAATCGATGGCCAGATCATTCGCGTCTTCGATTCACATTGTCATAGACCAGCGCACGAAGATTACATTCCTTCCGAATACGATCGGCGTTGGGTTTTGATCGAGCGTCCGTTGGTGGTAGTCGGCGGTGAATTGACGCTCGAGAATGCTGATCTCACGTGGAGTGACGCGGCCAAGTTTTACGAAGCGCCATTTCAAATGAAATCAAATGGCGGCACGCTTGTTATTGACGACTTTGGACGACAACGTGTTGCGCCACAGGATCTGTTGAATCGTTGGATCGTTCCGTTAGAACGTCGCGTCGACTATCTCGCGCTGCACACCGGAAAAAAGATCGAAGTGCCGTTTGAGCAACTGGTAGTTTTCTCAACTAACCTCGAGGAAAGAGATCTGTCCGACGAAGCGTTTCTGCGACGCATGGGTTATCGCGCGCGCGTGGAACCGCCCACGCCACAAGCGTATTCCGAAATCTTCAAACGACAAGCCTACAACCGCGGCATCGCGTGCGAGCAGTCTGTTCTCGATCATGTTCTGGCGAAGTATCGCGTTGAAAAACGTCAGATGAAGGGATGCGAGCCGCGCGACTTGCTGGACCGTGCGACTGATATCTGTTTGTTTGAAAATCGCCGGCTCGAGTTGACGAGTGACATTGTGAACATCGCCTGGCGCAACTACTTCGGAACATCGCACAGTTTTGCCCCTGCGCCAACTGCGGAAGTGAAGTCCGCAACAGATCCACTCGAGTTGTAATTCACCAGGACCGCAGGCGTCCTCGCCTGCCTGGTAGATAAGAGATCCATGATGCCTACCTCGAAGACAATTAAAGTGTTGCTGCTCGGCATCCTCGTCACCTTTGCTGGTGGGCGAGCGATGTCGCAGACAACACCCGATGCGCCCAAGCCGGAACTCGTTAGATTAAAACTTAGTGACGGTAGCTATTTGGCTGTCGATGAAGCATGGGAAACGTCACAGGGAATCTGGTATCGACAAGGTAGTCTAAGTCACCTTGCGCCGAAAGATCGGGTGAAGTCGATCGAACGCGGTGACCCGGCGCCACCGCCAGAACCGAAACAGGCGAACAACCACAATTCTAATAATAACGATGGTCCTTTATATATGAGACCTGTCGAAAAGCCGCCGGAGCCAGTGGTTGAATCGAACCATAGTGGCAATTACGAAAAACCAGTTTGGATATATCTGGTTGGTGGAGCGCGGGTTGAAGCGGACAGCGCGAATGAATCTGCGTCGGGAGTTTGGCTGAAACGCGGTGCAATGTCGGTCTTTATTGAACGTAGTCGACTGGATCGAATTGAGCTGGAAGACGCGGAGAAGATTGCGGTTGATGAGAGTGGTAAAAAGGAACGTGGCTGGAGCACCGGGCGCGCAGGTCTCGATTCTTTGATCAGGCAAAATGGAATTCGACATGGAGTCGATCCTTATTTGATCTTTTTGGTGATGGAGCAGGAGTCGCATTTCAACCCGCGAGTCGTTTCGCCTAAAGGCGCGCGTGGTCTAATGCAACTGATGCCGGGAACTGGCGCGCGCTTTGGTGTTCGCCATCCGTTTGACCCGGCGCAAAACATTTCCGGTGGCACACGTTATCTGCGCGAGTTATTGAATCGTTTTGATAATCGCGTCGATTTGGTGTTGGCGAGCTACAACGCAGGTGAAGGTGCTGTGCTCAAATTCGGCCATAAAGTTCCGCCTTATAAAGAGACGCGCAACTATGTGAAGCAGATTAGTTATCGTTATCGACGATTGCCGGCAAAGACAAAGGCAGCTTCAGGCGAGTGATGAACAACTTCAAATCGGGGTTAATGTTGAGAAGAGTTGCTGCCAGGTTGTTTCTGGTGGCGACTCTGTTATGTCTTTTGTTTAGTTCGGCGTTGGCCCAACGGTCTTCGGATACGACGCTGACTAACAATTCGATCGTCAAGCTTGTTAAGGCTGGCTTTAAAGAGAAGACGATCATCTCGATTATTAATAGTCGCCCTAATCGCTTCAATGTTGATACTGAGCAACTGATTCAGCTCAAGCGCAGTGGCGTCAGTGAAAATATTATTCTGGCGATGCTCTCGTTGAGTGGAGCTTCTGACAGGTCGGATGAAGATTGGGCTGACGATTCTTTCTTTCGTGGGACAAAGTCGCCGGCGGAGACAAATGGGTCAGAAGGTGGAGCCGATATTTTTGGATCAAGTAGTGGATCGAAATCGCGGAGCCAGTCGCGCGGCGCCCAGGGTGGAGTCGAGAACGAAGGGAACATCACCGGTTCGGCAACAGTGAGAATTATTCGTCCGCCCAGCGAAGCAAATGGTCCATTGAAAATGGAAAAGACCCCGACGCTGGATAATGAAGGCGTGATTCGGCTGGTTGACGCCGGCTTTTCCGAGGGGACGATTATTAAAAGGATTGAAGAGTCGCCCGTTGATTTCGATCTCTCGACCGACAAGATTGCCGAATTACATAAGCGAAGGGTAAGCGATCCGATTATTGCTGCGATGACGACAGCGATGTCGGATGGTCCAGCTAAGCCACCCCGGTAAAAGGCGCTTAATGAAACGATACCGCCGACTTTATGTCGGCGGGTATTTCAATTTCAAGCTACCACAGCGCTCCAACACGTCCGATACCACCGACTTTACGTCGGTGGTTTTTCAATTTCAGGCTACCACAGCGCTCCAACACGTCCGGATACCACCGACTTTACGTCGGTGGTTTTCAATTTCAGGCTACCACAGCGCTCCAACACGTCCGGATACCACCGACTTTACGTCGGTGGTTTTTCAATTTCAAGCTAACACACGAGCCCCACGAGTCTGGAGATACCACCGACTTTACGTCGGTGGTATTCAATTTCAGGCTAATACACGAGCCTCACCAGTCTGCGAGATACCACCGACGTAAAGT
>DATDMC010000125.1:0-118596 GCA_036518995.1 Pyrinomonadaceae bacterium | reverse complement strand
GCGTCGGGTCTCACAAGAAGACCAAACCGACCCGACGCTACCGCGTTACGGTACTGACTTCCTCGCCAAAGGCTAAATAAATACTGGAAATGGGATTAGATAGTTACGTGTCACAGATATCAATTCGCAAAGCCACAACAGCAGACGCCGAACTCCTCTCAGAACTCGGCGCGCGCACGTTCTCCGAAACTTTCGCGGTCGACAATACGCCGGAGAATATGGCGGCTTATCTCGCGGATGCGTTTACCCCGGAAGAACAACTGGCAGAACTTTCTGATCCAAACACGATCATCAAATTTGCTGAACTTGACGGTGCCGCTGTTGGCTACTCGGTGCTTTCGCCCAACAGGACGCCTCCCGAGATCGACAGCGAGAATGCTATCGAGTTAGTTCGTTTGTATGTTTCGCAGGATTCGATTGGAACTGGTGTCGGTGCACGCTTGATGAAAGACTGCCTCGACTACGCGGCACAATTAGGTTTCGAAACTATCTGGCTTGGTGTTTGGGAACACAACCGTCGCGCGCAAGCGTTCTATCGAAAATGGAATTTCGAAGTGGTCGGCACACATGTCTTCCAACTAGGTGACGACGCGCAGACGGATCTGTTGATGAAGAGGACGATGCGACAGTAGGCAGGAGCAGTAAGCAGGCCCATGGTTCTCACACTGCCTTGAATCTTAAATCTTAAATTCTTTCAGTTGTTGTTTCCCAGCAGCGCTTGCGCGCGTGGAGATTCTTCACCAAGCCAACTCGGGTTTTCCGCCGTTCCATCAAAAAGCGACGTGGTTTTGAACGGCTCAAACTCTCCTTTAGCTGCCGCACTCGCGGTCCGTGCCAACAACGATTCAACGTCACCTGGCGCCAACGGTTGAAAAGTTTTTACTGCCTCGAAAGCCTGGTCGAGAGTTTCCATGTTGTCGATCCCCGTTATCACCACCGAGGTTGGTAGATTTAACGCATAGTGCAAACACTCAATCGGCTTCACTGTCCCTGACTTCAACAAAATCCCATTCGCCATACTTTTCATTCCCAGAACGGCGATTTTGTTCTTCACGAGTTCAGGCAACACTTCTTTTGCAAAACTTCGATAATGAGCGTCCATTACATTAAGCGGCATCTGTACGCTGTCAAATCTGACACCGTTTCGCGCGGCCACTTCCAGCATATAAAGGTGAATACGTGGATCCTTATGTCCGGTGAAACCATGAAAAAGTAACTTGCCGGCCTGCTTTGCTTCGACGATTGCTTCGTGTGCGCCATCCTTATCGAAGATACGGTGCGGGTCTTCGAAGCGAAGTATTTCGTGATGTTGGACCAGGTCGATCACGTCTACCTGCAACCGTTTGAGCGACTCATCAATCTGGCGCGTCGCTTCTTTCTTTGAACGACCATCGATCTTGGTCATGAGAAAAACTTTGTCGCGATAACCATCGCGCAACGCCTTACCCATTCTGATTTCGCTCGCGCCTTCGTTGTAGTCCCAACAGTTGTCCATGAAGGTTATGCCGCGATCGATTGCGCCACGAACAATGCGGAGGCTCATGTCTTCAGTGACATACTTCAGACCCAGATGCCAGCCACCCACACCAATCGCGGAAACTTTTATTCCGGTGCTGCCAAATTCGCGATAAATCATTTCGTCAGACATGTAGGCCTCCAATAAGCTCCAATGATCATGTTAAATTAGCGCACCAATCCATCAGAGACCCACCCGCTACCGCGCGGTGGTACTGACTCTGACCCCCGCTACCGCGAGGTGATACTGACTACGTGACCATGTTTACAATCAATACTGACCGACTCACACTTCGTGAGCTATCAACTGACGACGCTGAATTTATTTACCGGCTCGTAAATGAACCGTCGTTTCTGCGCTTCATCGGCGACAAAGGCGTCAGAACTCTTGACGACGCTCAACAGTATATTCTCAATGGTCCAATCGCGAGTTATCAACGTCACGGATTTGGACTTTACCTGGTCGAACACAAAACCGATCGCGTGCCCATCGGCATGTGTGGTCTATTAAAAAGAGAAACGCTTGCCGATGTCGATATCGGGTTCGCGTTCATACCCGAATATTGGAACCAGGGCTACGCGATCGAGTCGGCGACGGCGGTCTTTAATTACGGCAAAGATGTTTTAAAACTGCCGCGAATTGTTGCCATCACTAACAAAGATAACGATTCCTCGGGCAAACTACTCGAGAAGCTCGGCCTTCGTTATGAAAAACTTGTGGATTTGAATGGCGACGGCGACGTAACCAGGCTCTTCGTCTCGCCGGATCTTCAGACTATGAGAATTGAACGCATTCATCAGATCGCTGTCTTCGCGCGCGACCTTGACGAAGCAGTGTCGTTCTACCGCGACTTGCTGGGCGCGACTTTTATCGCCAAATTCGATCCGCCCGGTCTTGCCTTTTTCGATTTCGCGGGCACACGAATATTACTGGAGAAGAACGCACCCAAAGCTACTATTTACTTTCGCGTGGCAAACATTCACGCGGCCCATAATGAGTTGGTCGCGAAAGGTGTCAAGTTTATCGATCAGCCACACATGATCTTCAGTGACGACAATGGCATGTTTGGTGAAGCAGGTGAAGAAGAATGGATGACGTTCTTTTCGGATCCATCGGAAAACACTCTCGCGCTTGCGAGTCGAGTAAAGAAAAATGACTAAGACTTCAAAAGCAGTTAAAGAGCCTTCCCAACGGACTGTGGCCTCTGGTGTGAAACATGCAGAGCGAGTCCGCAAGTTTTGCCTGCAACTGCCGGAGACGATGGAGAAGTTATCGCATGGTGAGCCGACCTTCTTTGTTAAGAAGCGAGTGTTTGCGATGTGTTCGATCAATCATCACCACGATGGACATGTCGCAGTAGTTATTCCGGCGGCGATTGGCGTGCAGCAGGCATTGATAGAAGAGGACCCGAAGAAATTTTATCGACCGCCTTATGTAGGACACGCAGGTTGGGTCGGACTTGAACTTCCGCGCATTAGCGATCGCGAACTCAAAGCGCATCTCCGAGAAGCTTGGAAATTGATCGCGCCAGAGAAACTGCACAGCTCGTTGGAGTGAATCGAGAAACCATCTGAAATGCCGAAATACGTTGCTTTCCTCCGCGCTATTAATGTTGGTGGCCATCTGGTGAAGATGGACCACCTGCGTACGTTGTTTGAAGAACTCGGCTTCAAAAACGTTGAGACGTTTATCGCCAGTGGCAACGTGATCTTCGACACGAAGACCACCAACATCGAATCGCTTGAGCGTAAGATCGAAAAACATCTGAAAAAGTCGTTGGGATACGAGGTTGCGACCTTCGTCCGTTCGGTGAGTGAACTGGGAAAGATTGCCGAATTTAAGCCGTTTAGTGAAGACGACTTAAATGCTGAAGGCAACACCTTGTTCGTTTGCTTTCTTGGCAATCAGCCGACGAACGAAGCAGCTAAGAAGTTGTTGTCTATGGCGTCAGCGATTGATGCTTTTCATGTAGACGAACGTGAGGTGTACTGGCTTTATCGAAGAAGTAATGGTGAGTCGAAATTTTATGGTCCACCGTTGGAAAAGTGCTTAGCGTTGCCGACGACAGTGAGGAATGTGAACACCGTTCGCCGGCTCGCTAAGAAGTACAATTAAAAGCGATGAGAAGTCTCTATTCGAACGGGGCGACCGGGACGGACGCGCTCCGACAGAAGAGCTTCCGCGTGTTAATCACAGTCTGTGGTCGTGCAAAATAGGATCTGGGAATTTCAGAGGATGCTCTTCTGTCGGAGCGCGCCCGTCTCGGTCGCCCCGTTCGAATAGAGGCTCCTCCCTTGGTCCTCTCAGGCCTTAATACCGTTCCAAAACATGCGATGAAATAGTTTGTCCATTTCGTCGGCTGGTTCTTTCATTCCTCGATCAACCCACCAGCGCAACAGCGCAATCAAACTCCCGGCCTGCGCGAACGCAATAATGGGCCGCTCAGCCGGAGAGATATTCGCTGCTTTTGGTATTTCGTCCAGCCGTCGTTCAATCCCGCGCGCAAAGTGCGCCTGGGCCAACTCCATGTTGTCCGCCATTTTGCCTGATGCGATCAAAGCCGATACAAACTGCCACGCTTCCTCCACGTGGGCGAAAAATTCCTTAACCGGAAACACCCGTTCCGACTGGTCACCATGCGCCGAGAGCGCCATCGATAAGCCTTCATAAAACTCGTCCGCGTCGCTGATCTGTAAATCTTCTTTGTCGCTGAAGTGGGAATAAAACGTGGAGCGACCGACATTCGCGCGATCCAGAAGATCCTGGACCGTGATCGAATCAAACGGTTTCTCCTGCATTAACGCGACGAGCGCATCACCAAGTGCGTCGCGTGTTTTGCGCACCCGCGCGTCGACTTTCTTCTTCACAAAAGGAACAGGCGACTTCAGCTCGTGCCGGTTAATGGACATATACCACCTCTTTGTTCAACAACTCAGAAAGCGACTTGCGTAGGTTCAGAGTAGCGAATATCTATAGCGAGCTTAACCACGAAGGCACAAAGACACAAATTTTATAAACCTCTTTTTTGTGCCTTCGAGCCTTAGTGGTGAAATTTCTTCGACACTGATAAGTCAACGCTATGATCTCTCTCAAAAATATTTCCAAAACCTTTCAAACGCCTGCGGGAACTTTCCTTGCCCTGCGCAACATCAACCTCGAAATAAAACCGGGTGAGTTCGTTGGCCTGGTCGGCAAATCGGGCAGTGGCAAATCGACCTTGCTAAACATGATCGGCGGCATCGATCGACCATCAACCGGATCGATTGAAGTAGGCGCCACTTCGGTGCAGGAGCTGCCTGAAAACAAACTCGCATTGTGGCGAGGAAGAACCGTCGGGTTCGTCTTTCAGTTCTTTCAACTATTGCCGACGTTAACTGCAATCGAGAATGTAATGCTGCCGATGGATTTCTGCAAAACGTTTCCGGTGCGCGAACGACGTGAACGGGCACTCACTCTTTTACAACGAGTCGGCGTTGGCGAACAGGCCGACAAACTACCTGCAACTCTTTCAGGCGGCGAACAACAACGCGTGGCCATTGCCCGTGCGCTCGCCAACGAACCTTCGGTAGTACTCGCCGACGAACCAACTGGCAACCTCGACTCAGCAACAGCGCAATCTGTCTTCGATCTGTTTCGAGAGATGACTACCTCCGGAACAACAGTCGTCGTCGCCACTCACGAGGTTGATCTCGCCCGCGTGATAGACCGCACCGTTGAAATCTCTGACGGAGCCATAGCTTCGTGATGACAACACCTACTATCAAAATCCTGCGCGACTTCTGGCAAGAACGGGCCCGCACTTTATTAGTCGTGATCGCGATCGCGCTTGGCATCGCAGCTTTCTCGGCGATGATGTCATCCTACGCGATTCTCACCCGCGAACTCGATCACGGTTACCTCGCCACTAATCCGGCTTCCGCCGTGATACGAATGGATGCGATTGATGACGATCTCATCAAAACCATCCTCGCCGATCCGTCAGTTAGTGCGGCTGAGCCACGCCGCAGCATAAGCGGTCAAATCAAAGCTGGACCATTTCAGTGGCGTAACTTAGTGCTCTTCGTTGTTAAGGACTACGCCAACATTCAGGTCAATAAACTTACGCCTGAAACTGGGGCCTGGCCACCGGCGACCGGCGAGATATTGATCGAGCGTGACGCGTTTCAAGTGGCCCATGCAGCAGTTGGCGATCGCGTCATAGTAAAGACCCAAAATGGAACTGAACAAACGCTTGTGATCAGCGGCGGCGTCCACGATGTCGGTCAGGCCCAGGCGCGAATGGAGAACATTGTCTACGGCTATATCAACGTGGACACACTCGCGAAACTTGGCGAACAACCTTACCTGAACGAACTGAATATTCTCGTTGCCGGCGACAAATTCAACGAAGCTCATGTGCGAGCAGTCGCCGGGAAGGTACAAACGCTGATTCAGGCACGCGGCCATGAAGTGAAACGGGTCGATATTCCCACGCCGGGCAAGCACCCGCATTCAGAGTTAATGGGAATTTTGCTGCTCTCAATGTCGGCGTTCGGTTTATTTATTTTGCTGCTTAGCGGCATTCTGGTGGTCAATCTGTTGACTGCGATTATGGCTTCGCAAGTCCGCCAGATCGGAATCATGAAGGCGGTCGGCGCGTCACGTTGGCAGGTGTGCAAAATTTATTTGGGCGAAGCAGCGCTGTTGGGTGTGGCCGCAACGGTCCTCGCCATTCCCTTCGGAATGATAGGAAGTCGAATACTTTGTCGTTACCTGTCTTATTTTCTAAACTTCGACATCAACAGTTTTGCAGTCCCCGTTTGGGTTTACCTGCTGGTAGTTTTAGTCGGTATCATCACTCCACTATTGGCGGCCGCCTATCCAGTTTGGAAAGGCACGCGCGTCCCGGTGCGAGTTGCCATTTCTGATTACAACGTTTCAACAAATGCTTTTGGAGCGAAGAGTATTGATGGACTGATCGCACGGGTTGGTGGCAACTCCAGACCCTTCCTGATCTCGTTACGAAACAGTTTTCGCAAGCGCACGCGCCTGGTCTTAACGCTGTTAACGCTTTCGGCCGGTGGATTGAGTTTCATGTCGGCGCTGAATGTGCGCGCTTCGCTGATCAACACACTCGATCACTTGTTCGGCGCGCGGCAGTTTGACTTGAGCGTGACCTTTTCATCACCGCAACCGATCGCAAAGATCGACCGGGCCATCCAAAAAACTCCGGGCATCACTTCGTATGAAGCGTGGTTTGTTACTGAGGGAGCAATCGATCAATCGCAGACACAGTCGCGCTCAACTGACGTGCACAATAATGATGTTGGTGAAGACACGTTCACGATCATCGCATTTCCAGCCGACACGAAAATGCTTCGTTCGGAAATAACCGCGGGCCGCGGTCTACAAGCTGGTGATACTGATGCGATGGTCGTCAACGATGCGTTGGCCAGAAGGTATCCCACGATGAAGGTCGGCAATTCGATCAATGTTCGCGTTGGTCCAACTTCTACCGCCTGGAAGATCGTAGGTATTACTCGCGAAGCATTTTCGCCGGCCATCGCGTATGTCCCGTTGAACATTCTTCAGGAGTATTCCGGCCTTACCAATAGCCTTCGATTGATACTTGATAGATCGGACGGTGATTCGATCGCCGCCGTCAAAATGGCACTGGATAAGAACCTTGAACAAGAGGGTACACGCGCGCGCGGCGCCAGCGGGAAGGCCGACAATCGCTATGCATTCGATCAACACATGGTAATGATTTATGTCTTCCTGATTATCACGTCGGTAATCGTTGCCGGTGTTGGTGGCTTGGGGTTGATGACGACGATGAGCGTAAATGTGCTGGAGCGCCGTCGTGAACTGGGTGTGCTGCGGGCCATTGGTGCTACGCCTAAAATGATCGGATTGATTATTGTTGGTGAAGGCGTTGTGATCGGCTTGTTGAGTTGGGTGATTGCTGCCGCACTTGCCTGGCCGGTTAGTCGGGCCGTTGGTGATTGGATTGTGGGAATGTTGTTTAGAGGTGGGATGGATTTTGTGTTTGATGTCCGTGGTCTATTTATTTGGCTATTGGTCTCGATAGTGTTTTGCGCGATTGCGACTCTATTGCCAGCCTGGCGTGCCTCGCGAATGACCGTGCGTGAGTCGTTAGCTTACGAATAAAAACTTCTTCTCTGCGTGAGAGAGTCAGTACCACCTCGCGGTAGCGGGTGGGTTGTCTGTAATAATGGCGCGCGCTTAGGATGATCGACCCACCCGCTACCGCGAGGTGGTACTGACTTTCTGACGCAGAGAGACGCGGAGACGCAGAGTAATGTTTTCCAATTCCATCGAGATTCGTGAATCCAGGATCCAGGGTCGTGGTGTCTACGCGAAACGCGCATTCGACGCTGGCGAGATCGTGTTGCGTTGGGACTTGTCACATACGATTTCCAACGATCAACTCGCGACACTGCCGGACGACGAACGTCGTTACACTCATCCCCTCGATGAACATCGAACCTTGATCGTGCAAGCTCCGGAGCGTTTTGTTAACCACAGTTGCGCTCCCAATACCGAGGTGCTCGAGTTTTGTGACGTCGCCCTTCGTCGTATCGAAGTGGGCGAAGAGATCACCAGCGACTATGGCGATGTCGGTGCAGCGGTAGGTTTTGCGTGCAAATGCGGCAGCCCCCATTGCAGAAAAACCATCGGCCCCATTCTCCGCACGCTCTAACTTGCAAACCGATTTTTTAACCACGAAGACACAAAGAAACTAATTCAAAGGAGTTCTTAACCCCTATTGAATTAGTTCTTTGTGCCTTTGTGGCTTGGTGGTTAAAAATCCACCGCTAAATTACTTCCGGCGATGACGCGGCCGGCTGTTTTGTTTCACTAACTGTTCAAGCGCGGCCAGCCGTTTCTCCATCGAGTTGTTTGTCAGTCTCAAGTCGTTAACCTGACTACGCAGTTGCTCAACTTCAACGTTCTTCTGTTGCAACTGAATCGTGCGTTGGTCCAACTCCTTGATCGCTGCCAAACTCACACCCGCTAAGTCCTGCACACCAATCGAGGTATTGCCCGTTCCCAGTCCGAAGCCCTTGTAAAAATCTTCGGCCATTGGTCCCATGTGTCGCACGGCGCTACCTTCCGCGATGTAGTTCCAGGTGCTCACTGGCATTTTTCTCAACGTCGACAAAACATCCGAGCCGTTCGCGATCAGGAAATTCTCTTTCGTCAAGCGACTCGAAGTGCAGTTGAAGACGCCCGAGCCAGCCGGCAAGTTACAGCCAGTCGTGCCCGTCAGGTTTGTACGGAAACGGAAACCACCGGTCGCACGCGCCGCAAACTCGTTATTAGCAGTATTTCTGAAAGTGTCTGCACTCGCCTGGGCCGAAGCGTCGCTCCAAATGAATGTTCCGGAGAACCCGTTATTCGAAGCAAATTTACCAAAAGCCAGCGTGTGGTCCTGGTCGGCGGTGACGTTGTAACCTATCGCGATTGCTGCCAACCCACGAAGGTTGAACGCGTCAGGATCGCATCGACCATTGATCAATGGACCACCCGACTGGGCTTTGTTTCCGAGGGCAACACCATACGTATCGCAAACTCTGTTTCCTGCACCCGCTGAAAAACCCGCAGCGCCCTTTACCTGATTACCGCTACCAAACGCGATACTGCTGGTGCTTTCGGCTGTGTTCGTATCACCGAAGGCAAACCCGTAAAGACCAATCGCCGTCGAATTGCTACCACCGGCCCACGAGAAGAAGCCGACGTTGTTGTCGTCCCATTCAGTATCCGCATAACCCGAACGAAACGCGCCCTTGTAAGAATCCCACGACGTTCGATAACCCTTGCCTTGCATCGGACTGACGCCGATTCCCAAATTACCGGTCGCTACGAAACTTCCGTTTTGGTAGACCTTGAAGTCGGCCGGTGTATAACCGCCAGGACCACTACAACAAGTGCTGCCACCGCGAAGAAACATCATCGGCGCGGTTCCGTTTGCATCGCCAACTGAGAGTTGGAAAGTGTTGGGAACAAACTTAATCGCACTCGTGTCGACGTAGTTTTTGTTTGCTGCGTCGGTCGCGCTGACAGGATTACCAACATTCGTAATCGCGACATTGTTCGCCGATAAACCGTTGACGAAGATATTGTTGCTGTTCCAGAAATTCTGCGATCCGAGTCGCGGAATGTTGGCCGAGAGTCGATTGTCACCAATCACACCAAATGTACCAGGATCGTTGATCGCGCTTACGATGCTTGTGCCGGTCATCGCACCACCGCCGCCGCCGCCACTGCCGGTTGCAGCCGTCGTCATGAATGTGCCATCAGGAAAGATCAACTTGCTTCCGGCGCCGGTGAGTTTGATGTTGCCACCGACGTCGAGGCGTTCTGTTGGCGAAGCGTTGTTGATACCGACAAAGCCGTTAGTGTGAATGCGCATCCGTTCGTTGACGCCACCATTGGTAAAGGCGAATGGCGAACCATCAGGAGCGTTGACGAAGCCGCGCGTATTGCCCTGGTCCCAGCCGAAGTTGATGCCATTGGCGCCGGTTGGACCAACGAAAACTGATGCCGATTGGCCAACACCACGGGAAACTGTCAAACCAGCATTGATCAAGCCAGGGCCAATGTCCGGACCAACTACGAGGTTGTAGCTCGGAGTAGACGTGCCGATGCCAACATTACCATTCGAGTGGATGCGCATACGCTCGTTAACACCACCCTGGGTAAACGAAAATGGAGCTCCATCGGGCGCGTTTACGAAGCCGTTGTTTGAATTTGCATTCCAACCAAAGCCGATGCCCTGGCTGCCGGAAGCACCGACATAAGTTGAAACTGACTGGCCGGCGCCGCGTGAAACGGTCAGGTCGGCAGTCAACAAACCAGCGCCGAGATCGTTACCGATAACCATCTTGTAGGTTGGCGTCGCAGTGCCGATGCCGATGCGACCGCTTGTTTCAGTCATAACTGAATCGCCCAGGGTGCCGGCGCCATCAACCCATTTGGTTATGCGATTAGCTGAACCAGTACCAGCAAGATTACGACTAACATCGTCTGACTTCTTTGCATCACCAGCGGTTGTCAGCGTGGTGCCGTCAGCGAAGCGAATGCCGCCCTGCGTGCGAATCTCGCCGTTAACATCGAGTGTTGCTTGCGGCTGGTTCGTGCCGATACCAACGCGACCATCTTGCGTAACGCGCACTTGTTCTTTGTCCTGACCTGAAAGCGTATCGCCGGTGCGCAGTGTTAAGTCGCCGGTGGTGCTGGTGACCTGGCCGTCGACGCCATCATGGGCCGTAACAACAGCAGAACGTTCGCGACCGGCACGCAATACGGTGATTGAATCGTCATCGTCGCTTTCAATCTTTTGCGACTTGCGACGGTTGTCGAGTGTGGTTGTCTGCGCCGGCGTCAGCCCTTGCTTGCGGGCGAGAGTCAATTGTCCGGCTTGAACGGTAACACTGCCGAGACGTTGTTTCGCGTTACCTTGAAAATCTTTGACGGTAACGACGACCGCGTAAATTCCGTCGGCGAGAACCTTCGCTGGATCTTGTTTCCAGTCGATGATGTTTCCCTGACGGGCTCCTGAATCAAAAACTAATTGACCGCCGGCATCATAAACTTCAACGTGAATCGCCAAAGTTTGGCCCGGAGACGTAACTCTGACGCCGCCATCATCGGTTACAGTGGCCGTCACCGCTACCGACGAAGCTTGAATTGTTTGAACTGGTTCCTGAGCACGAATATTGATTGCTACGGAAAAGATGGACAGCATGACTAATACCGACGTGAGCCTGGCGAGCATGACTTTACTCCTGAAACTGGTCTCGTAATGCGTTTCGAACGCGCCGGGTATTAGCGCGCTCAGTTGTAACGCGGAAAGTTTTAGGAAAAAGGATCACTGGCGGGAAATTATTCTTTAGAGCTTTTTGCAAAATTCAAGGCCAACCTCTGATTAGCGCAGTTAGGAAGGGCGGTTTACCCCCGCTGGCTTAGATAAAAACCTTGAGACAACTTGATTCAAAGTTAGCGGGGTAAACCACCCTTCCCAACTGCACTGGAACAGGTTTCACCGTTAGCTAAGCTGATTTTTGCAAAGCCTCTTTAGTAAACTCTTGCAGAATTTGAGTCGCCTCGAAATAGTTTGACAACCGGCACTTTACAGCGCAGTCTGCAAACAATTCCTGAACGGAGAACATCAATGGGACCATCCGCTTTAAGCTACTTTACGCAGCAGATGCTGTATCAAGCACCGACTATACTGGTCGCTATCATTGGAATCGTGTTGTCGCTTGTATATATGAAGCGCAGCAGGGTTCCTGCCTTCGTAGCCATATTTGGTTGCGCGACCGTAATTTTTGGTGCACTCGTCGTCACGATCACACAGTCGTATGTTTTCTCGGCGCGGTTTTCCTCGTTCGCAATGACGAGCACCGGCTATGTTCAATTAGCAAACGTCATTAGTTGGATCGGGGCCTTTATTCGCGCCTTCGCGATCCTCGTGTTGATAGTGGCTATCTTCATTGGACGTAAAGGAACGCAGTTAGGACCGCAGGCGTCACACCTGCCTCTTTGAGATCATCAACCTTGGCGCCGTTTTTCAACCTACGATTATTTGGAAAAGCAGGCGGGGACGCCTGCGGTCCTGTGTTGTTGGGTCTCTTAATACTAGCGTTCTGTAGTTGTTCGGCAGCGGCACAGGCGAAGTTTGATGTACTTCATTACGACATCTCGATCGAACCCGATATTCAAAGCAAATCGGTAAAAGGTAGCGTGACGATTCGCTTCGTCGCCAACGTTGACCATCTGGACTCGGTAGAGTTCAACTGCGGCAGCCTCACGATTGACTCAGTTACGCAGAACAAAACAGTCCGGCAGTTTTCAGTTAAAGATAGTCGTGTAACCATCACGTTGCCGGCGCTGAAGAACCGTCAAACGACAGAAGTTGAAATTAGTTATCACGGCCCGCCGAAGTATGGATTCAGCTTCTTTCCGAATGAATCGCAAGCCTATTCAGTGTTTTCAACCAGCCAGTGGACCGTCTGTGTTGATGCGCCTGAAGACAAAGCGAGCCTGACGCTCAAACTGATTACCCCGGCAAAATTAACTGCGATTGGTAATGGAAGATTGGCATCGCAGCACGCGATCGGCAACGATAAGAACGAATCCGTCTGGGAACAACGCGCGCCGATTCCAACTTATGTTTTTGGTTTCGCCATTGGTCCATATCGCCGGCTTATTGAAAAGAAGAATGGGATTGAGTTTCAGTATCTGGTCACCGATTTCAGCGAAGATGAGACGCGGAGGATCTTTCGCGACACTCCGGACATGCTCGCGTTTTACGAAGAACGTGCAGGGGTGAAATATGCTGACAAGACTTACGCGCAAGTTTTGGCCACGGGAAATGTAGCGCAGGAAATGAGTAGCTTCACTGCTATTCACCAGACCTACGGTCACGCCGTGCTTAAAGACGAGCAGGACGAATGGCTGGGCGCGCATGAGTTTGCTCATCAATGGTGGGGCAACATGGTGACGTGCCGCGACTGGAACCATTTCTGGTTGAATGAGGGCATCGCCTCGTTCATGGCTGCGGCTTATCTGGAGCATCGCTTCGGGCGCGCAGCTTATATGAAGGAGATTGATAGTTACCGCGAGAGCTATGAAAAGATCCGCGCGGCGGGCAAAGACAAGTCGCTGGTGTTTCCTAATTGGGACCACCCGAGTCGCGAAGATCGCTCACTCGTTTACGACAAAGGCGCGTACGTCATGCATCTGCTGCGCGACGAGATGGGTGAACGTGCGTTTTGGAATGGGTTGAGAAATTTTACGAGGAAGTATTGGGGCAAGTCCGTGGTGACTGCTGATTTTGAAGCTGTGATGCAGGAAGCGAGTGAGAAGAGCCTGAAAGAATTTTTCGGTAAGTGGGTGTATTTGAAGTGATCTTTCTCTGCGTCTCTGCGTCTCTGTGTCGAACTGTTTTATCGCGTAGCGATGTTTGAAATTTAGCCAGCCATTTCAATGGCTGGAAAGGTCCGACAAATGTTCGCGTCGCGTAGCGACGCCTGAATCATGCGATGGCGGTCAGGCGTCGCTACGCGACGCGGATCGTTCGTCGCCTCTTTTCCAGCCGTTAAAACGGCTGGCTAAAATCAGCCGTCGCTACGCGACACGCGCTCGGCAAGCTCAACGTACTGTCGTTCGACCCAGCTCAACACGCGGATGTTCGGCTTTCAAAATTTCGATCACAATAAAGTAGGGGCGGCCCTCCGTGGCCGCCCCTGTGCGATGAAAAACACCCTAGCAAAGGGTGGCTACGGCAACAACTTGCTCACATCTCTCTTCTTCACGTAGATATCGCCGCGCAGCGTCATCCCTGTTTTTTCCGCCAACGACACGAGCACCGAATTGAGCACGTCTTTGTTCTCGAGTTTGAAGCTCGTGATGCCTGACTGTAGCGTGTCCGGATCGCTGTACTGGATCGTCAAGTATCTGACTTTGGTCTTGATGAAGTGTGCAGGCAGCGAATAGATCAATGGGACATTACTCGCGACCGTAGCCGCCTTAGGCTGTCGTTTTTGCGTATCTGCAAAAGCTGATGTCACCGCGTTGTATGGAATGTGAATCTGCTTTGCTGTCTTCTTGTCTTTGAACAGCAACTGATTGTTCCCGTCGTCCAACATCAAAGAGCCTTCCATAGTTTTCGTGTAACCAAACACGCCGCCTTCATACTTCGCTTTGACAGAAGACGGAGCTGGCGCGGTAGTAGTTTTTTGTGCCGGTTCGGATTCGAGAGCCCGTGGGCGTTGTGCATATACAGTGGGGACTAAAGCTCCCAGCAGGAGCATGGTACCAATCAATTTCATGTCGAATTCTCCTTGATGCTAAAAACGATTACTGAGGTGAGCCGGACTACTAACAGACGCAATCGAACTAAGTTGAGGTTGTCTTACTCGGGCAAAGATTTCTCAAACTCCCTTGGCCCACATGGGCACCTTGTAAAGTATCCACCAAAGCAAGAGCTGCACGCCAAACAGGACGAGCCCAACTAAAGCGCTCACATAACACACCATTCGTGAGCTGTTCGTTTGGACCTTTCGATAAGAATTAACAACACCGAAAAGTCCAACTAAAACTGCACCCGGACAAAATAAAATTCCGAGGTAAGGGACTAACGAATAAGTCGCGAATGCGCGCGCTGTGCCCGCAACGTCATTCGGCCGGGAAGAGAGCATGAGTTGCGCCAGGGCTTAACTCTTCGCAAACGGTTTCACACGATCGATCGATTCCTTGAAGTCTGCATCACCCGGCGCAACCGCGGCGCCGCGTTGATAAGCCGCCAGCGCCTTCGCATATTGTTTGGTTATTTCATACGCGTAACCGAGTTCCCGATACACGTTCACATCGTCTGGCGTTTTCTTGGCGGCTGTTTCTAATGCTGCTATCGCCTTCGGAAAATTTGTAGCACGAGAATGAGCAACACCTAACAAGTAGAACGTCACACCCGTTGCGTCAGGCTCGGTCGAGGCACGGTCCAATGCGGCCGCCGCACGAGCGTATTGCTTGGAACCGATCAATGCCTGGCCAAACAAAGTAACAGCTTCGGCGTCGGTGCGAACTTTGATCAATCCCTCACCAGCACGAACTGCATTCAAGTAATCGGCGTCTGCTTTTGCCTGGTCCTGACTTGTTGCTGCGCGACGCAAATAGGCGGTCGTTAAAAGTGTCCATGCGCCAACGAGTCGCGCGTCGTTCATCGTCGCCCGGTTGAGTGACGCAATGGCGCCATCGAGATCGTTCTTTGCGAGACTGATCTGCGCGAGATAGAACAGCGACAACGAATCTTTGGGATTGAGTTTGATTACCGCATTGAAACTTTTTTCAGCGTCTGCGATTTTGCCGGTCTTATATTCAGCAATGCCACGGTAATAGGTCATTATCGCGTCCGGCGCGACGCCCGAGCGTTCGGTCGCGGCCACGAGCAGCGGTAAAGCTTGCTGATAATTTTCAGAAAGAAAATATGCCTGGCCCAACGCGCTCTCAGTGTTTGGATCAGCTTGCTTCGTCTGGCGTTGCAGGTTGACGGCCTTCTCGAGGTCCTTCGAGGCATCTGCGTATTGCTTCAAGTTAAGTTCAGCGAAACCAGCAATCTTCCACGCTTCCGGATCGTTTGGATGAAGCGCTGCGAGGTCCTTGGCTTCCTTCGCCGCCGCCGCAAACTGTTTTTGTTCCAATAGTGAATAGGCATGCTGCGTGTCGGCAGGCGCGACTGTATTGGCAACTGGATTAACAGGCTGGACCGTCAACAATGGATCGTTCGCACTGGGTCTGCGACTCGCGGGTGTATTCACCGGTTCGGGCCTGAGCAGGGGATCCGAAGCAGGCTTATCGACCGTCGCCGTGGTCTTCTGCGTTTGCTTATTCGTCCGCCGCGGCCTCGTCGTCTGCGCCGACAAGCTGCTCGCGGTCAGGAGGAAAATAGCGCCGACACTAAGAAATGCTCGGATAAAGGTAGATCTGTTCATGATAGTGCTGATTGTATTAGGGAGAGGGTACGGTTTGAAAGCTCAGACTCACAGGTTTCAACGGACAACTTGCTTGGGATGCAAGCTTGCGCGATTCCGTTCGCTCCCCTTTGATTGATCCGAGGGTGAAACTACCTTCATAGAACCTTGCGTGAGTTTGGGAATTTGACTTATTCTGCGCTGGTCAAACGTAAACATCGTTACTCAACCTTCTTTTCCATCAAGAGGATCCTCAAGGCTCAAAAAATCCTTGTTTTTAGGACCGTCGTCAATTCTGTATGACGTTGTTGTGCTGATTCTCCAAACTCGCTCACGCTCCGTTGCTGTATTTACCGATCAGTTATATGGCAGCTTCTAACGATCCTAATAAGAGTAACCCGGCGATCAAAGCGGCCTGGATCGGTTTTGCGGGAGCAATCTTAGCGGCGATGATCGGAGCCGCAGTTGTCTGGCGTCACTCGCCGGTACCACCACCGATCTCTGAACAATCGCACATTTGTATCGACGTAGAACAGTGGAGCGAGCAGGGCAGCCAACCAATCAAAGGCGCCACCGTAGAGCTCGAGATTAATTCCTATCGTTACACAAGCACGAGTGAGGATACAGGCTGCGCGAGTTTTGAGTTTCCGCGCTCGCTTCTCGGTCAAAGGGGAACTATCAAAGTCACAACGCCCGAAGGTCGTACCAAAAGAATCACTCAGGATGTTCGAGGGCCATCCGCTACGATCATCTTTTATCCGAATAATTGAAAGCGAACTCACAATGGAGACCCAAAAATGAGCTATCTCACGCGCTCCAAACCCGCGCAGAATCTAATGCTGTCTTTGATTATTCTATTTCTGGTTGTCATGGGTTGTAGGGTGTCACCCGATCCAGCTCCACCATCATCGGGATCCACCCCAAGTTCTTTTTCCTTTGCTGTAAGCGTCCGAGATCGGTATCGAGAAAACGCGCCCATCGGTCAGGCAACGGTTCTGATCGAAGTGGGAAATGAGACGGTGGCGCAGGCGGTTACTGATGACAATGGACAAGCAAACTTTACTGTTTCAGGCAATTATTTGGGCAAATCGGCGCGACTGTGGGCCAAGGCTCATGACTATCACGCTGCGGATCTCGTCTTGCCCCTCCAGGATAAAATGCGCCAGGAGATCCCATTGGTGTCGGCCGACGCGCCAAAAATTGATCCGGACCCGATTCGACCGTCTCCACCACCCGGAGTTACACCCAATCCCTCTCCGACGCCTCAGGAAAGCGTCCCCAATCTCGAGGTTTTCGGAATCGGTGAAAGCAAGAGCGGAATGATCGCTGAGCAACAAACAATCGACTTTCGTTTTGACGCTGACAAAAACACTCCCGTTATCGTCAGCGCCCAAGCCGAGGGATCTTGTAGGTTCGACGTACAGATTTTTGATTCTCAAGGATTTCCGTTGAAGAGAGTAATAGTGACCTCAGGTTCCTCGGCTCCGGACACCCTGCCATTTACACCACCGAAGTCGGGGAGTTACATATTACGAATTAAGGGAATGAACAACTTCGGCAAGTACCTGGTTTCGATGCAGCGTTTGTAGTGGAAATCTCGATCAGTTGGACAGTCTCAATGAGAGTCAGGCTGAACCGATGATGGCGGCCGAGCAGCGAGAGTTAGTACCATAAATACGGTTGTGGGTTGTGTACGCACCTCAACGAGCAACGTCAACAGCGTAAGCTCAATAACAAGCCATCATACACTTGACCATTGCCTGCGGCGGCTGGCGATGGGAGTGGACCAACTCCCAAGTCTGTATCGCCATCAATTTTGCCGAGTTTAAAAAGAAATAAGTGGCCTTCAACGGCCACTTATTCCTTTGAGCCAACCTTAGAAATTCAGCTTCAGGCCGAACTGGAACTGTCGCGGATCGAACGCTGCTGTGGGGCGGCTGTAGTAGCGGCCGTTGTCGGCGCGTTGGTTGAAGAGTTTTACGTCGTCGATGAATGGTGATGCTGCCGCTTCGTTGAAACGATTAAAGAGGTTGAAGCCTTCCGCGATGATCTCCAACTTCAAGCGTTCACCGATCGGGACCATTCGAGCAAGTCGCAGGTCCACTGACATGTAACCGTGCGTGATGCCGAGGTTACGTCCGAGGCTGCCACTGGTGAACTGCCCTCCACTGATCAACCCGACGCAACCGGTCGTGCCAGCGATGCAGAGCGTTCCATCACTCAACACCGTTGGTCTATCCGTTTGGTTCGACTGGTCGTTGTTCGTGTCCTGATTGCTCAGGATGTTGAAGGGACGCCCACTTGAAACTTCGACGATCGGAGCCACCGTGAAGTTTGAGAGGAACCGGTGCACACCATCACTCTGGTTCCAGGTAGCTGGCGAAGCGATTATTCCACTGAACACAAAACGATGACGCTGATCAAATAACGCATCAGCGCGCTCGGCAGCAAAGTTTCGATTGTCCTGGGGTAATAGCAGTGTTTGCAGATCGGATGAATCGTCGATCGAATGGGACCAGGTATACGATGCGAGGAACTGGAAGTGATGCGAGAACCGTTTCTTCAAATCCACATTCAACGCGTTGTAGCTCGAGTTGCCGTCTGACGATTGGGCGTTAATTGACCCGAATGGGGAAACGACTCCGGGTGTTCGTAACGAACCGGCCAAAGCGCTGTTTAGCACAGCAGGAGTAACCAGACCGCCGGACAACGCCTGGGCCAGGAAATAATTCGGCGCGCTCGGACGGAAGAAATTCGCCACGCCTGCGTTAACGACGCGATTGCCCAGGTTGGTTATCGGCGCCGCAATCATGCCAGGCACGACGATCGCGAAGGTCTGACCGGCATTTGGATAGGCCGGGGCTCCCGTTGGCGTCGTCAACGTGAAGCACTGGAGTGGAACGCCACCAGGACAGGCCGCGCCGGAAGTTGGTATCGAAAACGAAATCGCTTCAGTGGTGCTGACAGGATTTCGTCCGGAGAAGCGCACGAAGTTTTGAATCTGCAAATCGGTGCGCGGCGCATTGATATCAAGCGGATGCGGAAGATGGTGCGCACCTACGTAGATATAACTTCCTGATAGAGTCATGTTCTTTGACAACTCATGCTCGACAGTGAAGTTGCCTTGATTAGCGTAGGCGTATTCAAAATTCTTTTGGATGTGGAGTGTGAACGGCAGAACTGGACCAAAGCCCGGGAAGGTTTGATCGTTGAATCTCTGACGACCAGCCTGGTATTGCGCGCTGGACGCAGCGCCGGGTGTGCAGTTCACTCCCGGAACGGCGCCAGGGAAATTACAAACGATAACTGTTCCCTGAAACGCCTGGACGGCATTCAGTAATGCAGTCGGCGAAGGGCTACCCGGCGTCAGGATTCCCTGCTGTTGTTGCACGGCGTCAGCAATATCGGAATTGAAGGCGATCGCCAGTAACGGGTGGTCGTAAAAAATTCCGTATGCGCCACGAAAGACTGTCTTGCCGTTCTTCCATGGGTCCCAGGCAACTGCCAGACGCGGCGCCCAGTTGTTCTTGTCGCGCGGAAATCCCTGCTGGATCCCCATCGCGTCCTGGGCCGCGAGGACTTGTGCGGCAGTCAGATTAATTCCTGACAAAGGATCGCTTAGTGGCAACGTGGGAATCTGTTCAGTGAGTTCGTAGTCGTAACGAACACCATAATTGATGGTGAAATTCGGCCGAATTTTCCACGAGTCCTGGGCGAAGAAGGCCACAGGCTTGTTACTGATCTTACTGACCGGGTTGCCGAATCCCTGAATGTAGTTAGCCGGGAATCCGAGTCCGTATTGTTGAACAGGCGTGAAGTCAGGCGCGGATGGACCAGGCAAAGTTGCGAATGCCGAGTTTAAAGTCGCCGCTGACAGACCACCGAAATTATAAAGACCAGCAAAGTTCAATTCGAAAACGGCCGACGGAATGCGAACGAACGCAACGTCACCACCAAACTTGAAGGTGTGATTGCCGGCGACCAGATTCAGATTATCGGTATATTCGTAACGCGTCTCAGTGCGGATGACGGGCGAAAACAATTCGCGCCCGATAAACGCGGTACCGGAAATATTAAAGGCGACGGCATCACCATTTTGCGACTTGAAAGTCGCGCGTCGCTCGCCGAAGTTAAAGCGCGCTTCGTTGATCATGTTGTTGGACAGCGTCGACGTCAGCGTGGTTACGGCCGAGAAGTCGCGAAGCTTCTGAATACCGGTGCGCGAAAAGTCGTTTTGACCAAGCGATTGATTCTGTGACTCGACCTGAATACCGCTGATCGTGCTTGGGTTGTAACCAAATCTAAAACTGAATTGGTGTTCCTTAGTGATCATGTGATCGAGGCGGATCGAGTTGAACGTGGTCCGATCCGTAATCGGGAATACTCGCTGCAGACTATTCAAAGGACGAAAGGCAATGAATTCTCCCGCAGCATTTGTTGTCCCGGTTGGAACTGGCGCTCCCGACAAGAAGAACCTGGAACCAATCACCTGTCCTGCTGGTATTGCGCCACCAACACTGAGTAAAGGATTAGTTCCCGTCAGGGCAGTCACGCCGCCACTCGAAGCAAGCGCCGCATACTGAATCGCTGCACCCGCGATCGCCTGGCCTTGTGCGATATTACCGGGAACTCCTGTTCCGATTAACTGACCGGCAGTCGTCAACAGACCGCTCACATAGTTGCTTTGCGCAGTAGTGATGTTACGGAAAGTTTGGCTAAAAGGTAGAAACGGCGCGCCGACGGTCACACTGCTGTTCAGACCCTGAGCAACGTCGCTGGTGAAAAAGCCGGACTCATTTCTGCGTCGTTGTTCAAAAGCAAAGAAGAAGAACGTTCTGTCTTTATGTAATGGTCCACCGAGCGTAAAGCCGTATTGCGTACGCGTAAACGGGGGATCCTCGACGGGCGCGAAAGCATTGCGCGCCTGAAAACTTCGGTGACGCAAAAAGCCAAACACGTTGCCGTGAAGATCGTTTGTGCCTGACTTGGTTACGACGTTAACAACGCCGCCTGACGAGCGTCCAAACTCGGGCGCAAATGAATTAGTTACAACCTGGAACTCCTGCACGGCTTCCTGGCTAACAGTTGAGCGCGAAGCGTTGACCGAGTTGTCTGTGTTATCCGCGCCGTCCACCTGGACCAGATTCGAGCGACCGCGTTGTCCACCAAAATTCAAACCGGTAGTCGGCGCTGGTCCAATCGGGCGACCGTTGTCGCGACCAACTGTTGACGTGGTCAGCGCGAACGAAAGGTAGTTGCGTTCGTTGATAGGTAAGTTATTGATGCGTTGCTGATCGATCGTAGTAGCAACTGCAGTCTTCGTTGTTTCGACAATGTCGGAAGTAGCGTCAGAGATAGTTACGCTTTCACTGATCTGACCGGGCTCCAACGAAACATCGACCTGTGCTGTCTGGCCTACCGTCAAATTAACTTTAGTGAGCACGGCCTTCTTGAAGTTTGCTGCTTCGACGGTGATCTCGTAGTCACCCGGCGGAAGGTTCACGATACGATAGATACCTTCGTCGTTAGTTGTTGAAGTGCGCGAGACGTTGTTAGCAGGATTTCGCGCCGTGACCGTTGCATTCGGAACAACGGCGCCAGTGGCGTCTTTCACGCTGCCCTGAAGATCGGCCGCAGCGGATTGGGCCTGACCAAAGGCGACACTCGTAAACACAAGGAGGGCTACAAGCAAAGAACTGAATTGAAATGTTTTAGCAAGCAGGGACTTTAAAGATAGAAACATCGAAGCATTCTCCTAACCAGGTTACGAACGCATTTTTGAAACGAAGGGCTGACTATTATTGACCAGTTGGACGAGAAGTTGTTTGGGAGATTAACACTCCTCAATATTTCACTAACGACGCATGGGAGTGCGTCATGAATCTTGTTGCTCCTCAGGAGATTGGAGCGATGGTAGAGAGACTCTCACTCCCAGCCTTTTTACAGTAAAAGCGAATAAGTCGCAAGCAGTTTATCGTAGCTGGTTATAGGCGCATCATGTTTGGTAATACGCCGCGCTACAGTCATTTAGCTGGAATGTGCGGTGTGGAGTCGGCAGTATTTCGTGAGCGAGTTGAGCGGACTAACCAGTTACGAAATCGCTCGCTGGTTCCGCAAGCAGTTATTGTCAGTTGGGCCAGCAGCGGATTGAAAGCCACGCGACGCAGCAAACCGCTCGTTCTAAGTCGAGCGGCAAATTTTTGGTGATACTGCGATGTGTATTCACCACACAAAACCGCGAGGTCGGATTTGTTTAGCCGGCGAACAATTACGCCTGAAACTAATTGTCCACTTTCCAATGCCATCAACATTCCACTGCCAGTGAACGGATCAATGAAAGCAGCGGAATCACCGATAGCCAGCAAGCCTTTAGCTGGACTCGGATGCTGGCGGCCAAAACTTTCGAGAGAGACACTCAACCAGTCTGTCGCTACTTTTGCTTGCTGTAGCACGAAGGCGGCACGTTGATTTTGCATCAACTGATTTTGCAGAACCTGTTCCGGACTGGAGTGCGCCTGTTTCACGAGCGACGCGTTGACGATGAAGCAGATGTTGCTGAGTCCATCTTCGATTGTATTTAACCCGCCGTACCCGCCCGGATAAGAGTAGATTTCACACGAAGATAATGAGCCCCGAGTGTTGGTGAGATGTGCTTTGAAAGCAACTAACTTCGACCGCTGAGCATGTCGATCCTGACTATTTTTTAGTTTGCGAGTGAGCAGTCGGCCACGGCCGGTTGCATCGATGACGATCGAAGCAAGTTCTTCCTGCTCACCTTGGCTGTTTTTGAACTTCACACCAATAACGCGATCATCTTCTTCGATAACATCAACAACCGTCGTTTCTTCGCGTACGTCAGCACCAACGGATCTTGCCCGCTTCAGCAAGTTGTCATCCATGGCGGCGCGGCTCAATCCCATCGCAGCAGTCCTGCCGAACCAGCCACTCGGAACGACGATCTTTTTTCCGGCACGCGAATAAAAAACTGTTTCAGTAATGTTGGCAGGATGCGACGCGTGCATGTCGTGAGCTACACCTAAGCGCTCGAAGTGTTCAATACATTCCGGTGAAATGAATTCACCGCAAAGTTTGGGACGAGGAAAACGTTTTTGCTCGAGCAGTAAAACGCGGACCCCGTGATTGGCGAGGTGAATCGCAGCGCTGGAACCTGCTGGTCCACCACCGGCAATGATCACATCGTAGTTTGCTGGTTGGCTGAACATGCTTTAAGCAGCGCGGTGGGTGCGAATTTCAGGTGCTGAATAAGCTGAAGATCGTTGAATATCTGCGGAGAGCACGAGGCGAAAAGGAAAGTGACGCGACACCGAAACGTTATTCAACCCGGCCTGCTTTCCGAGTTCAGCAAGTTCGTTAGATTTGAAACTTCGCAGAATAGAAAGGGCCCCATCTTCACGCAGCAGCCGCTCATGCAGGAACAGTTTGCCGACGGTTGTGTAGAGCAAGTAGGCGACAGGATGTCGATGAAGATCGATTACGAAAATTTTTCTCCTCGCCACGCGACTCATTTCACGAAGTATGGCAATCACCGACTGGTCAACAAAATGATGCGTAAAGAGTGAACAGATCACGTAGTCAAATGCGTTATCCAGAAACGGAAGCTTGAGAGCGTCCGCACGGACCGCATCAATGTCACTGGACGATTCTGCAATAATCGCCTGCGCCGAGCGCGTGTTGAGTTCCAAACCAACTCCGTGGAAAGCGACTCCGGAGTCTTTGGCCCAACGTGACGCAACTCGCAACAATTCTCCCGAACCGGCGCCGACATCCAACATGGAAAACGATCGCAAAGCCTTGTTATTAACCTCGGCCAGCAAAGTGTCGCGCAGGGCCTTAGTGTCACCCAGCCAGCGATTCACTTTTTGCAGTTCAACAATACAGCCTTCGTATTCCTCGGCAGTGTAGTTGCCAGTGTCGAGGTGTTCGAGTTCGTAGCTGCGTTGTTTGAACTGGTCCAACATCAGTCGTGGTCCATCTTTTCGATTATGATTGCGCTGTTCTTGGAACCAAACCCGATGCAATTGCACAAGGCAATTCTGACGCGGGCTTCACGTGCCTGATTGGGAACATAGTCGAGATCACAAACTGGATCCGGCTCATCCAAATTGATCGTGGGCGGGATCAAGTTCGTATGCATCGCGCATAACGCGGCGCCAATTCCGGCCGCGCCGCTAGCGCCCTGAGGATGTCCAATCTGAGACTTTGTTGCCGACATCGGAATGCGCAAAGCATATCCGTTAAAAGCCAACTTCAAGGCGCTTGTCTCGATGCGATCGTTTAACTGAGTCGAAGTTCCATGCAGATTTACATAATCGATATCTTTTGGTTCTCGACCAGCGTCAGCCAGCGCTAACTTCATCGCGCGCGCAGGTTCATCGCCGTCTTCTGCAAGCCGAACGCGATGATAGGCGTCGCAAGTCGCGCCATAACCGGTGATCTCGGCGTAGATCTTCGCGCCACGCTCGCGTGCATGGTCCAACTCTTCCAACACGTAGATCCACGCGCCTTCACCAAGGACTATGCCGGAACGATTTAATGAGAACGGACGAGAAGCACGCTGTGGCTCATCGTTCCAGTCATTCGTCAACACGGTCATCAAATTGAACCCGGCAAGAATGCCAGGAGCAATCGGCGCGTCGACGCCACCCGAGATCATTACATCCTGCCGGCCCACAGCAATGTGTTCGGCAGCATACGCCATCGCATCGGTTGAACTAGTGCAACCAGTTGAAACGATGTGCGACAAACCACGCAGGCCAAACGCCATTGAAAGTTCACTTGAGAGACCGCCGTGAGTTGAAGACGGAATTGTATAAACGCTCGCTTTAGTAGTTGGACCAACAAACCAGTATTCGTACTGTTGTTCAGTGAAAGCAAGACCGCCGCCGCCTGTACCAAGTTCAACGCCGATAGCGCGTCGCTGGTCCAACGTTAGATCGTCGGGATGAAGACCAGCGTCTTCGATCGCCTCTCTTGCGGCGGCTAAGGCTAAAGGAACTGTGCGGGGAACATGCTTACGATCTTTGGGATTGATTTGCGCTTCCCAATCGAAGTCCGGAACTGCGGCGGCGATCTTTACGGGCGATTTAGAGACGTCAAAGGATTCGATGCGCCGAACTCCACTTTGTCCAGTGACGAGTCCGCGCCAATAGTTTTCCCGGCCAATGCCCAAAGGTGTGACACACCCCATGCCAGTAATGACAACACGGCGCGGACGCCTAAGCGCTTTTAACATTAAGTCCCACCCTTTCGAGTTGGGTTGATGCCGCGGGGAGGAAAAGGGGACAGCGAGCGACTTTAGATCGCTCGCTGAGTTAATCGATCGTCAAATCACTTCTCGTTGAGCAAACTAAACCTGTTGACCACACTCGGTACAAAATTTCGCGTTCGCTGAAAGTTCGGCTTTGCAGTTTGCGCAAGCCTGTTTTTCCTGCTTCGCCCCGCACTCATTACAAAACTTCGTACCCGGTTGCAAAGCCGCTCCGCATTTAACGCAAGGCACGGTTTGTTTTTCAACTCCCAACTTTGCGCCACAATCATTACAGAACTTCGCGTCCGGAGAGTTATTACTTCCACACTTCGGGCAAGCAACTCCACCGGAACTCTTCGGTTGCCGCATCGCATCGGTCATCGCTCCGGCCATCGCATTACCGATGGCGAAACCGGCTCCGAGTCCCGCGCCGGTACCAGCCCCGCCGCCAGTGTTTTGTGCAGCGTCGCGCATTGCATCAGCAGCTTGAAACTGCGCATAACGACCAACGTCGCCGATCACTCCCATCGAAGTTCGCTTGTCCATCGCCGCTTCGACTTCCTGCGGCAGCGAGATGTTTTCAATGACAAACTTGGTCAACTCCAAACCAAGTGTCTTGAATTCTTCGTTCAGTTTTTCCCGGGTGAACTTGGCTAGTTCATCATAGTTGGAGGCGAGATCGAGAGCGGCAATTTTTGATTCACCCAGGCCGTCGCTAAAACCACCGATAAGCGTGCGCTTGAGTTGGCCTTCAATGTCTTCCGTGACGAAGTGAGCATTGGTGCCGGCAATCTCTTTGATGAAAGCTTTTGGATCGGCAACACGAATGGAGTAGATACCGAAGGCGCGTAAACGGACCATGCCAAAGTCGGTGTCACGCATCATGATCGGATTGGGCGTGCCCCACTTGAGGTCCGTAAACTGTTTCGTGTTTACAAAGTAGACCTCCGCTTTGAACGGCGAATTGAATCCGTATTTCCACGCTCCGAGTTTAGATAGAATCGGTGTGTTCCCGCCATCGATTGTGTAGCGACCCGGGAGAAACAGGTCGGCAATTTGGCCCTCAGAAACGAAGACGACGGCCTGCGACTCACGCACAATTAGCTGCGCGCCGTTCTTGATTTCCTGGTCTTTAACGGGGAACCGGTAAACGAGGGTATTGCTGGATTCGTCCAGCCATTCGATTACCTCGATGAACTGCGAACTCGGACTTAAGCGGTCAAGAATTCCCATTTTTAACTCTCACTCGTCCAAAGAATAGAAAGCACTTCGGATTATACGCTGAGATTAATCAATTTGCTGAGCCGCGAGCGCTGTTAATGCGCGACGAGTAATGTTCCTCTCTGTGCCTCTGTGTCCTCTCCGTGTCTCTGTGTTGAAAACTAAGATCCCATTCAGCGAAGATCAGTTCAACACAGAGCCACGGAGATACACAGAGGCACAGAGCAACCGAGAGTGGAAGTGCTTAGCGTTTGCGCCACCAGATGACGGTAAGAGCGATTAGTCCGCCAGTCATGTCGATGAAACTATCGTAGATGGATGCGGTGCGCGAGGGAACGAAACTTTGATGATATTCATCCAGTAGCGCATTGAGAGCGACTAACGCAAAGGAAGCGAGAAACCAGTGTCGTCGCAAACGGTCGCCGGGTGAAGAACTAAAAGCCCTGGCCGCGAGAATACCGAGTAAAGCGTACTCACTAAGGTGGGCCAACTTTCTGGTGAGAAAGTGGATCGTCTCTAAGTGTTCATGACTGGTATGCGGAAAGAGCCAGAGGACAATCGGCTCAATTACACGCGAAGTGTTGCCGGCCGAGAATCCATCCGAGGAAGCGAAGGAAATGAAAGCAAGCCAAAGGACGAGCGGACCGTAACGACTTAATAACCTAAGTGGCGAGTGGCTGGGCATTGATTGGAAAAGAAAGGGAAGCGGCGAACCGCTTCCCATCGTTGCACCGGTCCTGTGTGAATCGAACTAGAGCGCAGCCGCTCCCGAAACGACTTCAATGATCTCGTTAGTGATCGCTGCCTGACGAATGCGATTCATATTCAGCGTCAGTGACTCGATCAACTCGCTGGCATTCTTTGAAGCAGAATCCATCGCCGTCATGCGCGCGCCCTGTTCCGACGCCACCGACTCGAGCAGCGCGCGGAAAATTTGTGTTTCGATTAAGCGCGGCAACAGTTGGCCGAAGAGTTCTTCCGGTGGTTGTTCGTATTTGTAGTCAACGAGGGATACAGGTTGTTGGGCCTTAGTTTCAGCCTCTTCTTCTTTCGTTCTTGAAACTGGAAGCAACTGTTCAAGGACCACGCGCTGTTGCAGGACAGACTTAAATTCGTTGTAGATGAGAAATACTTTGTCGATCCCTTCATCTTCCTGATATTGCTTGATGATGTGGCGGGCAACTTCCAGCGCTTCAGTGAAGTCGACGCGACCTTTGCCAGTTACACCAATGTATTCACCGGCTAAAACCGCATTGCGATTGCGAAAGAAGTCGCGTCCTTTTCGCCCGATCGGCAAAATTTCGATCTTCTTACCAGAGTTGTCTTTGATAAAACTTTGCGCGGCTTTGACGAGGTTGGTATTGAAAGCGCCACACAAACCTTTGTCAGCCGTAACCAGCACTACGAGATAGCGTTCATCACCACGCAGATCAAGCAGAGGATGATGAAAATCGTCATCGGTGCGTTTGGCCAATTCACCAAGCACCTCCATCATCTTGTTTGCAAACGGACGAGCAGTGACAACTCGATCCTGAGCGCGTTTGAGCTTCGCGGCAGAGACCATCTTCATTGCCTTGGTGATCTGCTGCGTGTTCTTGACCGACTTGATGCGCCGGCGAATGTCTAAAAGATTCGGCATCGCAATTATTAGTTGGCGTTTATAAAGGACCGCAGGCGTCCTCGCCTGCCTGGTTCTTTCACTGCGTTACGCTTTGGCCGCTGAAGCCACTCCGAACGATGATCCACTTTCCTTCTTCCAGGACGATTTGAAGTCTCCAAGAGCGGTCTTCAACTCATTCTTAATCTCATCAGTGAGATTTTTCTGTTTACTGATCGAGGCAAGAATTCCCGGATGAGAGTTTTCGATGAAATGTAAGAGATCGGTTTCAAACTTGCGAACGTCTTCGATGGCAACATCATCGACGAAGCCATTGGTCGCAGCCCATATCACGAGGACCTGCTTCTCGACGTCCATCGGTTTGTATTGCGGCTGTTTCAAAATTTCTGTCAGACGCTGACCACGAGCGAGTTGGGCCTGAGTTGCTTTATCGAGGTCGGAACCAAACTGGGCAAAAGCCTGTAACTCGCGGAACTGGGCCAGGTCGAGACGTAAAGTTCCGGCGACCTGCTTCATCGCTTTGATCTGCGCCGAACCACCTACGCGCGAAACGCTGTTGCCGACGTTGATAGCGGGACGAAAACCACTGTTGAAGAGGTCAGCTTCAAGAAAGATCTGCCCGTCGGTAATCGAAATAACGTTGGTCGGAATATACGCCGAAATGTCGCCGGCCTGTGTTTCGATAATCGGCAGACTAGTTAGCGAGCCGCCACCCTTTGCCTCTGAAAGTTTGGCCGCGCGTTCCAACAAACGCGAGTGGAGATAGAAGACGTCGCCCGGATAAGCTTCGCGGCCCGGTGGACGACGAAGCAGCAACGAAATCTCACGATAGGCCGCAGCTTGTTTTGAAAGATCGTCATAGATTGTTAAAGCATGACGTCCGTTGTCGCGGAAGTATTCACCCATCGCAGCGCCGGAGTACGGCGCCAGGAACTGCATGGCAGCGGGATCAGACGCGGTGGCTTTGATCACGATGGTGTAGTCCATTGCGCCAAAGTCCTGCAGCGTTTTAACTACCTGGGCCACCGTGGAGGCCTTCTGACCAATCGCGACGTAGATACAGATAACGTCTTTGCCTTTTTGGTTGATGATGGTATCGATCGCTACTGCCGTCTTACCCGTTTGACGATCGCCGATGATGAGTTCGCGTTGACCACGACCGATCGGCACCATCGCGTCGATGGCTTTTAGTCCAGTTTGTAGTGGTTCTTTCACGGGTTGTCGATCGACCACGCCAGGAGCGATACGCTCAACCGGATAGTAGTGGTCCGTGATGATTGGACCAGCATCGTCGATCGGATTACCGAGCACATCGACAACGCGGCCAATGAGCGCATCACCGACAGGGACTTGAATAATGCGTCCTGTGCGTTTCACAAGGTCGCCTTCGCGAATCGTCTGGAAGTCACCGAACAACACCGCGCCGACTTTGTCTTCTTCAAGATTCAGCGCCAGACCACGAACGTTATGAGGAAACTCGAGTAGTTCGCCGGCCATGACTTTTTCGAGACCGTGAATCTCGGCGATACCATCACCGATCTTAATCACTGTTCCGACTTCGGTGACGGTGACACCCGTATCGAAGTTTTCGATCTGCTTACGAATGATGTCGTTGATCTCGCTAGCTCTTAAAGGTTCCATGATTTCCTCAAATTCCTATCGCGTAAACTCAGTGGTTAACAAAATCTGCTGCCAGCCGTTCGAGTTGTCCTTGTACTGATCCATCAAAGATCGTCGATCCGATTTGCGTTACAACACCACCAATAATTTTATCGTCGGTAACAAATGAGAGTCGCACGCTGCGACCTGCGCCTGCGGAAAGTGCATCGCGCAATAACGATTGAATGTCTTCCGGAATAGACTGCGCCGTCGTTACGTTTGCAGCGACCACGCCATTGTGTTCGTCGAGCACTTGCCCAAAACGTTCAGCTACATACTTGAGTTGGGGAAGTCGCTGGTTCACCAGTAACACTCGCAGGAACGAAGCGGTTGTCTCCCGCACGCCTGTCCGAGAGATCAACTCTTCGAGCACCTTGCGTTTCTGATCGTGTTGAATAGTCGGGTTCGAGAAGACTTCGCGAAGTTGCGGATTGCTGTCGATTAATGAGGCCCAACCGTCGATCTCCTGTTGGACTTCGTTTGTTTCGCCCCGCTCAATTGCTACTTCGGCAAGAGCTGACGCATATCTTCTGGCGATTGTTTGGAGACTCAATGCTGTGCCCTCCTAAGTTCGCCGATGCGCTCCTTAATTAGACGCAGGTCATCTTCCGGCTTCAACTCTCTTCTAACTGACTGCGTGGCGATCTCGACGCTTCTACTCGCGAGAAATTGTTGAAGTGCTTTGTGCGCAGTCTTGCGTGCTTGTTCCACTTCTCTGGTAGCTTGTGCTTTCAAACGCGCGATTTCTTGTTCACCTGCGGCAGCTTGCCTTTGTTGTTCAGCTTCTGCTTCCCGCTCCGCATGGTTGCGAATGTCCTGGACATCAGCATCAACGCCGGCAATGAGTGATTCAGCTTCCGCCAACTTCTGTCCGGCCTGGTCCTTTTGGGCTTGCGCCTCGGCGAGATCCCGCTTGATTCCCTCGCTTCTTGCTGAAAGCGCATTACTAATCGGCTTACGAAGGATCACGATGCCGGCGGTAAGAAAGATGGCGAGATTTAAAAACTTCCAAAGCTCGAGGCCTGGATAGTTCATAAATTCCAGCCGTTCGAGCAGCGTCGGGCCTTGTAATAAAAACAGATGAGTAATCATTGCAGCTAGCGTCGCTCGAGTATTTGAGAAGTAATCATAGCGCCGAGGTGTTCAGCTTGTGACTCCAGGTCTTTTTGGACCAACTCTTCCTGAAGCTTAGTCTCTTTTAACTGGGTCGCAACTTCCTGGGTACTCTGCTCTTTGAAGGCGCGTACTTTTTCGTCCTTCTCCTTGACGGCCTGCGCCTTAACTTTTTCAAGGAGTTGATAGCCATCTGTGCGAGCGTTTCGAAGTTTATTTTGATAGTCCTTAAACTTCTCATCGCTGGCCTCTAACATCCGCTGCGCTTCGGAAGATTTGCCGGAAACGAAGTCTTCTCGATCGCGAAGGATCTTATTGATGGGCTTCAGCAGAGTGCGATTCAAAAGCGCCACCATCACACCAACCATGAGTAGGTGTAAAAGCAACGTTCCGTCCGGAACCAGTTGAATAGAAGTCTCCGCCAAAAACATTTAACGTTTCCTCTATGGTGAGCAAAAAGTAGGACGCCGAAAAGCGCGCGAGTCTACCATGCTGCATTTTGAGGGTCAACCGCAGCTTTACGCCTCTTTCTTTAAATTTCCTCTGCCTCTCTCTCTCTCTCTCTCTCTCTGCGTCTCTGCGGAACTCTGCGTCTCTGCGTTAAACCTCTTCTCTCGTATGAGCCACCTCAGTATTTACATATTACAAGCAAATATAATTAGACTAACAAATCTTACATCTCACTTAGAGATTTCATAATTGCCGAGTAAACCCGATCCAAGTCCTGATTATTAAAAAACGCGATCTCGATGCGTCCCGGTCCATCCGCTGCGCCCTGCATAATTCGAACCTGGGTCCCAAGTCCTCGTCTTAATTTCGCTTCGGCGGCGCGTACATTCGGATCGGTCGCGGTCGACAATGATCGTTTCGCTCGCGGCGTACCGTCAGCCTCAAGCGACTTCTTCACCAACTCCTCAGTCGCTCGCACTGAAAGTCCTTTGTCGATGACCTGCCGGCTGATTCGGCGCTGCTGATCGTGATGCGGCAGTCCTAAGACGGTGCGAGCATGACCAGTCGAGAGTCGACCTTCTTCCACAAGCTGCTGAATATCTTCCGGGAGTTTCAGCAAGCGGAGATAATTAGTTATATAAGAACGATCTCGACCGAACTTTGCCGCGAGCGCCTCCTGCGTGAGCCCGACTCGCTCGATGAGCTTTTGATAGGCCTGTGCTTCCTCGATCGCGTTCAAATCCTCCCGCTGGACGTTTTCGGTTAGCGCTATCTCTAGCAAATCAGCATCAGCAACATCCTTAACGACGACAGGAATTCTCGCCAACCCTGCCCGTTGTGCCGCCCGCCAACGACGCTCGCCGGCAATGATCTCGTAGCGAACACCCTTACGACGAACCAGAACGGGCTGAACGATGCCGTGTTCCTTGATCGACACGGCCAGGCGTTCTAACGCCGCGTCGTCAAAGCGCGTTCGCGGCTGGTCGGCGCCAGGATCAATAAGATCGACGTCGATTTCTAAAACGTCCTGCCCTGTATTAACTGCCTGATCCGAGCCCAGCAGGGCCCCCAGACCTCGACCCAAGGCCTTTCGATTCATACGCTATCTCCCTGGAAATAATCTCTCGCGCTAATTGCGAGTAAGCTTCTGCCCCTCTGGAATTGGGGTCGTAAGTAATTATCGGCTTGCCGTGGCTGGGCGCCTCTGCCAAACGAACGTTCCTTGGAATGACCGCGGTAAAGACCTGCTGCCCGTAGAAATCTCGAAGATCGGCCGCAACTGCTGACGACAAGTTGGTTCGCTCGTCGTACATGGTCAGCAAAAGACCTTCAATAGTGAGCGTTGGATTGTGGAGCCGGCGAATCCGCGCAAGCGTGTCGAACAACTCTGTTACGCCCTCTAGCGCGTAATATTCGCACTGAATGGGAACCAGCAATGACTTTGCAGCCGTTAGCGCATTTAACGTTAGAAGACTGAGCGAAGGCGGACAATCGATGATGAAATAGTCGAACTCCGATTCCACCGTCTGGAGTGCCTGCTTTAATCGGCTCTCGCGCCGATCAACGTCAACCAGCTCGACTTCGGCGCCGGCAAGATCGCGGTTCGCCGGAACAACGAAGAGCGATTCGATATCGGTCTTTAAAATAAGCTCGGAGAGCGGCTCGCCCATCACGAGCGCGTGATACAAACCGCGCCGAAAACTTCCACGCTGAATGCCAACCCCGGAGGTCGCGTTTCCCTGGGGATCGCCATCAATCAAGAGCACACGAAATCCCGAAGTGGCGATAATGGCGGCCAAATTAACGGCAGTCGTTGTTTTACCAACACCGCCTTTTTGATTAGCAACGGCTATCGTCTTAGCCATATTTATGTGATCGAGCTCGCCTCGGATTGAGATTGGACGATTAAACTAACACAAGCGCATGGCAGGGAGCCACAACGGAAAGAGGGAATCCGGCAATTGTTTCACGTGTCCCCATCGGTAGAGCGAACCAGTGGGACACGTGAAACAATTGTCAGCGCTACTCAACAGGTCGAGGATTTCTCGCGTAGGTCAATAACGCCTACTCTTAGGCCGATCTTAATAGGCTTCGCCGCCTGTTGTGAGGCATGGCTCTGCCTTGCCATAGGCCATCCTCAAAATTAGGGCTTCGCCCTCTAGTTCGGGAGTTAAACCTTAATAAGGAAGGGGAGGGCGCAGCCCTAATATTTCACGCCTCGGCTACGGCAAGGCGGAGCCATGCCTCACAACAGGCGGCGAAGCCGATTCTCAGAGCAGCCGTTCATAAGGGCGGTTTTTGATTGGCTATAGCCTGGTGGTGAAGTCAGTACCGTGACGCGGTAGCGTCGGGTCCCGCTATAAACTTAGGCCCCACAAAATCAAGCTGACCCGACGCTACTGCGTTACGGTACTGACTTCATCGACACTAAGATTTGTGACCTCCGCCAAAGCTCACCTTATTAGCAGTCCTATTATCTAGCGGAGAGGTGGATCAGAAGGGTCGAGAGCGCGGCGGGTGTGAGACCCGGTATTCTGCGCGCCTCACCAAATGTTCTTGGTTTAGCACGTTCAAGTCTTTCAACAATTTCGTTTGAGAGGCCGCTAAGGTTTCGGAACGAAATCTCCAGCGAAATCTTTAATCCGTCATGCTGATATAACCGATCTATCGCGAGTTTGTGAGAGTCCAAATATCCCGCGTAAAGCGAATCAGCCAACACAGAATCCAGATCCGCATCCACCAGATCGGCTTTAACGCCGGCGGGCAAAAACTCCCTAACCAAGTCCGGCTTTACACCCGGTCGCTTCGCGAGCTGCTCTAACGTAATCGAGTCACCCAAATCAGCCCCTACCAAAGATTGAAGCGCTACATAAGCTGGATCTGACCGCCTGAACTTCGTTTCATTAACAGCCTTTCGCAACTCAGCTAAACGGACCTGCCGCGCATTAAACCGATCCCAATCTGAGTCACCAACTAGTCCCAAATCGCGCCCATACGACTCCAATCTGGCGTCAGCATTGTCATAACGGAGGGCCAGCCTGAACTCTGCCCGCGAGGTAAAGATCCGATAAGGTTCATCGACACCTTGCGTTATCAGGTCCTCGATCAAAACACCCGTGTAGGCTTCATCACGTCGCAGTCTGAACGAGGGCCGTCCTTTCGTATGAAGCGCCGCATTTATGCCCGCCATTATTCCCTGACACGCAGCTTCTTCATAACCCGTCGTTCCATTGATCTGACCCGCGTGAAAGAGGCCCGCCACTTTTTGTGTTTGCAGATCCGGCCCCAACTCTCTCGGATCGACAAAATCGTATTCGATCGCATAGCCCGGCCGAATGATCCTGGCTTCTTCCATTCCGGGAATCATGCGCACCAAATCCTGCTGAAGTTCGGCTGGCAACGAAGTCGAAAAGCCGTTTAAGTAGACTTCATTTGTGTCGTGACCTTCAGGCTCCAGGAACAACTGGTGCCGGGACTTTTCAGCAAACTTAACAACCTTATCTTCAATCGACGGGCAGTATCGCGGACCAACTCCCTTGATCTTTCCCGAGTAAAGCGGAGACTCGGCAATATTTTCACGGATTCTGTTATGAAGCTCATCGGTTGTATAACCAATGAAGCAGTGGATTTGTGGCTGTTCCAGCTTATCGGTGGAGAATGAAAAGGGAACCGGGACTTTATCGCCGGGTTGTGGCTCGAAAGCCTTCCAATCGATTGTTCTGCCATCGAGTCGAGGAGGCGTTCCTGTTTTCAAGCGGCCGACCGAAAAGCCAAGTCGTTTTAACGACTCCGACAACTCTACAGCCGCCGGCTCGCCGGTCCGTCCTCCTGAATAAGTTCGCCGTCCGGTATGAATCAGTCCGTTCAAAAATGTACCTGTCGCGATTACAACGGACTTAGCACCAAACCGCCGGCCATCCTCAAGATCAACTCCCTGAATAGATCCGCTGTGCACAATCAGATCAACGACCTTACCTTGCCGAAGAGACAGATTCGACGTCGCTTCCAAAACGCGACGCATCTCCTGTCTATAAAGCATTCGATCGGCCTGGGCCCGTGGAGACTGAACAGCCGGTCCGCGCGAACGATTCAATAAACGAAACTGAATTCCGGTACGATCAATCACGCGCCCCATGATTCCACCAAGCGCGTCGACCTCACGGACGAGGTGTCCCTTCGCAATCCCTCCAATCGCGGGGTTACAAGACATCTGGCCGATGAGATCGAGATTGAGAGTTATCAGGGCGACATCTACACCCATGCGGGCCGCGGCAGACGCAGCCTCACAGCCGGCATGACCGGCTCCGATCACAATCACATCAAATGATTCATCGAACGACATCACTTCATTTTCCAATGCAAAATGTAGCGAAGATTTGTCCCAGGATCTCTTCGCTGGTAGTCTCGCCGGTTATCTGGCCCAGGTAACGTAAAGCATTGTGCAAGGGGACGAGGACCAGTTCTTCACTGGCGCGATCGCCTAATAAACCCAAAGCTTCTCTAATCGCCATGCTCGCCAAGCTCAACAAATCAAACTGCCGGGCATTAGTTATCAACAACCCTTCATAGCTGCTATCGCCCCGATTCAGACTCGCCAGTATAGCAGCCCGCAACTCATCGAGCCCCTCGCCAGTCAGCGCAGACACCCGCACGCTGCGCGCGTCTTTAATCGAAACTACAGATGGTCCAAGATCGCTCTTGTTCAAAACGAGAATGGATGCGGTAGAGATCTCATCAAGGAAAGCGGCGTCAGGCTCCGAACCATCTACGACCTGCAGCACGAGATCCGCATCAGTCATCGCGCGCCGAGTCCGTTCAATACCTATCGACTCAACCGTGTCGTCTGTCTCACGCATTCCGGCAGTATCAACCAGGACTACTGGAATTCCACCGATATCGATGGCGTGTGAAAGAGTGTCGCGCGTGGTTCCCGGGATATGAGTAACAATCGCGCGGTCCTGCTCAACAAGCCTATTAAATAAGCTGGATTTACCGACGTTAGGACTACCAACAATCGCTACATTCACACCGTGTTGCAGCAAACGACCCGCTGAGTAACTATTCGCCAGCTTCTCAACACCCGTAACGGTAGACGTCAGCAATTGGACCACGCTTTCAACCTGATTCGGAGGCAAATCATCTTCAACAAACTCAAGCGCCGACTCCAACAACACCATCACCTTCGTCAGGTCAGACTCAAATAAACTCAGCGTATGCGCTAATTCTCCACCAACTTGCCGTGACGCCTGCTTTACTGCGGCCTCAGTCTCGGCAGCGATCAGATCGCGGATGGCTTCAGCCTGGGCCAGGTCAATTTTCCCATTCCGCAAAGCTCGCAGCGAGAACTCACCCGGATCAGCTAACCGCGCGCCTAAGTTGATGGTCTGGTCCAGAATCTGGCGAACTATCGCGGGGGAACCGTGACAGCTAATCTCTACAACATCTTCACCGGTAACTGAATGTGGCCCCTGAAAGTAAGTAATAACAACTTCATCAAGGACCTCACCCGTCTCAGGATAACGAAGTTGAGCAAGCGTCGCGTATCTTGCTTTTACATTATCCAACTGGGGCGCCAGAAGTCTGGCGATCACTAATGATTTATCGCCGCTCAAGCGGACAACAGAAATGGCCCCACGACCAACTGGAGTGGAGAGTGCGACTATCGTACTCATTAAAATGAAGGGAAACTGAAGGAGAGGGAATTTTCTACTACTTAGCGGCCCGCTTCAAAGCGATTCGCAATTTTCGATCGGCGCCTTCTCCGATCGATTCCGTCTGCAAATCTTCACTGTCCGCCAGTGTCAGATGGATAATCCGACGTTCATTTGCATTCATCGGTTCAAAGGTAAAAGCCATTCCGGTCTGGCGCACTCTATTGGCGGCGTGCCTGGCCATCGCTTGTAACTCAGCTTCTCTCGTAGCTCTAAAACCACGGACATCGCAGACCAGTCTTTCATTGCCTTCGAGGTTCCGACCGAAGACCTGGTTCACCACGTGTTGCATCGCTTCCAAAAGTTCGCCTGTCTGAATTTGAAGTAACTCGGCATCTTCGCCATCAATATCCAGGACTGGACCAGTCAAGCCGTCGCGTACAGTAACCCCGAGATCGAGGCCGGCACTCTTAAATACGTTTCCCAGGAACTCTCCTGCCTGCTCTGCTACGTTACTCATAGTTTCAGACCTCACGCGCGCGCGGCTATCTGTGCCGGTGGTTTCTTGCCACTGCCAATGTTCGACTTTCCAGTTGATGTTGGTGGTACCTGGTCCTCATCGGTTGTGGTCCAACGATTGATCAGGAACTGCTGGGTGAAGCCAACGATATTTCCCACCAGCCAATAAAGCACTAAACCTGAAGGAGCCGCCCACAACACGTAAAGCATGAAGAGCGGCATACCGATGGCCATCATTTTCCGCTGCAACGGATCTGCAGACGGCGCCGGGGTGACTAACTGCAATACGACCATCGTGCCCGTCATCAATATCGGCAAGACGTGAATAAGGTATGGCTCTGCTGACGATAGATCCGGAATCCACAAAAAAGTAGCCTGACGAAAATCCAGTGAGATCGTTATCGCCCGGTAGAGCGCAAAGAGAAAAGGCATCTGGATCAGCAACGGCAAACAACCACCAAGTGGATTACCTTCCTTCATCAGCCGCAGTTGTTCCATCTGCAATTCTTTAAGACGCGGATCATTTTGCTTGACGCCTTTGATCTTCTCCTGAAGTTCCTTCATCCGCGGCGCAAGCTTTTGGGCCTTTTTCATCGACTTCGATGAACGCCACTTCAACGGAAAGAACAACGAATAGATCACGATCGTGAAGAGAATGATCGCTACGCCATAACTGTTCGTTAGTTTATACAGAAAAGTAATGGCCTGAAGAATTGGCACTGCGAGTGGTCGCGCGATCCATTTGAGATAACCGTAATCGATTAACCCCTCGAGGTCTATCGAGCGTTGAGTTAGCGTTGTCGCCTCTTTGCTCGCATCCGTTAACAGATAGTGGTCCTTTGGACCAGCGTAGATCAGCGTGCCTCCATCCGCAGGCAGCGGCACGAACGCTGTCACGAGGTAACGCTTTTCCGCTTTCTCTCCCTGTGGGTGAAAATCATAAGCTGCTGTTCGATATTCGAGACCTTCCGCCTGCTTCGACGGAACTGCAGCCATTGCAAAGTAGGTGTCACCAACGCCGGCCCAATCTATTGGACCAGCCAGGTTCAAATGATCCGGTGAGTTCTTGTTGGTATTTATGTTTGCCGCCGGATGTCTCTCGACACTGCCATTGACAAACGAAATCGCTTCCGGTGCAACCGAATAAAACGTATGTTTCTTAATTCCCTGATCGCCGATGCTTGGTCCAACAGTTACCTTTAATTGAGGGACCGGTTGACCTCCGCGCTTCACGGAGACATTCAAATCAGTAGCATAATGATCGGCGTCAAACTCGATCTCCTTTGTCACTTGCAGACCGTTTTGGTCCTCGAGCACAAACGTTACTTGTTTCTTTTCGCCTTTCGCCAGATTGATCGTGACATCACCACTCGAGTCCTTGCCCAATTCTTCTACTCGATAGGTGCTTGTTGCTAAAGTCGCATCAAGGTTCGCATCACCGGTTAAGACTTGCAGTGGTACTAATCTTGGTTGATGTCGCAATCCTTCGGGTGAGATTAATTCCAAAGGCACCTGGTCTGACTTCTTGCCCGCTACTGAAAAAATACTCGCATCGCTGTGATAGTTCTTCGTCAGGATCCAACTAACAGGTTCAGCTCCGCGCGAATCAAACTTTACCGTGTACAGCGGAGTCTGAACGGTCACCGTTCGTTGCGGCGCATTACTCTGTGCTCCCGACGTTTGCGTTCCCGCATTAGTGGCTGGCGTTGAAGTTTGGTTAGCGGCCGTAGTATCAGTGGGTATCGGACTCGCGCTGGGCGTCGCCGGGTTATTCTGCGGCGGTTTGGTCGGATAAAAATAACTCCAGCCAAAAAGAATGGCGGATGAAAGTACCAACGCCAATATCAATCGTTTCTGTTGCATGACTTATCGTCTGTCTTACTTAACGGGATCGTAGCCGCCCGGATGAAATGGATGACAACGTAATAATCGTCCGATAGCCAATCGTGATCCTCGCCAAGCACCATAACGGGCGATAGCGTCCATGGCATATTCCGAACACGTGGGAACAAATCGGCAAGAAGGAGGTAGAAGCGGTGAAATCGCCAGCTTATAGGATCGTAGAATAAATATTAGGGCCGTCTTCACACAAAATATCGCTTACTCTAGGCGTTGGGATCGGTTCGCAATTCTGCCTTACTCACCCTCTCCACTATTCCGGCAAACTCCTGAGCGGGAGAATCAAGTTTTACGCTCAAGAGAGTCGCTCTCGCATTCAACACCCAATCGTATTTCTTTGACAGGCCAGCCAAAGAAGCCTTATTGAAACGAAACGCCTCCCGTATCAAACGCTTGGCGCGATTTCGCTGAACGGCGTTTCCAATAGCCTTTTTTGAAGCCGTTACACCAAGCCGATGGTGCGAGCTATCATTAGTGATTACAAAGACCGTGATAAATCGTCCGTCGTAACGCCTGCCTTGTCTGTATACGTATTGGAACTCAGATGGGTCTCGTAAATAATTACGCAACCTGATCTCCAACGTATCTTTAGTAATGCGCCGGCGTCAGCCGCTTGCGACCCTTGGCACGACGTCTTTTCAAAACCAGACGGCCGTTCTTGGTCGCCATGCGCGCTCTAAAGCCGTGCGTCTTGGCGCGGCGTCTGTTGTTAGGTTGGAATGTTCGTTTCGACATAGTGACCAATATCTCCTGTTAAAGAAAGTCGTAAGACTAATCTCCGGCCCCCAGCTATGTCAAGAAACGACGCCCCGATCCAGTAGTTGGGCAGTGACTTTGCTCCGAAGAGGCAACTAGTTGGGCAGTAACTTTGCCCCGGCGGGCAACTCGTTGGGCAGTGACGTTGCCCCGGAGAGGGGCAACGACCCAAAGCCCAGGGTTGCCGCTTCGGCTACCCTGGGTGAAGACGTTTTCGCGCCGTGGCAACCGCAACGCGGTTGCGTCATTAAGGTTCAGCCAGCGCAACCGCGTTGCGGTTGGTAGGGATTAGGCAATCTTACCCAGGGTAGCCGAAGCGGCAACCCTGGGCTTCGTTGCTTAGCCCCTTCGGGGCAACTTGATCCGGAGAACGTCTGACACAGTCTCGATAGCCGATGGCTCGCGTCAGTTGACGTATGGTTCTGGTACTAAGTCCCTTTTGTATAGGCTTTATGAAGCGCTCAATACATAAAACAACGAGGCGCTTCCTGTGGCTTGATCAGTCCAAAACTTCTATGTTAGTCTCCGCAGGCTTCCCAACCACAATGCTTGTAAGTAGTTGATAAGTAAAGGCTTTAATGCTTTACCTTAAGCGCTCACTTCTTTTTTCCACTAGCTGTGGAAAACGCTGTGGAAATCCCATTCGGAAGCGCAATCTTAGTTGAAACAAGGAAGAGTAGGACTGGGTAGACAGTTAGAGTTCTCGAAAGACCGGTGTACGGTTGTGTTGCTCGGGCTTTAGACAAGTTAGACCCTCCGGCTTTAGTCACAGATGAATCCAACAGTAGAAGTAAATGTCTGGGGTAACATACTCCATTCGTTGAGCGGCCGTTTAAATCAACAGACTCTCGACCAGTGGTTTGGACCCATTCAGTTTCAAAGCGTCGATCGTACCGGCCAGGTAATACACCTACGTGCTCCCAGTCAGGTAATCAAAGACTGGGTCGTTAGCAACTACTCAAAACTCTTAGATGAATCTCTGAACGATCTGAGTATGAGCGGATACTCGCTTGGCTGGGAGATTGGTCACCTATCAACTTCCCAAAATTTGCTAAACCAGCCGATCTCAGCACCAATAGTCGCAGCCGCAGAAACACAAACTCCGCAAGCAGCTACCGATAATATTGGACCCGGTGTTCTGACTGGAGAGCCGTCACTTAGTGCGCGCTATACCTACGATAGTTTTGTCGTTGGTTCATGCAATCAATTTGCGCACGCCGCGTCGATGGCAGTGGCTGAAGCTCCCGGCCGAACCTATAACCCGCTTTATCTTTACGGCGGTGTCGGTTTAGGAAAAACTCATTTGATGCATGCCTGCGGGAACGCTATCAAGGCGCGCAACAATCACCTGAAACTCTGTTACCTCTCATCAGAAAAGTTCATGAACGATCTTATCAACGCGATTCGCTACGATAAGACGCAGAGCTTTCGCGAAAAGTATCGATCAGTAGATGTCTTACTAATTGACGACGTGCAGTTCATGGCCGGTAAGGAGCGCACTCAGGAAGAATTTTTCCACACGTTCAATGCGCTCTACGATCAGCAGAAACAGATCGTAATTAGTTCTGATTGTCCGCCGCGAGAAATTCCTACCCTCGAAGAACGTCTACATTCACGTTTTGAATGGGGATTAATCGCCGACATCGAACCGCCTGACCTGGAAACCAAGATCGCTATTCTAAAACGCAAAGCCGACTTGATGAACGTGAGCATTCCTGACGATGTCGCCATGTTCATTGCCGGGCGCGTGAAGAGCAATGTCAGAGAGCTTGAAGGTTCACTCGTAAGACTGATCGCCATCTCGTCGCTACGAGGCGAACCAATCACCAAAACGTTGGCCCAGGATGCTATTCGTAACATCGCTAAAGAAGAAGACGCCGGCGTTATCACGGTCCAACAAATTCAGAAACTCGTTGCTTCAACTTACAAGCTCAGCGTTGATGAATTGTTGTCCAAGAACAACGCGCGACACATTTCGCATCCGCGACAAGTCGCTATGTATCTCTGCAAAAATCTAACTAAACATAGTTATCCAGAGATCGGTCGTGCGTTCGGTGGAAAACATCACACCACTGTTATTCACTCCGTTGAGAAGATCGAATCTCTCGTAAGTAGTGATTCCACACTGCAGAGATTGATTAGCGAGCTCACCGAGTCGTTACAAAAATAGGTTACTGGTTGATGATTTTTGCACAGTCCACAGAGAACGTTTTGTGGAAATGTGGTAAGGTTTGGGCTTCACCAAACTTTTCCGAAGTTTAGTAAGAGCGGCGCCGTTAATTTCCACAATCTGCTAAAGCACCTAAGTAAATTGTCCAGCATCACTTAGCGGCTTATCCACAGATTCACAGGCACCTACTATTACTACTAGATCTATATATAATAGTTTTATCTGGTTGGTAGAAGAATAGGCGCGTGGAAAACTCACGCGTGAAGGAGTCATGACAATGCAATTCGTCGTTAGCAAACAGAACCTTCAAAAAGAACTTGCCTTCATGCAAGGTGTCGTTGAAAGAAAAAATACGATACCGGTACTTTCAAATATTCTGATCGAATCGGTTGGCGAGAGCACTATTCGGCTCACCGGCACAGACCTCGATGTCACGATTCGCTGCGACATGGATGCCGAAGAGATTTCGACGCCGGGCGCCATTTGCGTGCAGGCCAAGAAACTTTTTGAGATTGCCAGACTACTTCCCGATGCTCCGGTATCGTTCAAGAAGGAAGACAACGAATACGTCACCGTCAAATGTGATCGGGCTCGTTTCAAGTTGGTCGGTGTTGCGCGTGATGCGTTTCCGGAAGTGCCATCGTCAAAATCAGCGCCCACGAAATTGCCGGCGAATGTTTTGAAGACGTTCATCGATCGAACAATTTTTGCTATCACTCAGGAAGAGTCACGCTACACACTTTCCGGCGCCAAGTTTATGCTCGACGAAAACAGCGCCAGGATGGTCACGACCGACGGTCATCGGCTCGCTTACGTTGAACGAAAGAACGTCGCAAAGAACGGTAGCTCACAGACGATTGATACTTTGATTCCCCGCAAGACGCTCGCGGAGTTAACTAAGCTAACTGCGGGATTCGACGAAGACATTAGTCTTGGTGTTGACGAGAACCACATCTACTTCGAAATCGGCGCCCGCCTGTTGATCTCGCGCATGCTCTACGGCCAGTTTCCAAACTATGAAATGGTGATGCCGAAGAACAACGACAAGTCAGTTGAGTTTCAGAGTAGTCTTTTGAACCACGCTATTCGTCGTGTTGCTTTGATGGCTGACGAGCGTTCGCACGCGATTCGTTTTCATCTTGGAGAAAACGAGTTAGTAATCAGTTCGCAAAACGCCGACGCTGGGGAAGCAAACGAAACCCTCCAAACCGATTACGCCGGCGAAGTAACCGACATCGGCTTCAACGCGCAGTACCTGCAGGAATTTCTAAACGTAATTGGCGACGCAAAGATCGAGTTTGAATTCAAAGACGGCAACTCCCAGGCGCAGCTACAACCCGCCGACCAGGCCGATTACGAGTACAAGTACATCGTCATGCCGATGCGGATTTGAGTTAAATTTTTGACTAGCGAAGATAATTGATTTGGACAAATAGAGTCCGCAACTAACTTTTAAAGTTCGCAACTTACTATTAAAGACTGCAACTTTATTTCATTGATGAATTCGACGGAAGATGGGGAAAACAGGCGGGAAACATCTTGAGATTTGAATGGCTCAGCAAAAGGCAACCTTCAAGAATTGCCTAAAGCACATCAATCTCAATGGAGATGTTATGTCCGAAGAAACACCACCGCCCACCAAAGCACAAGTCCAAAAACTCCTCGATGAACTGCTTCCTCCCAATGAAGAGATGGATACTTCCAACGCATTACTTATTATCGAGCGTCTAGGCGCAGATCGAACCCTTTTCTCTGAACACCTGAAATCGAGACTAGAAAGTAAAGTCCTCGAACTGCGGTCCCAAGGACTCGATATACCCCCTGATTTGCTAAAAGCAATATCACTACTCTAATCGATACCTATTTCAGTAATCCTCTACCTTCGAATAAAGATCTACCTCAGAGGACCAGAACACACAGGAGCTTCGGAGTTTCCAAGGAGTTCTCCGCAACACCGCTGTCATCTGGAGTGTTCTATCGGGAGGAAATTCCTAATCGGAAATCGAACTCGTGAAGCGCCGGTGCGCTTGCAGGGGAACTAGTTCAGATACGAGTGGCGCTCGATCTTTCCCAAGACAACACGATTCGCACATGGGAGTTACTGAGAAGATTAATGAGAGGATGTTTCAAAATACGAGCGTGTGTTCGGCAACAGTCTTTACTCGTAGTTCTAAGTACACCCGCGCCGCCAATATCGCAATGGAAGTCGTGTTTGATGATTCTTTGAATCTGCCTAAGATTCCATTAACAAAAACAAAAACGACGAAACAGGAGAAGTCGTACACTAAGATGAAGATCTCTTTACATGAAGAAGGGTAACTGTGTAGAGAGTCGAAAACATGGCTTCGTCCTCCTAACAACTTATCCTACCCAGGCTTCATTAAGCGTTCCTTGCAGTCTCCTGATTTGCGATCTGAAGCAGTTCACGAAAGCCGCCGTAGGCTCTGTCGCGAGCCAATAGTTTATTGATAAGCGATTTTGCCGATTGCTGAGCCATCTTATCTGCACTGGTGATAGCTGCGATCAGAATCGTTCTAAGATGTTCGTGCCAGACATATGTATACTGCCTTTTTTTGTCGCCTTCTATCAACAGCGAAAGGCTTTCAACAGCAATGTCAGGAAGCAGAGGCGCTATTTTAGCCAGACGTTCCAGCACAGTGTGATATGGCTGTGCCAAACCTGTGACCTGAAGTACATCCCGCAGCTGCGTTATTGACCATAAGTCATCAAACTTACCGGACGCAAACCACCCTCCAAAAGCTGAAAGTTCGGAAGTGTAAGACCCTTTTGAGTCGGCCGCGTGTGCCTCTTCAATTCTTCGCGACCAAAGTGCCTTTAATCGCTGGAGTACTTCGTTAGGAATCGCTTCCTTCATCTCAATGAGATCTCGCCCGAAAAACCAAATCGCGTGTCCTCTTACGTCGCCCGGCGCTACTTCATAGAAACTTTCTAACAGTCCATCTTCCTCCTCGAATCTAATCTTGCCCCGCGCATAAAGAATCATTAGGTGTTCGGCAAGTCGGTCGTCAGGATCTCTACCATACGTCTTCTTGGACTCAGTCGTACCAATTCGATCGACAGCGGTGCGATACTCCTGTCGCAGGATATTGAAAACATCATTGTATGGCTGATTGAAAACCACATAAGTGTCCCAGGTAGCATTCAGCATCGATCGAAATCGATCTTCTTTCGGGAAGATCTTCTGCAAGTTCGCCTTTGTCCATTGTGAATCTATTTGAGTGAGCCACGGCAGCCACTGCCCATAAACAGCGCGAATCGCCAAGGATGGCTCGTAAGCAGGATCGAGATGGCGATCAAGAGCCTCTCGTACTTCCGGCATTGAATCAAAACCACGAAACTCTGCATTCCCTGAATCTTCGCTTTCGAGATGACGCTTACACCAAAGAGCGTATCGAAAAACACAATGCATCGCCTGTCCACGAAGTGTATTTAGAGACAGAGTCAACGGGTCCATGTTCGAGGCTGCTTCATTACTTGCCGTCGGATGCGGATCCTCAGTCAATGGCAGCAAGAGATCCCATACTGCGCGACGAAATTCGAAAGGAATGCTCGCCGTTTCAGACTTCAACCCTTCTTCTATAAGGCTTTCAATAGATCCCTTTGTCCATGTCCAATCGGGATCTCGTTCAGTGATTCGACCTCGCGTCCCAGTTAATTCTGAAGGTTGCTCTACAACCCATTTACACAGTCTTAGGACAGTCGGCCATGCAACTGCCCCCTTCTGCCGTAATGCTTCATGCAGCCCTGACAGCACGGCACGTACATATGTCGGATCCAACTGTTTTATCTGTTCTATTTCTTGTGCGAAGCGTTCGGGATCCGAAGCAACCATTGCCGTAAGTTGCTGGCCCAGCCCTTCGGGTGTTTCGCGCATGAGTGGGTCGGACGGTTGCCACTCTTTGAGGAACGAAATGATCTCCTCAAAACTCATTTGGCTTAATTCTTCCACGCTCTTGGGACTTTCATAACCTACATGAACGCTGATTGGCGGCGACGCGTACTCCGGCCATTGAATCTCACCAAATTCGGCAACCAACTGGTCGTACAGTACTCTGGCTTCGGCTGAAAGAACGTCGCGGATTGGTGCCAGCCTCCGAAGTTTCCAATACCTTTCCTCCTTCTCCGTGTCGAACATTCCGGAAGGCGGACCAGCGGAGACCCAATTCAGGAATATGCTTTGCTGCTCTTTGTTCAGCTGCGAAAAATTTTCGCGCGCTAAAATAAAGAACTCATGCCATAAGCCAAGAACGCCGAATATCGAAACGTTAGTGAGTCTCTCAGTTATTAGATCTTTTCCAACCTCCGGAAGGAGGTGCAAGAGATAAAGTGCGATGCGATGGAAGATGACCCATGGACGAGCTTCAAGCTGTCGAACGACATTGATTAGCAAGTCCGGCAACGTTTTGAGCAGTTCCTCCGCCGCTCGTCGAACGGCTGAAACCAATACTTCCTTTACATCGTCGTGGCCTGAGCTACTATCGATGTTCGCGCGCCAAATGTACGAATAATCCTCCGGACCTGGATCATCACTACGGTTCCTAGAAAGCCGAATCGCGTCAGTTAGTAGGTCACAGAAAAGACTGAAAGCCTCCTCACGTCCTACTCTTATCAAGCTTGGAATTACTGCCTGGAGAATTATTTTGTATTCCCATATTCCGAAGCGTGCTCGTGGCTGTGGTGACAGATGATAGGGATTGTCATCGACATATCGGTCACTGTTCGGGTCAGGTAATACAGCCAGCACAGTTCTCGCCAAACTTAATGCACCATCCTTTTCACCACCGTCGGCTAGGTAGGCCACAAATGTGCCCAATTTCTCCGGGAAAAGCGGACTGTAGTTCGACTCGGCCCATTGCTTAGCCCGTCCGTTCAGCTTAGTCGCAAGCTGTGGTGGCATCGACAATGCCGCATCTATCAGATCTTCATTAACACGGACATTCTCTGTAATCGGCATTTCAAGTATCACTTCTAGAACTACGTCCGGCGCTTGTGCTGCCATGCGAGCCAAATACTCGGACTCCGGCCACCGCGGGAAGCTGATGTACTCACCCTCAGGTCGCGGTGTCGGAGGCGCGCCGAACATTCCAGCCTCTTTAAGAGGTTTGATCCAAACAGGCGTTTTCAATTGGCTGAAAAAATACTCGTAGTCAGCCTGGCGCTTCCTAATTGTGGTTAGCGCTTTCTGAACTAAATCAGGTTGTATCACCGGCTTCGCCCTCCCTGATAAGCTCATCAATTATCGCGAAGTCTTCCGAGGTGTGTGGCGCCAATCGGTCGAGCAGCAGTGTCTCTAACTCTGAAAGGTGCATCCCAAATTCATCTTCGACGGTTGCTCTCGTGTGATGCGAGACCCCCTGAAAATAACCGTTGCACTGGCGCCACTTCGCAATGTTCAATTCTTCTAGTTGCTCCGGCAATGGCGTAGCTGAGGGATCCAAACCACGAAGAATTTCCGCCGTTTGACGGCGCCTGGTAACGTAATCCGATGCGAACTGGTCGAAGAATTCATCCGACTCTGAAAGAAATCTCTGAAGATGCCCGTCAATTTCGCCGCGCCAATTCCAACCATCCCGATTTCCCGAGTTGCGAATTGCAATCTCCCGGCGCTCCGCGAGCACCCTGACTCTCTCTTTCAAACTTGGAGGTTTATTGACAGTCGGCACATCGATATACTTGGCCAGTTTCTCCATTAGCTCGCGAAGGCCATGGGCTGCCTGCGCCAACCGATCCGGATTGTTAACTTGACCAAGGGTCATCAGACTCCCCAAATACACTATTCCTAGCTCTGAATTCAAAGCGCCCAGAGCTTCGTACAACTCGTGCTGCGCGCCATCCACGCGAAAGGATTCCGATGATGGTCCCATATACTGAGACAAGCTGAAAATTACGCTAGCACTCAACTGTTCTGGAGAATTGAAAAAGTTAACGACGGTTTCATCCAGCACTCGGTTCTTAAACGCTATGATTTTGTCGGCGCCGGTGCCGAACTCTACGTCCCCAATAACAATCGGATGGTCGTCTGCCATCACAAAGCTCAAGCGGTCGATGCCGCGCTCTTTAGCTAAGCTATATTCCATCTCGGTAATCGATATTTCCTGACCTTCAGGTACGAAACCGTAACGGTGCGCGAAAACACCAACGTAAATATTTGCTTCGTTCACTAGCCGGCGCGATTCTCGGATGGCATCGGCAGAGGTTGCCGGCAAGTGTTCCATCATGAGTGGAAACAAACGCAGTTTCAGACAGGCGTCCCGAACCTTCTCCCGATGAACCGGTAGGTCAAGAACCGTGCTGCTCACCACTACTTTTTTTATCTCTTCCAATTCGCTACTTCTCCGCTTACTCTTTCGAAGACATCTATTAACAGGTTTCAACCAGGGTGGTATCGCGCGCACGCTACCCATCTATAAGATAATATCGGCATGCTACTGCACGTTGATTCGTACGACCTAATCGACGTATTTACGCAAGCGTTCACCAGCCAGACGATCTGTGGCTCCATTTGATCGACTCGCTGCGTATGATTGCGATGCTTTGCCGGCCGAACCGCTCTGCTTGCCGGGCGCCTCCGCATTCGAAAAGTTGCTCAATCTCTTGATATTGGAATATCGTTATCGTCTAGCTAACCCTTTATCATCCTATAACTCTGTTGTCCGCCTAATGGAGTCAGAGCGTTCTCTAAAACTCTGACGTCAATCTGATCGAAAGACTAACCGTAGGTAAGTGATCTAATTCCTATGTATTTCAAACTCGAGGTCATATTAAACAAGCTCATTATTGGATTTGATAACCAACAACCACTAATTTTCCAAACGGGTGATAAGCAGGGCACGTCAGTAACGATTCGGCTGCCCACCTCCGAAGAGAAGCAAAAGCACAAAGGAGAATTCCTTGTCTGCACGGCCCTGACAGAAGAAGAGCCGACTAGTGAGGTTCGAACAGTCTTCCAGAAACTTCCGCAGAAACCCCTGCCGGATACTCTAAATGCGACTGAAGTAACTAATTTAAGAATGCAAGGAAAGCTGAGATCCAAGAATCAAGCCTCTAAACTTCCGAACGCACTCGAAGACTTCACATCAAAGATACATCACAAACTGGCTGATTCTGTTCGCCGAACGGCGAGGATCATTCGCTGGCGATGGGCGATGAATATTCAACACGAGCCGATCAAATCAACGCTAGGAGTCTATTGGTCCTCCGATAATAAGACTTGGTTTCCATTGCCGAGGGAGCTTTATCTCATGGGTGGTCATTTTGAATTCTACTTCCAACCATCGGCTCGAATGCGCTCTGAGATGGAATCGTTGATCAAAGCTGGGAACAATGAGCCTCTCGGGCATGAATTGTTTCTGGAGGCATGGGAGTTGCGAAAATCGAATCCTAGGAGTGCTTTGATCATTGGAATGTCTGCTGCCGAAGTTGGCTTCAAGCAGTGTATAGGCAAGCTTGTTCCCGATGCCGAGTGGCTCGCTACGAATGCTCCGACCCCGCCGTTAGACAAGATGCTGTCAAACTATCTCCCCGAACTTCCTGCCAAATTAACAATTGAGGAACGTGTTCTAAAACCCTCCCGAACCATTAGGAGTGCTATACGTAAGGGGATCGCGGCTCGGAACAGCACTGTCCACGTTGGCAGCAAGGCTCCGAGATGGGACGATCTAGAAGAGTTGTTGTTATCCATTCGCGACTTCCTGTACTTGCTGGATTACTATTGTGGTTTTGAATGGGCACTTGAATACATTCGTGATGAAGTCAGAGCCGAAATGGTTACTGAATTTGAGCTCAAATCGACAAACCCGTATTCGACAATTGATCTTAGGTAAGGCGGTCACCAGCTTATTGTGCGCCAAAGAGTCGGAACCCTAGTAATAACAAGCCACTTCAGACCAGGAATCGGACATTCTGACTTGTCATTCTTTATTTAGTTTTGGAGACAAAGCCCTCCTGTGAATTCAGCCCTATCCGGCTTGATTCTCCGCTTTTTTGACTTTGCATCTTTGACGATCGGTGCATTCCTTGCACTCAGGGTCTTTGTAGTAAAACTCGCCGAAACACGGTGGCCTTAACAGCATGTCAATTCCACGATAGACGCCATGGGCTTGCCTTGATTTTGTGGACACCAAGAAAGGGCCGAATCATACTTCGGACCAAGGAGGTGTTCATGTCAGAAAAGCGAAGGCAGTTTACACGCGAATTCAAGTTGGAGGCAGTGCGGTTGGTCAAGCAAGGGCAATCAGTTTCCAAGGTGGCTACGGCACTTGGGATCCGACCGGCATGGTGCGCAACTGGAAGCGACAAGTAGAAGGTGGCGGCGCCGAGAAAGACGTCTTTCGCGGCCACGGTCGGGTGACCAGCCAGGAAGAAGAGCTGCGGCGGTTACGTCGGGAGCTGGCGCAAGTTACTGAGGAGCGCGACTTCTTAAAAAAAGCGGCGGCGTACTTTGCGAAAGAAAAATCGTGAAGTACGCCTGCATTCGCCAGTATCGCTATCAGTTTTCGCTGGCTACGATGTGTCGCGTATTGCAGGTTAGTCGCGCAGGTTTCTATGCCGCTGAGCGACGGCTGCCCAGTGCCAGAGCTCGGGAGAATATGGTGCTGGGAGCACTGATTGCGACCATTCATAAGAACAGCCGAGCCACTTACGGTAGCGCGCATCCATCGCGAAGTGTGCGACGGTGGCTGGCGTTGCGGGCGGCAACGGATCGCCCGGTTGATGCGTGAAACTGGACTGCGAGCGCGCACGCGCTTGCGTTGGCGACCCGAGACTACCAACTCCAAGCATGGTCAGGCAGTGGCTGGTAACCTTTTGCAGCGTCGCTTCAATGTTAAAGAAATTGGTGGCGCAGATCGCGCTTGGTGTGGCGATGTAACTTATATTCGGACGACCGAGGGCTGGTTGTACCTGGCGGTGTTGATTGACTTGGGCAGTCGGATGGTGGTGGGTTGGGCCATGCGCGAAACCATGGACGCTGAGTTGTGCCTGAGCGCTTTGCGGATGGCCCTAGAGCGCCGCCGTCCGACTGCGGGATTGCTGCACCATACCGATCGTGGCAGTCAATACGTGGCCATCGATTACCGCGAGTTGATGCTCACACATCAGTTGGTTCCCAGCATGAGCCGTCGTGGCAACTGTTATGACAATGCGGTTGCCGAAAGCTTTTTCGCGACCCTCAAGTGGGAATTGCTGGAACGTCAGCAATGGTCCACCCGTGCGGCCGCGCGCACTGCAATCTTTGAGTACATTGAAGTCTGGTATAACCGGCAACGTCGTCACTCAACTTTGGGCTATCAAAGTCCGTGGCAGTTTGAACAACAGCTGCGCTTAGCAGCCTAAACCACCTGTCTACAAAACCGAGGGAAGTCCACCATAACCGCCGAGGGCTAGCGCTGATATTTGGCCGATCGATTTCTTAGTCTCTTCCCAGCCAACGACCGATCGGCGACCCAAGGCCTTTTGCTTTAAGTCGTTTAGTGATGAATAGACTAGTTCTTTGCGACACAGGAACTTCGGCCTTCCGTTGGAAAGTTGAGGTTCAATTTCCAGCCAAAGGTTGCGACTCGTCACCCCTTGCAATGTGACATTCGGCGTTTTGAAGATTAGGAATGGCAGTTCCGATTGAAACGCCATGGATGTTTCTTGTAGAAGGTAAGGGCGTCGCGACGCTTAGCGTCCTATCCGGAAAATCTCCGATCAATCGCGCTCAGTCTTTCGGTTGCAACCCCAATCAAACATTCACATGAAGTAACAAGCCGACGAACAGCATCGTCAGTCTGTTCCGCCAGAGATATGTTCCGACCAATGCTGAAGGACCGAAATCCCATCGGCGCCAAAACCTTCTTCTCGATCGCATCGACCAATGGTCAGTCATAAGGCCGCACACTGCAGCTTAGAAAAGCGGTCACGACATCTTTCGAGCGATTGGAAGGCATATTCAGGGACTCCTGATTATAGAGATCGTGAACGATTCCAGAAATGCGTGGCAGTACCGCTCTGCGGCGTAAAGCGTGGAGTTAGTCCATGCCGTCCCGATTCACATAATCTTCAAGAGATGTCCGCGGCGATAAGATTTTGATCTACCTCGGCCGCGAGATGCACGATCGCGAGCGAGGGGCTTGGGGAGCTTATCTAATGGCCGTAAGGATGCTAAGTGTCATGCTATAAGGCGGTAAGTAGATTGAGTTCTCAAAAAGTTTGGCTGCCGGCGCCATGCTCTTACTTGTGGTCCAAGCAATGGCCGGAACCTCTGCCGCATCGCTCGCATCTTCAAACCCTAGACGAGCTGCCACGCTCCGATGGTCAAGCATCCCGCCGACCGGAAGAAAATAACTCCAAGTTCTGCTCGGCCTGTAGGAGCGCCGAATCCCATCAACGCTCACGACCGCCGCACAGCTCTCTTCCGTTACCTCCATACACTGAAACGCTGCGGCCGTAAGCGAAGCGCTAAACTTCTGAGCGATGGATTTAACAATCGCGACCGAAAGCCGTTGCTTTCGCACTAGCGGCACCACCTCCGCGGCAGGGAGGAGAAGCTCAGCCGCGAAACGGTTAGCAGCAACTTCATGCTCATCACTACCCCGACCGCGCAACATCATTCCCGTGTCACCGCTACAGACCGTCGAACCGTGCCCCGGTAATAGGTAATGCCCGATCTCATGGGCTATCGTAAATCTCTCTCGACCCCATCCACGACTAACCCGACGCACCACAACAACCCCCTGTGCTTGCCCGGGAATGCGTGTTAAAGCACCCTCAAAGCTGGTAGGGTTTTCCCTGCGTATGCTGAGACCCGTAGCGAATGCCACAAGTTCGAGGTCCACCGGTTGTTCAACTCTTAAGTGTCGTAAGAGGGAGCGTGCAAGATCTTCAGGCAGGCGTGAGGCAGCCACTTTACTCTTCTTCTCCAGCTTGCTCGCGTAACTCTTTCGAAATTCCTTCCAGGAGCCTAATGTCTTCTTCGCTAAGTTCCACGCCGCTCGACCGAAAAGCATGAACCGGCCCCGAGCTATTCTGTTCAGGCATGGCTCCCGACACCCGACCTTGAAGCAGCTCCCTTACTATCCTGTCTGCTTCGGCTGTTCCTTGCTCCTCATCCGGGATCCTTCGCTCAAGAAGCTCTAAAGTGTCCAACAGAGCTTGCGGTACTTCCTTACCTTGCGCGCGCACGTCCGCTGCTCTACGTTCCAGTCGAGACCTTAAACCCTGAGTAAACACCTCCGGCTCAACTCCAGCGCGCTCGATAATGATCGAAGCGCTGAACTCATCCATCTCCTCATTTGCGGGCAGCAGGCTCTCCAGCAGTTTTTGCAACTCTGCCCTGGTTGGCAACCGAGTCGTGTCTTTCATCCCATCATGCCTTTTTTCTACTGAGCCTTGTTGTCCCAAAACGATTGCTCCCACCGGTGGACTTTATACACTAACCTTTTTTGGATGTTCGTGACCGCTTGCTCCGTTATCTTCATCGCGCGGGCTTTGTCAGCCCGTTTCTCAACTCCGCTCAGATGCAACTCTAGCAACTCAAGCGCCTCAGGATCGTTCGCCAAAGGACGTCTATAGGATTCCAGTCTGAGTTGGGCCTCGGCGCGGTCCTGCTCAGAGCTTGAGTGCGAAGCACTTAGTAACTGTTCCGCATCGGTCGGACCCATAATCACTGCTTTTGTGTGCTCCGAACTCTTAACCAGGTCGAGAAAATCTCGATACAACATTTGATAAGCAATCGGAAAGGGATCCTCACCGCCAGTGCCCGGATGCCAATAACCCTCGATCAAAAGATTCCCTATCGTGTCCCCGACAAGGTCTGCCGCACACGTGGAAGTTCCAGGCAACACAACGAAATCGCCAAAGCAGCCTCTTTCAGCAAAAAGCCGAAGCGCGACGCCACGCAATTTGATCTTCAGTCGCTCAAGTTCCACCCACGCAGGATCTAGCTTTTCTCCTGGCTCCGACATAAATGAACTCCGACCCCTAAAAGGGTTAAGCGAAAAAAAATCAGGAACGATTTCGTAATTTCCAATTTGTCAGTCGCCTTACTAATTAGGGAGGGAATCCATCCTCACCTGCCTCGGACCGAGTGGGCGGCTAGGTTCGAAGGAAAGCGCATTCTAGCCGACTTCAACCGTTAAGAGCCAGCTTTTCATTGTGGAGGCAGGCTCAGGAGAGATCTATGTCAAAACGCAAACGACTGGCGACCGAAACAACTATCAGAAGAAGAATCAGAGAAGGCCGCGGTATTGGAAGACTCGGAGACTACAAACCCTGGCTCCACATTCAAGATGTTCCTTCTCTCGGGTTGTCCTCAAGAATCAAGGGCTGGAAGACTCAAAGAGTCCACCACTTTCTGAGCGGACTTGAACTTCTATATTTCTATATTCTGGAATGGTCCATCAACGTCATTGATATTCGAGAACAATATCCACTTCTACCCTGCGAAGAAACTATCGCCATAGCTCAGAGCTGCGGCATTCGCCATCCAGTCCACCCAAGAACTAAATACCCAATAGTGATGACGACCGACTTCGTCAACACCGTTCGTTATGGCCACTCTGTCTTTGATGAGCCTCGCACCGTCAAGTACAAAACCGACCTCCTGCATCAACGAACGCTCGAGAAGCTCGAGATCGAAAGACGTTACTGGGCTGCCCGAAAAAAACTCTGAAAATCATTACCGAAGACAGCATCTCTAAGCCGGTTGCGAAAAACGTGGAGTGGTTCCATTCATGCCTGCAACTCCAAAATCTCTATGGCCTCGATGCTCTCACCCTTTCGTTGCTATGTTCGATTGTCGTCAACGCACTTAAAGAACAGACTGCTCCACTACGAGATATCACTATCCGCCTCGATGACCAGCTCGGGCTAGAACCCGGCACCAGCCTCTTGATAGTCCGTCATCTCCTGGCTAACCGTTGCCTTCACGTCGATATGAGCAAAGTCATCAATCCAGGCAAACCGCTATTTCTTATTGACTAGCTCCGGTTACACACGTTGCAAAGGAGAAATCGAATGAAAACCTACGAACCAGATAGCTCCGCATCAGATATGCATCTTCTTGCTTCAACTGAGGGTAAGGGGATAATTGGCCGATTCTGGCTCTTGATCGTAGTCGACACGTACTCAAGGGCTATTGTGAGTTGCCGAATCCTCCCCAAGCGGATTTGCGCTACCACGACGCTAGAGCCACCTTCATCGTGCTTGCCAAAAGCCGTAACGACCAACCAAACAGTACTCGAATAGCTCATTCTTATCTGTAGGCGCGCCGCAGTGCGTAACGGCCAACAGCTTCCTATTCGGAAAGTGGGTAAGAAAATAGAACTCTACAAGAACATGGTTTATGAGTGGCTAAATGTTGACGGTCCAAATGCCATCGAGCGTTTGCTCTGGACAGATCGATGCGCTTCTGAAATATGGACCATCCGCATCTACGATTCAAAAGCGCAACCCGTGCGTCGTGACGCCGCTGAACTGAAACAATCTTTCTTAACAGGTGAAGTCAGGGTGCTGGCCCAAGATCCATTTGCCTACCTGAGTCGCCCGGAATCCGAAATTAAGGAGGAGCACCGCCAGCACCGAGATAAATCATGGGAGTTGATTGCGCCGCTTGTAGAGAATGGCGAGGAGGCCTACCGTTCTTATTCTCGTGACGCTCGCGTAACCAAGCTCGCGGAAGCAAACGGATGCGCCAAGTCCACTATTTACAGAAATCGTCGGAGATATTTCCAAAGAGGTCAGACTAAGAACTCCCAACTGCCACTCTTCGATCAGTGCGGCTGGCGGAATCGACTGGAGCCAAAAGCCAGTGATGACGAGCAGCAGCAAGAAGACGGCCGTGAAGCAAAAAAACTGGGACGGCCCAGCACCCTGAGCGCCGCAACCAGCGAACCGCTCGGAGTCAATATTACAAAGAAGACCCTTGAACTTTTTCGCGCGGGAATTAAGTTGTTTTATGAAAGGCGCACGAAGCGAAAACTCACTCAAGCCTTCCAGCTTACCTTAGAAAAATTCTTTAATATCGGCTATTACCAGGACCGAAACGGCGTCTGGGTACCTGCCCTTCCCCCAGCAAGCGAACGCCCCACCTATCGACAATTTAAGTACTGGTATTACAAAGAACGACAACCTCGACGCGCCCAAATTGCAAGGGATGGAGTCACGCGGCACAACCTTTCCGGCCGTGCAAAACTCGGTGACTCAACCCAGATGGCGGTCGGACCCGGTTCCATCTTCCAGATCGACGCAACCATTGGTGACGTTTACCTCGTTAGCTCTCTCGACCGCAACTGGATCATTGGCCGACCTGTCATCTATTTCGTCATCGACGTCTTCTCGCGGCTCATAGTCGGCCTCAGCGTAGCTCTCGAAGGCCCCAGTTGGCTTGGCGCAATGTTGGCGCTGGAAAATGTTAGAACCGACAAGGTTGTGTTCTGCGCCGAGTACGGCATTTCAATAGAAGAATCGGAATGGCCTGTCTCGCACCTGCCCGAGGCGTTAATGGCCGACCGTGGCGAACTCGAGGGCTACAACGCCGACCACCTCGTCAACGCCTTCAATATTACCGTGCACAATACTGCACCCTATCGCGGTGATCTTAAGGGGATCGTCGAACAACACATCGACCTCAGCAACGAGAAAATCATTCACTGGATTCCCGGGCGCGTGAGAAAGCGCGAACGTGGTGATCGTGATTACCGGCTAGACGCCACTCTCACCCTGCATGAATTCCAAAAGCTGATGGTTCTTTCCGCGCTCGATCACAATAACGAGCAACGCCTCAATGGTTATCGTAAGGACGAGTACTTGATCGCCGATCACGTTGAACCTTATCCGATTGATCTGTGGAATTGGGGGATTCGCAATCGCAGCGGTCACTTGTGCAAACCCGACATCGAGACTGTGAGACTAAATCTCCTGCCGGAGGCGGAAGCCTCGGTAACGCAAAACGGCATATCCTTCGCGAGTCTAAAATACAGCAGCGAACTGGCCCAACGCGAACAATGGTTCGAGCGCGCCGGCGAGAACGGTTCCTGGAAGATTCGCATTGCCCACGATCCTCGGACACGCAACCGCATCTATCTCCGTCTCGATGGTGGCAAACGCGTAGAAACCTGCCACCTACTCACGGCCGACAAGACCTTTCTCGACCGCAACTGGTACGAAACTGTAGACGAGTTCGAGTTGCAAAAACAGAGAGCCGAACACTCCCTAACCCGACAACACCAATCACGAGCCCGTTTCCATGCGGCAACAAATCAAGTTGTAACTAAAGCACAAGAACAACTCGCAATTGCTCGCGTCGACACAAGTGACCGCGCTCGCGTAGCCGGCATTCGTGAGAATCGAAAACACGAGCGCCAATTAGAACGCAACGCCAATGCTTGGGAACTCGGCGCCGACCCAAAGCCAATCACCCCCGAACCCACCCTTCAAATTAGCGCCTACGTACCGCCGCCACAGCCCACCGACAAACTACGCATGATGCGTCAAAGGAGACTGCAAAAATGACCGACCACCGTTCAACCTTCCCACTGATACTAACGAGCCGCGGCCGACAGACCACAGCCTCTTATCTGGAACAAGAACTCGCCTGCTACCGAGGCAATCCCTTCATCGAAGCATTACCAGCAATCATGACCGAAGAAGATGCTATGGAAGCTCTGGCGCGAGACCCACCTTATGAAAACGCTGACCGCCACTTGCCAGCTCACCTGCGCCTACATGCCATACAGAATGCCCTGCAGTGCTTCGCGCCGCTCCCAGTGCACCTCGACCTCGAGCAACGCTTCTCGCGCATGATCCGCGCGGGCTATCAAATGCGAAACCCTATCGCGCGCAATTTTTGGCGCAACCTCGACGAAAACTGCGAGAACGTGAAACTCTCAACCACCGTCGTGCCAAACACCGCTCACTCAACCCCACTGGGGTTTACCATCATAGGATTCCCCGGCGTTGGCAAATCCACTTCCGTCGAAGCAGTTCTTTCTCTCTATCCACAGGTGATCTATCACCACCTCTATCGTGATCGCGAACTTAACGTGGCCCAACTCGTCTGGCTTAAACTCGAGTGCCCCCACGATGGATCCGTTAAGGGTCTCTGCCTCAATTTCTTTCACACAGTTGACGACCTGCTTGGTACCAACTACGGCCGAAACTACGCCGCTGGCCGCCGCACCACCGATGAATTGCTCCCGCACATGGCCCGACTGGCCGCGCTCCATGGTGTCGGCGTCCTGGTAATAGATGAGATAAATCGGTTGAGTGGAAACAAAAGCGGTGGAGCCTCAAAAATGCTTAATTTCTTCGTGCAACTTACCAATTCAATAGGTGTCCCCGTCGTCCTCGTCGGTACCTTTAAAGCTAAGTCCGTCCTGAGCGGTGAATTTCACCAAATCCGACGCGGCACCGGACAGGGAGATCTCGTCTGGGACCGGATGGAAAAGGGCGAATGGGTTGACGACCCCAAAGAACCAGCGATCACGCAATCACCGAAACCCGGAGTCTGGCAGTTGCTCCTCGAATCTTTGTGGACCTACCAGTATGTGAAAGTGCCGTGCCCTCTGACCAAAGAATTGAGTGACGTTCTCTACGAGGAAACCCAAGGCATCACCGATTTCGCTAGCAAGATTTATATGCTGGCCCAGGTCCGCGCGATCGTAACTGCTCGTTCGCCAGCAGACGAAATAATAACAACCGACATAATTCGTTCAGTGGCTCGTGACAGTCTCAGACAAGCGCAGCCTGTCTTAACCGCTCTGCGCCGTGGCGATGACAAATTTCTTTCAACCGTTCCAGATATCAATCCCATCAATGCCGATGCTTTCATTCTAGAAGCACGGAAAAAATTACCCAAAGACGGGAAAACAGTGGCTACCAACTACCCTGACGACGACCCGCCAACGTTGCACGCTCACTATGGCGAGCCGCCACGACCCAATACAAACAATAAACCTGCCAGTTCAAAACGAAGGACTAAAAAGGTACCAAACGGTGATTACGCCGAAAAGGACCTCAGGGCCGCGGTTGTCAAACAGGCCAGGCCAAATAGCCCACCATTTACCACACTTGAGAACGCCGGTCACATTGCCTCTGCCACAGAGTATCTGGATCAACAGGAGGCTAAACAATGATCGCGGTATTTCCAGAACCTTATCCTGACGAACTCCTCTTTAGCATCTGTTCCCGATATCGTGACCGACTCGGATACAGAGGCAAAGTGTCTACCAGTCGCGATCTGCTGGGTTCCGAGACTCTTAGAATCGCTGTGGATCTCCCGAACAACCTCAGTCGCCTCTGTGCCTCGTTATCCCCGAACTATTCTTTCACGATTGACCGGCTGCTCCACGAAAACACTCTTTATCCACTCTACAGTTCGTTTCTTCCGACCGACCGCGCTGCCGCTCTACGCCATGCCATGATGGACAGTCAAGCCGGCGTCGCGCATGCCCGCGCTGGCGTTCTAACATCTGGGTTAATCGTCCAGCACTTACGGTTCTGCCCCGCTTGTGTCGATCAGGACCGGGAGACATTTGGCGAAACCTACTGGCATCGAATCCATAACACCCCCGGCGCCAAAGTGTGTACGGTCCACAGCCTCTCTCTTGAAAATAGCTGGTTGCCAAGCCGCGAAAGATCCAGCCACCAAACCTATGTTGCCGCCGAGAAAATTATCGACCCTCACCCTCCCCGACGAGTCGATACCAATCCGCACCTGATTAAACTTGCTTTGGACCTGGAATGGCTGCTCAGACAACGCGACCTACATTGTCATCCCAGCCTTTCTCGTCAGCGATATCGAGGCCTGCTAATCAAGCACGGTTTGGCAACCAACAGAACCGTTCAGCATGCTAAGCTGCAAAAGGCTTTCCTTAAATTCTATTCCGCGGAGTTTCTCGCATTTCTAAAATGTGGGCTCGAACTACGGCACAACTGGCTCAAGCGACTGCTCCAAACAAACCGAAGACACTCCTCCCAGTCTGCGATTCACCACTTATTGTTGTTGAATTTTTTGGGCTGCCCAATCGAAAGATTCTTCTCACTCCCAACCACAGCGTACAAACCATTTGGTAATGGCCCATGGCCATGTCTCAACCCCGCTGGTGACCACCTCAGAGAGTTAACCATCACAGCCTGCAAAATAACCTGGACCCGTGACCATCTCTCAAACCCCGTTGGCACTTTTGCTTGCAGCTGCGGGTTTGCCTATCGGCGCGATGGCCCTGACCTCAACAAACAATCGCGGTATCGATTCACCCGAGTTACTTCTTATGGAGAAGCTTGGTTCGCCCTGCTCAAGAGCATGAAGGAAGGTGGATTCACTTCGCGCGAAATTTGTGAACGACTCGGAGTTACCCGTAGTGTAATCATCAACCAGCTTAAGCGACTACGTCGCACCAAGAATCCCACCGTCATGTGGCAGTACCAACGAAGCCGGGCCCTGACCGCCAACCTGCATTGGCGAAAAAACTTCAGGCTTAAGTGGCTCCAGGGTACTAAAGAGCACCCCGAGGCTGGCCGCCTACAATTAAGACACTTTGTCGGCGGCCGCATTTACACGAACCTGATCAGATACGATAGGGAATGGTTCGAACTAAATAGCCCGCCGCCCCGCCAGATTGGAGCCCCTCCACCCCGGAAAGACTGGAAGCTAAAGGACTCTGACCTGTGCCTCAAAGCGAGAGCAACAGCGGCATTGATGATCAAAAACCCCGGAAGACCGGTGCGAGCCTCCACCACCGCAATCGCCAAGGCCCTCGGAGTACTCGAAGTCATTCATAAGCGATCCCACCTCTTGCCATTGACTATCGCCGCCATTGCAGAGGTTGCTGAGAGCTTCGAAGACTACGCCATTCGTCGCATTCTTTACGCTGCTCATTGCTATAAGAATGAACAAATCAACGCGCGCCCCCACCAATTACAGACCCGCGCAGCCGTCAGCAACAGAATGTGGAAAACCCCAAGAATCAAAGAAGCAGTTGAGACGATCATGCCACTCTTTTGTTAAAGCCCCCGTCTCGATTACCAGTGAGGTAAGAACCATGCCAGCGAAAACAATCGTCCAAAACCCGCATAGCCCGAAGCGTTCCAGAACCTTCAAGCGGGAGTGTATCTCCGGAGCTGAGCGGGCTTCCGCCTTCTCCGCCCTGTCCGTGACCATCGATCGAATTACCTCAGTGCGCGATGATAAAACTATCGAAACCACTCTCAACCAAAACCTCTCGGACCTCCGATCCAACCTTAGAGGACAAATCACTGGCATCACCCTGACCCTATCTTGCACCAACCCTATCGCTTCCGACACTAACGCTCGCTTTCAATCCCTCCTCACCCTCGCCGCCCGACATTGGATTTCCAACTCCAATGAAGAACAGACCACAGAAGTATCAGAAATGATCGGCACCAGCCCACAGATGCACGAGCTGACACTGGAAATCTCCCGGGCAGCTCGCTCAAATCACAGCGTACTGCTTAAGGGCGAATCAGGCACCGGCAAGACTACCGCCGCCACCATGATCCACGAACAAAGCGCTCGCAGTACTGGGCCATTCGTCGATATCAACTGCGCCGCACTCCCGGATGCACTCCTCGAAAGCGAACTCTTCGGCTACGAAAAAGGCGCCTTCACCGGTGCCGGGACTAACAAGAAAGGATTGTTCGAAGTCGCAGCAGGTGGGACTCTCTTCCTTGACGAAATCGCAGAAATGACGCCGGCGCTCCAAGCCAAGCTACTCACTGCAATCGAACAAAAGAAAATCCGCCGCCTCGGTAGCACCAGAGATATCCAATGCGACGTTCGCATCATCGCGGCGTCGTCACGCAACATTCAAACAATGATTAGAGAAGGGAAGTTCAGGGAAGAACTCTATTACCGGATCGCAGTCCTGGAAATCCAAATAATGCCACTGCGAGAAAGACCGTCGGACATTGCGGCAATCATCAAGAGTCGGCTGCGACACGAACAAGAACTAATTAATCGCGAGACCCCGTTTCTAATCGACGAAGCAGCTCTGACAGCGCTTTCCCTCTATGATTGGCCCGGTAACATTCGCCAGCTGCAAAATATCGTTTCTCGCTTGACCGCGCGCGTCAACGACAACGAAGCCATAACCCAGGCTGACGTCTACTCCCAACTGCCTTACGAAATCCCCCTCGATCAAGGGGCGTTGTTCCTGCCGGCGGCCGCTCGCGTGATTCAACCAAACGAAGACCTCTTCACCTATATCGCTCGAGTTCAACTTCTAGCCATCGAAGCCGCAACCATCTCCGAGGGCAACCACACACAGGCATCCAAGCGCCTCGGTTACCGCCGCCCCTCACTCGTCACACTCAAACAAAAACTGCAAAGCCGCAACTATCGTGGAGGTAATCCCGAAACCCAACCTACCATTTACCCGCCCACCGAAAGGGTTGACTCGCGAGGCATGACTGAGCATGGGCGCAACGGCAATTACCTCCATGCCGAACATAGCTTGGCTCATGGCCCCAGCTAATTTTCGAACCCTACTCCATACATCTCCTTGGCTTTCTGGGCACTGTTACCGATTGCCGGAGCTATGGTGGCCGGATTGTTCCGATCGCGGCGCTTTCTGAAGCGCTAGGTTGGCAGTGATTTTTTTGAGCTGCCGGCAGATTCTTCCAAGGCAAGTATTTCTTGAGTTCCCGTTTCGCGATGGTGCGTGGGCACACTCTTATTGGCCCGTGTCCCCATACATCTTCTTACCAGACTCCGAATGCAAGAACCACCAAACATAGACCCCGAACGGCCAGCATACCGGAAATAAGAACACGGCCGAAATGAGCGCAAGGCTGCGGCCTACAGGTTTTCTTTTGTACAGATTATACGCGGTGATCGGAAAGAGCAGCGAGAACAAGACGACGAGGCAATAAACCACTATTGTGATCAGAACCTCGTTAGGTCTTTTTAAGTTTTTGGTGAGTAGCGAAGGGGAAACTAACAAGATCAACGGACAGATGAGCAAAGGAAGGGTGAAGAGTCCTGATATTAGCGAGTAGAGCACCACAAGAGTTTTATTGTGATCAGCTGGCGACATAACCGTGCTATAGGAACACGCTATTTTGACTCGACGAGCTTGTTGTGATCTTCTGGCGTCAAGCTGAGTAAATCTCCAGATGGCTTTGCAGCAACATTCTTGAGAGTTCAGTGCTGGAACCATGCCGTCGACATCATCCGGCCGGGAGCTTTTCACTAATAGCAGTTCGGCAATTTGAGTTTGAGTCCGAGCAACTGACTTGCCGCTTGGACCGTACTCCCATATTCTTTGGACCTAGAGAAGTTCAGATGTTTACTAATGCGCGAGGTCCAGCTCACTAAGTGACCGGCGCCCGTATGAGACGGGCGTTTCGGGCATCCCATAAGGCCACGCGCAGTCTATGTGGAAATACACATAAACACAAGGGCGGAGGTGTGCTCTAGTGGGACGCACGCGCCGCCGCCATCCCAAGCTCCTTCGCCGGAAACTTCTCAAGATCCGCCAAAGGCTAGAGATGAGCCAAACGCAGATGGCGAAGGCCCTCGGCTTGGAGGTGCACTATTCGGCAGTCTCAAACTATGAACTGGGTACGCGGGAACCGGATTTGTTAACTATTCTCAAATATGCGGAACTGGCAGGCGTTTCCACCGATGTCTTAATCGATGATAAACGAAAGCTGTGACAGAGTTAGCGAGGTGGGGAGAGCGCACAATAGATCGAATCCTGCCTGAAACGAAGACGGATCAGAGAAAACGAGTGAGCGCGCTCGGTTGGGCTAATTCGTGAATGCCTACTGATCTGTGCCACCCAACAAGAGCGCTAATCCGGCTATTGTTAGACCGCCTAGGACCACCTTCTTAGCATTGTCGCATTGCTTCTTCTCTACAAGCGTGATTCCTTGGGCCACCTCTAAAGCGGTTGGCCGTTCAGCCGGCTTCATCCTGGTCATTCGGAGAAGCAGTGTCTTCAATTCGCTGTTGAATATCCATGCGCTGTTTAGAGAGTCTATTTCTCGCGAAGCCGTGAGCAGTTCAATGCCTGTTATGCCCAGCGAGTAAATATCGCAGGCTCGGGTGAAGACTGGATTAGGAACGTATAGCTCTGGCGCCATGTACCCAATCGTCCCGCCCGCGTGCCGAGTAAGGTCACCGAGAACGTGAGGAAGTGGAAGCCGGCCGAAGCCGAAGTCACCCAGCTTAATTGTGAGTTGTCCATTCTTATTATCGCCAATGAAGAGATTCGCGGGCTTGACGTCTCTATGGAACCCGTCAAGTTCGTGAATTGCGTGAAGGCCGAGTGCCGCGTGTTGAAGCGCGTACGCGACATTAATTTCGGGCGGGCCAAACCAACCACGATTGGTTACCCAGTCCTGCAAGGTTCCATGTTTGCAGTACTCGAGAATAATGCAGGGATTTGCCAAGCTGAGATTGGCTTCGATGATGTCCACCACGTGCTCGTGAGGAAGCAGTTTGAATAAAATTGTGGCTTCATGGATAAACCTCTGACGGTTGTCCCGCGAAGGGTTAATGAGAGACTTTACCACTACCTCTCGATTCAGTTGCCTATCGAAAAGAACTGCTACATTTCCGAAGCCGCCGCTGGGAAGCTGCTTGATGAAATCATATCTCTCGTGCATATCGATACTCCTGTCAGAAACAACCCAAACCCAACTACTCACTGCAAATTAGATAGTTGGTGGCGACGCCTTGCACGTTACCCCTCTCAAATCCGGACTCGTCCGCCTTTCGTCATCGCGGCCGCAACTTCGGCCATCATTATCTGTTCAAACGTCTGCATGACCTTGCCTATCTCGGGTCCGGCTTCCTTGAGCTGCCGCTCGGCAGCCTCGTCGAAATCCTTTTGAAGTTGGTCCAGGACCTTCGGGATGAAGTAATCAATTAGAGGTCCGAAGCCGCTCCGCCGCAGCGCTAGATCCACCCAGATCATCATCGTGCCGAAGTTAAAGAGCACCGTTATGTCATCCTTAGAAAAACGAAAGGTTGCAGGAAGAAAGGGTGACAGTAACTCGATAATTCGTTTGAAAAATAAAAGTATCTGCCGGCCGAATTGCAGGTCTCTCTGCACGGCCAATAATGCTGCGTCGCTACATTTCTGCGTTGCTTCGACGAGCCGAGGCAAGGAAAGGTACTTATTGATGAAAGGAGCGTTGGTGAATATGTTGTTGTTGTCCCCAACCACCTCAGGATTTATTGTCACGCTGTCTTTGAGCAATTCCTGGCAACGCTGAGCGAAAGAACATTCCCACATCTTTAATTCCGAGACACCGTCCTCATATGGTTGATCGGTGAAATCGTATTGCGGGTTAGTCATCACGTTCATTACGGCAGACAACGTCTCATCTGGTACGTCGAGAAGCGGGATCTTGCCTTTAATCAGGGGCGAGATGTCGGCCACACTTTGATCGATCAAGTCTTCGATCGCATTCCGTCCGTCTATTTGGACATTGAAATCCTCCGCAGCAGTAATTAGTGGTTGTATCAGGGCTGGACGCACCCGCTCTAGTAGAATCGGGAAACCCATTTGCCAGAGAGGCAGATACAATTCTTCAAGGTGCCGGTAACTCTTGCGCAAGTCCAAAAGGGCCACGGCCTGATTGAGTACCTCTGTTGGATTGGACCAGTGACTCTTTTCCCTACCAGCACCTCTACCCTGGCCATGGCCTCCGCTGCTGAATTGTGGAAGTAAATCCAATTTGCGCCACGCCGCTATGCAGGTCACGGAAGCACTGGCATACCCGAGTGCTCGAAGGTCTGCTACTAGCTCTTCCTGAGTCATGGTTTGACGGTTGATTGGTTCCATTTAGTCGTCCTCTTCAACCCGCGGCATCACGGCGAATCATTTCGGACGAGGATAGCAAATCCACCATGCACCGCTGCCTTTTCTCACCTCAAATTGTAAGGTTTCTATAGTCAACTTGATGTGGAGATTCATCGGTTAGAGCCACTTATGAAAGCATATTTTAGAATTTGACAAGTTACTTTGACGAGCCAAATTGCCCTGAAAATTGCCTGCTTATGTCTGCGAGTTGAATCATTTAGAATCTGTGTCAATGAGTAGCGATATCGGTGAGAGGCCTTGCAATAACCAATCCTGAACGGCAGGCGATAGACCCGCTGCGAGGGTTTGACTACCAAGTTTGGCAGAGCCTCAAACAGTGGGTTTCGCTCCGGAAGCGAAAAGTGTTGTTTCTCGAGGGTGGGGAGGATCTGGATGTCGTTCGCGGAAGTAACGCCTAAACAATTCAAGTCACGGCTCTAGCCAGACTGGTTACCCGGAACACCCAAAAAGTGTTGGACGCGATCGCCAACTTCTGGCGGCATCAGGAAAATAATCAGGCTACACCGTCACCTTTAGATTTCTCACGACGGCGATCGTGGGTTAGAGCGAGATGATCCCTTCGGCAGTATCAGCGGCTTAGACTACTGGGACAAATGCCGACGAGTAGAAGTGGGTATGGCACCCCTGCGCCAGTCCCAAGCAAATCACGAAAAGCTGCCTGTTGAAATACGGAACTTCGTCGCTGCTGCTGCTGATGAACTGCGCGATCGCTTAATAGACAGAATTTTTGTCACAGCCGGCAGCAAAGAATTTCCGGAACAGAATGGCGATAACTTACCTGAAGGATTTAAGCACGTCATTAAAGGTCTTGAGGTTACCTTTGTGAAGCTTTTCCAACGCGCTATCTGCGTCATTAGCGGTTGGGAGATTCTCAAATGAGAGCTCAGCGGTGAACCCCATTCTACTTCCTATCCTGGTGAGGCCCTCATTCAAAGTGCGGAGAATTCCTTCTCGCAAGATGCAAAGAAACTTGTAAAAGATTAATTGTCTATGCCAAACGTAATGTTCAAATCGGTGTTCGTTGCGATAATTTCTTGCATTCCAACCGATGTGTTTGGTGGCTTTCGCGACAGCAATACTCCTTGATAAGGAATAGTCGTCGTGAGAAAAGGGAACGGTGGGATTTACCATGTTCGCAATTGCAAACTTCGGGACAATATTTTCACCGACGAATACCAACGACTGCATCATCTCATCGTGTCTGGCCCTCATATTTTCAGGTAACTTGAATAACAAGACGCTTTCGGCGGGAAGATTGATGAACGAGCCTCGTTGATTAGATCCCTCCGCTGTTGGCGTAGACTGGTACTGCTGAAATTTGACTCTCTTCGTGATGAAACCGCTCGGCGCGATTAGCGATAATCTTACGGAATCGATTTTTCCTTCGTTTGTTGATAAATAGACAATTTCATAGGCGGCTTGTCCATAAGCCATCAATACTCCAGCGCATTGCTTAAAGAATTCATATAGTGAATATCTCAAGTCTTCTCGGCCATATTGACTTTCAATGGCATCGATTATGAGAGTCTCAACGGTCGCATCGGAAGCAGTTAACTTAATGTCGTACTCATCGTCGTCTCTCGACCGGTCCGGAAAAGGCAGGATGGATAATTGCACATCATCAATTAACATGCTGGCCTCCCCAGCATAATAGTATTGAGACTTGTCATTGAGATGGGGATCGTCTCCGTTGTAAAACGGGATCGATTTCTGTGAGGATGTTAGGCCTGTTTTAGATTTCCTTTTCATCCGCGTCCTCTTCGTTTAGGGTTTCATAGAGACTCCGAATATCACTACGTATTTCGATTTCGCCTTTTTGTATTTCATCTTTGAAGTATGTGACCACGAATAGTTCTCTTGCTTTTTCGTGTAACATGATCGAGCGAGTTAGCATTTGAATGATCTTGCTTGAATGTTCTTTCCGGCTGCTGGGCCGCTCTGAATAGAACATATCTTCTCTCATCAATCCTCGCTGCCTAAGAATTCTCTGCAACTGGCCCTGCCAAGCGCTGCGGGTTGTGGAGCGTGGAAAAGCCAAAAACTGACGGTGTGTTCCGAACGTAACTAATAACTTGATGAGCGCAATCCTGTCAGTCGCGCTGGCAAGATATTTATCCCAAGCATCCTGAACGGTCGACCAGAAGTCTCTTTCGTCAAGCTCATCAAAGATCAGCGCATAACCTGAAAGGTCGAACAGATCTATTATGGAGTCTGCCAAAAAGCCGAACTTGGTTTCAATGTCAACAATCTCCAGTTTCTTTTGACGATCATGCGCCTCTAAAGCCGCCACAAACATCACTGGAAATATTTTCTTGAATAGCTCTTCGTTACCACTGATCATCGCCTTAAGACACTCATCTGTGAGGACGGTATAAGCATGCCCAAAATGATCAGGAAAATCGTCGATTTTCGGTAATTTGATAATCGGACCGAGAAGGGTTGAGAACAACAACAGTAGCTCTTGGTGTATATTGGCAATCTTCTTTTGGTAATCTTCCCACGGGAAGTTCACCCAAGGTATATCCGTTAACTTTCTGGTCTGATCTAGCCCCGCGCAATACCTTTGCAAACCGCCGAAGTGGATAGAGAACTTGTTGCAGGCCTCAAAGCCTCTCTCAATTACATGAATGGCTATCAAGTACTTTTTCTCTTCGACAAGAGATCTCGCTTCGTCCAAAAACACCTTCTCTAGTTCAACCAGCAACGACTTTAATACTGACTCTAAGAAACGTAGGTAACTGAGAGTCACCAGTTGCAGCTGATACCATTGAGGCGTAATGGCCTTGCCCTCGACCACTCTTTCAAAGTCGAGATATCTCTTTCCTGATTCTAGTTGCTGCAAAACTTTCCTGGGCAAGCCTGGTTTATAAAGACTCTTGATATTATTTTGGCTGGCACTCTCGGTAATGGACGTAAAAACCTTCGCATCCATTCTTTCGGTTCCTTCTATAAGACCTAGTAACATATTAATAAAGCTGAGAGTCGAAAAATCGACTAAGGCGAGAGTAAACCTCAACGGATCCAAATCGTTTTCAGCAGCCAAGTTTGGAATATTGAAAGTCTTTGAATGTTTCTCAGTATTGACTTTGATTATTCGAAATAGCAGCAGTGCCTCATCAATCGAATGATTGCGTGCCAGATTTTTGGTTACGTTTTGGAAGTGTTGGAAAAGCGCGAGCGCGTTAAGTAGATCGCTCTCTTCGAAGAAACCCTTAAGAGCAAAATCTATGATTTTCCCGATCTCTTTTTCAATCCACAGCAGGTCCGGGGTTTCTTTCGGGAATAGAGCGGTTCCTGTTTGCGTGGCGATCGACGTTTCCATATCACTTGTGGTTAACCAGTCTTTGTGATGGAAAATCGTCTTGAACCATTTACTTTGACTTGGAATAAGATTCTTCTGAAACTCATAGACTGAGATCAACGTCAGAAGTGAATTTGAGAGTTTGATGAGGGACTGACTCCGCAAATGCTCTTCGCGTCGAACCGTAATAATCAGGTTTCGGTATGTATTTAGTGTTTGTTCCGCTTGTTTCTGAAAGTGGGCTTGAAATGAAGCGTCGAGCCACCATCTTCCTTTTGTAGTTGCTTCCTCAATCCACCGCGTTAAATCTTTGGAGAGATAGAACACGAGCGTCGAGGGATCGAAAAACTGAGTCACGCGTCGCCATTGACTAATGAAGCAGTAGACCTCCCCAACACCAAGTGTAATGAGAAGAATAAGGCTGCCGAAACTGGGCATGTATCCGATGACGATTAGGCCGAATAGAATGACAGAGTAAGCACCTGTGAAAGCGACAATTTGAATATAAGCATTACCGAGTTTGTCGCGCATTATTAGTGTGCGAACGTCACTAGTTACTTGCTTGTACGTCGAACTCAGAAGCACGTTCAGAGCAGTAAAGTACAAACCGAGGAAAGCACCCGAAACTGTAATCAGCGGACCAAGCAACACCCGATAGCTAGTCGGATCGGCTTTGAGAAACGCTTTCAAAGAATCCCAGACTCTTATGACTGTTTCTGGTGTGTAAGGCTTAAGGTGTGATTTGTTCTGCATGAGCAGATAGGCGCCCATTTCGATTACAAAAACACTTATGAGCGCAAACAGAAGAGGCTTGATGAACCCTCTCACAACCAAGATTCGGGCAAGTGTCCATTCTTTTCTCTCTCGTAAGGACCACCGGATTTTGAAATCTGTTCTGCGTGAAGAGAAGGCGAGCAGCCTGGCTTTACTCAACATCTTCCAGTAGAGGCCATGCGACTGTAACTCCACACTTCGTTGTTCACGACTTCGCAACCATCTGAGGAGAGTTTCTCGTTTTGATGATTTAGATTTACGAATAGGTGAGTGCATGTAGTAAGACTTATTTCCAGATAGATTGTAAGTTGGTAGTTCTTCCGAGGAAGCCTATTCGGACATTACGCGAGTTGCGCAATCACGCTTTGACTGGTTCGGCCACTCTCAAGTCCTACCTGCAGGTATTGTTAAATGACGGATGGGTTGCTAGTTCGAGTCGGAATCGACTCAACATTCGGTAAATGGAACGCTCCGTGTTGCGTACAAGAGTTTGCTATGTGCCGATAGGAGCAACGGAAGTAACGGAAGACTATGGCCCGCAATACGTCTGGAGGCTGGAGTCGCGCCTGGATTCCTCTCAGCAGATGAACACCGCTGACGCTCCATCGACTCGGCGCCTTCTAACTTACGATCTAGAAACTCCCCCTCAGGCCGGTCGATTGAATGCCCAGTCATGTAGATCCTGTTCTTCAAGCCGAAGATATTTAGGTTTTTCCATTGTCCACGCATCCGCGCCTTTACCATTTCATCATGCACGTTCAAGAACCGAAGGCCCCGTCAAAGGTAATCAGCCTTAGTGTCTTGCTACATCTTAAATCGAGCCTTGATATGTGACCAATATGGAGTCAATCGCGAAGAGCCTTGTTGGGGAATGGCGAAACCTTACTGCTAGGATGGCCGCCACGTGAGATCCTGCGAAGTCCCGGAGTAATTAACGAGTTGTGAAAGTTTGACGTGAATCCCCAGAACGAAGCAAAGGTGTTGACCATAAACTTTAGAGGGTTGATACAAAACGGCATCGTTCGCAAAAAATTATCTTGCGTACTTCTCGTAGACATCGCGGTAACTGAGATCTCCGAGACGGCCGATTAGATCAATCAGTGACAAAGTTTCATCGCGAGACTCTTTTCTACTAGCCCCCGCCTCCAAAATCTTTCTTTCGTTATGTTCCAGAAACCACGCTGGTCGACCCGCTACCTCGTGCATGAGACGATAAAAACGGATGACCTTGACGGGTTCTCGCTCCATTTCACGAAGTAGGTATTTTTCGATTTCTTCCCATTCTGATCCGAAACGCCTTCCCCTTCCAATGTGCGGAAGGATTCCCTCCAGAAGCGGCCACATAGAGGTTATCGTCTCTGTTTCGGGCGCAAATTCCAGCATATGCGGAAACCAGGAGAATTCTCCATCAAACTCCGAAGAATGATTTTGGCTCGATGCTTCATCAACGCGCCATCGCCAGATTTCTCTCACTTTGGGCCACAACCGATCGATCTCATCAGAATGACTCTTGAGCGTGTTCCACAGAATCCAAATAGCGCTGCTGCGTGTGTCCCTCGGTGCTTTGTTGAAAAACTGCGCGAGTAAACTGCTTTGACCTTCGTCGGAGCGCAATTCAAAATTACCCCAGAGGTACTTTCCAAGAACGTGAGCCGCGAGCCCTCGGTCGGGCTCCAAATGCGTCTGAGTCACAAGTCCCTGTTTTAGATTGTCAATCGCTCTGACATATTTCGGGTAAAGAAGTTCGAACAGGTCTTTGTAGTGGGGTCTATTGAAAACCACATAGGAATCCCAGGCGGCAACAAAATACGATACAGCGCTAGGATGTTCATCTTCGGGGAATATGTCCGCCAGGTGTTCTTCTACCCACTTACTGTTCAGCCAATAGAGAACAGTAAGAGTGCGACCAAAAACAGAATGAACCGCCAAGCTAGGTTCTTGTTCACTTTTCGCAGCGAAATTCAAGACCTCTTCGATTTCAGGATCAATTCTGTTTGGGCCCGGCCCCTCTGTTTCGCCATACTTACCAGTTGCTTGATTCGCCTCTGCCACGTAATGGCAATATCGTTCAATAAGGACTCCAACCGCCTTGGGTCGGACATGATTGAGTGCGCCGGTAGCCGGATCGCGCTCGGTGAAGGACTGCGAAGTTGGGTCTTCTTCCTCGACGACGGGATCTGGATCACTTGTTAATCTGACTAGTATGTCTCGAGTTCGAGAGAAGTAGGCTAAAGATATTTCCGCCCCTTCCTCCTTCCTCTTCAGCCCACTTTCTATGAGTGTCACGATTGCGGATCTAACATCTCTCCAATTGATCTCTCTCTTTCGATCCATATCCTTAGCTAGAGCGTCGTTGGCAAGTATGGCGTCACAAAGATCAAAATATAGGTGCCAAATCTCTTCAGACATTCGGCTGGCATGATCGTTATCTAAACGCTGCTCTCCTAACAATGCATAGGCGAACTCTGGTCGCAGCAAGCCGATGTCGACAAAGCGCTCACGGTATTTAAGGGGATTAGCTTCGATTGCAGACGCCACGGATTTCCCTAAGCCACGGTAAGAGACTACTTCGGGTCCGAACATTCGGTTTTTTTCGGGTTGCCAATGCGCTAAGAAGGCGAGCAATTCGCCGGGCGCCATCATCGCTAATTGTTCAACTGGGAGGGGGCTCACATCTGCCACTGCGAATGCCTCACCGGTCCAACTGGTGAAATCAGGATGTTCGGCCTCGCCGACGTCCTTTGTTAGACTATTGAGGATAGATAAGCGTTTCTCATCAAGGTGTTCAGAAATCATTGAGAGCCGATCTCTGGTCCACCGCTTAATATAGTTGTCAACCGCTGTTCCATTTTTGTCTGAACTGATATCGCTCACCCAATCAATGAATCTTTCAACATTCTCCTTCGGCGGTCCATCAATAATAATTTTGATCACTCTCTCACGTTCCTCAGTTTCCAAGACAGCGAAGCCGTGTTTCAGTAGCATGAAGAATTCATGGTGAATACCTGTCTCGTCATAATTCTCTGGGACGAGCAGGTCATGGATTACGTCATCTCTAAACTCTGATGGGAAACGGCTGAGTATATGGAGCCTCAATCGTCGTAAGATCTCATGCGGATCTTCAGAATACCTTTTAAGTATTTCGACTATTATCTCTCGATCGTGGCTTGCCAGGAATTCCAAGGTGTCTCTTAAGTCTTCAAGCAGTTCATCCTTGAAATCCTGTCGTAGATCTTGGCTGGTAGTCTCAATTGCTGAACGCCACCAAGAAGAGAGTTCGAATTCATACTGCGACGCCTTTTTCGCATCCGCTTCAATCCGTAAGGAGGTACACAACTGTTCTTCCAAAATCAGTGCTACCTGCCTCGCGTCAATATCTCTCAGCAGTTCGAGTGTCTTGTCTAACTCCCTACCCCACCTGAAATTGGGCAGAACCGAAACTGCCTCTGTGTTTATGATGTAACCGCCGCTTAACTCTTTGACGCGTACCGGCGGCTGTGGGGTTGTTAGACAGCGAAAGATATCTAAACTAGCAACATTTTTCTTCTTAGATAATTCAACCAATACCGAATAGGCTGAATCAGCTGCAATTGATAAGAACTCTTTGTCGGCAAGCCATTCCAACACTGTAGGCATAATTTCACTGATTCTCTCCGTGGGGAGAAACGATATGGCTAGGATTGCTCTGCCTCGATACCAAGCATGGCCTTGGAAATTTCGAAGGTGCTTCATAACAACCGCTGGCGCATCTTGAGCCACTGAGAGTAAGTATTCTTGCGCGTCCCAGTAAGGGAAACTTATCTTGTCGTCTTCTGTTATGGGTGACGGAGCCTCCGTAAGAAACCCAGAGTTCCAAAGGATCTCAGCCCACGCTGAGGTAGGCTGACTCCGGAAGAAATACTGCCGTAACTCTGGCTTCTCCCTGAGTACGGAAATAACTATTTCGAGTGCAGCCGCATCGCTAGCGGGGTGGTCAGATTTTATGTACCCATCCAGTAACGCGGTTTGCGCCATGAATGGTGTTTGTTCCTTAGACATCCCAAGCCTCTTTCAAGAATCTCTGGAGCAGTTCAGGCGAATGTCGGGAGTAGATTCTCTTCATCCATGCTAATACAGTAGTCGAGCGATGTTGATTCAGTTCACGCAAGATGTCGGCCGGCATTGCCATACGCTGCGTTGCTTCCCAAGCATAAAAATAGTCCTGGAGTTTTTCATGGCTGAAGGCGTAGATAAGACCAAATTCGCAAACGATAATCCCCCAACTTTGTAGACGAATTAACGGCCGGTTGAGGGGAACACTCAATTTGAATCTTCCGTCGTCGCTCTTTAACGCCTGTCCAGCCAGTTCCACGACAACTCCGATCAAGTCTTCGCCGTCGGAATCGCTCTCCCTCAACACGTCTATATATTTTTCCCACAAATCAACTTCTTCTTCGACGGCCGAAAAATCAAAAGCGTCATTTTCAAGCTTGATCTTCGCTATGAGTTCGAGGTTGAGAAGGTTCTGGCCAAGTTTTATCAGGAGATCCGTTGGCGACGGTATCTTTAAGTCGGTCAGAAGGCGAGAAGACTCAGCCTCGCCCAACTCTCGACTTTCAAGTTCTACAAAAGCCTTCGCGGTGAGAGGCGAGATCAGTGTTGCCTCGCGACCTTCGCGTTTGCGGGAAATTACAACTACTTCTACGCCCTCTAAATCACGGCAGTCGAGAGCAAGTTCAATCAGCACAGACGCCGAAGGCAAAGTGATTGCGCTGTCCAACTGATCAATGATTAAGCGGCAGCCTCCCATTCGGCCGATTCGTCGTATCTCCGAGCTGACTGGCCCTTCTGCCGAAAGAAAACGGCGAAGGTCCGCTTCGTCCCTGAGGTGTTCAACCCGACGGGCATCAAGTAACAAGACTTCTTTGCCTTCACTTCTCGCAGCTACCGCCAGCATATAGCCAATACCGCTTTTGCCCGTACCAGGTTCTCCAGTTAGGGCCACCGGACGTCCTAGCTGGAGTTGGTCCTCGACATCTTTCACTTCAGCCCTAGGGATAGAACCTGACAATCCTGGAATGGCAATTTTGGCACCACTAAGAGATCGGTCGGTCTGAATTCTAAACTCACTCGTAACTCCATCTATTGGAATCGGTCCGCTACTCAGGAGTGCGATCGCATAAGAAGCAGCCACGTCTGATGCATACTTTCGCCATTTTTTGACTCCAGCAGTACCTTTCTTCTCATCTGCCAAATCTGAAACGCCGCGTATCATAAAAAAACCTGGTCGAGAGGGTGACTGAAAACACGCGCTCGCTGCTCCGCCAGCTTCCATTTCTAGCCCGATAAGCTTAGGCCATCGATCGAGAAGGGCTTTAACTAATGTTTGCCGCTGAACCACCTTATCGCCCGTCGCCATGGGCCCCAGTGGTAACCTCTTTGGTTTTCCGTTGGTAGGTCGCGCGACGGCAATCAGATCATTCCATCCATCGCCGAGAAAATTTTGCGCAGCGTTCATGAGTCTCACATCCGATCGATGAACACTGAATCTATACTCTTCAGTAGGTTTTGGCCTTCCCAAGACCCAACCTACCAACGCGGCCCACTTCGACACGTCGACGATTTTCTGAAGTTCGTAATCCACGATTTGCTCTGAAACCAGAACATCTCCCAGATTGGCAGCGTTTTCCTCGAAACCGGCTGCGATCCCTACCAGCAGCACATAACGGGGCTTCCAACGCGTAATCGCATCTTTAGTGGTATTTACGGCCTCGACCCGGCCCATACCCGGCAAACAAACAACCACTATGCTGTAGGAAAATTTAGTCCCATCCGCATAAACGACTGGCAACTCCGCATGAAAATAAACGCGCACGTCATCCTCGGATGGTGGTAATTTTTGAATGTGAGGCAATTTCGAAAGCACCGCATCGCGCTCCTCCTCTAATGCGGTGACAATGACAAAATCAACCCTCATCGATTCTCCTCGCGTGGAAGTATGCGAAATTGTTCTTAGAGGTCGCAAATAACGATATATGAATCTCAGCGAGAAGACAGAGGCTGAGATCGTCCCAACAATCTTTGTTACATGGTTTAGCCGATTTTGGCGAGACTGGTGAACAGTCTTTTACGGTTTTGACTCAACGACTCGGAGTTGATGGATTTGTCGCCGGCGAGGCCCCGGGATATGAACTACCCCCTACTGATGATGCCGGTGCAGGGGTTAAGGGCGAGACGGCTGAGACGGGCTTTTCCTGAAAACTCACTCCAGCGATAGCAGCCGCTAGGAAAGCAATATGGAAGCAGATAAAAACCGGAATAAGCGACAACGTGAAGTGCCGGTTGCGAAAGTTGCTTGAGAGCTGTGCGGCGGAAAACCGAAGGCCGGAGATATTAACCTCCTCAGGTTGGTTGCGGATTGCGCAGGCGCGACTATATGCACCCAGATGGTCCAAACCCATTGCATGCTCCTGGTCACGCAGTACGGCGGCCTGAAAATCTTGATAATGCCACATGCGTCGAAGGAGCAGGAACCAACAGAAGGTGAAGATAATTCCGAGCAGCGGGAGGGCTATGCGAAGCGCGAGATGCAAATGCGACGCGAACACCTGAGCCGCGATGAGACCGGTGTTTAGACTGACAAAGAGCGCAAGGCGGCGCCAGACAAGTTGAGCGTCATTTGCGTACCACCGGGCGGTCACCTGATATAGCGCCGCCAGTAGCGTCGGATTGGTTGGCAGTGATGAATCAGGCTCAGCGCTCATACTGTCTCTAACACAGCCTCCGCCAGACGACGTCGAACGTTGAAGTCACCGGGCGCGGCGAGCAGCACCCGACTTGCAAGGTAAGGAAACTCAAAGTGGCGTCGATCCGCGCTCCGGTCCAACGACGTGTTGGGGGTCGTCGATAGCTTTGCCTCGAGTCGCGACTATTCGCCAAGCGCTTCCGTTCCAGTGCAGACCCCTCGAACCGAAGCCAGAAACGACCCATGCCTCAGTGACCGGAAGCGGAAGGTCAGCCGGATCGTTCGGGACGTTGTTGAGTGGACCGGTTAGGTACGACTCGACTGCCCATGGCACTCCAACAAACGCAGCTATCACGAAGGCATGACAGTTTTTCGTGCCCGAACCTTGCAGTTTCGAAAGAACGTCTGCCTGGCGCGAGTCTCGCAAGAAATCACCCAACCATTTCGGAAGTTTAGTACCCCTATCATCGACGCAGCCTCCCGCTCCGGGCATTGTGAGAGAAACGTTACCTATCCCTGGCGTACGGTAGCATGAGGCGTGAATTACGCCGAGTTTATCCATTTCATCGAATAGCATGTCATCGTTAGGATGGAGCCAGTGACGGTGTGAGAAGTTGAGTATACTTCGCGCCTCCAGTTTCATGAGGAACTGGCCAAGTCCCTGCTTGACATGCTTGACCCGTGCGGTCGGCGCGATTTCAACAATCCAATCGCCCACAACAGGAAGGGCAAGCGGTCCTTTGGCGGGACCGACGTTCCAAGTTTCAGTATACGTGGGATCGACAGCGCCAACACATTCGATCGCTACAGCCGGCGCATTCTTAGATCCAATCCTGAGGTCATACATTCCAGGCATACTATTGTCGTCGTTGATATGAACGGCGATGCCCAATGCATTTTGGACGATTCGTCGTGCCCACTCTTCGCCAGCCATAATTCAAATCCTTTGATTGTTACGCAAAGACGACCAGCGTGTATTATGCGCCACAGGAGGTGCGTAAAACCAAACAGTATGGTTTTTCGACGTCACAGAAAATTGAAACAGTCATAGTTTGTAAGCCACTATGTCTATAGATTGGCAAAATCTTAGAACACTTAATAATTCAAAGAACGCAGCATTTGAAGAACTCTGCTCGCAGCTAGCCGCGTACGAGCCGACGCCAGCTGGTTCAAAGTTCGTACGTAAGGATGCTCCTGATGCCGGCATAGAGTGTTACCACGTCTTCCCGAATGGCGACGAAATCGGTTGGCAAGCGAAATATTTTCTGTCGGTACCGGGAGAGAATCAATGGAAGCAAATCGATGAGTCGGTTAAGACGGCTTTGACGAAGCACCGGAGGCTTACATCGCTCACTATATGTTTACCGATCGACAGGCAAGACCCGCGGCTGGAAGAACAAGTTTGGTTCATGGACCAATGGAACAAACGTGTCCAGAAGTGGAAAGGATGGGCCGAGAAGGCCGGCCGGTCAATTGATTTCCAGTATTGGGGTGCCCACGAGATCTTGCTGAGACTTAGCCGTGATGAGCATCGCGGTCGATACTACTTCTGGTTCCACAAGGAACTATTCAGTCAGGACTGGTTTCAAAATGTAGTCAACATTGCGATTGAGAACGCTGGACCCCGATATTCCCGCGAGCTGAATGTTGATCTGCCAATAGCCAAACTGTTTGATGGGTTGGCACGGAGCAAACTATTCTTTGATCGCCTAATTTACTTTTACACCAAGATTCAATCGACATATCGAAAGCCCCAGCTATCTGCTGAAGACGACTTAGTGCGAAGTCACTCAAATTCGCTCGACAACTCAGTCAGCCAGTTACTCCCTTTGTTGTCGATACCTGACGACGTTGTTAGTCGGATAGATCTCGAGTCGATTGCCACACATGCCTCATCGGTAGCACGCACCTCATGGAGTTTACGTGATCGACTCGAAGAGCTGACGAAAGCAGCCCAGGCACAGTCGGCGTCGGGGATCATCAAGCCGAATTTCAGCTATGAGGGACACTTGTTGTACCAGCTTGCTGGATATGCTGGCGAACTTGTGGACTACGCACGAAGCCCCGAAGCTCTTCTCGCAAACCTCCCTGTTTTATTGTTGGTAGGAGAAGCAGGAACAGGCAAGTCTCACCTCTTTTGCGATGTTGCTAATCGACGTGTGAAAGCAAACCAGCCTACGTTGCTATTGCTTGGCGAGCACTTCGGAGACATCGAACCTTGGTCACAAATCGCAACACTAGTCGGTTTCAAAGGCACCAAGGAAGAGCTATTGGGAGCGTTGGAAGCTGCGGCGCAAGCGTCAGGTGTGCGAGCGCTAATCGTCATTGATGCTCTGAATGAAGGTCAAGGGAAGGTTCTTTGGCACAAATACCTCGCCGGTATGTTAACGACGCTTTCAAACTATCCGTGGATCGGGTTAGCTCTGAGTGTGCGTTCGTCATATGAAGCGGTCGTCATTCGAGACGAACTCATCAATGAGAAGCTTGTAAGAGAAGAGCATTTAGGATTCGCCGAACAAGAATTTGAAGCGTGTGAGAGTTTTTTCGAATTCTATGGAATAAAGGCGCCCAGCATTCCGATACTCAATCCAGAGTTTCAGAATCCGCTCTTCCTCAAAACATTCTGTAAAGGACTTGAGAATCTTAAGCTCAGTGAGGTTCCGGCAGGAACAGACGGCATAGCTGCAATATTTGATTTATTTGTGCGCTCGATTAATGCGAAGCTTGCGAGGCCCGACCAATTAGATTTTGATCCTCACACAAATCTTGTGGGAAAAGCTGTCAACGACTTGGTCGACAGTATGGCAGGCGACAGTCTGGGTTGGCAGCCTCGCGCGACTGCGCAACAGATCGTTGATTCACATTTACCCGGTCGAAGTTATGAGAACTCATTGTTCCGACACCTCATTTCTGAAGGTCTGCTAGCTGAAGACCTCGCACCGATTGACGTTGAAACAGAAGAGATGGTTGATGCGATCCGGTTCGCGTATGAAAGGCTATCGGACCACCTAATGGCAAAGCGTCTGTTGGAGCTGCACCTTGATCGTGACGATCCTACGCTGACGTTTGGGGAGGATAAGCGTTTAGGTCAAGTATTTACCGACAAATGGACAGCGCATCGTAATCGCGGGCTAATAGAAGCACTTTCAATTCAAGTGCCGGAACTAATCGGAAGGGAGCTCGGCGATTGCGTGCCTCGAGCTGCAGACTGGCGGCCGGTATTAGAAGCGTTTGTGGAAAGCGTCATGTGGCGCAAGCCGAGCGCGGTAACGGAGTCAACGCGCAAGTACGTAAATTCGCATGTAATTCAGTTTGAGCACACTTACGATTTGTTCTTGGAAGCTCTTCTTACGATTGCTTCGAACCCCCGGCATCCATTTAATGCTGATTTCCTGGATAGAAAACTCAAGCGCCTGAAGCCGGCCGATCGTGACTCATGGTGGTCAGTGTTCATCCATGAACACTATGCGAAAGGCTACTGTTCTATTCACCGAACGATTAACTGGGCTTGGTCTTCCAAAGATAAAGCGCACATCGATGATGAATCAATCAGGTTGTGCTCGACGGTCCTCGGCTGGTGCTTAGCGAGTTCGAACCGATTTCTTCGCGACCGCGCTACTAAAGCCTTGGTCTGTCTGCTGACACCGCGGCTAGGCGTTGTGAGGAAATTGCTTGCCCAATTTGCCGAAGTCGATGATCCCTACGTGTTGGAGCGTCTCTATGCTGTTGCATACGGCTGCGCAATGCGAACCTCAGACAATCAATTACTCGATCTCGCTGCAGATGTTTACGAAAGAGTTTTCAAGACCGGCTGGCCGACACCCCATATCTTACTTCGCGATTACGCCCGGGGTGTCATCGAGAGAGCGTTGGAGTTTGGTGAACTGAAAATTGATTTGAAGAACGTGCGGCCGCCATACAAGAGTGAATGGCCCAGCCGAATTCCCACTAAGAAACAATTGGAAAAGCATGGTGTGTGGACACCGGAAATGTCCGCCAACAGAACTGCTAGAACACAAATCTACGAGTCAGTGATGGGCTTTGGAGACTTTGCTCGCTACATAATTGGAACCAATTCTGGGCATTTCGAATGGAGTTCGCGGAGACTTGGTGAACCTAAGAAGAAGGAAGTCTTCGAGCGCTTTGTGAAGTCGTTAACAGCGAAGCAGAAGAAGGAATGGGATGACTACGTGCTCTTCCGAGAGGCTCAGAATACGTTCCTTGGCATTTCGGATAAGACGAAGCGACGGGAACGCTTTGGTTCCGAAATTAATGCGAAGAGAATTAGGGAGCTAATTCGTGATGTTCAAGATCGTTTACGAGGAAGTCTCGGCAAAAGAAAACTGGCCCTTTTCGAAAAGGAGATACTTCCCTATCTTGAAGATAAGTCGCTCGGCAAAGACCGCGATTGGTTCGACTTGTCAATCGCTCAGCGCTGGATTTTCAAGAAAGTTCTAGATTTGGGCTGGACGGAAGATCGATTCGGCACCTTTGAGAGGTCCATCAACCAAAGCACCACCCACTCGCGAGGTGAATACAAGGTCGAACGAATCGGAAAGAAATATCAGTGGATCGCGCTTCACGAATTTCTTGCGCGCGTTTCCGATAATTTCGAATTCGCCGACGAGATGTTGTCTGGGAACAAGCAACGATATCAGGGGCCGTGGCAGCTCCATCGACGCGATATTGATCCATCCTGCCTATTGGTCAAGACCGGTAAAGAATCGTGGAGCGGCTTCACGAATACGTGGTGGTTTCCTGTCAAATACGATCGCTGGAATGAGCCAATCGAAAGCGATGCATGGCTACGGAACGAAACTGATCTTCCCCCAGTTCAACCATTAATTGAGGTCACCAATCCAGTCGATAAGTCGACTTGGCTGCTACTTGATGCTTATTACAAATGGGATGAGCCGGCTCCGATTGGAGAAGACAAGTCCGATTTTCACGGTAAGGAGATCTGGTATTTCGTCCGTAGTTATGTTGTGAGGAGATCGGATGCAAGTCGAGTTTTCCGCTGGGCGACTAAACAGGACTTCATGGGGCGTTGGATGCCGGAACCACACGACCAGTATCAGGTGTTTCTGGGCGAGTTCTACTGGTCACCAGCTTATGCACACTTTAATGTTCCTTATTATCATCACGAGGGATGGACACGCGGACATGATAAGGAAATTCCAGCATCGGTGTATGTAACGACTGAAGGTTACGCAAAAGAAGCTAGTAGGGACTGCTCGGTTGACGAAGGTTACGAGATTCGTCTGCCTGGGAAAATGATCGCGGATGGCATGAAGCTACGATGGAAAGGTCAGGAGGGGAACCTTGTCGATGAAAACGGACTTCTTATTGCTACTGATCCTTCAGTGGGTGAGACGGGTCCGGGAGCGCTGCTCATTCGTAGAGATTCTTTCATTAGGTTCTTGCGTGATAATGACTACGACATCTTCTGGACTATCCTTGGTGAAAAGAACGACTACAGCCACGGCCATGACGAGAACTGGAAGGGTCGACTTGAAATTAGCGGTGCCTACAAACTTCAAACGAATGCAGTTACAGGCTCTTCTCACACGCAATTCATGACAAGAGGTAGTCGATAGTCTTAGAAACCGCTTCTTCCGAGACTAGTCAAACAAGCTTTTCGAACAAACAAGCTTCTCGGCCGCCTTACCTGTCAACCTCGTTCCTGTTTTGAAAACCGCTCGGCAAATCCCTCACGCCGGAGCTGATGACGGGCGAATTACTCTCAGACCCTGTAGGTAGTCTACTAGCACTTCGGGTATCTGAACTGAGCCGTCATTTTCCTGACAGTTTTCCAGCAGACTCGCCCAAACGCGACCGACAGCGAGACCCGAACCGTTTAGAGTATGGAGGAATCGCGGTTTGCCGCCGTTATGGCGGAAACGAAGATTCGCTCTCAGCGCTTGGAAATCCTCACAGTTACTAACGGAACTAACTTCGCGATACCGATTTTGGCTGGGAAACCAAGCTTCGATATCGTAGGTTTTTGCCGCGCTAAAGCCTATGTCACCCGCGCAGAGTAATACTCGTCGAAATGGGATCTTGAGCAGTCGCAGGATGTTCTCGGCGTCATCTACCATAGTCTCAAGCTCAGCATAGGATTGTTCCGGCGTCGTCAACTTCACCAGTTCCACTTTTGAAAATTGATGGACTCGGATGATCCCACGCGTATCCCGCCCATAGGTTCCTGCCTCGCGACGAAAGCAGGGAGTGTAGGCCGTGTATTTCAGCGGCAACAAGCTTTCCTCGATAATCTCTCCTGAGTGAAGATTCGTAAGAGGCACTTCTGCCGTCGGCACTAAGCCAAGCGTCCCTCCTTCAGTCCAGTAAAGTTCCTGCTCGAACTTAGGTAGCTGGCCTGTGCCAAAAAATGCTTTGCGGTTACAGACAAATGGTGGTTCGATTTCCACATACCCTCGCCGCGTTTGCTGATCAATCATAAAGCTGATCATTTGTCGAGATAACATTGCGCCACTGCCCTTGAGCGAAGGAAACCCAGAAGCGGCGAGGTTCGCTCCACGCGCAAGGTCAAGGATACCAAGCGACTGACCGAGCGCTACATGATCGCGAACGGGAAACTCAAACTGACGCGGAGTTCCCCAAGTGTGGACAATGATATTGTCCGATTCAGAGGTACCCGCGGGTACGGATGCGTGGACTAGGTTCGGCAAGCCGCTTACCAAATCCATAAAGTCTTGTTCCGCTTCCTTCAGTTGATCATGAATGTTATTCACTCGCGATCGCAGGGCCTTAGCCTGCTCGTTCGCGCCTCCTCCGGCCGAAGCTTTAGAGAGTTCATTACGCTGCCGATTGATTTCATCACGAGCACTAGCTAGCTCTCTGCGGCGTGCTATCAGGGTAACCAATCGTTCAAAGTCGCAGTTCGAAGCCAGCCCCCGACGTCGAGCAGTAGCAATGGTCGCTTCGATGTTTGCCTCAAAAGCCTTAATGTTCCACATGACAATTTCTCCTCTTTAGATCTTTGAAAAAGGGGGAGACGTTAGTATTTATCGCCCAGGTTGAACCTCGATTTTCACGCCGCAACCGGGCAATCCAGGCAACCACCCTTGCCGCAACAACCAGTTGGCGCCAGGCTCGCCGCCCAGTGTCCGTCTTCAGTTTCGCGAAGTGTCCGAGGCAGTAGACGACCGATGGAAAAAATTCTATCGAGCGTCGCGTCAAGGCCGTACTCTGGTATGGCAATTCCAGCAGCCGCGGCCTCTGCTGCGGCAATAGCAACAAGAGCGGCGAAGCCGTTGCGCGGAATACAAGGGTATTCGACATTTCCCTTTGCGGGTGAACACTCGAGTCCTACGAAGAGTTGTCCACTCAACGCTGCCGCAGCATCAATCTCACTCCAGCTACCGCCCAGGACATGGCTCGCGGCACCCGCGGCCATCATAGCGGCGATGCCGATCTCGCCGCCGCAACCAGATTGTGCGCCGCTGACCGGGCCCTGCGAAAAGCCAACCAACCCTATTAAACCGGCAACCAGTAGTGCGTCGACCAATTTTTCGGTCGAGACTCGCCGCGAGTTCATCAGTCCGTAAAGAACGCCGGGCAGAGTGCCCGACGCACCACCGGTTGGCGCGGCGGCAACAACTCCCATTCCGGCGTTATACTCCTGCGCTGCGATCGCTCCGGCGAATGCCTGCCACAGGTTGCCGAAACCAGACTCAACTTGGAACAATCGCTGTCCCCAGTCGCCTGAAGTGACCTGCGTGTTTTGCTTGCCCTGGCTCCCCGCTTCAACCGCGTGGAGCATCACCATCAAAGTTGAGTGAACGGCGTCTCGAACCTCAGCTGGTGTTTGCAGACCGCCGTTATTGATCTGAATATGAGTTTCAATCAGGAGCGCGAACTCGGCGCAATCGACATCGAGTTCAGCGGCCAGCTCGGCGAAACCGCGCCAGGTATGGCGTGGTGTCTTCAAGGCGCGCTCAAGCACCGGAAGCGCTTTCAACAGCCGAGTATCGGCACTGCTCTGGGCGAGCGCCTCGGCCTTCTTTTTTCGAATTGGCTCGCCCGTGCAGTCCGCTGATATGTCGTAGTTACCGCCGCCGGTGGAGACGACCTTAATACTCAGCTTTTTATCACCGCGCCGAAGATCCAGATATACAGTGTTCGGATGCTCGCTGTCGTCGATTTCGTCCTCGAAGACGATCTGAATCTGAGCGTCTCTCGCAACCTCAAGGGCGACTGGAAACCGAGGATCTTCCGGATCCATGCCTTGCAAGCCTGCGGCGACTGCAATGTGTGATCGATGACCCTTGCCTGTGGTCGCGAAACTGTTCAGGAACAGAACCCGAGCAAAGTCTGGTGGACCGCCCAAGAAACCGACCGCTTCGATGGCGGCACGATAGGGAGCCATCGTATGGCTTGATGACGGCCCTCTACCCACTGGGCCTGTTACGTTGTCAATGATGCTTAAGTAACGTGAGTCTCCCTCCTTCGCAGGCGCTGACAGATCTGAATCGGAATCAGAAGCACCCTTTGACGAGAGGACTGGAAGTGCACGGTTTTTCATAATTGTCCCCCTTCTGAGTTAAGACGCCGAAGAGGTATGCGCGGCGCCGAGTTGGCAGTTGGAGTGCAGCACCGGGACCCGCGAAGATTGCTACGGCTCTCGTTGGGGCGGTGTTCCCTCGCTCCTTGAGTTTGGCAAACAGCCTCAGTTATCGTCTGCGAGCTACGGCTTTCGTTGGGGCAGTTGTTCGCTGCCCTAAAGCCCTGGGTGCCCGGCACTGTTGCAGGGCACCCAAAACCGTTTCAAAATACCTGGCATCGCCGTTGTGAAACCGACGGACGGCGCCCGTTCACTATTCCCACCCGCAAAACAAAAAGCCGGATGCGGTTTCAGATAGACCTTCTGAATCTCCACACCCGGCTGCGCGGCCTTCCCGCGTCGTAACCCAGGTTCTATAAGTTGTTTTTGCGTTCGCCGCCATCTGGCGTAACGCGTTTAGCATCTACTCTGGAAACGCACCCTCGGACTTAGCCAGAAGGAATCGTTTCTCTACCACGTAGTATTTGATTCCGATCTTGTCGTTCGTTGATTGGTCCAACTCAATCACTGCCTTGAGGTGGGTGGCACCCGGAGACTCTAATTCGACAAGAACATCATTCTCGACTTGCTCTAGAACGCCCCTCAACGCCTTTCTAATGTTTTCCATATCACCCCCTCTTCTCACCCACCAATGGTTCACCGAATCAGGCGGGTTATTCCCAAAACCCTCTTGGTCCCGGAGTGTAAATCGAAGCCCAACGTCAAGTCAAGAATTTTATTACAGCACCGCGCCGTCTGCGATAACTGCGTGAATTTCTCTGTGAATTCACAAGAATTTCAACAACATGAAAACCGCAAATGAGCCAGTATGCTGAAAATTCAAGAAATCGAGTGAATTTCTTTAAGGGTAACTGTTGACATCAAGCAAGCTAAATGCTTCAATTCGGCTTCTATGGGCCGCAAAGTAGAAATCTCCCATGCAGATCGGCGTTTCTTGAATGAGATTCTCGACGCGCTGGCGCTCACTCAAAAGGAATTGGCAGTTAAGACGTCCGTCTCTCAGCCTTGGCTGTCGCAAACGCTAAAAGGCAAGCGCACAAGCGTCGAAGCCGAGCGGCTTGAGCGAGTAGCGAAGACATTGATGGAAATGCTCCGACGCCGCGAAGCGGATACCCGTTTTACGAAGGAGCGCACTCAGGCCGCGCTTACATTTCTGAATGGGTTTTCGATTGGCGAGACGGATCAATCGGCAAGCAAGCTCTCTCGTCCTGGCGACGTAATACCAGTCGACGCTACAAACTACGTCGAGCGAGGTGCAGATGGATACGCCTTGGAAGCCCTTCAGGATATGCCTTTCACAATGCTGGTGAGCGGTGCGGCGAATTGTGGCAAGTCGAGTCTCCTGGCAAGGCTCGAGCACCGGGCGCGGGATCGTGGTCTTGAAACCGCTTGGTTTGATCCCAAACGAGTTAATCAGCAGTCTGATATTACGTCGACAGCAACAATCGGATTGTACGAGTTGCTCCAGTTGCAATGGGAGCTGGAGCCACTCTCGCCCCGCGACGGAGCGCCAGACTCAATTCCGATGCTCTTCCATTGGTTGTTGAAGACGCTTGCCCCTACCGCAAATAAACCTCGTCTACTAATCCTTGACGATCTTGCAAGTCTGGGATCGCGAGCGGTGGACGACTGGTTGTCGCTCTTTGCTCGTGGAATGCACAACAAGAGAGCAACGATGGGCCTGCAAGTAAGCATTGCGGTTGGCCTGACCAACCACTTCGGGACGTCCTTTCAAAAGAGGCTGATGGATATCAGTAGCGTTGTGCATTGGTGGCCGAAGATTGAGCTCAGCTGGCTAAGCCGTGCCGACGTGATTGAACTTGAGCGGTCTGTGACTGGAGTAGCGCTTGAGCAAAGTGATCTGTTCGATCTCCTTTCCGGGCAGCCTTATCTTACGCATGCTGCCGCTGTGGACAGAAACTTTCGGGATGCAGTACGCAAGTGGATGGCCAACCCGTCGGAGGATAATGCCCCGCCGGTACGGGGTGCTCGGGCTTATAGGCAGCATCTCAATGCCATCCGCTCAGCCGTCTTAGGGCCCACATGGGATAGTGAAATTTCTCCCCGGCTGCTGAAAGAATTTGTCGAAGCGTGTGCCTCAAATAAGGCCCCTTCCAATGCAGATCACCGCCTCTTTTTCGAGAATGCCAAACTGCTAAACGCAGATGGCGAACCCGCACTCCAAATCTACCGACTCATCGCTGAGGATCTCAGCGAGCTGATCCCTAGGAGCACGTAATGCGGTCGCCCCTGCGATTTCAAGTTGGCGGTACCCTAATGCCGGGCATCAGTGTGTATGTGAAACGCTCGGAAGATAGACAATTCCTGGACTGGGCGGTAGAGAAAAAGGGTTGGGCCAACATCTATGGTGTGAGAACGAACGGCAAATCGAGCCTCTATGCCCAACACCTGAGTACTTTGCAGGCCCGAAGGATCAAGGCCATCACTGTTGATGTTGCTGCCCAGGTCGGTTACACGCCAGGAACGGCACGCGATTGGGTTTTCGCCCTCGGAGAGGCGATAAGCGCGGAGTTATGCATTGAGAGTCGACTGCTTACCGGACCGTTGATGGGGCTACATAGCCACGCGCCCGCTGGAACCGCGCTCGAGCGCTTGTTCGTTGACGGTGTGTTGGAGCACTGCAAGGAACGCATCGTACTGGTACTCGATGAGTATGACTGTATCCGCCAACAGCCATACTGCGATGATTTACTTTTCGCCATCCGTCACATTCAAGCATTGCAAGCCCGCTCGAAGCTTTTGGACAGACTGTCAGTGTGCCTTGTTGGGCTCCAACCTCTCGCCCGGTTGGGGACGCCAGGTGCTGCGAACACCTCGCCGATCGCTATTCCTATAGAGGTGCTTGACTTCGACAAGACGCCCGAGACGGTAAATAGTCTGATGGCCGGGTTTGAGGCTGATCAACGGCCTGCCAGCTCAGTCTTGCGGCGTGTACTTGAACTTTCGGGCGGGCAACCGCTGATAACCATGGAACTGCTGCGAAAGGCGCGGCAATCCAGATGTCTCAGGCCAGCGGACGTTGACAGAGTTGCTCGAGACTTAGTTGCTGACTCAGGCTTGGGCAGAGACTTGCAGTTGTTTGTGGCCATCGAGCAGGCTCTTGTTAACGAAGGCGGAAACGCATTCGCAGCCCTTAGCGCTTATGAATCACTGCTCCAACAAAGACGCGAGGCTCATTCGGCACCAGGTGCCGATTTGTTGCTCACTTGCGGCCTCGTACGTCGGAATGGAGATCGCCTTGAGATAAAGGGTGAACTCTTCGCGAGACGTTTTGACAACGCTTGGGTGCAGCGCATGCTCAGCCGCACTGCCAGCGGCATGGAGCAGCATCGGGGGAAGGTAGCTTCAGACGATCTGGCTAGGGGTCGGACTAGGAGTAGAAGCAGTCGCGGCGGCCCCAAGGGAAAGATATGCGTTATCAACACTGGCGGGACTCTCGGAATGGTCGAGCGCGGCGATAAAGTTGTCCCGCCGAGGGATGCGGACGAGTTCAAGGGCTATTTTACCTCGTTAGCATCAGTGGCTGAGGAAATCGAGTTCATAAATCTTTTTCCCCCGCGGGACAGTATCAACGTGTTTCCCGACCAGTGGCGCACCATCGCTCGTTACATTCATAACCGACGCAATGAAGGTTTTCAGGGCTTCGTGGTGGCTCACGGAACAGACACCATGGCTTATTCTGCCTCGGCAGTAGCATTCGCCCTCGGACCGCAGCTGCGGTTCCCGGTAGTCTTCACCGGAGCGCAGACCACGCCCGACGTGGTTTTCGGCGATGCACACGTCAATTTATATCGCGCCTGCGAAGTCGCTAAAAAGCCTATTCCCGAAGTCGTAATCAGTTTCGGAAACTTCGTATACCGGGCTGTGCGAGCCCAGAAGAGAGATGACCGTCGCTTCGATGGATTTGAGTCACCGACTTACCCACCGCTGGCTGAAATTACGGGCGAGATTAATGTTCGCCAGGAGTTATTGAGGCCACTACCTAAGAAGATCGTCGATATTGAGCTCCGCGACGAGTTTGAACAATCTGTATTGATTGTTCCGCAATTCCCGGGATTGGAGCCGGATTTCTTTGAGCATCTGCTGCAGAATGGCAGCAGTCAGCAATGTATTGGGGTGATCGTACAGACGTTAGGTGCTGGCAATGTGACAAGTGAATCGCCATACTCATTCATTCCTTTTGTCGCGCGTGCTTACCGTCAGGGAATCCCGGTTATTGTTACTTCCCAGTACCCGCCGGATCCGGGGACACATACCAAATATACGCCCGCTCAAGCCCCCATAAAGGCTGGAGCAATTCACGCTGGTAATATGACCTTGGCGGCAGCTGTGGTTAAGTTTCGTTGGGTCCTAGCGCAAGTCCGTAAGCGAGAAGATTGGTTGAACATGGGACCGGCAAGAAAGAAGGAGTTGGTTTCCAGGCTCATGGTAGGAAAATCCGTAGTTGGCGAGTTTTGAGAAGGAGGCAAATATGGCAACGAACAATGGAAGGGGGGTCCTAGTTATTTATACCGGGGGCACGATTGGGTCAAAGCCGCGAGATCCGGATCCTGATAGTCCCCAGGTAGTTGTTCCCTGGCCAGAACTTGAAAAGGGCACTCCCGAATTGAGAACACTGAAAGACGCAGGACTAAGAGTGGAATGCGAAGAGATCGAACCCCTCGATTCCTGCAACGTCGGACCGAAGGAATGGCAGCAGATCGCTGGAATCATTGAACGCCGTTACAACGACTTTGAGGGTTTCGTGATCCTCCATGGCACAGATACGATGGTTTATACGTCATCTGCTCTGAGTTTTATGCTCCGTGAGCTAGGTAAACCGGTGATTTTGACGGGCGCCCAACGCTCGGCCCTCGTCGATGTGCGGAATGACGCGTCCCAGAATTTCCTAACTGCGATACTCTTGGCTTGTCCCTCTTTCAGCAAGATTCCGGTTGTGCCTGAGGTGTGCGTGTATTTCGGCGGCAAGTTGCTCCGTGGTAACCGGACCGTAAAGCGGGACACCGCCGGCTACGACGCGTACGAGAGCCCCAATCTGGCGCCACTTGGCGAGGTAGGTGATCGGATAGTAATTCACGAAAGTAGAATCCGTCCGGCCCCGGATGTCGGTCGAAGGTTCAATGTCCGCAAGAGCCTGGATACCAACGTCACTACCGTCCTGGTTTATCCAGGCATTCAACAAACTGACCTCGTAAGGCGGCAACTCGAAGGACTCTCTGCTAGACCATCCGAACGACCGGACGGTCTCAAAGCAGCAATTGTTATGGCATATGGATCCGGGAATATCCCGACCTTGTGGCCAGAGTGGTTAGAGAGTTTTCGGAGCGCCCGGGATAATGGCACGATCGTCGCTACTGTGAGCCAATGCAAGCGGGGTGCGGTTGAGTTAGGTATATACGAGACCAGCGCGCTTTTGTTAGAGCTAGGCTTTGTTGCCGCCAATGACATTACCCTCGAAGCGGCGCTCTGCAAGCTAATGGTTCTTTTGGGGGATCCCGACCTGACCCAGGAGGAAGTTGAGGAGAGTTACCAGCGAGCCCTTGTCGGCGAACAGAGCAGCTCGGTCTTCTTAACTAAGTATCCCTTAAAAGCCGGAACCGTACACCGCCAAGTCGGTGAAGTCACGAGCGTCCGCGTACCTGGCCGCGCGTTGGAAGGAGGGTGGCAGCCGGGCAATGTGGAACGCGCTCTCTTAAGATTCCGCGGCGCGAAGCTTAGCTATTCGGGGCGTCCGCCAGTTAAGTTTTCCGTGTATCTGAATCTTGACAGACCAGAGGATGCCAATAAAGAACATCCGGGGTATGCAGGCCATTTCAAAAAGGAGCCAGCTACTAAAGATGACCAGATTATTCTTTTTGACGTGACGCCGGTTCTTACCGCATTGGTAAAGCCCGGAGACCGCGCTAGTTTTACGGTTTTCCTTGAGACAGACGGAGCCGAGTTTTCGTGGAATGGCGTTGAACTGGCTATTATCGCTAAAGAGAGTTAGTGATGAGACTTCAAGCAGCGGTCGATTCCGATCTTACGAGATTGCTGGAACCTGGCGAGACCGTCCCAAGCGCCGTTCAGAAATGCTCAAGTCGACTGAGGGGATTAGGAGTCTGGCATAAATTTAGCCGCAACGAGTCGGCAATGAGCTGCCACGATGCTGCGCGCAAACGCAATCGACTCGGTCACAAAGGCATCCCTCTTTGGGATGAGTTGAAATCCTTTCTAGGTGAGTTTGACGAACCAGGTATAGGCACCCATACATTCCTCGCCCATTGTCGGGGCGACCGAGAACTCGATCTGGAGCTGTTAGCTAAGGCTTTGAAATTCGCGGGAGAGATTCGTCGGGTTTCGTTTGAGGTCGCTCAAGGCTTAGGAGCAGCGTACGGGACAGTAAATCCAATGTTGGCGGAGACCGATGTAGTCCAGATTTTTGACTACGAATTGCACCGTGCTTTAAGTGTGCCCGGAACCGTAATGACCAATGCCGGTAACCACACTTGGGCGGCCGAGTTCGATCCTGCTGAACTTGTCGTAAAGTTGCCGGGCGCGCGTTGGGCAAACATAGTCCGGCCGGAAATGGAAGAAGAGGATCCCATTCGTTGGGGAGTACGTAATCCGGAGACCATTGGAATCCTGACCGGGAACCCGTGCGATTCAGGTTTGGAGTTGTGTTCTTCGATTGTTGCGCATGTTAGAAGGCTGTTGAAAAACAATTCGCTCGGAGATGTCTCAATGCCGAAGATCGTCATTGTGTCCACTCCGGAGATTGGCATTTCTATGGAGATGGATGAACGCGAGGTGCCACTACGTAGAGGGCTTCTTCGAAGCGTGGATGAGCTTTGTGACGCAGGCGCAAAGATCCTCGCGAATCCTGCGCATACTACACACTTTTTTGCGTCGGACATTGCTGAACACGCAGTGGAAAAGGGTGCCCGATTCGTGTCAATGGTGGATGCAACAGTTGCGAAGCTTCGATCAGATGGGGTGAAGGAGATTGCTTTGCTTGGCACAAAATACGTTACGGATTTTAGCCAGCCCTGGAGTGTGTATAGTCACGCATTCCAAGGAATTCGAGTTCACGTTCCATCGCCAGACGGGTGGAGAAAGATTCACGATCTTGGATATGAGGTTCAGCAACGGGGACTGACTCCAATCTGCTTCAATTGGATGCGCGATCTGCTCCGAGACGAGGTGCCAAAGTCCTGTAAGGATGTGGTGCTAGCAATGACGGAGTTTTCACCTGTGCTGCAACATTTGAAAGCGCGCGGACGCCAGCGTAAAAACTTGATCGATCCAGTTGATATCTACGGCGAGGCGATCGCATATGAGTACTTAGGGCTCCCCTCCACCATGTAAATACCGAGAATCAAAGTTATCTCAGCGCACTCCTAGATGCTTTGCAAAGCAGCCGAAACCGGATCAATGACCTCGGTTCGCGATAGAAACTCATTAATAGAGCGGCTACTCTCTGCTTTAAGGCGCTCAATGATGAACGGGATTTCGGTACACCCTGCAACTATGCAATCGAACTTCGCTTCAATCTTCATGAGCTCGTTGAACAAGTGCGTCCCGGCATCTACAATCCGCGCCTCGTCAAACGCTTTGACCGAGTAGATCGCGGTCATTAACCAATCTTCTAGATGCTTCAGGTTCCCGTCAGCCTCAAGATAGAAGAGACCGGCTTCCTTAAACGGGTCTGCGTAGATGTGGCTGAGCCTCGCGCCTTCCGTGTATAAAGCCATGATCCTTTGATAGCCCTTCTCCTTTATAGCCTTAAGTGCGCATTTGATTAAGGAGATATGACGCACTCGGGAGCCAATACCTGGAGAGTGGCGGCTAAGTTGCTTCAACGTTTCAGCAAGGAAGAAATGGGACGTGTTGCATAGGACGATCAGGTCGATTGGATCATCATCGCCTGTCAAATGCAACACTGCTTGGCTTATGGCCGACTCAAGCCGCTCAGCCAACATGGCGAATGAGGAAGGGTCATTGCGTAGAGAATCTTTAACGGCTTGAGTTCGGTCCGGTATTGTGCACGCTTGGAACAATAAGATCTGCTTGGAGTCAAGAAACCTTCGACAAGCAGAATCAAATCCGTTCACACCCGCCAACGGACCCATGCCGCCGAGCAAAACTAGCGGGGTGTAAATAGTGACGACCGGTCGAAGGATCAGAAATTCATCGCTATGCTCTTGATCCGTTTTCCTGGCAAGGCTATATAAACGCTCCCGGTAGAGTGGTATTGCGGCGAGAGCCTCCGTGGAGCTTCCAAAGACATGCTCTTCTGCAGTTGAAGGGTACCGCATTTCGCACCTAACAGCGCAGTATTTGTGACCGTCAACGAAAATAGGGGGACTAGCCATATAATAGTGCCAGATGCGAAATCTTCGCCACACATACAAGCGCTATTGATTTGTCATTCTCTTATTCTCTCGAGAAAACTTGGCCTGCTCGTACACGTTGCAAACTTTAATAGTCAGAGATTGGAAGTATCCTTGACCAGCATTGTCTAAAGTTGCAAACTTTCGTGGCCGTTCGTCGTTTTCACCCAACGCAGATTCAACAATTTGCGGGCAGTACAATTTCAGACTTTATTGTTCCTGATCAATAATGAGCGAGATGCTAAGCAGCATCTCGCTTTTTAGTATCCACTTAATCCGAGCTTTGATATCAGTAGTGAGTAATACTTGGTAAGTAGGTAGGTGGTATGGCCAAACCGAATAAAACGATCTTCATAGATACAAATATTTTTCTTCATTACAGTCAGTACCACCTCGCGGTAGCGGGTGGATCGTTCATGCTAAACGCGCCCGTATTTCAGATACACCTACCCGCTACCGCGAGGTGGTACTGACTCTTTGACCACTAAGACACAGAGTGTTGCGAGAGCTCTTTTAATAGCTTTTTTGAGTTTTAAATAATTACGCGGCTGTACTTCCCGGGCAAATACTGCACTACTTTCTTTTCTTCCGCCGAATGGCAGGTTAAGCGGTTTTGAAATTCGGAAAGTTGACTCGTGAGATATAATTCGTGAATCTCGCTTTCGTCTTGTGAGAGGAAGCGGACGCGGAAGTAGTTTGGCTTCACCACTTCATAGTCCAAGAATTTCAGATCTGTAAGTCCGCTCAATCCTGATTGCTGTCGTACAAAAACTTCGGCTGCCTGAATCGGTCGCGCGTAACAGGTCCGGCCTCTAAGCCGATCCAAAAACAGTTGCTTCTCACGATAGGCACTCACGATCAATGGCGCGGTATCTTCTGTCACGTGACCATAAAACAGACCATCCGGAAAGCAAATCATGTTTGCAGCAAAGCGATCGCCGCCGACATGTGACGATTGCCAAACCGAATCATCATTCGCAAAGTCTCTCGTCGATTTGTAAATCGGAAAACCAAATTTGGCGCAACACTTGTCGCGCCGGCCGTGTGTGCAGACTAAGAAAAGAGGACTATTCCATTGCGTCGCCCCAGTCGTAGCTTGCCCACTGAGTGCGGCAGTGAGATCAAGGTCTCGTAGGTCCTCGTAATTGTTGAATTCATATTTGACTACAGTTGATCCGACTTCCATCGAACGGGCGACAAACATTGCGAGACGACGAGTAGTCTGTGGATCTTGTTTGATAAATAACAGGCGCGACTTTACGACTGACTTCAGCGACCTGCTCAAATGTTGTTTGACGTTTCTCGGCAGATCGCTTTCCTTGAACGGCTCAACTCCCCAGCCCTCTCTGTATTCAAGCAGTAACCAGTTTTCGCAAGTCGATGCCGTGCCGAGCACCTGCTCTTTGACCTCGGTTGAAAGAGCGGCGCAATAAAAAATGTCTTGTTTCATTTTCACACGATGACCAATGGAACCCGACGCTACTCCTACGGTACTGACTTCATACTGATACGATCGCCACAAGACCATTTGAGATCAGTTCCTGCAAAAAGGCCCTGACGGTTTCGGGCGGTAGCGTTGGTCCAGCGGCTTCACATAATTCTGAGACCGAACAAGTCCGATTTGTTTCCAATCTTTGCAAGATAATGAGCGCAGCGGCGGAAAATCGCCAGCGCTTCTTTTGTGAGGAGAATTCTATGATGCCGTCTTTAGCATGCAAGTCCAACGGCCGCGGCGCCAGCCAACGAAGTAGTGTTTGAGGTGATTCAGGCAGAACTTCTGGCGTGGGACTCCAGGGCAGACTGAACCGTGCCCGGGCAGTGGTATTCGCATCCAGCTCCTGAAAATACCGATTGAGTAGATCGTCGTCCAACTGGTCCAACAACTCACTACGGATTTGATCCAGGTAAGCAGCGCGTAATTCTGCCGAGGCAAAAAGCGGTAAGTCCTGGCGAAACGTTTCGCTGGTGTGCAGGCGTTCCGTAACCCAACGCGCGAGGTCGAGTCCGGTGCGATTGTGGACGCCAACAGTGAGATGCAGGGTTGGCTCGTCTAAGGGAAAGGCTACGTGCCAGAACCCGCGCGGAATATAGAGTAAGTCTCCAGTATTTAGAATTTGGTCCCAGAGTGGCGGTCCTTCCGGTTTCTGCTCTTTGCTATCGCCAGGAAGCGGATGAGGAATAGTTGGACCATGGACCACCCAGCGTTTGCGCCCGTCTACTTGCAGAATAAAGACATCGTGATCGTCCCAATGGAGATCGAAACCTCGCGATGTGCGCCAGCCGGCATAGGAATTAATTTGTATACGCGCGCGAAAAAAGAGTTCTAAATCCTCGGCCAATTCGGTTAAGGTCCCATGAAGTTCATCGACGGCGTCGAGCACGAGACTGGCGCCGAGGCTTAATTCGCGCGTGAGTTCTGCCTGTCGCAAACGTGGGACTGAAGTTTTGCGCCGGCCAGTTGTGTAGCGGAGATAGGTTTCAGGCCGAAGTCTTTCCCCGTCGCGGGTTAACCGCAAACGGGGAAAGTCTAATCGGTGTTGTTGAAGTATTTCATTGAGACGGTTCCAGGGAAGTAAATGTGAAAACTTGCTGGGCCAACCAGCCACATGTTTGTAAGTCTTTCCCCAGTTAACCGACAGGAACTCTTCCAAAGAGCATGGCTGCAAAATGCTTGCCAGACTTTGGAAGCCGCTTCTTTCCATCACAATTTGAACAGTTTAACGTAAGTGGCTAGTCTGTGCCGTCACTGTCGTCGGTTGTTTCCTCATCGTCGCTAACGGCGCCATCACCGTCAGTGCCATCGCCGTCGGTTCCGTCACCATCAGTGCCATCACCATCGGTGCCGTCTCCGTCCGCTTCTTCGGCATCGGTGCCATCGTCGTCAACGTTGACCGGCGCAAAGTTTAAAGGCGAGTTTTCCGTTAAGGGTTCGACTGAAAGCAGTAAGCCAGATGTTTGGTCCGTGGATGGTTGTTCCGAGTTGATCTCATTTGCCATTGTATTAGGAGTCTCCTTTTTCTGAAGCACGATACTACCGAGATATTAAGAACTCGTTTCGAACTAAACAAACTTCGTTGCAACGTCTGAATTATAAGATCGGTACCGGAATTAATCTGCGAAACATCTCACAAAGATCAGTTAGTAGTCCTTAATTTACCTACGGCGAAGCGGATAGGGTTCCCCCTGAATTTCCAAAAGCTCTTATGCTAAAATTCGCCGCTGCTTGCGGACAGAGATCAGCCGGTCCTGGCCGAATTTCCCGCCAGAGATTATTGGAGCAGTGCCGCAATAACGTTTAAGGTAGTACCCGCATCATGACATCCGCCCGAGTTGTGGCAACTAAGAACCGCTCGGGTCCCATTCGTCTTCAAAGTTTGGACCAACCAGTTTAGCGGTTAGTTCGTAAAGCTTCCCCGGGGGTGATGTATACGCAGCTTGTGAGATTCGCTGCCTCAAGCCCGGCGTCCAGGCAGAACCAGATTAATTTGCTTATACGGTCTCTCTTCTCACACATATGGATAAAGAGAACAAGCCCACCGACCAACCTTCAAACTCTATTGACTCAGAGACGAAACAACCGTCACAAACTTTGGATCATTCCTTAGGGCGAGCTCGAACGATCCGTTTCGGAAAGCCTTTTATCCTCGAAGGAATGACGGTCGATCAGCGCTATTTGATCGAAAAGGAAATCGGTCGCGGGGGTATGGGTATCGTTTATCTTGGGCGTGATCTTCGTCTCCACGAGAAGCCGGTAGTAGTGAAAGTCTTATTAGAAAAATCGCTTAAGGATCCGTGGGTAATTCAGAAGTTTGAACAAGAACGGGAGGCGTTAGCACGCGTAGATCATCCGGGAGTGGTAGGAATTCTCGATACCGGCAAACTCGCAGATGATAAACCTTATATCGTTATGCAGTATATCGAAGGCCGGTCTTTGCGTGAGGCGATAGCTGACCAACCGGAAGGACTGGAGTTGGCCCAGGCAGCTACAGTAATCAAACAAATCGGGTCAGCCCTTAACGCCGTACATGAGAAAAAGATCTATCATCGCGACCTGAAGCCAGAGAACATTCTGCTACAAAAACTTTCGCGTCTCGATGATCAGGTCAAGATCCTGGATTTCGGAATAGCAAAGGTCAAAGACTCAGTAAGTGCTCCCAGCACGATCACTGGCGGACCGACCGCCGGAACAGTTCTTTACATGTCGCCGGAACAACTTCACGGAGACAGGATCACGGCAGCGAGTGACATCTATTCCTTCGGAGTAATGGCTTATGAGTTAGTCACGGGTCGACGTCCGTTCAAACCAAGTACCATCGCGCATCTGGCGGATTTACAACGGGAGGGCGTGCGAGTAAAGCCAAGTGACCTTCGACCTCAACTAAGAGCGGAAGCTGATGCTGCTATTTTGAAAGCACTGGCCTTCGATCCCAGGCAGCGTTATCAAAGTGCACATGAATTTGGGAAAGATCTGGCATCAGCGTTGACTGATGAGGAATATTGGGATTCTCAAGACAATCTTGACCTCTCGAAGATTCAGCCGGCCCGGCGAATAGTTTTTCCGAAACCTCGCGGGCCTCAGTCTCCAAGTGAATCCACAACCACGAAACAGTTACTGCAACCGACTTCTGAAGTTCAGGTTCAGCCTACCGTATCGAACAATAGAAGATCGAGAAGTATGTTAGTGAAACTACTACTCGGGTTGGTGGCAGTCGCTCTCTTAGCAACTCTGTCGGTGGGCTACTTTTTTCTGGTTCACAAAACCTCATTACTTCCCAGCACTAAATCGCCGGAGCTGTATGTCGACACTGGACATTGGGACACTGTGAACGCCGAAGCGTTTAGTTATGACGGAAAAATGTTAGCTACCGGCGGTGAGGATTTTCAAATCAAACTATGGAACATCGCGACAGGCCAGGAAGTGGGAAGTCTCCTGGGACACTTTGCGCCGATCGCTGCACTCGCCTTTAGTCAAGACGGTAAACTGCTCGCGAGTCTCGGAGAGAAAGAGGAAAAGATTAAGCTGTGGAATTTGGCGACCGGAGCGGAGTTGAGAACCATTGTTGCTCCAGCGGAAGCGCGAATTCTATTTAGTCCAGATAGCCGGTTTCTGGCGGTTGCTAGTTCGGAAGGCTCTATCCGGATGTGGAATGCAAACGACGGAGCGGAGGCACAAACCTTTCAAACTGATGAAGACGGTGAAGAAGTGACGTCGATTGCTTTTAGTTCAGACGGCAAAATGCTGGCCAGCATAGAACCTGGTGAAGCAATCAAAATATGGGACACGGCGACGGGCCAACGCCTTAAGAACATTGCTCTCGACTCAGGGTCGAGTGGCCTGGTAGCTTTCAGCAGGGACGGAAAATCATTGTGGAGTTTTACGTCAGGTGTCGTCACGCAATGGGAAGTGCTGAGCGGTAAAGATCTATCACAAACAACTGTGGCGATCGACAAGACTGTCGAAAAACTGGCCTTTAGTGCGGAAGCAAAATATCTGGTTGGCGCCGGGTCGCTTGCGAGTAGCTTCAACCTCTTCAATCTCACCACGGGACAAGAATCAACGGCAGATGGGGTGAGCGAAAAAGGATCTTCAATTGAGTCGATATCGTTCAATTCCGACGGCTCAATGCTAGCGATCGGTGATGACGCCGGCGCTATAAAAGTGTGGGATGTTGCGAACAACAAAGAGCTTATTGCGCTTGAAGGCCATTCACTTCCCAGTATTGCAGTGGCATTCAGCCCTGACGGCAGGGCCGTTGCCAGCGGTGGCGGGGCCGACAGTGATCGCGAAGATAAAACAGTCAAATTATGGAACACCTCTGAGGATGGTGGCTTAACGGTCCTGACCGGTGACTCAGGCTCAACATCGTCGGTGGCATTTAGTCCTGACGGACGTACGCTGGCGAGGGGAAGTGACGATGGCACAATCGAGCTCTGGGATGTTTCGACCCATAGCAAGCAGAAGGCATTCAAGAACACTCAAGATTCAGGCGATGTGACTGCCATAGCGTTTAGCCCAAACGGAACAATTCTAGCCAGCCTATCTTCGAACCTTCATATCTGGGATGTCTCAAGCGGTCAAGAGGTAAACACGTTGAGCATTTCGGACGATTCGGGCCTTGGCATTTCCTTCAGTTCTGATGGTCAGTTGCTTGCCGGAGGAGATGGCCCGATCGTTAAGATCTGGAATGTGAATACAGGCAACGACGTATTCAGCTTGAATGGCCAGGGTGGAAGGATCGGTTCGGTAGTATTTAGTCCCGATCATCAAATGCTTGCAAGTAGCAGTGAAGATAGAACGGTGAAACTCTGGAACGTGATTACCGGAACGGAAATCAGGACCTTAAGGGGAGCGAATTTGCCGGTCCATTCATTGGCCTTTAGCTTTGACGGAAAGATATTAGCTGGTGCAAGCCCCGACCGGACTATCCGCTTCTGGGATCCAGCCAGCGGCAATGAACTGAAACCTATTACGCTTGTTTCAGATCTGCCTGGCTTAATAGCGTTTAGCCCGAACGGCCGCACCTTAGCCAGCGGTAGCTTGTCTGGCAAGATCTATTTATGGGATGTTATTAATGGAACTAGTAAGGCGAGCTTTATTGCCCTTGATGAAAACGATTGGGTAGTGACAACGCCCGATGGTCATTTTGATGGCAGCATCAAAGGTTTGAAACTGCTTCACTATGTTCAGGACCGCAAACCTATTCCTCTGGATCGCCTTTCTGAAGGATTCCAAACACCAAAACTTTTGCAAGAAGTGTTCGCTTTAAACTGAGTAGGCAAACAATTGCTGAGAGGCTTAGGCCAACTCGTTGTAGTGGTCAAAGAGTCAGTCCCACCACGCCGTAGCGAATCGGTCGATCCGTAATAATGGCGCTGCCTCACATGCCGGACCCGCAGGGGGGCTGACATGGCCAGTCGTGATCGAATAAATACTCATAGACCAACAGGTCTTTGCGGATGGCTTCGGGATAGTCGTGCTAAAATCCGCCGATGCTGCTCGCTGAAATCGAGGCGACGAACTTTCGAAATCTCTCCGGAAAGATCGCCTGGGGTCCTCAACTAAACATTATCTACGGCAACAACGGGCAGGGAAAAACGAGCTGGCTGGAAGCTATTCACATTCTCGCTCGCACTAAATCCTTTCGTACTCAACGTCTCCAGGAAGCAATTAGATTTGGCGAACGCGGCGCAACGATAACCGGGCGAGTGCTTGTGGGAGTCGATCTTGAACGGGACCTGCAAGTAGTTCTGCAGGACAATTCGAAAGTAATGCTTGTCAACTCGAAGCGCGAAACCCTGGCTCGTTATCTTTCACAACTCCAGGTCTTTTCTTTCACTGCCGCTGATCTCGATGTGGTTCGTGGAATGCCGGAAGCGCGTCGACGTTTTTTAGACAAAGGCATCTCATCAATTAGACCAGCGTATCTGCAAACGATCGCTGACTACGGAAAAGTCATCAAGCAGAAGAACAAGCTGCTGCAGATGGCTAACGAAAGTGAATTTAGCCTCGCGAAAGTCTCTGATCTGGTTGCGCCGTGGAACGACCAGTTAGTGCGTTTGGCGACCACGATGCATCACGAACGGACCAGCTTTGTAACCGGTCTCAACGAACAACTCGAACGACAACTCTTCGATCGTCGTGACCTGACGACTCGTTATGTTTCGTCGCTCGAAGGCAAAGGCGATCTAACAAATTATGAAAGCCTGTTGAGCGAAAGAATTAATCTGCGCATGGGCGCCGAACTCGCTTCCGGACATTCCCTCATCGGTCCTCATCGAGACGATCTGGAGATACTTTTAGACGGTCATGAAATCAAGGTTTTTGGCAGTTCAGGACAACAACGTAGCGCATTGTTATTATTAGACTTAGCGGCGATTTCGTTGTATAATTTGGCATCAAACGATCAGCCGGTTTTCGTGATTGACGACGTCGATGCAGAACTGGATGAACGAAGGATTCGACGCCTGCTGGAGTACCTTGAGAATCGCACCCAAACTTTCATCACCACCTCAAAACGGAGTCATGTTGAAGGCTTCTTTTCGAAGGCAAGTGTGTATGAAATCGGCGACGGAAAAGTCGTCAGTACAAACACTCAAACTCCAACCGCGTCGATCAGCTCAATGGTGTGATAGGAGAAACGTTTGGCAACAACTGAAACTAAATTAGGCGATAAGAAAAGTATGGCTTACGACTCATCATCGATCACAATTTTGGAAGGCAGAGAAGCGGTCCGCAAGCGACCGGCGATGTATATAGGATCGACTGGTGAAATCGGTCTACACCATCTTGTTTATGAAGTGGTTGATAATTCTATTGACGAAGCACTCGCGGGATTTTGCGACACAGTCGAGGTAGCTATTCACCTCGATAACTCGATTACTGTGATCGACAATGGACGCGGAATTCCCGTCGACGAAATCAAAAAAGAGAAACGCTCGGCGGCTGAAGTCGTGATGACTAAACTTCATGCTGGTGGCAAGTTTGACTCGAACGCTTACAAAGTGTCGGGTGGACTGCACGGTGTTGGTGTGTCGTGCGTAAACTTTCTTTCGGAAACGCTGCACCTCGAGATCTGGCGCGACGGAAAAACTTACGAGCAGGAATACGCGCGTGGAATTCCCCTGGCTCGCCTGGAAGAGACAGGCAAGACCCGAAAACGCGGGACCAAGATCACGTTTAAGCCTGACGGACAAATTTTTACCGAGACGCAGTTCAGCTTCGACAAACTTTCCGAACGGCTGCGCGAAAAAGCTTTTCTCAATAAAGGCATCCGCATCACGATCAAAGATGAACGCGAAGAGCCTGAGCGCGGACACGAGTTTTACTACAAGGGCGGAATCGCTGAGTTCGTCAAACATCTCAACAAGAACAAGTCGACGCTGCACGACAAACCGATCTACTTCGAAAAAGAAAGCGACAGTCTTTCGATCGAAGTGGCGATTCAGTACAACGATGCCTACGACGAGAAGGTCTATTCATTCGCCAATAACATCAACACGGTTGACGGCGGTACACACCTTTCAGGATTTCGTTCGGCCTTTACACGGACGATCAATGCTTATGGACAATCGTCCGGCCTGGCAAAAAACTTCAAGGGAAATCTGACTGGTGATGACGTCCGCGAAGGTCTGGTCGCCGTCATTTCCGTCAAGTTGCCGCAGCCTCAGTTTGAAGGGCAAACAAAAGGCAAGTTGAACTCGGATGTGAAGGGCGCAGTTGAATCTTTTCTAAACGAGCGGCTTACCGAGTTTTTCGAACAGAATCCGCCCGTAGCTCGCAAAATTGTAGGCAAGGCACTCGACGCCGCCCGCGCTCGTGAAGCGGCCCGCAAAGCGCGGGAAATCGTGCGCAAGGGCGCAATGGGATCGACCATGTTGCCCGGCAAACTGGCCGACTGTCAGGAACGCGATCCAGCCCAGTCAGAAATCTACATCGTTGAGGGCGACTCCGCCGGCGGTTCGGCGAAGCAGGGTCGCGATCGCAAGAACCAGGCGATCCTGCCGCTCAAAGGAAAGATTCTCAACGTCGAAAAAGCCCGGTTCGACAAGATGTTGGGCCACAGTGAGATCAAATCACTGATCATGGCGCTCGGTACCGGCATTGGCAAAGATGATTTCGACATCACGAAGTTGCGTTATCACAAAATCATTCTGATGACTGACGCCGACGTTGATGGTTCACACATTCGCACCTTGTTGTTGACCTTCTTCTATCGGCAGATGCCGCTGCTGGTTGAACGTGGACACGTGTTCATCGCCCAGCCGCCACTATTCAAAGTGAAGCGCGGCAAAAAAGAGGAATACATCAAAGACGAAGGTTCAATGGTTCGTTACCTGATGCGTCAGGCCACGAATGACCTGAGCGTGAAGTCGCTTGGTTCCAACCAGGCGATTGAAGGTCGCGAGTTAGCAAAATCGCTGGAGAAGATGGTCGACTTCAAGAACTATTGCGAACGTGCTACTCGCCGTTTATCGGGCGATTCGGCCCTCTTGAAGGTGCTGTTGGAAACCCTGGCAGGCCGCACCGGACTGCTGCGCAAAGAGGGACTAACATTGCGTAAGGTTTTCCAGGATGGCGAACTGATGCAGAAGCTAACGCATGCTATCGAGCAGGCGGGTTACGCGGATGCTGAGTTGATTCCTGATGAGGAACATGGTCTTTGGGAAATTGAGACCGAGACGCGCACGGGAATTAAGATTGCTGTCGACTGGAATTTTGCCAGCTATGTTGAATTCCAAAAAGCAATCGAGCTTTACAAGGGACTCGAAGAAAATCTCGCTGGTCCATTTGTCTCCGGAGACAACGGTTCTAGTGAACAACTTCAGACTAGAGAAGAGTTGCTCGACAAAGTGCTGACGGCTGCAAAGAAAGACTTGACGATTCAGCGTTATAAAGGTCTGGGTGAAATGAACCCGGAACAGCTTTGGGAAACGACGATGAATCCCGACAAGCGGACGTTGCTGGAAGTCAGAATTGACGATGCGGTTGAGACGGACTCGATCTTTACAGTGTTGATGGGTGATGCGGTTGAGCCGCGCAGGAAGTTTATCGAAGAAAACGCGCTCGACGTCCGCAACCTTGATGTTTAGTTTCGTGCCTGCCTGGATTTGTCTGGTTGGGTTTGGCTTGGCCACCTGTTGTGAGGAATGGCTATGCCTTTCCGTAAGGGACACTTTCCTGCCCGGCTACGCCGTCAAAGGTGGGAGAGGAAGGGCATAGCCCAATCACTTAAATGGACCGATCTCGGAAAGGCATAGCCATTCCTCACAACAGGTGGCCAAGCCAAAACAATAGTCAACAAAACCTCACGCGGATTTGTACGACGCCTACTTATTCTCTAAACCGTCTCACTTCAAACCTTGAGAGTTTCACTGGTGTTCCGGGCTTGATACCCGCCTTTCGCGTAGCGATTTCTACCTGTTGTTTCGCGTCCGTAACTTCTGGGATATCAGGCAGCAAGAGCCCTCTCCGCTTTCCTTTCAATTCCTCAACCACGACACCATAAATTTTCGGATCAAGCTGGTCCATCGTTGCCGGCTCGGCCGGCGACAAAACGTCAACCGAGTATTTTAAGTTATCGAGTTCTTTAGCCGTCACCGGTTCAAAGCGCGGATCGTACGATGCCGCTCCTATCGCGTTGGCAATTATTTCTTCAGCGAGCGTGTCTTTGGTCGGTTCAATTGTTCCGATGCAACCACGAAGTTCACCGTCACTGGTTTTGATGGAAACAAAGCAAGCGGCACGTTCAGCAAGAATGCCAAACCGGATAGCCGGCGTCTTCATTGCTGTTCCGGTATGGACCATCGTTTCGATCGCTTTACGCGCCAGGGCCGGTAACTCGCGAAGCACCTCATTGTCCGCTGCGAACTGCGCAACCATGTAGCCAACTCCGAACGGCGCCTCGTAACTAAGGAGTTCACACCTCGGTGTCAGTTCTTTAGTCGCGCCGATGGCGACCAGCACGGATCGATAACCACATTCACCTGCTCGTCGTCGGAGTTGGTCATCAACCAACTCCACCTTGAGCAAATCGTTCGATTCAACTGCGCTTACGATCTCTTCATCAAACAAATGCGCATTAGGGTTATAGCCTGCGGGCGCCTCCGGCTTCAGCCGATGACTGAGATCACCACTGGCAATCAATGCCACGCGCCGTCCAGTTTCATCTACCGCCTTCCTGATACAAGCGCCAAAGCGCAGGTGATCATCATTTGATAAGAACGAATATCCGAGCGCGACAACTTTTCCGCTCCAGCCATTCTTTAACAGAAAATAAAGAGGGACCGCGACGCCATGGTCCAACGAGATGTTTTCGAGTTCGATTAGTTCAAAGTTGTCTTCGCGAGTAAAGGACGAAAGCTGACTGATGAGAGGCTCGTCTACTTCAAGACTGAACGAGGTTTGCGGCGCCCGAAACCTCGCAAAGTCACCCTGGATAATTGGACCACCGTAAAAAACAAAGGCGCGCTCGTCGAGTGGAGCATGAGGAGAAATGATTACTACAGTTTCAGCACCGCTCTCGATTATGCGATGGGTGAATTCAGCCATCGCGTCGATCGATTTTTGTACTTCGACGATTGCGTCCCCACCAACTTCCGGGACCATGATCGGTGGATGCGGAGCAACTCCAGTAAACACGATAAAGCTATTGGTGCTCATGTCTGTACCTTCCTGCCGATCGGTTCCGCAACTTAATCACTCCATATTCAAGCGCACATGAACTCGTATTCATCGATTCGCTTTGCCGCCTGTTGTGAGGAATGGCTTTGCCTTCCGCAAGCTCGAACCAACATTCTGGCAGCGCCTTCTGATTTAACTTCCCAACAGAGCGCAAAGCCAATTCAAATGCAGTTACTGAACTGCCACTCTGGCCAAAGCTTAAACACGAACATTCTACTGCCCTGAACCTTGCCTCCCAACCTCGTTATGCGTTCCGCGATCGAATCTCTTAAACTCGAACCAGTTATGAACGACTTTGATTTGCTAATCGTTGGCGCGGGCCCGGCGGGTTCTTTTGCGGCTGAACAACTGGCCGGCACTGGCGCCAGAGTGGCGTTATTTGATGGTCGACCGCCAGGCGAACCGAAGGCCTGTGGCGGTGGAGTTACGGCGAAAGCTTTGAAGACGTGGCCGCATTTGCTCAACGCTGTCGGGCGCACAATCACCGAACTCGATCTCTATTCACCGTCAGGGAAAAAACTTCATCTCGAATTGGAAGAACCCTTCGCCATCTATTCGCGGTTGGCGTTTGATTCATATTTGCGTGAACGTGCGCGAGCTGCCGGAGCACAAGTCTTCTTCGAAAAACTCTCGGCCAGAAAAGCCACGCGAACTGAAAATGGATGGAGACTCAAGTCAGACTCGGGTGACGAGTTCACCGGACGAATTCTCGTCGGTGCTGATGGCGCCAATAGTGGGATTGGAAAGATGTTGGCTGGTCCACTGCCACCTTCCGACATGGAAGTAGCTTTCGGTTATCGCGCTCCGCTGCCGGCAACAGTTGAAGCGCCAACCGTCGTTGCGTTCTTGCCGAAGTGGGTCGGCTACGCGTGGGCATTTCCGCGTCCTGATCACATCTCCTTTGGCATCGCGACAACGCAGGATGCTTTCGACCACCAACCGCTGGACGATCTGCTCTGGCAATTCATGTTGGGCTATTACCGCGAAGACGCAGACGACAAAAAGAATTTTTGGACCACTAGTGATCAAGACGCTGCACTTAGGATCAACCTGGAGCAGACGGCTGAACGATATGCCGCACGCATCCCCGGCTTAGCAGATCAAACGTGGGAGACTCGTAAGACTTGTGGGCCTGACTGGGCGTTGCTCGGCGATGCGGCTGGATTTGCCGACCCGGTTACAGGTGAAGGAATTTATTACGCCTTGCGGTCGGGGCAGTTGTTTGCGGAGTCTTATCTGAACGGGCCAATCACAGATTACGAAAACAGTTGGCGCAAAGATTTCGGCGCTGAACTTCGTCGCGCAGCACAGATGCGCCGGCGGTTTTATGGAAACTTTTGGGGCGCTCCGTTTACGGAAAGAATGATCGAGTTCGCGCGTGGTCACAAAGGAGTGAAGCATGTGTTAGGTGAACTCGTCGCCGGCGATCAGGGTTATGTGGATTTAAAGAAGAAGTTAGTGAAGAGCGCGCTACGCCCGATTTAATAGAGACATTTGAAACCCTCATTGGCTGTTTCTAAAGCTTACTTTTAAACTCATGGCGCGAGGCGCTTGATGGTCCATGTTTCACCATTGCGCTCGTAGACAATCCGATCGTGCAAACGACCGACACGGCCCTTCCAGAATTCGATCCGCTGAGGTCTTACTCGAAAACCGCCCCAATGTTCCGGCCACGGCACCGGCTCCCCTTCATAGAGTTGTTCAAGTTCCGCCTGCTTCTTTTCCAACTCGGCCCGACTTGAGATCGTTTGGCTTTGCGGCGATGTCCACGCTCCGATCTGACTCTCACGCGGACGCGTCGCGAAATAAGCCTGCGACTCTTCTGCTGATGTCTTCGTTACACTGCCTTCAATGCGCACCTGTCGCTCGAGTCCGGACCAGAAAAACACCAAAGCCACGTTTGGATTTGCTTCCATGTCTCGCGCCTTTGAGCTGCGATAGTTTGTGAAGAACACAAACCCCTGGTCATCAACTTGTTTGAGTAGGACCATACGAGCAGAGGGGTTTCCCTCACCACTAACCGTTGCTAATGACATTGCTTCCGGTTGTGGCAGGCGTGCAGTTACCGCTTCACTAAACCATTTCTGAAACTGCCTGATCGGATCGCGATCGATAATTTGTTCGTCGAGTTTGTCTTCGGTATTTGTCATTAGGATCGCTACACTTCGGACTTCGTATAAGGCACCAATCTTTCTCTTAGCTCGTCAGGCACTCTTACCTTTTCAAACGAATCTTTCTTAACTGCCGCCAATACAAAGTGCGCCGTCGCCACTAATTCTTCTTCGCCTTTTCTTCTGACTTCAAAATTCAAACGCATCGACGAATTTCCTACGCGGCCAACATAAACACTCACTTCGAGTAAATCGTCGAGCCGGGCCGCATGAAGAAAATCGCACTCGAGATGAACGCGCGGCAACCACACATCTGTCTGATCAAACATCACGCCATACGCCAAGCCAACAGCGCGAAACAACTCTGTCTCGGCAAACTCGAAGAACCTGATGTAAGCGCCGTAAAAGATGATGCGAGCCGCGTCAACATCACCCCAGCGCACCCGCTCCTCGATCGTGAATTTCTTGTGGGCCATTTAGTTTGACTGTCCGATATGCTTTAGATCTTCTGCAAACTTGGCTGGTGGCGATGAAGTCAGTACCGTAACGCGGTAGCGTCGGGTCGCACAATAACTTGGGCCACAAAATCAAGCTCACCCGACGCTACCGCGTTACGGTACTGACCTCATCGCCACTGCTCTTCTGTCGGAGCGCGTCCGTCCCCGGTCGCCTCTTCAACCTACAACGACTCTCGCAAGAACCTCAGACATTTTCAGAGCGAACTCAAAAACTCTTTTACTTCTCGATTAAACTTCTCGGCCTGTTCGATGTTCGAAACGTGTCCTGCACCTTCAATGATCACCAACTTGGATCCAGCGATCTTTGCGTGCATCGTCTCACTGTCAGACGCAGGCGTGATCGCATCATTTTTTCCTACGAGAATTAGTGTCGGCACATCTATCTTGCTCAATAACCCCGTTTGATCTTCGCGTGCCGCCATTCCCAATAACGCTGCAGCCGCGCCTTCGGGTTTCGTCTTCATCATCATGTCGCGCACGCGCTTCACGACTTCCGGATGTTTAGCAACTGTCTCGGGTGTCAGCAACTTCGGCAACATCGAATCGGCAATCGGCGCCATGCCTTCGGACAACGTTCGTTCGGCTTGTTGCGCGCGACCTTGCTTTCCTTCTTCTGTGTCGCCTTGTGCACGCGTGTCGGCCAGGATGAGTGCTCTTACTCGACTGGGAAACTGTTTACAGAACGCCAGCACGACGTATCCGCCCATCGACAGTCCGCCAAAGATCGCCTGCGGAAGATTCAGCGCATCCATTAAGACCGCGACATCCTGGGCCAGGCGCGTCATGGTTGCGGCGCCAGGCGAACTATCACTTTCGCCGAAACCGCGAAGATCGGGAATGATAATTCGATGACTCTTACTCAACTCGGCAACCTGATCGTTCCAAAGTGATCGATTGAACGGAAAGCCGTGAATCAAAATTACCGGCGATCCCGAGCCGATATCGTCGTAAGCAAGTTTTAGTTCGTCGACAGTTACGAATGGCATAAATCAAAAATCTCTCTTCGCCGCGCGCGCGACTATCGAAATCAGTTCGGAGAGTTCGATCGGCTTTGCCAAATACATTTGAAAGCCTGAATCCAAAGCGCGTTGACGATCTTCGTCTTTAGCATACGCCGTGATTGCCACAGCCGGAATCGCCGCCACCCCCGCAGTTTCAGCCGCCCGCACTTTAGCAATCAATCCGTAACCATCCTGTTCGGGCATTGCTATATCAGATATTAGTACATCCGGCCGTCGATGTTGGATTGCCTGCATGGCTTCCTTCGCACTTCCGACTGCCGTCACATCGGCCTTTCGGCTGGTGAGTGCGGTAGACATCAATTCCAACGAGTCGGCATCATCATCGACTACGAGCACGTAAATTCCGGAAAGAGATTGCTGGCCATTCGTCGCGAAATTGTCGGCTTGCGAATCTGCAGTAACTCTAAGTTGCGAGTCCAGAAGCGGCAGTTTAATGGTGAACGAACTGCCGTAACCTAATCCTGCGCTCTCGGCTCGAATGGTTCCGCCGTGAATCTCAATCAGATGCCGGGCGATTGCGAGACCGAGTCCGAGGCCTCCATGGTGACGCGTAGTACTGCTATCGGCTTGCCGGAAGCGATCAAAAACGTACGGCAAAAACTCGCGACTAATCCCGTCGCCCGTATCGGCAACTGTGATCTCGATGGCTGATCCGAGCTGAGTCATCTTCAATAACACTCGGCCACCGCTATGGGTAAACTTCACCGCATTCGATAACAAATTCCAGATCACTTGCTGCAAACGATTTGCATCGCCAGACACAACGGCCGGCGCGCTATCTAACTCGGTTTCAATGCGAATCCTTTTTGCATCAGCAGTTGGCCGGACGACATTGATCGCGTGTTGAAGCACCGGAGCCAGCTCGATTGGCTGCAACTCCAAATAGAGATTACCGGTGATAATGCGTGACACATCGAGGATGTCGTCGATGATCTGTGACTGCGATCTGGCATTGCGCCAAATCGTCTCGATGGCCTGGCGTGAGGTGCCTTCGTCGAGCGTTTCGGAATCGAGCAAGCGGGCCCAGCCCAGAATGGCAGTAAGCGGAGTTCGCAACTCATGGGAGACAGTGGCGAGGAATTCATCCTTGAGTCGATTAGATTCTTCCGCCGCTTCTCTGGCGCTACTTTCACGACGCAACAGGCGAACATTTTCGATCGCGACGGCCGTCAAATTAGCGGCCATACTCATCGCGGTTTCGTGTTCGTGACGATACGCGTTCGCTTCGTAACTCTGCACTTCGATCGTGCCAATGATGCGTCCCATGACGGCCATCGGGACCGCTATCGACGATTGCGGTCGCAAGTTATTTTCTGGTCCAACTATGACCGTTGGATGCCCGCGTTGCGACAACATATAGTCGTTAGTAATCACTATTCGCCCAGTGCGCACGGCCCGGCTGTTTGGACCAGCCGCAGTAACCGGCATGGGCGGTAATGAAGAAACATCAAATTCTTCACCATCACCCCAGGCATAACAGGCAGTGCGCACGTCCTGGACCGGATCGTATAGCGAGACGAAGAACCCATCGCACGGAACAGAAGCTTTGGTGAACTCTCGTAGACCACGAAAGATGACTGCCAATTCACGGGCCGTTCCCAACGCCTGGGCCAGATCCGAGATTCGTTCAAGTAGCCGCTCATACTCAGAAAGTGCCCGTTGATCAGCTTCGCGTAATGCTTCTTCCGATCGACGTCGACTACTAATGTCGCGCGCGATTCCCTGAATGCCGATCGGTTGCGAGCCTTTCGTGATGAGTTTATTACTGGTTTCCAACGTCAGTGCGCGCCCGGCTTTTGAAACAGCTTCGACTTCGTAGTTAGTGCGTTGATGACCTGAGGTAAGCATCTGTTCGCCAATGTTCATGCTTTCCAGCGAAAGCACATCGGAGATCTTCATGCCCAGGAGTTCTTCCTGTGTGTAGCCAAGAATCATCTCGGCCGCTTTGTTTATCGAAGTGATGCGACCTTCAAAGTCGAGCATATAAACGATGTCGTTCGCGTTCTCGATCAACTCGCGATAACGCTCTTCACTTTCGCGTAGCGCTTCTTCGGCTACTTCGCGATCGGTCAAAGTTTGTCTGAGCGTTGCTTCTGACCGAGTGAGATCCGAGGCAGCGTGTTCAGCCCGATCGCGGGCCTTAACTTCGGCGCGAGTGACGCCAAAGAAAAGGAGACTGAGCAGTAGACCAGCGCCGACCGTGTAAGGCAGAAAGCCACGATTCGAAGTCACTTCAAAAGATGGCTTGGTGAAAAACTCCATCGTCCAAATTTTGCCGGCGACGTTAAGATGAGTTTGAGTTGTGAAGTGCGGTTGCCCGGGTTCCGGATTTACATCGTGTAGTAGAGTTTGAGGATCGGTTCCTTCGCCGTCGTAAATTCTAAAACTGACATCAAACTTTTCGTTGTAGATAGGCGCGATAAAGTCGTCGATTCGGAAGGGACTATAAACATATCCATCCAGGGCTTTGCGGCGCGCTTCGACGCTACTTGTATCCGCACCGTGACGATAGACCGGGGCATAGATCAGGAAGCCATACTGTTTTCGTGTCTGGGGTTCCTGAACAAGTGTGACGCGTCCCGATGCGGTGGGCGAGCCGGTGTCTCGCGCTGTTTCCATCGCCTGACGCCGCACAGGCTCGGTAGCCATGTCATAACCGACCGCGACATGATTGCGATTGTCCAACGGCTGAATATAAATGATGGCGTTGTACTCGTCGCGCGGTTCATCGGGCCACAGATGAAAGTCGCTGAAGCCGGCTTTCTTCATTCGCTCAATCAGCGCGTCTCTTTCTTCAGGACGTAGTCGTTGTGAGTAGCCGATACCCTGAATGCCCGGATAATTTTTTTGTAGCTCAATCGATTGCACAAAGGCGTCAAACTCGTTTGCGGCGACTTCATCGCTGGCGGCGAAGAGACCTGTGCCGGCGCGAAGTAAAGCGATGCAGGTTTGAATGCGCGTATTGAGCCGTTCATTGATTTCCTGGACCTGGTTTTCGAAGCGGGTTTGATCTTGCAGCGTTGCTAATTTTGAGAAGTAGAACGAAACAAAAAACGTGAAGGAAAGACCGACCGCCAGGATTAGATAAGGAAGAATTGCCGGCCAACGACGAGATTTGAAAACCTTGGGAAGCATGTCCGATATGCTTAAAACCTTTAGCAAAAGTAAACTACGCTGCGGCCTGGCCGACTGTTGTGAGGAATGGCTATGCCTTGCCGATAAAGGCGCGCACCACAACCCGGGCTATGCCCTTCCTGCCGTATCTCGTTATTTCATACTCTATTCTAATTACGCGCTTAAAGCGGGCCTAACCCCGGACAAGAGCCCTTTGAAATGGAAAGGTGGAACCATTCCTCACAACCGTCGGCCAAGCCGAAGTGACATGGTAGTGCGTTTGTGCAGAGGCCTTTATCTGACTTTACGCGTTCGCCGGCGGAGAAAATCGATCAATACAAACTGAGACAAGTTACCGGGATTGGCAAAGTAAGCTTTTCCGTTTGTCATCGCGCTCATCTGTTTGACGAAATCGACCAGGTAGTAATCGCTTGCCAACATAAACGTATTGATCATGATGCCGGCTTTCCGGCAGGCCTGGACTTCCTTGAAAGTCTCCGTCATCACAAATGGATCGCCACCCATCGAGTTCTTATAGAGCCGGCGCTGTGGTCCATTGTCAGTTGGTTTGTCCTTGCTCGAGCGCGGTTGAAAAGCGTCGCCCAGAAAACACGCAGTTGGCTTTCCATCGGTGACCATCACGATCTGTTTCATCTCTTTGCGCTGGGCCTGAAGTAAGCGACGAGCTAAGCGGAGGCCTTCGGCTGTATTCGTGTGATATGGACCAACCTGAGTAGTCGCCAGCTTTCCTAACGGCAGTTCTTCCGCGCTATCGTGAAAGAGCACAATTTTTAGTGAGTCACCCGGATATTGCGTGCGGATCAAATGGGCCATCGCCAGTGCGACTTTCTTCGCCGGCGTAAAACGATCTTCACCATACAGGATCATCGAGTGTGAACAATCGAGCATCACCACGGTCGCGCATGACGATTGATAATCACATTGATGAACATACAGATCCTGATATTCGAGATTGAGTGGAACGTTGAGTCCCTCACGTTTAATGGCCGAGAGCAGCGTCGCATTTACATCGAGATTGATGGTGTCGCCAAATTCATAAGGTTTACTTGCGGCGGCCGTTTCTACACCGGTTGATAAGTGGACCGTATCGTGACGACCGGCAGCACTTTTACCGAGACTGCCAAGCAAGTTTCGCAACGTTTTGTAGCCGAGGAAATCAAGTCCTTTTTCGGTTACTTCAAAACGCACGTCACGCGGAAGTGGTTCTGAAATTTCACCCTGACCGTTACCCTGACGTTGCTGCTGCGCTTGTGGTTGCGAGTCTTCGCGCAGCGTTAAATAGCCTTCTTCGACAAGGCGTTCGATCAGTTGGTTAAGCAACTCTTCGAGCAGCGAGCCTTTGAATTTCCCTTCATTTTCACCAAGCATTTCACGCAACTGCTGTTCATTAACCAGTCCCTTTTCGAGAAGTGCTTTGACCAACGTAGCGCGTAGCGCGTCAAGCGAGTTGTCCATCTCCTTGCGTTGGCGCGTCCAGTAATAGTCTTCGTCGTAACCGGAGTCGAGCAGTCCATCCGACATCGCATCCATCAATTCGCCGAGATTGATGGAGGTGACGTCGAAACCTTTGAATTTTGAGTAACGCGTGAACTTCATTATTAATAGCTTTCTTACGCTGGACGATTTCGATCTTGAGCGCCCGCCGGTTCGCTTCGTGATGCTGTCTCCAACTCCTCATCACTTTTCGGCAAATGAGAAATGAAGGTTTTCCAATCCTGGTTACCCGCGAATTTTTCAGAGAGTCCATTGCGAAGAAGTCGAATCAAACCAGGCTTGAGTTTAATCGCCTGCTGAAAGGAGTCCACCGCTGCAACAATCTCGCCGTCGTTCAAGTGGTTAATGCCAGCTTCAAACAACGCCTGCGCCTGAGTGTCAAGAGGTTGAATTTGACCCGGAAGGACCCATTCAGCAATTACAGACCCTCGACTTGGATCTTTTTGAAACTCAACCATGTAAGCTTCTTCCGGCTCGCTAAAGACTTCGACTACTGTTCCGCGGTCACCGCTTGAAAGACCATACTGTGGTAAATCTTCGGTCAGACTCACTACATCAAGGGCTTTGGCTTTTTGAAGTTCCATAATTACTCTCCTTGCCCTTTCATGACGTACGAAGTGACCAGACTCGGGAAGTCGGTTTCTCTTCGCACGATCCAAACGGTCATAACATCAACAACTCGCTTGTTCTTCCCTGTAATCGGAAGAACCACTTCGTACTTCCTGCCCCAGACACCTTCAGTTGATGAGATAACTGGATAATAGGGTAGCTCAGCTAAGATGGCCGCCGCTAGTTCAGCGCTATCGGATTGTTCAAATCCCAGCGCACTCTTAAAGACCCTTGCTTTGTTTCGTCCTTCAAGGTGTAAAGGCTCCAGCAAATATTGGGTCAACTTTTCAGCGGGAACCTTTGCCTGGTGAGAGTTCGGCACCGCTCCAGAGTGAGGAATTCTGGCTTCTTTCATGAGAATTAATCCTTAACTTCTTCAACTATATTTTCCTGTCTCGGTGAGGTCATCATAGATCATTCCGCGGCGATCTTTCTTTGCTTTCGTAGCCGCCGCGTAACCGCCTTCTTCACTACGACTGATCTTGTTTTGCGCGTAGAGACCTTCGAGCACAAACTCGCAGGCGGCGATTAGTTGCCCACTGTCGGAACGGGCGAAATCGAAAGGTATCAACGCAGTTTCGAGTAGATCCGGAACAGCGTCGATAAGCGTTCGACATTCTTCAGCAGACGCAGTGTCAGCCAACAAGAGTTTATTTCCTTCATCAAACCACTTAACAGCGCGGACGAAATCGATACCTACGAAATAGCCTTCGAAGATTTCACCGGCGGCGCGTTTGATCAGGTCGCGAGCGATTCGCTGGGCGCCGAGTTGTTCGCCCTCATACTCCAATTCCATCTTTCCGGTCATCGAGGGAATTGCCGCATAAACATCGGCGATACGCGGCACGATGAAGTGATCGCCAGTCAGTAAAGATCGACGTTCGGCATTTGAAACGACTGACTCCATTACTGTGATAGGAAGTCGTTGTGAAACACCGGAATGTTTGTCGATGTGATTGTCTTCGCGTGCTTCAAACGCGATCTGTTCAACCAGCTCGCGAATAAAATCAGGAACGACGATGCGACCCGGATCCGCAAACCTGTTGGTCCATGCTTCCTGTTTGGTGATCTCAACCGCAGTCTGCAACTCCTTCGGGTAATGCGTCATGATTTCGGAACCGATGCGATCTTTCAACGGCGTGATGATCTTTCCGCGCGCGGTGTAGTCTTCCGGATTCGCCGAAAACACAAGCATCACGTCCAGCGGCAATCGCACCGGGTAACCCTTAATCTGCACGTCGCCTTCCTGCATGATATTGAAAAGCCCGACCTGAATTTTTCCGGCGAGGTCCGGCAATTCATTGATGGCAAACACACCGCGATTAGCACGCGGCAATAGACCATAGTGAATCGTCAACTCATCGCTCAGCAGGTGTCCACCTTTTGCTGCTTTGATGGGATCGACGTCGCCGATGATGTCAGCGACAGTCACATCCGGTGTCGCAAGTTTTTCAACATAGCGCGCCTCGCGCGTGATCCAATCGAGCGGCAGCGAATCGCCATGATCCCTCAACATCTGACGGCCATAGGCAGAAATCGGCCGAAACGGATCATCGTTCACTTCAGAACCGGCAATGATCGGGGTGTACTCATCAAGCAGATAGGTAAGCTGACGAATGATCCGACTTTTTGCCTGGCCGCGCAGCCCGAGCAGAATGATGTTGTGCCGGGAAAGAACAGCGTTAACGAGTTGCGGAATGACAGTGTCTTCGTAACCAACGATGCCGGGAAAAAGTTTCTCGCCGGCCCGAAGTTTACGAATCAAGTTCAAACGCAGTTCGTCTTTAACGGAAAGCGTTTGGCCTCCGGATGCTTTAAGTTCGCCTAGAGTTCGTGGGTAATTCATATTGTGTGAGGAGAGTGTAACTGATCGATTGAAGATTTCAGATTGCAGAGGCGAGATCAAACTGCCTGACCTCTGCGTCTCCGCGTTTCTCTGCGTCTCTGTGTTGAAATAACGCTGGCTTAATCGGTCCTTGATTTGACGCAGAGAAACGCTGAGACGCAGAGAACTGCTTAATTCAGTTTTCCTTCAACTTCCAACTTTTCCAAATGCGCGATCACTGCGCGCTCGGCCATTTGATGAGCCTTCGGCGACACGTCGGTATAAACGGACGCAACGATCTCTGCCGGCTCCTTAATTCCCGATTGAAAAGCCAGCAAAATTTTTGCTTCCCGCTCTAAACGATGATTGATGTACTCGTCGATCTTGTTATACGGAGACGCCATCGCCGGACCGTGCCCGCCAAACAAAATCGTTAAGCCCGGAATCGAGCGCAGGCGTTCGAGCGACTTCAGATACTCGCTCATATTGCCTTGTGGTGGATCGATAAGCACCGAACCTAAGCCAATGATGTTGTCGCCCGTCAACAGAATTCCGTGTTCCTGATCGTGAAAACAAAGATGACCGCGGGCATGTCCGGGTGTGTGAAGCGCGCGCAAAGAAATTCGTGGTTCACCTTGCAAGGTGATGACGTCATCGTCATTAATTAACCGATCAACCGCGATATCAGACAGCGCATTTGCAGTTTCCTGATGAGCAGCTACTGAAACATTACCGAGGTGCGACTTCAGCGCGTTAACACCACCAACATGATCGGGATGTAAATGCGTAATTATGATCTCGCGAACCTTCCGACCTTCCGCACACAACTCATCAATCATCGCCGCGAGCGCTTGTTGTTCATCCTCGTACGGCGAACCCGGATCGACAACTAAGATCTCTTCCGAACTGTAGATTAGATAACAGTTCGTGTGAGTCGCCGGCGGCCGCGTTGGTGTTCGAACGGGAAAACAAATGTAGTTAGGTCGAAACTCGATCCGGCGAACAATCTCAGCGTGAGCTTGTGGAACAGACAAAAATCTTTCGACGAGATCTGCTGAAAGACCACCCGCAAGTGTGTTTAAGGCATGAAGTGTCGGCGGCACCATCGCCACTTTATTTTGCTGCCAGCGCGCGATTGCTTCCTGCGCCGAAATCCATTCGCCACTCGCATGTTCGCCCGAGATGGCCGCAGGTTCTTGTTTCTCGGGGCAGTTAACCAGAAAAAACCAGGTGTTGAAACGACGTGGACTAAACGGCGGAGTTATCCAGTGTCCGACATATGTGAAGTCTGCGGCGTCGAGTTGTAGTTTGTAGTGTTCGAGAAGTTTGGGCCACGACATCCGACCTGATTCCAGATCGTCGAGAAGCGAAGCGCGTTGGCCCTTAGTTAAAAATTCGCCGCCGCGGACCGCCAGCACACCGAGTTCTTCAAACAACTCGCGCGCGGCGGCGCTGATCATGGTTGAGGTTTCAGCATCAGGTGAATTAGCGACTGTTACTTCAGCGTCGACTTCGTCCAGTTGTCCACCGGCAAATGCATGAAAGCCGCCAAGAAACGCAAGCTTGTCGCTGCGCTTGACCCAGAAGACTTCGGGATTGTTGGGATCGGTGTTGTGACGAAGGAGAATTACTGCCGCTGCATCTTTAAGGCTCATGTCCGAATGATTAACTCAAGTGGCGATGAAGTCAGTACCGTAACGCGGTAGCGTCGGGTATGTCTTTGATTTGGAGTCTAAGTCTATTGCGTGACCCG
>DATDMC010000124.1:0-23681 GCA_036518995.1 Pyrinomonadaceae bacterium | reverse complement strand
TTAAGACTTCTACTTTGCAGAAGTTTGTTGCCAGCACTCAGATGGAGTCCGATAGCGGAAAGAAGATTCTCTACATCATGGACGAATCTTCGCTGTCAGATACCAGGAACATGTTTCTGTTTTTCAAGAAAGCTGGTCCAGTGGCGCGCCTCTTGTTAGTCGGTGACACGGGACAGCATCAAGCAGTCGAAGCGGGCGCACCCTTTGAGCAGTTCGTCAAAGTGGGTATGCAGACCGCTACGTTGGATGAGATTGTGCGGCAGAAAACAGATCTGAAGATACCGGTAGAACAACTCTCAAAAAGAGAGATTCTGGCAGCCGTTGTAACGCTCTCTGAGCAGGGACGGATCACGGAGATCGCCGACGATGCAGACCGCTTGATTGCCATTGCTAATGACTACGTAGGTAATCCGAAGAGGACGCTTGTAATCTCACCCGCAAATCAAGAACGTGTTGCTATCAATTCGATTATTCATCGGCAGCTTCAAGAACAGGGCATTGTGAGTCAGTACGATCACGATCTGAAGGTACTCGTAAATCGCCAGGACATGACCGGAGCCGAACGCACATTTGCGCTTGCCTATGTACCAGGTGAAGACGTTGTTCGTTACAACAGGCGCAGCAAGCTCTACAAGATTAGCGCCGGTGACTATGGGCGAGTGGTCAATGCCAATCACAGGGATAACACGATAACGGTCGGACTCGAAGACGGGCGAGAGATTACATACAACCCGGAGAGACTCTCAGGTGTGTCCGTTTACAAAGAGGCGACGCGTAGTTTTGCCGAGGGAGACAGAATCCAATTTCGGGCGCCCTTTGCGGAAGCGAAAGTAAAGAACAGCGAGTTGGGCACAATCACGGAGATCTCCGAAGGAAAGCTGACTGTGGCCTTAACCGGGCAGCGCGTCGTCACCTTTGATCCAGAGCGGTTTCGCCATCTCGATCACGGCTACGCGGTGACGAGTTATTCAGCCCAAGGCAAGACGATGGATCGTGTTCTAGTCAATGCCGAAACGACAGAAACCGATCTTCTTCTCAACCAGCGCATGGCCTACGTTGCAATTTCGCGCGCTCGACTCGACGCGCGCGTTTACACCGATTCCGCGGCTGATTTAGGCGGCGCATTGAATAGGCCGAAGAATAAGGAGATAGCGCTCGAAGCTTTGAAGGAGTCGCAAGCAGTGGTGGGTAACGAAGCGTCGAATGAGTTACCCCATACCGCCGAGCATAAGGATGCCCGAGCATTCGACAAGCCCGAGAGTCTCATGCAAGCGAGGCAGCGTGGATTGAGCCAAACAGAGAAGGATTCCTTCTCGATCGCGCGACTCCGAGGTCGGGCAATCGTGGCAGAGTCAAACGTCGCGGTTGCTCAGAAGCAGGCAGAAGCCTTCGAGAAGTCGAGACACTTCGTCAGTCTCGAGATCGATGGCGAGCAGTGGTCGCTTGTTAGCGTCGATCAGCATCAGCGAGGTAAAGAGCGTCAGATCGAGCTAAACCAACGAGTCGTCTCTGCCTATCGGAAAAGGCTATATGGAGTGATACATAATCCGATCAAGCTCTACGGAATCCGCGACTACAAAGAGAAAGCCACCAAAGCCAAGGGTCGCATTAAGCAGTTGCGCGAAGAGATCAAGCAACTTCAGCCAATTCGCGAAAGAGTAGTAGGGTTCATCGACGAGCACCGGGACGTGCTGCGAGATAATGTCGAACAAGAGAAGCAAGCGACCGGGACGCTCAACAATGCGTTGGCCGTCGAGGTTGATTTGCACCTCAACGCAGGGCAGGAAATTCCGCAACCAGAGTTCATTGCCCAGGAATTAGATCGGTTGGAAGTGAACGCCACTAAACTTCGTGATTCCAAGGTGCTTCAAGCGGCGCACAATTACCTCGAACAACGCGATGGTGACACGCGGGATGGTTTGGAGAAGCTGGCAGCGCGCGCGGCTAGCGTCGAGGAGACAGCGAAAGCGTCATTGCGTAGCGCAAGCGAGCGCATACGGAGCTTTGTAGAAAACCGGGAGTTCTTCCCCGTCTTATTCAAAGCCACCGATGGCAGTGAAAAGACGGCAACACTTAATGAGCTTGCGCCAAAGACTATTGGAGAGAAGGTAGCCAGCTACTTTTCGATAAGCCAGCGATTAGAGATTGCCGCTGTGCAACAAGCGTTGGACCAACATCAAACCGACTTGCTTCAGGAACGCGATCTGGCCCGTCAATTCGCCCAAGGCGTTGCCGAGATTGCAGAGAGTTATCACGAGAACCTTCAGACTTTGAACGGTGTCACGCCGCAACAGCAATTTGCCGCCGAAGATAGTGCCGGGATTGGAAACTCCGCCGCGCAACAAACGGTCGCGGGGATTGGCATGCAGTACGATGCGATGAATGTTTCGGCGATCAGTGAGATTAGCTTCAACGGTATCAGTAATCGCGCGCAGCAGGCGACAAAAGGGATTGGTCTGGAGATGGCCCAGCAACAATTAACGAAGGACGATCATCTGGAGCAATCCCGTCAAGTGCTCGACAAGGTTTCTGCTCAATCTATCACCGCAAATGAGACAGGAATGGGCGCGGGACTGGTAGCCGAGACCGAGGCGGCAGGCTCAGAAGCGCTGGCTGCGCTATTGTAGCGAGGGGTTCATTCCAATCGTAGATTCGGACTCTCAGAACGCAGAGCCATCTAATTCTGCGCTAAAAGAATGAGGCGGAACGGAGCCAAGAACGAATTGCGCCTACAACCTTTGAAACGGCACCGAACGTTATTGATTTGAAGAATCATCATTTGACTCAGTCGGCAAGTCGAAGAGAGGTTCATCCTGAGCGTGCCTGGTAGCGTCAAGGATTTTGTGTAAACGATCGTCTTTGGTTTTTGTTCGGCCGCTTTCACTTGGATTAGCAGCCGCAGTAGGGGCTGTGGGAACAGTGGGAAAACGCAGTTTGTTTTTCCCCTGTTTCCATAGCCCGGTTTTATTCCTGGTTCATTCGTTAATCAACTCCCTGCATAACTCGCCGGCAGCCGCTTCTCATAGATGATGGCGAAGCGATTGAGCGCGTCTTTCCAGGCGTGCACCGGCATGGTCCATTTCTTCGCGAGGTTGCGCAGCGCCAGATACAGCAGTTTGCTGACCGCCTCGTCGTTGGGAAACGAGCCGCGCGCTTTCGTCACTTTGCGCAGCGACATGTTCAGCGACTCGATGGCGTTGGTTGTGTAGATGATTTTCCGAATCTCCGGCGGATGCGCGAAGAACGGAATCACCCGCGTCCAGTTGCCGCGCCAGGACTTCGCAATCATCGGAAACTTCCCGTCCCACTTTAAGCTGAACTCGGCCAGTTGTTGCTCAGCTTCCACCTCCGTCGCCGCCGTGTAAATCAGCTTCAGGTCAGCCGCCACTTCCTTGCGCTGTTTCCAGCCCACATAGTTCAGCGAGTGGCGCACCAAATGTACGATGCATAACTGCACTTCCGTGAGCGGGAAGACACTTTCGATCGCTTCCGGGAAACCTTTCAAGCCGTCCACGCAGGCGATAAAGATGTCGGTTACCCACGATTCTTCAGTTCCGTCACCACCTGCAGCCAGAACTTGGCCCCTTCCGTCTGCGCGATCCACAACCCCAGCACTTCCTTGTAGCCCGCCAGCGTCACCCCAATCGCCAGGTAAATCGCCTTGTTCGGGACGTGTCCGTTGTCGCGCACTTTGAACTGAATCGCATCCAGATATATGATCGGGTAGACCGCCTCCAACTGCCGGTTCTGCCACCTCTTCACTTCGTCAAGCACTTCATCCGTCACGCTCGAGATCAAGCCTGCTGTTACTTCTACTCCATAGATCTCTTCCAGGTGCTGCTGGATCTCACGGGTTGAAAGTCCGCGTGCATACAGGGACAAGATGTTCTTGTCGAACCCCGTGAAGCGCGTCTGATGCTTCTCAATGATCTGCGGCGCGAAAGTCCCGTTTCGATCCCGCGGCGTCTCCAGCGCTAACTCGCCGAAAGTTCCTTTAATCGTCTTGGCCGACTTGCCGTTGCGCGAGTTGCCGCTGTTATTCCCGCTGGCGGCGTGCTTATCGTAGCCCACGTGCTCGGTCAGCTCCGCGGCCATCGCCCGTTCCAGCAACTGTTTCGTCAGTTGCTTCAATAGCCCGTTCTCCCCGATTAGATCCTCAGGCTTTTTGTAGTTCTTCAGTAAGTTGTCTATTAGCTCCTCGTCGATGCTTTTCTCTTTGGTCATCTTTTCTCCCCGCCAACCCTACACCGGGTGGCTGCCGATGACCATTTACACAAATCTTCTTACACCCTCGCGTGCCTAGCTCGATGAAGGTGTCCCAGCAAGCTGTTACGGCTAAGGCCCAATCGTTCGGCTGCGCTTTGCATAGTCCCGCCGGTAGCTTGGCGCGCAGCTTCAATGCTACAACGCTTGGCCCGAGCGGTCCATTGTCTGAAGGTTTCGCCACTCCGCAGCACACAGAGTTCGAGCGGTAGGACAATGTCGCCTTCATGTGCGATGGACCGCAAGAAGGCGTGCTTTGTGGCTTCATCCATATTAGCAATGTTGCCCGCTGATGTTAGCTCATTGCCCGGAGAAGAAGTTGCTTGTCGCGTACTATTTCGGCTCGTGATCGGATTGCCTCCGCGCGAGTTAAGTTTAGCCAAAACAAACTGCACCAACTCAATCGAGACCGGCTCGCTTCCTCTGACGTAGCTCGTTAGCTCATAAATCAGATTCCGCAACGCTCGAATGTTCCCCGGATAGTCGAACTGACACAACAATGCTGCGGCGTCTTCCTCAATCCAATAAGGTTCACACTGATTGGTTCGGTTAGTGATTGCAGCAGCTTCACGTAAGTAAAAAGCGATCATCGCGGGAATGTCTTCGCGGCGCTCTCTAAGCGGTGCAGTTTCTATCGTCAATACAGCAAGTCGGCAATGAAGGTCCTCACGGAATTCACGAGACTGAATCATGCTGGCGAGATTCCGCGAAGTCGCTGCGATAATCTGCACATCACAGAATACGTACCGGTTTGATCCGAGCCGTTTGATCTGCTTCTCTTCGATTGCTCTCAGGCGTTTGTTTTGGACTGTAGGCGCGATGTCACCGATTTCATCGAGAAAGAGAATGCCGCCGTCAGCTTCTTCGAAAAGTCCCATGTGATCACGGTCAGCTCCGGTGAATGCGCCCTTGCGATAGCCGAAGAGTTCGGCTTCCACCAAATGCTCCGGCAGATTTGCGCAGTTGAGTTCCAAGAACGGATTATTGGCTCGCGCTGATAGCCGGTGAATTTCTCGCGCCGCATAAGTCTTGCCGGTGCCGGTTTCTCCCGTGATCAAAATGTTAAAGGACCGTCGCGCTACGCGTTCAATTTCGGCGCGCATTGTTCGCGCTTGCTGACTGGTCTGATCAGCGAAAAGATCCTTGGTCTGCGGAGAGGGTGTCTTGTATGTTGAAGCATGTTAGTTATTGAATGTGTGAGCCTCTGGTGGATCGCAAGCGCGATCGACCGAGGGATGCAATAGGCCGATGGTGTCTAGGTGCCTTGAGCCCGTCGCAGAGCACTGGTCGTTGCATCCGTTTTCCATTAACCCGAACAGTTGCCTGGCGCCTTAGAGCCCGAATTTCGCAAGGCCGGGAAGGAGAACTGAAATCATGTCAAATAAGGTCAGCAAAAAACGACGCAGCTTCATTGGGATTGATGTTTCAAAGAAGCTGCTGGAAATTGCCGTTCACCAAAGCGCTTATCACTTTTAATGCCCGAATGAGCCGCGAAACTTTTCCTACCTTAATCGCTGAGCTCGTCAGTTTGCGACCAGCACGCATTGTGTTGGAAGCCACTGGGGGCTTGGAACAACCACTACTCCAGGCGTTGCGCGCCGTTGGTTGCCGGTAGTCGTAAGCAATCCGCGGCAAGTCCGGGACTTCGCTAAAGCCCTGGGCCATTTAGCCAAGACCGATCGGTTGGATGCGCGGGTCCTGGCCCACTTTGCGGCTGCCGTCCAACCCGCCGTTCGGCCCCTAAAAGCCCAGCAAGAGACGGAGTTAGACGCCTTAAGCGCGCGTACATTAGCGTCTGGTTGGCTAGCTAGTAAGACAAACTCGTGACGTTCTGACATGGCTGAACTGGTTCTCCAGGGCATCCTCCGACTCCTTTCGAGTCGCAGGTTATAACGCGGTAAAAGTGTTTACCATGTCCCCGAACAAGTTTTACCATGTCCCCGGTCTATACAGGCTATTTACATCCACCTGCGGACGCGCATTCTGTACTCTGCGTATTCGTGACCGTGCATCTCCGCAAGGAATTCCTCTTCGAGCCTCACTTGAATCTGAATCAACACTACACCCATCACAAAAGTAAGCAGCGTCAAAGCATTTGGGATGACGAGAAATAGGCCGAGAAGGGTAAACATCATTCCAAGGAAGATAGGATTTCTGGAATGCCTGAAGACTCCGCTTTGCACCAATAGTGTCCGGTGCTCTTCATCGATGCCGATCCGCCATGATTCTCCCATCTGAGCCTGGGCCAGCACCGTCCAACCAAGCGAGACAAGCAGCAGAGCTACACCTAACCATTTCAACCAAGGTAGACCGAGCCAATCGATCGGCACGGTGTAACGATACGCCTCAGGCCAGAGCGAATAGATGAGGACTACGGCGATGAAAAGTGCGAACAGAAGCTTAAAAACTTGTCCTGCGAAGTCATGCGCGTTGTCCGAAGCTTTAAATACGATCGGATTGACCCCAGTCTTCTTCCAAACCATGATCGAACGCCAGCAGAAAGCCGCGCAGAAGTAACCTAAGAGGTAGAGAGGAAGAAAATATTTAAGTCGCATCGTCTTTACAGGCCGTCTAAGTCCACCTGTCATGTTCTGTGAAATAGGTCAGAGGGTCAGGTTGGCGTTGGAAAAAATGTAATCAGCGCGTTCTTTCATTCCATCCTCGATCATTCCGCCAAATAAGACGACAGTAAATATCTTCTTTTGTTGGATTGGATCATTTAAGAGATAGTCCGGGAAGATGCTCTTAGCAAACTTAGTAAGCGGAGGGTCATCATCACCTTCGAGTTCGCCATCCTCAATGTCAAACACGACATCAAAATCAAGAAAACCTAACGCCAGGCTCATAAGCTGGTCGGCCTCTTCGTTTGGGTCAGGTCTTGCTAACATCCCACAAACGTCCCGCGTTGATTCAGTGAAGTATGTTTTCAATCGCTCAGCTGTCATCTCTGGTTGAATTTGCTTAAGTCGTTTCAGCAACTCATTAAATAACATTGCCAGAGCAAAAGGCTTTGCGAAACTGCGCGCAAAGGACATCTCTTCTTCAGATAAGTAATTTCCAGTGTCGAAGTGAACTGCCTCAAACGGGTTGCCAAGAATCATGGATATTGAGGCCTCCAAGACGGCGAAGAGAGGAATGTCTACAGACACGAGTTAGTCTTTCTTTAGGATTTGTCAACTGATATCAATAAGGCCCATTGCACTTGGGAGCCATTCTTCAAGCCACCGAGAACAAGACTTTAGTGGCACTCGTCGTCGCAGCAGGGTTCGCCGCGTAGTCCCTTGACACCTTCCTTGACGATTATTGGAACATGATGAGTGCCGCGACAGGATCAGCCCACCACCAGCCTACCAGCGCATTTAGTAAGAGACCGCCAAGCAGAATGGCCGAAAGGTAAGTGCAAAGTTCTGTCTGTTTCGAGTCAGCCATCAGCGCACCGCTGTTGGATACCACGCGCGACTTTTCGTTTCGCCCGCACTAACAAAGGCATGATGATAAGCGAGACAGCCGCTAGGAGAATCCCAACAATACTTTGATGTGGGGCTTCGCGTCTGATGAGTGAATCCACAGACTCGTGAGCTACGTAAATCGCCAACATGACGAAACAAACCCCGACTATCCGAACGCTAATCGCTTCGACCTTCTCTCGACGCGCTTCATCCAGATCGGCATGTAACCGCCAGAGCAAGACCAAGCCCGAAGTGACCTCAATCAGACTGTCGAAACCAAACCCAACGAGCGCAATGCTCCCGGCAATGAGCCCGGCCGCAATAGCGATTAGCCCTTCGAGGCTGTTGTAGCCGATCGTAAAGTATTCGAGATAACGCCCTCGCTTCACTAACGCAGCCCGATTGCTTTGTTCGTTGATGGCGATTGGTTGACTCATATATTCCAAGTATACGCAGCCTCACAGGTGCGTTTCGTAAGCTGAGCACCCTTGACACTCAACCTGCACGGTCGCGTGCGCGATCTTGAAGTCGTGTATCACTCGCTTTTGAACTGCTGCGAGTACCTCGTCATGCAGAGCGTGATCCGCGAGAACCGTATGAACACTCATCGCATTTACACCTGAAGTCAAAGACCACACGTGTAGGTCGTGCACCGAAGCCACTCCCTCAACACTTGCAATTGATTCGCGAAGATTCGTGAGGTTTACGTCTGAGGGGGTGCCTTCGAGCAGCACTCCGACGGCGTCCTTCAATAGCATCCAGGTGCGAGGAAGAATGAAGAGGCCGATACCTGCCGAGATGATTGGATCAGCATAATACCAACCTGTTGTAAGCATGATAATCGCGGCCACGATTACGCCGATGGAAGTGAGCATATCGGACAACACCTCGAAATATGCGCCCTTCATATTGAGACTTTCTTCCGAAGCCGCGCGCAACAGATAAATACCGGCGATGTTAACGATGAGTCCGACGGCGGCCACCGCAAGCATTACTCCGCTTTGAATCTCCGGAGGATTGCGAAACCGCTGATAAGCTTCGTAAAGAATGTAAATGGAAATTCCAATAAGGACCACTGCGTTTGTTAGAGCAGCCAGTATCTCAACGCGATAAAATCCATAGGTCCGTTCTGGAGTAGCAGGCCGTTCCGCAAACTGTATTGCCAGCAGAGCCAACCCCAAGCCGGCAACGTCTGTGAGCATATGACCGGCATCTGCTAACAATGCAAGACTGTGCGTCAACAGCCCACCCACGACTTCAGCAATAAGGTACGCAGTCGTCAGTGCCAGCACAATCGCTAGTCGCTTTTTATTCTTGCCTGCTGGTGTGTGGCTATGTCCGTGTCCCATAGGCTTTCCTCTCCTCGATCAACGGCTCTATCGTTTGAGCATTCGGACATAGGTCACGAGTGCCGCCACCTCGTCCGCAGTAAGCTTCTTCCCGAAGGCAGGCATTTTTTCCTTGCCATGAAGAATGGATTCGTAAACGTGCTCGTCACTAATTGCTGCTTGCCATCTTGGATCTGCGAGATTGCGCGCATGATTGAATTTAGCCTTGAAAGTTTTTGCTCTCCCATCCTTGCCGTGGCAGCTCGCGCAGTTCTTCAGAAACAGAGCGTCCCCGTCAGGAAGTCTTTGGCTGCCTGGTCTCACAGTCGCCGAGAACACTGCGAACCATGAGCCGGCGCAAAGTAGCGCCAGCGACATGGCAACCGTTCTTGCTATCCGGGGTTCGCTAGACGGCTGACTCATCAATTTCACCAGTCTGTATACGCACTGCACGCTCGACGGGTCAGACAAAAACCTTTCCGTCACCTTTGTTACCAGTGTGCGCCGTACTGACGATGGTTTCAACGATCCGGGCGATCATGTCGTCGTGCGCCACTATCTCAATCCGTGCCTTCTTCACGTACTCAACAAAGTCTTCACTAACGCGGTGCGGAGCACCCTGATCATGCAGACTCTTTTCACGTCCGAATCCTCGCACGTCCGTGACGGTCATACCCGGAAAACCGTCAATCGACTCCAATGCGCTCGTAACCTTGCTCAACATGAACGGTTGCACCATGGCAGTAATGATTTTCATTTCACTTCTCCGAGGCCGCTATCAAAGCAGCAGAGTTACTAAGGTTGAGTGCTCAACACTCCTCCGTTTCGATTCTGTTGCTCTACGAACTTAAACCCAAGATATGTGCCCGAGCTGATTCCAGTGAGAGCGAGCAGGGCACCGTTGAAGTTCGGCATCGCAAGATTGTCATAAACAGAGGCAACAAAAATGATCCCCAAAGCGAGCGTCCAAGCAAGCATTTGAAAATTGACAAAGCTGTAACCGCCATCATTCGAAAGGATGTCCCTGAAGAAGCCGGACGAGACAGCCGCAGCGTCAGACGGCTTGTCAAGAAGGTGTGCTATCAGCGCCGTGCCGCCATTGATCCCCACCAATGCTAGGAACGGCGGTTTGAGCGTATCGAGATCACCGGTTACCAGCCAGAGGGATAGGTAAGCACTCGAGATGAGAAAGAACCAGGATGCCGTTTGCACCCGACCCTCGTCATAAGGCTTAAGCTTGCCGGGTCCGGGGCTTGCTCCCGATTCGCGAAGCATATTTGTATTCCGGGCAAAATAGATCAGCAGAAACAGGCCGACCAGCACTACAGCCAGAGAAACGATGCCCCACCTCGGGCGAATAACTGTCAGATTGAGCGGATGATCAGACTCGAAGATGGAATCAAACGGTAACTTGTTCTCCATCCCGACCGACAGAGTCACCGGGCGGTGAACGACAGGCTCGCGCAGCAAGCTCTCCCAGACGTTACTATTGTCCGAAGTACGCAGGAGATGAAAGAGGAGCTTATTTCCATTCATGCTCTCAGGATGTAGGTCCTTCATCTCTCGCCCGTTCAGGAACAACACAAGTTGGCTCGGTTCGTGGCCAGCAGCAGCCCATGTTGAAAGTTGTTCCACCTCAACCGTTATTGTTTTGCCGATAGCTATCTCACCTTCGACACCAGTCACTCGCGGCTTAGTTGTGCCAGCAAGAGAATCGATACTGCTGTTTTGCGCACTTGTTGTTTGACAGGTGCTGAGCATGAGAACCAACGTTACGAAGCCCCCGAAGGCTGCCAACAATGATTTATTTGTCACCGTGAGTCTCATTGGAACCTCCTCCCCACAGCCACAAGAGCAGCTGCCTCAATTAGTCGCTAAGCGAATTCCGCTTGGCACAGTTGAGAAATAATGAATTGAAGTAAATGAAAACATAATCTTCCCGAGCACCTTAGAACTCGACCCGCTCTCGCTCAAACCAGCCGTAAAGCATTGGCAGCACGAGGAGCTTAAGAACCGTAGAAACCAACAGGCCGCCTATTACTACGGTCGCGAGTGGCTTTTGCACCTCCGCGCCGGCGGAGGTAGCAATCGCCATGGGAACGAAGCCAAGGCTCGCAACTAGGGCAGTCATCAGGATCGGACGCAGACGTGCCTCCGCGCCTTCCCTTACGGCTTCCCCAACTGATCGCCCTTGATCCCGAAGCTGATTGATGTAGCTGACCATCACTACGCCATCGAGGACGGCAACGCCAAAGAGCGCGATAAATCCCACGCCCGCCGAGATTGAAAACGGGAGTCCGCGCAGCCAGAGCGCGAGCACACCCCCGACGACTGCGAGTGGAATGCTGGTGTAGATGAGCACCGCTTGCTTCACTGAGTTGAAGGTCGTGAACAGCAACACGAAGATCAGAAAGAGCGCCAGCGGGACGACGATCATCAGACGTGCGGTCGCGCGCTGAAGATTCTCGAACTGACCTCCCCAGGTAATGTAATAGCCCGGTGGAAGTTGTGCCTCGCTCGCTATCTTGGCCTGCGCCTCCTCGACGAAGCTCTTGATGTCACGGCCCCGCACGTTAAGTTCCACTCCAATACGGCGACGCGTATCTTCGCGAGATATTTGTGCCGGACCTTCGACAAGTTTGATTTCGGCTAGTTGTGCGAGTGGAACTCGGGCACCATTCGGGGCCGAGACGAGCAGGTTCTTGATTGTCTCAACGTCGCGGCTAGCATCCTGGTTCAAACGGATTACAAGGTTGAATCGCTGCTCCCCCTCGTATACCAGTCCGGCGTCTTTGCCGGCGATAATTGATTCAACCAAATCGTTAACATCCTCGACGTTGATTCCGTACCGCGCGATCGCGGCCCGATCTGGTTTTATTTGCAACTGAGGTAGGCCAGACGTTGCTTCGACTTTTACGTCTTCGGCCCCTGGCACTCGCATAACTATGCGGGCGATGTCATCAGCTTTCTTCGAGAGGGTATCGAGGTCGTCACCAAAAAGCTTGATTGCGATATCGGAGCGCACGCCGGAGATTAGTTCGGCAACGCGCAACTCGATGGGTTGGGAAAAGCTATAAACAGCGCCGGGCGCTTTGTTTTCCAATGCCTGCGACATCTTCTCCACGAGTTCTTCTCGTGTATGCGCGCTTGTCCGCTGAGCCGGTGGTTTCAGTTCAACGTATATGTCTGAGAGATCGACGCTCATCGGGTCCGTCGCTACTTCAGCCCGTCCCGTCTTTGAGATTACTTTCGTCACTTCGGGAAAGCCACGCAGGACTTTTTCTACTTGGGTTGCCGAGACGACCGAGTGACTCAGCGACACACTAGGTAGTTGCTGCATCTGTATTGCGAGGGAACCTTCCTCAAGTCGCGGAATGAATTCAGCACCGAGAAATGGGAAGAGCGCGAAACTCGCAATCACAACTACTGTCACCACCGCCAGCGTCGGCAGTCTTCTTCGCATTACAAAATCCAACGCGGGAACATACCAGCGCTTGGCGTAGCGGATAAAGAAACTCTCTTTTTCGGCGATCTTCCCGCGTAGGATGAAAGTCATTGCCGCCGGCACATAGGTCAGCGAGAGGATAAGAGCGCCGATCAGCGCAAAGACGACAGTGAGAGCCATCGGCTTGAACATCTTGCCTTCGATACCCGTGAGGCTGAGGATTGGCAGATAGACGATAGTGATGATCGCTACTGCGAAAACGACGGGCCTGCCAACTTCTAAGCAGGCATCGAGAATCGTGCGCTCCGGTGGTTCCTTCGAGCCCGAATGCTGCGCTTCGGCCCGGCGTCGCACCGTGTTTTCGACGACGATTACCGCGCCATCAACAATCAAACCAAAGTCGAGTGAGCCGAGCGACATCAGGTTGCCCGAAACATTGAAGATGCGCATGCAAATCGCAGCAAACAACATCGACAGTGGAATCACGGTCGCTACTAACAAACTGCCGCGCCAGTTTCCAAGCAGAAGAATCAAGACAATGACTACCAGCACGGCGCCCTCGATCAAGTTCTTGGTAACCGTCCAAATGGTCCGGTTAACAAGTTCCGTCCGGTCATAGAATGGAATTAGCTCAACACCCTTTGGTAGTGTCGTTTTGATCTTCTCAACGCGTTCCTTTATTGAGCCCACGACAGTTCGCGAGTTCTCGCCTTTGAGCATCATCGCTATTCCGGCAACAATCTCACCCTGACCATCGGCAGTCACCGCACCTTGCCTTACGGTTGCGCCTGTCACAACATCGCCCACGTCGCGGACGAAAACTGGCACACCTTCCTTGCCGGTCTTCACAATGATGTTGGAAATGTCGTCAGCGGATTCGGCCAGCCCAATTCCTCGCAAGAGATACTGCTCGGAGCCGTGTTCAATGTAAGCCCCTCCGACGTTCGCATTGTTTCGCACCACTGCTTCCAGCACATCGCGCAAACTTAGACCGAACGATTGAAGCTTCGCTGGATCTAGACGCACCTGATACTGCTTCTCGAAACCGCCGAAGCTGTTTACCTCAGTAACGCCGGGCACTCCCAGGAGTTGTCGTCGCACATTCCAATCCTGAATGGTGCGAAGGGAAGTGGCATCGTAACCGCTGCCCGGCGCGGCCCTCAGTTCATACTGATAGATTTCACCAAGACCGGTGGAGATAGGCCCCATCTCGGGAGCGCCGATGTTTTCGGGGATCTGCTCACGGGCCTGCGAGAGTCGTTCGAGCACAAGTTGGCGGGCGAAGTACGTATCGACTGAATCGTCGAACACCACCGTGACAGCGGAAAGACCAAACTTCGATACGGAGCGAATCTCTACAAGATCGGGCAATCCACTCATGGCGACTTCCACCGGAAAGGTGATCTGTCGCTCAATCTCAAGTGGCGCTAAAGATGGTGCTGCGGTCAGAACCTGCACCTGAACGTTGGTCACATCTGGAACTGCGTCGATTGGCAGGTTCACCAGACTGTAGAGTCCGGCCCCCGTCATGATCGCCACCATCAAAAGAACAAGCAGGCGCTGCGAGACAGCAAAGCGGATTAGTCCGTTGATCATTATTCTTCCCCTAATTCGCCTTTCATCAATTGTGTCTTGAGAATAAAGCTGCCTTTAGTCACTACCTTGTCGCCGAGCTTTAAGCCATTGAGAACCCGGTGATACCCCTCCACCTCGCCTCCAAGCTCCACGTCTCTGACTGTGAAGGTTCCTTCTTCGCCTTCTTTGGGGAGAAAAACCACCATGCGGTCGCCGATGCGTTGCACTGCTGTGGACGGAATAACTAACTCTTCGCCTGACCCCGAACCTGTCCCAGCCTGGAACCCGACTTCGACAAACATTCCTGACTTCAGCCGTTGGCCAGGATTTGCTAACTCGACCCGGACGCGGCCTGTACGAGTCTCTTCATTCAGCCGCGGATCGATATAATTGACTCGGCCAGCTAACGCCCCACCACCGACCGCAGCCGAACGCACTTCAGCAGGAGTTCCGACACGTAAGCTGCCAAGTTGAGCCTCCGGCACATTAGCGATAACCCACACCGTGGAGATGTTGGCAACAGTGAACAAAGGCGTACCGGCTTGAATGCCCGAGCCAACGTTCACTTGTCGCTCGGTGATAGTGCCGGAAACCGCAGAATGAACGCGCACAAGCGAGATGTTCTCGCGAGGATTGTCGCGTTCGCCTTCAGTCAAGTGCGCACCAAGCGTAACGAGACTCTGCCGGGTATGACGCAGATCGACTCGCGCTGTTTCGGCTTCAGCTTGCGCTTGCTGAACTTCGCGGCTGAGTGAGATGTTGTTCTGAAAATCGTACTCAGCTTTGGCCGTCTTATGCGCCGCTTCAGCCGCAATCAGGTCCTTGCCTGCGCCCGCGCCCAGTTCGATCAGCCGTCGCGTGCGTCTCAAAGTCGCTTCCGCTTCGTCCAGTTTTGCTTTCGCTTGAATTACAGCCACACGATTTTCTGCTCGTTGCACACGTTCGAGGGTTCGCTCAGCCAACTTAAGACGGGTTTCAGCTTCGAGCAGCTTGCCGTGCATCTCGGCAACTTCCGGGCTGGAGATAACAGCAAGCACAGAGCCGGAACGTACGCGATCACCAAGAACCACGTTGACACGCTCGACACGACCCGATACGAGCGTCGTCGCCAACTGAGTCTGTTGCGGATTGGTTTCTACCGTTCCGGTCACACGAAGCATTGCAACGGCTGGCCGTTGGGTAACACCTTCGACCTCAATACCTGCGGCGGAGCGTGCTTCCGGTGACAGTTTTACGTCACTGGTTCCAGCTTGGCCCTCATCCTCTTGTATATCGGCCGCTCCGCTTTTCACGTTGACTTCTGTCGCCGTCGGCCTGCTGCGCAACCATATCGCTATGGCTACAATTGAGAACAAAGCGACCAAGGCAACCGAACCAACAATCACTAGAGTTCGTTGAGGACGACGAGCCTGAACGGTTTCGACCTCGATGCGCGAACGACTTCCGTCCTCACGGGTGGATGCGTCGCCATTGTCTGTTTGCGTGGTCTGGTCTGACATTTCTTCGATTCCTTACTGTTTGTTAGCCGGGATGCCTAGAGCTGCTTGTAGATCGGCTAGGGCGCGATACTGTTCCGCCAACGCCTCGGTAAAGTCTCTTTGCGAGTCCACCAATCGGCGTTGCTCATTGATAAGGTCCGTTATGGTGAATTGGCCCAACTCGTAGGCCGAACGAATGACTCGGAGGTTGTCGTTCGACCGGGCGATCACGCCCTGCTCGAACGTCAATACGGCTGCTCGTGCCGCCTCGTAACGCGCGTAGGCGCTTTGCACTTCAGACCGCACTACCGATTCCAAAAACTCGCGCCTTGTTCTTGCCTGAGTTATCGCCGCAGCGAATTCGGCTATAGCACCTTGGTTGCGGTTGAAGACCGGGATATCGACGGAGACCCCGAAGCTGAGTAGCTTGTCGCGGTCCACCAGTACGCCGACCGGCGTATCGTCGAAGACCGCCTGGCCTACCGTGTACTTGGAGAATGCAGTTACGTTGGGAACACCTTCCGATCGCGCCAGTTTATAACCGGCCTGTGCTACTTCTTCGTTGAGACGCGCAAGCCTTAGATCTGGACGACTGCGCATCGCTATGTCTTCGGCAGCATCCATTGAAGCCGGCGGTAAGGGCATCATCGGAGTGGCTAGATCTTCTCGTAGACGCAATGGCTCGCCCGGTGGAATTCCCGCAATATTCTTCAAGCGAATTAAGCCAGATCTAAGGCCTCCCTCTACCAGCGCACGTCGCGATCTCAAACGATCAACTTCGACCATGAGAAGGTTCAACTCAATGGGCGCGGTCTCGCCTTCACTGACTCTCGCTTGGACGAAACGCGTGGTTTGTTGGTCAAGGTTATCGAGATGTTCGGTGATTTCGAGTTCGCGCAATGCCGCCAGCGCTTCGGCGTAATTCGAGCGGACTTCCGCAGATAGAGTGCGCTCTCGGTCAGCGACTGCGGCTTCTGCCGCTTCAAGTTCCGCTTGCGCGAGTTCGAGGCGTCTCCGTCTCTTGCCGCCAAGTTCAATCGGCACGGCCACACCGATACTCCGCTCGGTCTCCCCGGCCGCACCCGTAAATCTTCCTGTTGTTTGCTCAAAGTCGAGAGTCGGGTTTGGTCTGAGACCGGCTTGCTGTCGTCGTGCCCTTGCGCGCTCAATATCTATTCGTGCGGCGGCTAGTTCACCGTTCGAGGCCAACGCGCGGCGTACTAAATCAATAGACGAACTGCCCTGCAGTGGATCGAAATAATTAGCGATCGTCGGGCTCAAAACTGTCCTGGCCGGAGGTTCTGAACGCGAATCGTCCGTATGACCAAGCGATCCCGTCACCTTCGCATCTGCTGCAACAGGAAGATTGGACGAGACCTGCGCAAAAGCTGGCAGTTCGCTAAATAGGAGAGAAAGAGCGAGCGCATAATAAAAAGCGCGAGCCGCTCGTTGATGAAAGATCATTACCGCCTACCCTCAAGAGAATCCTTGCCGTCATTGCTACTGCAGCTTTCGAAAACCAAGCGACTGATAGCAGATGATCAATTGCTAAACACAAGAGACACTTGTGCCAATTGAACGTTTAAGAACGTTTCAGGAAAGAAAGGATTAGGCGAAACGCGGAGGGTGAAATGCGCGATCTAGTGGGGGTGATAGAACCGAAAGATGTTCTAGACGGGCGACATGTGAGCATATGTCAGTGACTGCTATGGTTGCGGTCACTGTTCCCGGAAGCACATGGGAGCAACAACAAAAACAATCATCGTCGTCATGGGGCTGCTCCGAAGGGTCACTCGTTGGTTGTTGTTCCGAAAGCTCAATGCGTCCGACGGACGAAGCCACCTTGTCAATGGACTTTGGAGCGCTGACCGCAGTCAACCTTTGACCCACATCAGCTAGCGTCTCTCCCCTACAAAGGTCGGGCGCGCAAATATCTATTGCGGTGTAGACTAGAAACAGCAATGCGATGCCACGAATCAATCGGCGTTTTGTGCCGAATCTTGTGTTGGAAATTGGCGACATAGCTTGAAGCAGTGACGTTTCTTGTATCACGGCCGTCGAAGAACAGTCAAAGAACGGAATCGACTAGGACGGCGTCACGCTAGATTGACCACTACCCACGCGCGGACGAGCACGGGCCTGTAAGACGGATGCCCATAACGGGATCTGGGATTAATACTTCGGTGCATTCTCCCTGAGGGATTGGATTATCTCGACATGTAGTTGACTACATAATGTTCTTCGGTACATACTTTGAAAGTGAAGTGGGCAGTATCGTTTCATGACGAGTTCTACTCAGAGTTTGACGCCCTGTCAGAAGCGGTGCAGGACGAAATGCTTGCCCACGCCAGATTGCTCGAACAGTTTGGTCCGCAACTCGGGAGGCCCAGGGTCGATACCCTGAGAGGCTCTCGCCACGCGAACATGAAGGAGCTGAGATTCGATGCTGATGATGGCGTTTGGCGCGTTGCCTTTGCTTTCGACCCGAAGCGCAAAGCTATCCTTCTAGTCGCGGGGGACAAGTCAGGCGGAAGTGAGAAGCGTTTTTATCGGCAGTTAATAGCGAAAGCCGATAAGCGGTTCGACGGGCATCTAGCACTCTTGAAGAAAAGGAAGAATTAACTGTGAAGACTCTCAACCAGAAAATGAAGAGAATAGGTTCCGTGCGTCGCAAGAAGGTCGAGGCCCGTGCTGACGGTTTGATTGCCGAAGAAATGACGTTGCAGGAACTCCGGCAGGCTCGTAAACTCACCCAAGTGCGAATGGCGAAGGTACTCGGCATCAGCCAGGACGGCGTTTCCCGTTTGGAAAAGCGTAGCGACCTTTTGCTTTCCACACTACGGAAGAGCGTAGAGGCAATGGGCGGCAACTTGTCCCTAATTGCTGAATTTCCTGATCGTGATCCAGTCGTGCTGTCCGGCATTGCCGACGTAGAGGCGTAAGAGAAGATTTTGGTGTCTGTTTGGTGTCTATTACGAGAGAGCACCAGAGAGAATATAGAGAATTAGAGAGACTAAAAAGAAATTTACTTAGGAAAAGAAATCGAGCGAATTAGCGGATTCTGCGAATTTCCTAGCAAATTTGAAGATTCTGAGAGTAGATGAGTTCGTATCCCCCTTCGGCATATCAACTCCACAAGTCTAATATTCAACGCTTTATGGGTGCCTAAGGTGGGGTTCGCGCCCATACATTATATAGACACCAATCGCCTCTGGGACACAACATAGTGTGATAAGGGCAACCCCAAGAAGCAGGACGAAATGGGCATTGGAATAGACACCAAATAATTGAAAATTGTCGGGCGCCGGGGATTTGAACCCATATGGGGTTAACTCCCAACGGATTTTAAGTCCATTGAAATCGGCATTCCTAGTCTTACCAAACGATACGAATTTACGGGTCTAGCGGTCGTCAAGGTATCGCTTCGTCTGGTTACGTATCAACACCTCCCGCCATCTTAGCCCCATCTTTACTTACGGGAATTTCATCCGTCGTTAGCAACTGTGAGCTCTTTTTGGTAAGCGTGATTCTGAGTGAGTGCATTGCCGCCCTTCGCCTTGTGTAAACCCGTAGGCAAGGCTCAACGTGAAAGCGATAGGCCCGCCGGTATCAGCGTCTTCTTCGGTGAAGAATCTCTGGCCTCTAGGAGAAGTCCTGGCCGATTAGCCTTCGGTTCAGTTGTCGGGAAACGGTAGTCGTGCCACTATGTGCGGCATAGCACTCAAGCGGCCAGGGAAGGGGGACAAAAAGCTAACGTGACAAGCGGTCTACAATAGACTAAGAGTGAGGCTTTTCAATAGTCACTTTCAAGAATTCCCATTATCAATATTCCCTCGCCCGATGAGTCTCGGGCTCACCAGATTCCCCCTCATAGCGTCGCTTTGACCCTTCGTGGGTCGGAGGTATGACATGGATCCTGAAAAAGAAACGTCAGAGTCAAAGGAAAGAGCGGCACTACACGATAAGGTCAACTATTGCGATTGTATCATCGCAACCCTGCGAGAGCCGTTCGTAGTCCTGGACCATGATCTCCGGATCAAAACTGCGAACCGCAGCTTCTACGAGGCCTTTCATATCTCGGCGGAGGAAACAGAGAACCAGCTTATTTACGACTTGGGCAACCGTCAGTGGGACATCCCCAAGTTGCGAGGGTTGCTGGATCAAGTACTTAGCGATAAGCGCCCCGTCCATGACTTCGAAGTTGAGCACACCTTCCCGACCATCGGTCGAAAAATCCTCCTGCTGAATGCCAGTCGCTTCGAGTCTCCTGAGTGCGCACCGAGCCTGATCCTGCTCGCCATCGAGGACATCACCGAACGCAGGCGCGCGGAAGTAGCGCTGGAGGATTCGGAACTCCGCTATCGGCGGCTCTTTGAAACGGCTCAGGACGCCATCCTCATCCTCGATGAACGACAAGGTAAAATCTTCGATGCTAATCCCTTCATCAAGGACCTGTTGGGCTATTCGCAAGTGGAGATAGTAGGGAAGGAACTTTGGCAGATCGGTATGTTTCGAGACGCTGAGGAGAACAAGGCCGCTTTCCGAGAGCTGCAAGACAGAGGCTATATCCGCTACGAGAATCTGCCACTCAAAACCAAAGCCGGGAAGCAGATCGAAGTTGAATTTGTCAGCAACGTCTATCAGGTCGATCATCGCAAGGTCATTCAGTGCAACATCCGAGACATCACCGAACGCAGCCGCCTGGAACGGAAAACGCAAGATCAGGCGGAAGCGTTAGCAGACCTTCACCAGCGCAAGGACGAGTTCCTGGCGATGCTTTCCCATGAGTTGCGCAATCCCTTGTCTGCGATCTTCAGCGCCCTGCATGTCCTTCGACTCCAAGGCAATGAGAATCCAATCCAACAGCGAGCCATGACTACCATGGAGCGACAAGTAGGGCAGCTGGCGCATCTCGTTGACGATCTACTGGAGGTCTCCCGAGTCATCACTGGCAGAATTCAGCTTCAATTTGAACACTTGGACCTAAGGGGTATCGCGGAACATGCAGTCGCGTCAGTGCGCCCGCTGATTGAACGACGCAAGCATGATCTTTCGGTGTCGCTACCTGCTGAACCTGTCTGGGTAAAGGGCGACCCGACCCGACTGGAACAAGTCGTAGTCAACCTGCTCAACAACGCCGCCAAATATACAGACGAAGGCGGACATATTTGGTTGACCGTGAAACAAGAGGAGTATGAAGTTGAAGTGGTGCTGCGGGTGCGCGATACCGGCGTGGGCATTGCCCCCGAAATATTGCCCGGCATCTTCGATCTCTTCACTCAGGCACCCAGGACACTGGATCGTTCTCAAGGCGGGTTGGGCATCGGCTTGAGCCTCGTGCAAAAACTGGTGGAACTGCACGGGGGAAAAGTCGCCGCTCACAGTGCGGGGTTAGGGCAAGGGAGCGAGTTCGTTGTGCGGCTGCCGGCAGTCTCTGCGGCAGGAGAGCCAATCGCCCCTATTGGAACAGCGCAGCGTTCCGGGCAAACTTCGCGTGTGCTGGTGGTTGATGACAACGTGGACGCGGCTGATATGCTCGTCATGATGCTGCAAATGTTCGGGCACGAGGTTAAAGCGGTTTACTCCGGTCAGGCCGCTTTGGAAACAGCAGTGGAGTATGAACCCAATTTCGTTTTGTTGGATGTTGGTCTGCCGGATATGAACGGTTATGAGGTCGCACAGCACCTTCGTCAACTACAACAGATAAAGAATGTGAGGTTGATCGCCATTACCGGCTATGGGCAGGACGCCGATCGCCAACGCTCTAAAGAAGTGGGCATCGATCTTCACCTGGTCAAGCCAGTTGATCCGAAGAAACTTCAAGACGTGCTGCAAACATGGGCGAAGCAGTCTCGCTCCAGGAAATAGGATTGATTGTGTGGATTCCCGTCTGGTTACAAGCAGGGTTCTGGGGTTTAGTTGCGGGCTCGGCGTTACTTATCGGAGCAGTGTTGGGTTACTACGCCCGCATTCCCCAGCGATTAATCGCGGGCATCATGGCCTTCGGGAGTGGGGTACTCATCTCCGCGCTCTCGTTCGACCTGATGGATGAGGCATACAAGCGTGGCGGCTTCGCCTCAGCGGCAATTGGCTTTGTTGGAGGCGCAGCTATGTACACTGCCGCGAACTGGTACTTAGCTCGGCGGGGTGCCAAGCACCGGAAAAGATCCGGGGGCCATCAAGCTTCAGAAGAAGAGCAAGGCGGCAGCGGCTCTGCGATTGCGGTAGGAGCGCTGTTGGATGGGATACCAGAGTCAATCGTGATCGGCGTGAGCATGATCTGGGGCGGGGCCGTTAGTTGGGTAGCGGTGGTGGCGATCTTCCTTTCCAATCTGCCCGAAGGGTTATCTAGTTCGGCAGGGATGAAGAAAGCGGGCCGCTCAGCAACTTATGTTTTTGGCGTATGGACCAGCATTGCAGTAATTTCCGGCGGAGCTGCACTGGTTGGCTATACAATGTTCAGCCGCTTCTCACCTGAAGTCATTGCGGCAACAACTGCTGTTGCCGCCGGCGCGATCCTCGCGATGCTGTCCGATACGATGATTCCTGAAGCCTTCGAGGAAGCTCATGAGTTCGCGGGACTCATTACCGTCCTTGGGTTCTTAGTAGCTTTCATATTAACTAAAATCAGTCTGTAGGTCGTTGCGGGCCTAGCCGCCCGGGTCGCGACGCGATAGCCTTCAAATTAGAAGATGAGGAGATGCGATGAGTGACAACGACACGAAAGATACTTACGAAGCCGACGACAGCATCCTGAATCCGAGCGGGAAGGGTGAGCACACAGAAGTGACGGAAACGGAGAAGGATGGCACTGAGAATGCCTATGAAGCTGATGACAGCATCCTTAACCCAAGCGGCAAAGGTGAGCACACCGAGGTCTCAGAAACTCATGACGACGGCACCAAAGACACTTATGAAGCGGATGACAGCATACTTAATCCCAGTGGCAAAGGTGAGCACACGGAAGTTACAGAGACTCGGGATGATGGGACGAAAGATACGTACGAAGCCGACGACAGTATCCTAAACCCGAGTGGTAAAGGTGAGCATATTGCAGTAACCGAAACCGACGAGGAGACTGGCAGGGAGGATACCTACGAGGCGGACGACAGCATCCTCAATCCGAGCGGGAAAGGCGAACATACCGAAGTCACGGAAGCTAGAGATGGTAGTTCCAGCGACGACGAGGATAATGGCAAAGCCGGGGACGAGGACGAAGGCAAAGACGACACTGATGGCGATGACAGCAACGATTCGGACAGTGATGATGGTGAAGGCCACAGCGCTTCTAACGACAGCGATGACAGCAGCAGCGATGACGCGGATAGCAGTGGTGAGAGTGACGGCGATAGCAGTAATGACGGTGATAGCGATGCTGATAGCGACGGTGATAGCGATGAATAGAAGCAATAGGGGCTTATGCGGTAGGCACCAAGAATGGCCACCGGGAAAAGCCGTGAGCGTCGTGCTTAACCCGTGAGACTCGAAGAGTAGGTTTGCGCAAGGTCGCGGTCGCCTTAACGCAACCAACGAAATGAACGCAACGTGTTCAACCGGGACGCATGATGTTGACGCAGGGTTGGAAAATCCGAGGGTGGCGCTGGAAGACGTTTGGTAAGCACCTGTGGACGAAGGTTAGCACGGACGACGTACTCAATCGGGCCGCGATTCTCTCCTTCTACTTCCTACTCGCGCTCTTTCCGCTACTACTTTTCCTCATCGCTCTCTTGGGTTCCTTCGCTGATGCGGGAACAGAGTTACGTCACAATCTGCTCACGTACTTGAGAGCGATTGTGCCTGTCTCCGCTTCTGACCTCATCAATACGACGGTTGACGAAATCAGTAAGAAAAGCAGCGGCGGCAAATTGTCGTTCGGTCTGTTGACATCACTGTGGTTCGCCTCCTCCGGTATGGGTGCGATCATTGAAGGGTTGAACGTGGCGTACGACGTGAAGGAGACGCGCCCGTGGTGGAGGAGAACTCTGCCCGCCATCGTGCTGACGATTGCGCAGGCTTGCGCCAGGCGGCTGCGAAAACAGATCGCATGAGCAAACAGTATGACCATGAAGAAATGCGCGCACGCCATGTGGAAATGGACTCCAGATTTGGCAGACAGGCGCTGCGGGTCGTGGAGTTAGCACAG
>DATDMC010000123.1:0-28990 GCA_036518995.1 Pyrinomonadaceae bacterium | reverse complement strand
GTTAATTCTGCCAAGCCAAAGGGCGCAGCCCAAATTTAAGCGCGCTCCCTAACGGAAAGGCAGAGCCATTCCTCACAACAGGAGGCGCAGCCAAAATCAAAACACCGCTAACGGAAAGGCAGAGCCATTCCTCACAACAGGAGGCGCAGCCAAAATCAAAACACCGCTAACGGAAAGGCAGAGCCATTCCTCACAACGGGAGGCGCAGCCAAAATCAAAACACCGCTAACGGAAAGGCAGAGCCATTCCTCACAACAGGGGGCGCAGCCCAAATCTCCTCACAACGGGAGGCGCAGCCAAAATCAAAACACCGCTAATGGAAAGGCAGAGCCATTCCTCACAACAGGAGGCGCAGCCAAAATCAAAACACCGCTAATGGAAAGGCAGAGCCATTCCTCACAACAGGGGGCGCAGCCCAAATCTCCTCACAATAGATGGCTAAGCTGCCGCGTAATTGATGACATTTACACTTTACTTCTCATCACGGCCCACTGCATCGTTGTGTCGCGGAATTCGGCGACGGCAGTTCTTTGAATTGCAGGCGTGTATTTTTGCAGGGCTGGATAGATCGATGTATCTCGCTCCGTTGAGTCAACGAGCGTGATTTCATGCGTTGGTGAAAACCGTTCAATAATCGTTGGGGTGATGCCGGCGATAACCATGTCGTGAAGTTCAACGATGAAGTCACAGTTCGCGAAGCCTGGTACTTCATCCGGCTTCAACAATCCCATTTCGCAACCTTCACAATCGCACACGATCAGCGAACGTTCAGACGTGAGTTCGCGCAGTCGTTCATAATCACACTCGCCTTCGACAAAGACGCGGTCAGAAACGTTGTTGGCCTCTGCCAGGCGCGAACACAACTCGCGCGCTTTCGCATCTATATCGAAGGCATAAACTTTAGCGTGGGGAAATTTTAACGCCAGGCCGACTGCGTAGTAGCCTTCGGCGCATCCAACGTCAATAATGTTCTTATAGTCGACCTGGAAAAGTTGTTCGAGCGCCGGGTTCAGTTCTGATTCATACGAGCCGAGCAACTTCGGCACGAGGCTCGAACAGACGGCTTCAGAAACATACGACATGCCTTTGAACGGCCCGGCCTGGATGACGAAGCCGAGGTCGCGAGTGAGTTCAGCTTCTAGCGTCTTGAGTCGTTTGCGCGTGAGCGCCTCTTCCAAACGTTGGAATGAACGAGGAAACGTGTTGCGGACGACACTCTTAATTCCGTTTGCTACCATGATTGAGAGTTTCTGTTTAGTAGAGCGCGGCGTCGAGATGAACGAGCTCATTCGATTCTTATGCTGGAATAGAGAGTAATGTCAATTCTTTCAATGCGAAAAGTTTTTTACCTGCTGCTGGTGTTGGCAATGTTTCTGCCGATCGAGGCGATAGCCGAAAAGACTGATCGCTCAGTTTATCCGGAACCGCCTGCACCCCGTCTACCCGCTGCAGGTGGAACCATCATCGATCCAATCTTCGGCACGGAGATCATGCGGATCACTGACGAAAGAAATGCCGAAGACGGTGGGACTTACTACAGTTACTGGCCCACCTTTAATTGCGACAACACTCAACTGCTCGTGAAGACCGGAAAAGACGGTTCAGCCCAGATTTTTAGTTTTAATCCTTCAACTTTCACGCTCGGCGGACATGCTCCAATATCCCGCGCTCCCAACGGAAACCTCGGCGCGGAAGGCGCGATTTGGAGCGGCAAAGATCCCGATACGCTTTACGGTTTTAGTGGGATGGCAATCTACGCCTATCACCCGTCAACTAAAAAGTTTTCCCTGGTAGCGGATCTGAGTCAGCGACTACCGCGCGGCGATATTCCGTGGCAGCCGTCGATGTCTGCTAACGATGACGTTTTCGCGTTTTCGCGGCGGCGTCCGAATGCGAGTGGTGGAAGTGATTATGTCGGCTATACCGTCTACCGGCGTTCCGATAATTCGATCGTTCTCGATCAAACCATCACCGCAGGCGACCTGGACGAAGTTCAGATTGATAAAACAGGCCGCTGGCTGGTTGTAAAAGGCGAAACCAAGACGACCAAAGGTTTTTCAATTCGCGATCTCCAAAACGGCGGGCAAAGAAAACAACTGGGCGCCGGACCACCCGATTATGCGCTTGGTCACTCAGACAACGCCGCAAGTTTTGTCGCCGGCTTCAATAACTATCTGAACACGATCGATCGCCGAGATTTCCTGAATCCCGTTCCCCTGACGAGCGAACTAAAACTCGGCAACGATTGGAGCCAGGGACTGCATATTTCCCTGCTCGCGAATGACGAATCGTGGATGCTCGTGAGTCTTTATCCTGTAAATCCGTCACAAACGCCGGCTGGCGTTTTTCACAACGAAATAATTCTCGTGAAGACGGATGGCAGTCAGACTGTACGGCGACTCCTTCATCATCACTCCATCTACAAAGACTATTGGGACTCGCCGCGGGCAAATATCAGTCGTGATGGCCGCTTTGTGGCGTTCACTTCGAATTGGGGTGGACGCGGGAGGCGCGATTTGTTTGTCGCTCGGATCAGCAAGTCGCAGCAAAACGAGCCAAAAGCCCGACCCCGACGAATTGGAGTCAGTACCACCTCGCGATAGCGGGTGGGTCGATAGAGTCAGTTTCCGAGCAAATATCGGCCAACGCTGAAAGCGTTTCATCTCAAAGCCCAGGGTTGAGCTTTGGCAACCCTGGGTAAGCAGTACGAACAAATCCCAACTCCGAAGGAGTTGTGCCCAGTTGTTAGAGCCAGAAGGAGATCGAACCGGTAATTGATTACGACGCCGAAAATGTTCGACCGGGACGCAACTCCTTCGGAGTTGCGGTTTTGTTCGTACGGTTTACCCAGGGTTGCCAAAGCTCAACCCTGGGCTTTGAGATGAAACGCTTTCAGCGTTTCCCACCTGCACGCAAGAAAGTTCGTGCCCAAATACTTCTGATTCTTAGACAGTCTCCATCGCAAGGTCATACCGGCCTAAACCCGCCAGAAACTCCCCACTTATCCGTCCACCCGGGTTTGGAAAAATGACCTATTGACACTTAGCTGGTCCAGGGTGTTTAATGCCGTTGGCCATTCTTAGTCAACTTTGGCCAAGTTCTTTTAAGAAGCAAACGATTGCACACGATAAAGGCAAACCTGTTGTGAGGCAGGGACGCAAAGCCGTGAGTCTCCCGATATCTCATAGATAGACGGAGATTGTCTGGTTGCCGAAGGCGATCGGAGAAAGAGACAGCCTCTCTTCCATTCCGATTCTTTTCAAGAGGCTCTCTCCAGATCCATGGCTACCTCCGCTTTTGTCGGTATCCCCCGGTTCACTCTGATCGTTTCTTCCCAGCCGTCCGTTCATCCCTTCCCATTTCAGTATTTCAATCTCTTATCGTGTCGTCGAGCGTACGCTTAGGCTGCTCAGGGATCTAACCTACCCCTGAGTCAAACGCCAATCTCACACTCACCGGGTGCGCGCTTCGATTTTCAATATGCGTTATGGCCTCCTCGTATGGAGGCATCACCGATAAACGGCAACCCCGTAGCGATGCGGGTTCGCAAAGCCAGGAGTCTCGGGCCCAAGCAATACCTCCGAGATCGTCCGGTTACCGAAGTGAGGATCAATGCCTGGTTTCAGTTCTTGCTCCCGTAAGGGACTTCCTGCCCCCAAACTAATCCAGTGGTTCCTACTGGCCGCGATTTTTGGCGTATTCGGCGGCAATGTTACCAGGGCTGCAACCCTCGTCGTTCCCTCCGGCGGCGATTTGCAGGCCGCGCTCGACACCGTCAATTGCGGTGACACGATCGTGCTTCAGGCCGGCGGCTCTTATGTAATTTCACAAATCGAGCAGCCGTTTGTCGCCAAGGCAAAAGGCGCCTGCAGCGGAACCAGTGCTGACTTCATCACCATTCAAGGTTCAAACAACGGCGCGCTTCCAGCCTCACTAAAAGATCTCTCCCCAGCCCAAATCAACGCGCTTGCGTTTCCCAAACTAATTACCAAAGTCTCAACCCCCGCACTCGAATTTCAGGCAGGCTCACACCACTATCGGTTTGTTGGTATCGAAATCACTAACGACAGCGTCAATCAAACTCAACTCAACAACGGCTTAGTTTTCGTCGGCGAAAACAGTGGTTCACAATTACCGATCACTTTGGCGAACGTTCCCCACGACATCGAATTCGATCGTTGTTACGTGCACGCTGAAGCCAGCGACGGCACGACCTCCGAATACAGCACGGCCATCCGCGGCTTCTCGGTTAGCGCCAAAAACTTAACCATCAAAAATTCACGTATCGCGGGATTTCGTACTTTTTGGAAACCAGGCCAAACCAATCCGCTTTCATCCAATGCAATTCTTATCAATCGTGGTCCTGGTCCATACACCATCACGGGCAACTACATGGAAGCCTGGTTTGGAACGGTATTCACCGGCGGTGGTCCACAATGGGTAGTTAACTCCGCGAGCGTTGCGCCGGGTGCATCGACTTCGCAGGCCACGCTCACTAACGTTGTCGGCACGATGCCGGCAGTTGGTGACTACGTCGCTTTCCTCGCGCCGAACCTCGTCTATTCGGTTGGGGTTAACCATGGTCAGCCTTATGAGTGGGGCGCAGCAAAAGTAACGGCGGTCAACGGCAATACGATCACTTACGTTCCGCAGAAGAGTAACAACGTGCAGAGCGCGTGGGGCGATGGACCAGGTGGAACGCCTTTAACGTCTGCTCCGTCGTCGCCTGGTATGGCGGTGTGGAATGGTGACCGTCCCAAAGATATTTTGATGGAGCACAATCAGTTCGTTAAGGAACCAGTTTCACTGGCCGCGGTCTATCAACAGTTTGGCTATGGGCCAAAAGGTCATATCGAACTGAAAGTTGGCCTCCGCACGACGATCAATGCAAACACCTTTGAAGGCTATCACCTCGCGTTTGTGTTTACTTCGCGTAACCAGAGCAGCCAGCAGGAAGGTGGCGGTAAACAAGTCTGGTCGACAGTTGATGACACCGTATTTACGAACAACTGGCTCAAACCGGCGCCGGGAACAGGACAGGTGTTTGGTATTCAGTTGGAAGATGAAACCTGCACGGTCGTTCCTGGTCAAAACGTGCGCATCGAAAACAACTTGTTTGAGAGTGGCACCAAGCTCGTGAACATCGGCGCTTCGAAGGGCGTTCAATTCATTCACAATACCTTCACTGGCAATGGTGGTTTACCTGCTGACGCCGATCAGATCGTTTTCAACTACGGTGCTTCCAGCGACGGTTTCCAACTGCGCGACAACATTCTTTACAACAATGGCTACGGCTTGAACTGCCAACTCGCTCCCTATACGCAGAACAGTTGCTGGCCGGGACTTGGTGTTAACGGCAACGCGATTATCGACAATCGAACCACGGCCCAACGGGTGGTTCAGGGGCTGTTGTCTCTTTTATATCCTTCGAGCAACAGCTATCCGAATTCGTTGGCCGACATGCAGTTTGTGAATCCTGGTACCGGTGACTGGCACTTGTCTTCCGGCAGTCCATATAAAGGTCGTGGCACTGGAGGTTCAGATCCTGGTGTCAACATGGACACGTTGACGTCAGCTTTGGGCAGTCTTTATAACCCCGGCGCGAATCCGAATCCCACGCCGACTCCTACTTCGACTCCAACGCCGAGTCCAACCGTTTCACCAACCCCAACGCCAACTCCGACCGCAACCGCGACTCCAACGCCAACGCCAACTCCTGGCCCAGGCGGGGAAACAATCTGGGTCGACGACAATATTCCGGCCGGCTCGCAAATAGGTGGTGATGGTGAGGCGTGGACCTGGACCAGCAGCAACCCGACGCAGTTTTCGGGCAGCAGTGCTCACCAGTCAGCAAACATGGACGGAATGCACCAGCACTATTTCTACTCGAGCCCGGTTTCGTTGACGGTGGGAACAAATGAGAACCTCGTGGTCTACGTTTGGCTCGATCCATCTTCACAGCCTTCAGAGTTGATGGTGCAGTGGAAAGACATCGACAATGGCTGGGAACATCGAGCTTACTGGGGCGCGAACAATATCAACTTCGGTACGAACAGTAGCGTGTCGCGTCAGTTTGTCGGTGCGCTTCCCACAGCCGGTCAATGGGTACGTCTCGAGGTCCCGGCTAGCCAGGTTGGTTTGGAAGGTAAGACTATTAACGGAATGGCGTTTACGCTTTATGGTGGACGTGCGACGTGGGACCGCGTAGGTAAAGCGACTCCCGGAAGTAGTCCCACGCCAACGCCTACTCCGACGCCAACAGTTACTCCAACGCCGTTTCCGCCGACGCCCACTCCAACTCCGACGCCGACGCCGACACCAAGTCCGTCGCCATCGCCGTCACCCAATGCGACGCCAAACGTTAGCTTGACTGCGCCGTCGAACAACGCGACTTACAGTGCAGGCAACACCGTTAATCTTTCGGCGAGCGCGTCTGATTCCGATGGCTCAGTAATGAAGGTCGAATTCTTCCGCGGCTCGACATTGATGGGAACCGATACTTCCGTTCCGTACACTTTTGCGTGGGTCGATGTGCCGAAGGGCCATTACTCACTGACTGCGAAAGCGACTGACAATCGTGGCGCGACGAAGGTTTCGTCCGTTGTTTCAATCGACGTTAACAACTCGCCCAATAGTGTGAATCACGCGCGAGACCATGCGAACAGCCTGGTGAATGAAATGGGCTCCTATACGGGCGCGGCCGATACCAGTAGCGAAGTAAGTCCGGCGGTGATTTCGGATCTCGCGGCACTAACTTCTGACATTGATACAGCCAATACTGATTTTCAAAGTGAGCGCTCTTCTTATGGAGTTGCTGCTTCCACTATCGACACCCAGTTGCAGGCTGCTCGTCTCTTCAGCAAGAACAATGTCGGGTTGGCAATGAAACTCAACAGCCCGAGCATTCGCACGAACCTGCTTCGCATTGCCACGCATCTGGCCATAGTTGAAGACTTGATGACGAATGGCACGATCACTCCGGAAACCGCGGCGCAGGCATTAGCAACGAATACCAGGACCAACGTTCAAATTGGCCAGGCGACGGTTGGCTACGGATTGAGTGCTGCGTCATCGCTCGCGCCGGGAAGTTTGGGCGCGATCGGGGGAAACCCGGCGACAGTTCCGTTGACCAGTCAAACAGCTTTCGCTCCGTTAGCTGCAGGTGGCAGCTTGCCGTATGAGTTGTCTGGTCTGACCGTTACAGTGAACGGAGTTGCAGTTCCGGTGCTTTATATCTCGCCATCGGGCATTAAGTTTTTGATGCCTGACGACGCAACGGTCGGGACTTCGGAAGTGATCATTGCTTCGCAAGATGGTTACATCGGCGTTTCGTCTGCGAGTGTGGTAAAGAACGTTTCACGAATCATGACGGCAGCCGACGATGACAGTGGAACGGCGATCGTTACCAACTCGCATAAGCAGACGGCCACTGGACTCGATGTTGAAACTCCGGAGAATTTCGGAACTGACAAACGAACACGGTTAAGTATTTTCGCAACCGGAATCAGTGGCAGTGCAGCCAATACAAATACCGCCAACGACATCACGATCAATGGAAACGTGGTGAAGAACTACGCTGAGTCAGTTTCAGTAGAAGCGAAGTTGAGTGATGGTCGGGTGTTTGTGTTGCCGGTCGAATTCGCCGGTGCGCAAGGTGTGTTGCCTGGGCTGGATCAGGTGAACGCTGTGTTAGTGCCCGAGTTACGAGGCGCCGGCGCCGTGCAGTTGACGGTGATCATTAACGGTGAACGCAGCAACGCGCCGTCGGTGTTCATCCGGTAGCTTGTCGATTATCTTCCTGGTAATTCGAAGGTCGCTCTCATTGAGGGCGACCTTTTGATTTATACACCTCATGCCATCGCATACAGTTGATGACAGCGTGGCCTACAGGTTCGACATCGGGGCCTACAGTTATGCCATCGTGGCATACAGTCAGTACCGCCTGCGATAGCGGGCGGGTGCACCAACTAGCACCCACCCGCTATCGCAGATGGTACTGACATAACCCCATTACCAATTCTTCGTGTTTGATTGCAGCAATATTACCATTCCATTTTATGCCAACACTTTGACACACTTTCGAAAATTACTCGTTGACTTGCGCCATTTGACCCTTTAGATTGCCCGCGCGGTCAAATATTAAGGTTCGCCACTCGCGAATCCACCCCGATAGGTCACTGACCTCACGAACAAAATAACTCAGCGCGCATGGTCCCTATAGGAGAGGACTGTATGCGTTGGCTAAGACGTTCGAGAGCTTTCAGAAGCAACTCTGAAAAGCGGGGTTATTGGTTTGTCGGAATCGAGGACTTCAATTTGTACACTGCCAGAGTTCGGTTTTTACTGAAGTGTGTTCTGCTCTTATTCATCTTCCTATTTCTATCTTTTGGACCAGGCTCAACAACAGATGCGGCAACGCTGAGTGTTCCGGCTGGCGGCAATCTGCAGTCTGCACTCGACTCAGCGCAGTGTGGCGACATTGTGATTTTGCAGGCAGGCGCTACGTTCACCGTTCCTGATCGATTTCAACCATTCATTGCCAGAAATCGTGGCGCTTGTACGGGTACTTCGGCTGACTTCATCACCATTCAATCGTCAGCAGCAGCGAGTCTGGCGGCTGGTACAACTGTCAAATTACAAGATGCTTCCTTTATGGCGCGCCTGGTTGCGATCGGCTCCACGCCGGCGCTCGAGTTTGAAGGCGGATCGCATCACTACCGCATCCTTGGCATTGAAATTACGAACGACAGTGGCGGCGGAACTCAACTCAACAACGGCTTGGTCTATGTTGGTGAGAACAGTGGCAACCAGTTGCCGATCACGCTCGCGAATGTGCCTCACGATATCGAATTTGATCGTTGCTACATCCACGCTGAAGCGAGCGATGGCACAACGTCGGAATACAGCACGGCGATTCGCGGCTTTTCAGTCAGTGCGAAGGCTCTCACTATCAAAAATTCGCGCATCGCCGGATTCAGAGCTTTCTGGAAGCCTGGCCAGACCAATCCGCTTTCGTCCAATGCGATTCTGATTAACAAAGGACCTGGTCCATACACGATCGTCAATAATTATTTGGAAGCGTGGTTCGGGACCATCTTCACCGGCGGTGGACCACAGTGGGTGGTTAACTCAGCGACTGTGGCGCCGGGAGCGACTACTTCCCAAGCGACCTTGACCAACGTGACCGGAACACTGCCTGCCGTTGGTGACTACATCGGGTTCTTAGCGCCGAACCTTGTCTACACTGTTGGCGTGAATCATGGACAACCTTATGAGTGGGGCGCGGCAAAAATAACCGCAGTAAACGGCAACACGATCACTTACGTTCCGCAGAACAGTAACAATGTTCAGAGTGCGTGGGGCACTGGTCCAGGTGGTACACCGTTAACTTCGGCCCCCACTTCGCCGGGAATGGCGGTGTGGAATGGTGATCGACCCAAAGACATTTTGATCGAGCATAACCAGTTTGTGAAAGAACCGGTTTCGCTGGCTACTGTCTATGCGCAATACGGTTTCCCACCGAAGGGACACATTGAGCTAAAAGTTGGTTTGCGAACTACGATCAACGCCAACACTTTCGAAGGCTACCATCTGGCTTTTGTATTTACGTCGAGAAATCAGAGTAGCATTGCTGAAGGCGGAGGAAAGGAAGTGTGGTCCACTGTCGATGAAACTGTGTTCACGAACAACTGGGTCAAGCCCGCGATCGGAGATGGACAAGTTTTTGGGATTCAGTTGGAAGACGAGACGTGCACCGTTGTGCCAGGAAGTGGCGTTCGCGTTGAGAACAACTTATTTGAGAGTGGGACGAAGTTAGTCAATCTGGCTGCCTCGCGAAATGTAAAGTTTATCCATAACACGTTCACGGGAAACGCAGGTCTACCTACTGACAACGATCAGGTTGTTTACAACTACGGTGGCCCAAGCGCGGGTCTTGAGCTTCGCGATAACATTCTCTACAACAACAACTCGGCGCTTAACTGCCAACTCGCGCCGTTTACGTTCAATACCTGCTGGCCGGGATTTGGCATGGCGGGTAACGTCGTCATCGACAATCGCACGCTCGCCCAGCGGCTGTTTCAAGGACTGCTGTCGTTGCTTTATCCCTCGGGAAACAACTACGCCGATACCATCGCCGATGTACAGTTTGTAAATCCGGGTGGCGGTAACTGGCGTTTAGCCTCCAGTAGCCCATTTAAAAATCATGGCACGAATGGTTCAGATCCAGGCGTGAACATGGACACTTTGATGGGGGCGTTAGGGAATTTGTACACGCCAAATCCTACTGCAACGCCGACACCAACTCCGACTCCTACACCAACTCCAACCCCGACCCCGAACCCAACGCCAGGGCAATTTGCGATTGTGACGACTGATTCGAGTGTGGCGGCAGTCATCAACTCTTTAACGATGATGTCTTCGCCGTTCGATGTGCTTACTACCCAGAATTTTGGTGACGACCATCGGACCAGACTGACGATTTTCGCGACGGGAATTTCGACTGTTGCGGAAAACCCTGACAAAGATAACGACCTGGTTGTCGAAGGAGTAGTGATTCCCAATTACTCTGAGTCGGTAGCAGTTGAAGTGCGGCGGGGTGATGGGACCATAGTCATGTTGCCGGTTGTGTTTGCGGGATCGTTTAGGACAGGAACGCCGCTTGAACAGGTGAGTGTTGTGCTTTTGCCTGAGTTGCAGAATGCGGGGACGGTCCAACTGACGCTGATCATCAACGGTCAGCGCAGTAACTCACCAACGATCGTGATCCGCTAGGGTGTTGGTATCTTGCGGCAGCGGGTCTATTGGCCTACATATCGCCTTGTGACTAACAGTCAGTACAGCGGGTGGGTCTGTGGTTCACAGATCGCTCGTGTCGCACAGTCAGTACTACCTCGCAGTAGCGGGTGGGTCTCTTGGTTCACAGATCACCTTGTGACTAACAGTCAGTACCACCTCGCAGTAGCGGGTGGGTCGCACTTGGTTCACGGATCGCCCTATGTCACATAGTCAGTACCACCTTGCGGTAGCAGGTGGGTCGTAGATTACTCGTCATCATCAAAGTCAGGTAGGTCATCGCCCTGACCATACAGCACATAGCCGACCGCCCTGTCGACACTTCGTTCGTTCCAAAGCCGTCGTTTGCTGCCCTTGTCAGCCCAGGGACTAAAGCTGTGATTCCATAGACCCTCCTCCCGGAGCTGTCTAGTTGCATTTGCTTTGAAGGCATTGAGTACTAACTCCGGTTTGCGGTTGGCACTGACCACCGTATGCACGTGATTGGTGCGCACATTGATCGCTAAGAGTGTCCAACCTCTTATCTTGCAGGTATCACGAATAGCGTATTCGACCGCTTGTCGCTGCGACGCTGTGAGTATGAGAGGCTCACGTTTTAGTTGGCACGTATTGTAGCGATGCCACGCGTCATTAGGGGGTATGTACGGAGCGCGGTATTGATTATGAAAACGATCAATCGAACCGCGCTGATCACCATGCAGCCACGTGCCGTAAGTACGAAACGATATAAAGTAAGCGAGAGGAGTCTCGGTATTATTCCACATGTGAGGGTGAGGCAAATCAATCTCACGAGAAATCTCGTGGCGCCGAGATGATGGCTAAGGGACCGAGCGGCTGTCAATCAATCTGGACCACCAGACCCACCCGCTACTGCGAGGTGGTACTGACTGTGAGGCGCCAGGCGACCTGTGAACCGAGGGACCCACCTGCTACCGCAAGGTGGTACTGACTGTGTGACATGAGGCGACCTGTGAACCGAGGGACCCACCCGCTACCGCGAGGTGGTACTGACTGTGAGGCGCGAGGCGATCTTCTCGGCCCAGGTGTAGAAACCACCGACTTTATGTCGGTGGAGTTTCACCTCTCGCTAACTCGCGCTTCTCGGCTCAGGCGCAGATACCACCGACTTTATGTCGGTGGAGTCTCAATTTGTACCTAACGACGATCTGCTATAGGCTCGAGTAGAAGTTGACGACTCCACCGGCATAAAGCCGGTGGTATCTTGTGAACCATCGAAGCGCGGGTTAGCGAGAGGTTGAGACTCCACCGGCATAAAGCCGGTGGTATCTCGTGAACCATCGAGGCGCGGGTTAGCGAGAAAATTGACGGCTCCACCGGCATAAAGCCGGTGGTATCTCGTAATCGTCGAAGCGCGGGTTAGCGAGAGGTTGAGCGCGGGTTAGCGAGAAGGTGACGACTCCACCGGCATAAAGCCGGTGGTATCTTGTGAACCGTCGAAGCGTGGGTTAGCGAGAGGTTGAGTCTCCACCGGCATAAAGCCGGTGGTATCTGAAAACCTGAAAGCCAACTTAACCACCTCACCAAGCAACCACCTAACACCTAAACACCTAAACAGCTAACACCTAAACACCCAACATCTGATACCCCCACTCACCCCCAACAATTTAAAATCCAACCCCACGACTTCTGGAACCATCACAGCATTCGCTATTTATCAGATCAGCCCTGTCTGTGGTTCAAAGATTGTCACGGACCTCCATTTGATATAAGCTCTGTCGCGAATTGAATCGGGTGATAGTGAAATTTACGTCACCAATGGTTTTCGCGAGGGAAATTGCCCTTTTCTTGCGAGAATTCTTCCAGGAATCTGTATGAGTGTCCCGGCCACCAAGTATCTCTGGCGCGCCCTCCCTATTGCCGTCGCTATCTCTTTCGCCTACGCGACGGTGCTCGTGAAGCTCTCGCGAGACTGGTGGTCAGATGAAAATTACTCCCACGGTCTCTTAATCCCGTTCATCATTGGCTATATCCTTTGGATTCAGCGTGACAAGCTGGCTTCTGTTAACGTGCGTCCATCCACCTGGTGGGGTGGCGCTGCAGTTATTTTTGCACTCTTCGCCTTGTGGGCCGGCGTTGCCGGCGCTGAGCTTTACACCCAGCGAATGTCCCTGATTTTGTTGTTGGGCGGCACCATTCTTTATTTCTGGGGCGGCCAGTTGCTAAAGCTACTCTGGGTCCCGCTCGCACTCTTGTTTCTCGCGATGCCGATTCCGGCAATTATCTTCAACAAAATCGCGTTTCCACTTCAGTTGTTTGCTTCTCGTTGTGCCGTTTGGTCGATGAGCGTCTGGGGCATTCCAGTCTTGCGGCAGGGCAATGTTATTGAGCTAAAGCCGCTCAATTCCTTCCAAACAAAGAAACTCGAAGTCGTTGAAGCTTGCAGCGGTATTCGCTCGCTAATGACTTTGATTACTCTTGCGGTCGTGTTTGCCTATTTCACTCATCCACCCAGCAAAGAGACGGATGGTCAACAATCAACTTTCGGATTTTTAACGAGTTATGGTTTCTGGCGCTCGACCATATTGGTTGGGGCCGCCGTTCCGATCGCGATTTTGACGAACGCGCTTCGCGTTAGTGGAACCGGCGTTTTGGCCCATTATTATGGGACTGAAGTGGCCGACGGCTTCTTTCACTCATTTTCGGGTTGGGCCATTTATGTAGTCGCGTTCCTGATGTTGTTTGGCGTGGGTTGGATTTTGGATCGCTTCAAACCGAAGTCTGGTTCTAACCCACCTGCTAAACCCAAACGGGAAAAAGTGGTTGCGGCCAAACCGCAGGTGATTTCAGCGGAAGGCGCAGAATGAAAACCTCGTCGCTTCGATTCACGGCTTTGTTACTCGCCATTATCGGCGTGGGAATTGTCGTGAACACCTGGGCTTACTTAGGTGAAGCCCACATTGACCGCAAAGAATTAAAAGGCTTTCCTGAACAGATCGGGACCTGGCAAAAGTCAGGGCCGGACACAGTCCTCGACGCTCAGACGCTGCAGGTCCTGCGCGCAAGCGACTATTTATTGCGGGATTTCCGTCGACCCGATGGTTCAGTCGCCAATCTTTATGTTGGCTATTACCTGACGCAGCGTGACGGCGCGTCGTATCACAGCCCATTAAACTGTTTACCTGGTTCCGGTTGGACTTTGGTTGATCCTGGAAAAGTAAACTTGCCGGGTCCAAATGGTGGCACATTCACGGCCAATAAGTATGTGATTCAGAATGGCGACACGAAAAGTCTGATGCTTTACTGGTATCAGGGTCGTGGGCGAGCGCTTTCGAGCGAATATTGGGGAAAAATTTATACCGTTATTGACAGTGTTCGTCTGCGAAGGTCTGATGGCGCGATGGTTCGCGTGACCGTGCCCATGACTGGTTCAGAAGGACCTGCCTTACAAGCAGCCACTGATATGGCAGTTGCTGCCACTTCGGCACTCCCCGAGTTTGTGCCGAATTGAGTTTTTGCAAGAAACCGCAAAAAAATTGCGGGGAGCTGGCAGGCGAGACGCCTGCGTTCCTTAAAAATTGGAAGTTGAGTGGTATTGAGTCTTTTTACTCTTTGTCTCAGTTTTGAGGCGTCCGGAGCATTGCCCGCCGAGGATGCTGGCGAAACTGGGAGATCAAATGGGCTGTCGTCAATTGATGGCCTTATGGAGCGAAACAAATGAATAGCGAGTGCCGGCGTAACCCGTATTACCTAACCCTCCTGTGTGTTCTCCTGGCGGCTGTTGTTTCTTTAGCAGGCTGCTCAAATCCCGAAAAAGCGAAAGCTGAACACGTTGCCAAGGGCGAGGCCTACCTGAAAGATTCGAAGTTTCAGGAAGCGTCGCTCGAATTCCGCAATGCGATTCAGATCGACGACAAGATGGCGAATGCCCATTGGGGTCTCGCTCGTGCCTTTGAAGGTCTTGCTCGTTTTCCGGAGATGATTCAGGAGCTTCAGAAGACTGTTGAGCTTGATGCCAACAATCTCGACGCTCGCAACAAGCTGGGCAATTACTACATCGCGGCGAGTAAGGGTAAGCCCGAAGTCATCACGATGGCCGAGAAGTTGGCCCAGGAGATTCTGCAAAAAGACCCGAACAACATCGAGGGCCACATTCTTTACGGCAGCGTGCTCTTCGCGCAAAACCAAAAAGACAAAGCATTTGAGCAACTCGACATCGCTATCAAGCTCGATCCAAAACGAATCGAATCGTATCTCAGTCTCGCGCGCTTCTATATCGTCACCGGCGAACCGGGAAAAGCGGAAGACCTCTTCAAACAGGCCATCTCGATTAATCCGAATGGCGCGCTTGGTCACACCGAGTATGGCAAGTTTCTGGCCCAGGGTGGTCGTTTAGCCGACGCAGAAGTGGAACTGCGGAAAGCGGTTGAAGTCGCGCCGACCGATCGGACCGCGCAATTTGTGCTCGCCAGTTTCTTTCTCGTCAACAAACAACTCGATAAAGCCGAGCAGGCTTACAAAGCTTTAGCTGCTCTCGATCCGGACAAACCCGAAAGCCAGGGAATGTTGGCCGACTTTTATGCAACTACTGGCCGTACCGACCAGGCCGTGCAGATTTATCAGGCGACACTCGCAAAGTCTCCCGACTATCTCCAGGGACGCTATCGTCTTGGTGAAATGCTGTTGATGAAGGGTGACACTCAAGGCGCGTCCGGACAGATCGAAGAGATTCTGAAGAAGGAGCCGACTGATCGTCAGGCGTTGTTGTTGCGCGCTCGCGTGAAATCTGTCGGTAACCAGACAGACGGTTTGAAAGCGGCTATCGAAGATCTTAAGGAAGTATTGAAACAGGAACCCAACTCGCGTGCGGGTCTCTACTTTATGGCCCAGATGAATTTCAACCTGGGCTTGATGGACCAGGCACGCGCGTTTGCCGGCGATCTTGAAAAGAACTATCCGGATTACCTGCCGGCGAAATTGATGAAGCTTCAAGTTGCACTTGGCAGTGGTGATCCGCGTACGGCAGCAAGTCTCGCCGGCGATCTTCTCGATCGCATTGGCAAGACTGCTCCTGATCGCGATAACTCGCCAGAGTTGCTGGCGGAAATGAAACAGAAGACTTATCTCGCTCGCGGCACGGCCCAAATGCAGTTAGGCAATGCGGCCGCTGCGAAAGCGGATTTTGAAGCCGCTCGCGACGCTTCTCCAAATGATCCGACTGCTTACAACAATCTCGCTGTCGTTGCTTCGAGCCAGAAGAAGACTGACGAAGCAGTTGCGAATTGGGAGAACGCGCTCAAACTCGATAGTACAAACTTTACCGCGCTCAGTGGCCTGGTTGGGATGTATGCCGCCAATCAGGAATTCGACAAAGGACATGCCCGCATCGATCAGGCAATCAACGGCGCTCCAAATAACGCGTCGCTCCATTTCCTGAAAGCCCAGATTTACGGTTACCAGCACAACGGGCAAGGCGCTGAAGCTGAACTTCGTAAAACTTTAGAACTCGATGGCAACTACGTTGCCGCTTACTCAGCGCTAGGCGCGTTGTTCATTAATTCGCGCCAGGAAGATCGCGCGATTGCCGAGTATCAAAAGATTATTGAAAAACGGCCAGACAATCCGGCCGCTTACACGATGATTGGAATGTTGGAAGACGCGCGTAAGAACTTCGACGTCGCTGCTGACAACTACAAGAAAGCACTTGAGCGAGATCCGAATGCGGCGATTCCGGCAAATAATTTGGCCTGGCTTTATGCCGTCAACGGCAAAGGCAATCTCGATGAAGCGGTAAGACTCGCACAGGGTGTCGTACAGAAAAATCCAAACGTGGCGGGTTTTGTCGACACGTTAGGTTGGGTTTACTACAAGAAAAATCTCTACGCTGCCGCCGCCGAGCAGTTACAAAAAGCCATCGCGCTTGATGAAGCCGCCGCGAGAGTCGCGAACACTTCACCGAGTGCAACCTATCACTACCACCTGGGAATGGCTTTGAAAGCCAAGGGAGATAGTCAGGGAGCCAAACGTGAACTCGAAGCTTCGGTTCGTTTGTCTGACAAGTCGCCCTTTAATGACATCGAAGAAGCAAAGAAAACTTTGGCGTCACTTTAAACAAGACATTTGTTGCGCTGTGGTTAATCGGTTGCCCCGATTGGTTGCGTAGCAGGGAAAACATAAGAGGAGTGCTGTATGAGTGTTGAATTTCGCCAGCGAACCCCCGGTGAATATCTAAAGATTATCGGGCGTCGCAAGTGGTTGATTATCCTTCCGGTAATTGCCTTGACCGCGGCGGTCAGCATTGTGGTCTACCGGCTGCCGGATCTCTACGAGTCAACAACGCTCATCGTTGTACGCTCTTCGACTCTACCTGCCGGCGTTGTTCCAACCAGCACTGAAGACAACATCACTCGCCAGTTAACCAGCATCTCGCAGGTGGTAACCAGCCGCACTTCGCTGGAGCCGCTCGTTGAGAAGTATGAACTCTACAAATCTGAACGTCTGCGTGGTGAGCCGATGGAATCGATCATCTCCCAGATGCGCGTCAAAGACATCAAGGTAGAAGTCAACACCAGTCGTAACGACATCACGAACGGTTTCAATATCACTTTCCGCGGTCGCGATCCGCGCGTCGTTCAGGCGGTCACCCAGGAACTCGCCGGCAAGTACATCAGTGAACAAACCCGCACGACGGTTAACGCCGGTACTGCTGCAAAAACATTTATCGACAATCAGGTCCGCCAGGCCAAAGACGAGTTGGACCAGCTCGACAAAGGGCGGCTCGATTTCATGACTCAGAACGTGGGCCACTTGCCTTCTGAAGCGAGTGCGCTCGTCAGTCAGCTTACTGATCTCCGCGAACAACAGAAATCGCTATTGACCGAAGTCGGTCGTCTTCAGGATCGTCGCTCAGCTTCTGCGAATCAACTGGCGTTGCTGAGGAAAGCTTCTGAGGAAGCGAAGATCGACGTAGCCACTGATACGACCGATCCTAAAACCACGCTTGCCTGGTCCCAATTGGCCACGCGGAAGGCGACGCTGCAGGGTGAATTGACCAGCCTGCAACAGCAATACAAACCAAAACATCCCGATGTGATTGCGAAACAGAAGGAAGTCGATCAGGTCCAGCAGGATATGAACGACATGATCACCGAGTGGAAGCAGAAGATTAAGGACAAAGAGGCCCGTCTTAACGCCCGTCCCGATCTTGCGTCTGCCAGCGTCGAGCAGGACATGAAAATGGCCGACGGCGAGATCAAACGTCTGCAAGGTGTTATCGATACCAACGACAAACAGATCGCCGGCTTGATCGAACGCATCAACGGCGTCCCCGGCGCCGAAGTCGAACTCGGGCGCATCGAGCGTGATTATCAAACCAAAAAGACGGCTTACGATCAGCTCTTGGAACAACAACAAAAGATTACGTTGGGCGCCGATGCGGCTTCTCAACAGCAGGGTGAAAGTATTGAAGTGGTTGACCCGGCAAACTTGCCTGCGAAGCCCGTTGCTCCAAAGCGTCTCATGCTTGCCGCGATCGGCGTGGGTGTCGGATTGGCAGTTGGCCTGTTATTAACCGGACTCTTCGAAGTACCGCGCTTGCTGACGATTCAGAGCAGTGAAGATGTTCGTCACTACACTGGATTGCCCGTGCTTATCGCCGTCCCCGAATTACTAACGCCCCAGGAGGCCCGCGCCATTCCCCGACGCCGCAGGTTGCTCTTAGCCGCCGGATTCGCGATTACCGTAATAAGCATTCCGGTTTTGGCTTTGGGCCTGAAGTTTACTCACGTTTTCGAATTCCTGATGCAGGCATCGGGACGTTCCTCGTAATGATTTGTGGGACTAAGTCCCGAACTGGAGGGTTAAAAGAGTGTACGCAGAATTTTATGGGTTAAAGGAGCTGCCGTTCGCGCTAACTCCCGATCCGCGTTTCATCTACTTTACGCCTTCGCATACCGAAGTAATGGCTAACCTGCACTACGGTATCGAAAGCGGAAAGGGTCTGGTGGTCGTGACGGGTGAGGTGGGAACCGGCAAGACAACGATTTTGCGCTGGATGATGCAGCGACTGGATCGCACGGTCCTGGTTGCTTACATCTTCAACCCGCGCTTGTCAGTTGCCGAGTTTTATCAGCACGTGGCAACGCTCCTCGACATACAAAAATGGGAAACGAAATCAGAGCTCCTGCTGGAATTGGGAAGAGCGCTGGAATCGCGTCATGCCCGGGGTCTGCGCACGGTCTTAATCATCGACGAGGCCCAGGGACTATCACCGCACGTGCTGGAAGAGATTCGCCTGTTGTCCAACTTTGAATCAGACACGGCGAAGCAACTTCAGATTGTGTTGACGGGCCAGCCCGAACTTCGTGACGTTCTTAACAACCCGGATCTGCGGCAATTGAAACAGCGTATCGCGCTCCGTTGCGTGATCAAGCCGCTGCCGAATGTTGAAGAGACCGACCGTTACATCACATCGCGCTTGCTGGTAGCCGGCGCGGAACGCACCGACATCTTTTCCCCGGGTGCTATCGACTACATCTTCCGTTGTTCCGACGGCATTCCGCGCAACATCAACAACCTTTGTGATAACTCGTTGTTGGCCGGTTATGCCGCAGGCGAAACAACTATCGGGCGCACGATTATCGAAGACATTGCCGAAACGTTTGACATGTTGCCGCGCTCCGATCGAGGAATTCAACCGGGTGAAGAACGTGAAGCACCCGCGCGGATTTTTTCGTCGTCGGGTCGCGCGGAGTTGTGGGCCGCGGGTAATTCAGTTGCGGAAAAGGAATCTGAGACGGCGGCGCCCGTGCCGGTGGAGCAGACGTGAGGGAGTTCGAAGTCCAAAGTCCAAAGTCCAAAGTTTCAAGTTCAAGGTCCAAAGGACTAAGGACAAAGTCGGAAGGTCGAAGTACAACGCACTAAGTACAAAATACTAAGTACAAAGCACTAAGTACCAAGTACTAAGAAACCCCAAAGCTCACTTACTCAAATGCCCCAGAGTGCTGAGCTATTCGTGAGGTGAATTAATGGGAAGAGTTTTTGATGCCCTGAGACGACAGAGCGCCACTGAGAAACCGGGCGCTCCCAAGCGACCAGCAGCAAAAAGTTCAGAGCGCCGTAGTGAAGGTCCCAGCCCCGCTGGTTTGCCTTCCTCGCGACAAATCGAAGAGCAGCTCTTTGCCGGCTCATCGATCATGTCAGTCTCTCCGGAGACGGCGCGAAGTTCAGCGTCCACTGCGCACACGACGGATGTACCCGACGGGTCGGCACTCCCCGGCGGAATTGCTTCGCGTGATGCTGGGGCAACTTTGGACGCTGCCGGGTCGGCGCGTGTTGGAGGCTTTGTCACCTATGACATTTCTCCAGCACGCGTCGAGCCTCATCTTGTAGCGGTCAGCCAACCGCGTTCGGCCTACTGCGAACAGTTTCGTGCACTTCGTACTCGCATCCTGCAGGCCGGCGAGCGCCTGCAAACACGCGCGATTGTCGTTACCAGCGCGGGCATTGCTGAAGGAAAAACTTTAACGGCGCTCAATCTCGCCTGGTTGTTGGCCCAGACCGAAGGTGTTCGTTGTCTGATTATTGATAGCGATCTTCGTCAGCCGTGCGCCACCGATTACTTCGGAATTGATGCCCCGGTAGGTTTGTCGGAAGTTCTCGGCGGTCAAATGAGACTGGAAGACGCGATTGTTCGTCTCGATCCGGCGGGTCTTTATTTACTGCCGGGTGGCAAGCCAAGAGAGGACGTCGCGGAGTTATTGTCTGGTCCAAGTTACGCCCGTTTGTTGACGGAGGTCAGACGAATGTTTGACTACATCATCATCGACGCGCCACCGCTCGGTATCTTCACCGACGCAAACGTATTAATGAATCGTGCTGATGGAGCGTTGCTTGTAGTTCGCGCCGGAAAGACGCGCTACACGGTCATCGACAAATTGCTCGAACAGCTTCCGAAGGACCGGATGATGGGAGTCGTCCTGAATCGTGCTGAAGAACAGCCCGATTCAACGTCTTATTACTATCAACATCGCTATTACAACCGCGAACGACGAATGAAGGAAGACGATAAAAAACAGATTGCGGAACCGACTCAGAAAGAAGAGGAGGTAGTCGTAGTTAGTTGAGAGTCTTACGTCTCAATGGGCGAACGGTCCTACTGCTGATTGCAGAGGCCGCGTTGGTTTACGGTTCCATCATCGGCGCTGTTTACATGCGTGTTGGTGTGGCCGGCGCGCCGTTTGAGCTGATTGAGAAGAACGGCTACTGGAAAGCGGGCATGGCAACCTTCTTTTGCCTCGCTACTTTTTACCTCTTTGACTTGTACGACTTCGTCGTAATGCATGATCGGCGCGAGCTGGTCCTGCGTCTAGTCCAGGCCCTCGGCCTGGCATGGATAGCACTCGCGATTGCTTTTTATGCGTATCCGGGTTTGATGTTGGGCCGCAGTATTTCGCTCATCGCGCTGCCTCTGGCCCTGGGTTTGATGGTTGGCTGGCGCGTTTCGATTCATTGGTTTTTGGGTCACCCGGGGATAGGCGAACGAATATTAATTGTCGGTTCGGGAAAACTGGCAGTCGAAGTTGCGCGTGAAGTTTTGAATCGTCCCGATGCCGGTTATCGAATTATCGGCTTTGTGGGCACTGATTCAGAACTGCTCGGCAAGAGTCTTATTAATCCACGCGTGATCGGTTTAACCGAGCAGCTTGGCTCAATAGTTAAGAAGGAAGGCATCGATCGGATTGTGGTAGCCATGGGCGAACGTCGTGGCCAGTTGCCGACCGATCGGTTGTTGCAGCTAAGTTTGGCCGGCGAAGTTTCGATCGAAGAAGGCGCGGCTTTTTACGAACGGATTACGGGTCGTGTTTCGCTCGACATGTTGCGACCATCATGGCTGATCTTTAGTGGTCGTGGTCGCCAGGCTCGACTCGCGGCGTTTTCGCGCAACGCAGTCCACTGGTTAGTTGCTTTATTAGGATTTCTTCTGTCGTTACCCATCGTGATTGTCACCGCGATCCTGATCAAACTCGAGTCGCGTGGTCCAATCTTCTACAAGCAGGAACGCGTCGGCAGAAACGGTCGCACGTTTGTTTTGACGAAGTTTCGTTCGATGAGAGTGGACGCGGAAAAGTCAGGCCCGGTTTGGGCGAGTAAAGGCGATGACCGGACAACCCGCGTGGGTCGCGTGATTCGCAAAATTCGAGTGGATGAGATTCCGCAGTTTTGGAACATCCTTCGGGGCCAGATGAGTTTCGTTGGCCCACGTCCGGAGCGGCCGCATTTTGTGGCCCAGCTCGCAGAAGAGATTCCGTACTACGAACAACGTCACTTGATCGAGCCCGGCTTAACTGGTTGGGCCCAAATTAAATATCCCTATGGCGCCTCGATTGAAGATGCGCGCCAGAAACTGCAATACGATCTTTTTTACATCAAAAACTACAGTCTGATTCTTGATGCCATCATCATGTTTGAAACGATCAAAATAATTATTTTTGGTCGGGGAGCTCAGTGAAGAAGTTCGGAGGTTGAATATGAAGAGGAACAACAAACTCGTTGCTTTCGCGCTGCTGGTAGTTTCCGCAGTGGCAGTGGTCGGACAAACACCGACGGATCCGCAAAAGACGCGACAACGAACGGCCACGCCGGCACAAGACAAAAAAGATCCGAAGAAACCTGCCGACCCGACGAGTGGCGATCGTATTGAGCCAGACGATACGAACAGGGCGGCGCAGGATGTTCCTGAAGATACGCAGGTAAATCGTCAGGAGCAGATGTCGGAAGAGGCCGCCGTTGTTCCTTTTTACAATAACTTCTTCAGCACCTATCGACTTGGACCAGACGATGTGATCTCGGTGGTTGTTTTCAACCAGGACCGCTATTCACGGAGTGGAATTACTGTTCCTCCAAGCGGCAGAGTTTCACTGTCGTTAATACCGGGCGGTGTGTTCGTTAACGGCAAGACTGTTGACGAAGTGGCGGACATTATTAAGCAGCGCTACGACGAGTACATCATCGATCCACAGGTAACCGTTTCACTCGACAAAGCAGCTTCCTATCGTTACAGCGTGGTCGGCGACGTGGGCCAACCGGGCATTCGGTTGATGAGCCATCGTATGACTGTCACAGAAGCGCTGGCCGAAGCTGGTGGCGTTTTGAGCACCGGTGACAGGAGCAAAGTCGTTGTGCTGCGTCGCTCGAAGACCGGCATCCTTGATCCAATCGTGGTGAACGTGTCGGCCATCTATAAAGGCAAGGCGGCGGACAGTACTTACCTTGTGCCTGGCGATCAAATTTTGGTGCCTGGCAACAAGTTCAAGAAGTTCCAGCAGATCATGCAGATGACTTCGGTCCTGAGTTTTGCGCGAATCTTTACGGGTGGGCTTCCGTTCTAGTTCGATTGTGTGAGCAAGGGGTTACTCTGCTGAGACGCAGGGGTAAAGAAGCAGACGATGCCCTTTATTGGAATGGAAAACAGAACCATGTCACGCCTACGCCTGATATTTGTACTGCTGATCTTAGTTGTCAGTGCGTTATCAGTTTCGGCGCAGAATGGCACATGGGCGCGCCAACGCACTGGCAGCATGGCCTGGTTGCATTCTCTTTTCTTTCTCGATCAAAACCGCGGTTGGGCCATCGGCAGCAAGGGAACTCTGCTCGCCACGCTCGATGGCGGAAAGACGTGGAAACCGAAACAGTCGTCTACGACCGATGTCCTGCGTGACATCTATTTTGTAGACGACAACAACGGTTGGCTTGTTTGTGAAGTCAACTTCTACGAACTGAAAACCAAAGAAGATCCGCGGGCTTATTTGATGCACACGACTGACGGTGGCGAACACTGGGAACGCGTGAATATCAAAGGCGTCGACGTTGATGCGCGCTTAGTACGCGCGGTTTTTACCCCGGGTGGACGGGGCTGGGCTTTCGGTGAAGCGGGGGCGATCTTCGCCACTAAAGACGGCGGTGTTAATTGGACCAAATTGCAGTCACCGACGCGCCACTTGTTGCTGGGCGGAAGTTTCATTGACGAAGATCGTGGTTGGTTAGTTGGCGCAGGAGCCACGATCATTCAAACGTCAGACGGCGGCAATACCTGGAACCAGGCGCGCATACAACCAACTGGCGATGCGCCGGTCAGATTTTCGTCAGCCTCGTTTGTCGATGACCGTCTGGGTTGGGCGGTCGGGAATGGCGGCGTGATCTATCGGACCATCAACGGTGGTCGCAGTTGGCAGCCACAGGTTTCCGGCGTGAACGTCGATCTCTATGACGTTAAGTTTCTTGATGCGATAGAAGGCTGGGCCGTGGGCGCCGAAGGGACGATCATTTACACCAACGATGGCGGCCTGCATTGGACCACTCAACAGAGCAGCACCGAACATCCTTTGGAGCGCGTCTTCTTTGCCGATCGAACACATGGTTGGGTTGTCGGGTTTGGTGGCACGGTGCTCAATTACGTTCGTGCACAAGCGCCGCGCTTGAGCAGATAGAGGCGCTGGCAAAGATCCTTATGGGGCAATGAGGTCAGTACCGTAATGCGGTTGTCCCATGACCGAGGCCCAAGATCAAGCAGACCCGACGCTACCGCGTTACGGTGACCTCGTCGCCACTAGAGTTATGACTTTGCAAAGGCTTAGATAGTTCATTCAGTTGAGGGTTTTACCATGAAGACAAGAGTTGTTGTTCTGACGCTGCTGTTGGCAAGTGCAGTCTCGACTGAGCTTGCGGCGCAAACGAAAAAGAAGGTCCCGGCTGGGCAGACAACTACTCCTGTGGCGGCGCCGAAGTCTGAAGCTGCGGAACAGACGCGTGCGCGGCGTACTGGACAAACAACTCCCGGGGAAGAAGTTGCACCAACTGAAAGCACGACGAAGCGAGACGGCGAGCCGGTGACAGTGGCGCCGGAAACAACCAAGCCCGTTGCAAAACCCGCCGAGAAATCCACCGAAGACGCCACACCGCCCGATGAGTTTTCCGCCTTGCGCGATCAAATTGCCTCAGCCGCGACTGGTTCGGAGCGCATTCAGCTCGAACTCAAGTTAGTTGATGCGCTGGTTGCCGCGAATAAACATAGTGACGCAGTCACTGAACTTCATGCCGCTGCTGATATTGACGTCTTTGATCCGCAGGGTTTCTATAACGTGGGTAACTCCTTCGCTCGCTTGGGCGAGACCGATGGCGCAGTCCAGGCCTATCGAAAAGCCATCGAACAACGAAAAGGTCGCTACTCACGTGCATACAACAATATTGGTGTGGTGATGTTGCGTGTCGGTCGTTGGGATGAATCCTACGATGCGTTGATGTCGGCGTTGAAGTTGGAAAACTTCAGATATCCGGAAGCGAGTTACAACCTCGGTCGTCTTTACGCGGCTCGTGGCCAGAACGATCTGGCGGCGCGTGAATGGCGTCGAGTGTTGGCCCAGGATCCCGATCACAAAGCAGCCGCGGAAGCGCTTGCCCGCGTAAGTCCGGAAGGAAGAGTTGTGGTCGAAGCGCCGCGGGTTGCGGTGTCGAAGCCGGTTGAAGCGCCCACGCGTGTTGAAACTGCCCGGGTGCAATCTCAGCCTAAGCCGCCGGTCGAACAGGTAAGTTCAACCAGAACATCAATCAGTCCGGCGTCTCCCGGCGCGATGCGTGGACCACGAACGCTGGCGCTTGATCAGGAAGGATTCGATCTTTTACAACGCGCCAGGTCAGCGACTGAAAAAGGAAACACGTTGGATGCGATTAGCAATTATCAACGCCTGATTTCACGCCAGGGGGGGTACTTTCCGCCTGCGAACCTTGAAGTCAGTTTCGCTTTATTAACTGTCAAACGTTACGACGAAGCGGTAGGAAATCTTCAGCTAGTGGCGAGTCGTGATGGCGAGCGCTATCCGATCACTTATTTTCATCTTGGTCGTGTTTATGAAATGCAGGGTGAACTCAAGTCGGCTGAGGAGATGTTTTCAAAAGCAGCGGCGTTGTTTGGCTCCAAAAACGCGCAATTCCTGTTGGACGTAAGTCGCGTGCGCGAGAAGAAAGGTGACTTCAAAGGCGCGTTGGACGCTATGGAACAATACCTCGCGTTGATCAAGCAGCAAGGTCAGGAGCCGACGTGGTCGGACGAGCGTCTGGCAGCTTTAAGACAAAAGGCTTCGGCTGCACCAAAAGAATAATTGTCAGTACCACCTTGCGGTTGGGTGGGTCGATCATGTTTTTCCATCGCGTAGCGATGTTTGAACTTAGCCAGCCATTTCAATGGCTGGAACCAGGCGGATGATATTCGCGTCGCGTAGCGACGCATGAATGGGATTGTGAACGACGTTCAGACGTCGCTACGCGACGTGGCCATTTTATTGCGGTGTTCCCAGCCGTTGAAACGGCTGGCTAAATTCAAATGGTCGCTACGCGACCGGGCGCATTATCAACAGCGGGGTAGTGAAAAAGAGGCGCCGTTAAAACGACGCCTCTTTCTCTCTGAATAGAATTTGTTTATTCAAGGGCGCCGCGCGATGTATTGAACGTAGCCAGCCATTTCAATGGCTGGAAACCAGGCGGGTGATATCGCGTCGCGTAGCGACGCATGAATGGGATTGTGAACGGGGTTCAAACGTCGCTACGCGACGTGGCCATTTTATTGCGGTGTTCCAGCCGTTGAAACGGCTGGCTAAATTCAAATGGTCGCTACGCGACCGACCGCATTATCAACAGCGGGTGTGAAAAGAGGCGCCGTAAAACGACGCCTCTTTCTCTCTGAATAGAATTTGTTTATTCAAGGGCGCCGCGCGATGTTTTGAACTTAGCCAGCCATTTCAATGGCTGGAAACCAGGCGGGTGATATTTGCGTCGCGTAGCGACGCATGAATGGGATTGTGAACGACGTTCAGACGTCGCTACGCGACGTGGCCATTTTATTGCGGCGCTCCCAGCCGTTGAAACGGCTGGCTAAATTCAAATGGTCGCTACGCGACCGGCCATTATAAACAGTGGGTATGAAAAGAGGCGCCGTTAAAACGACGCCTCTTTCTCTCTGAATAGAATTTGTTTTACTCAAGGGCGGCCACGGAGGGCCGCCCCTACAAACTATTCGGTTGCCTTTTCCGTGATCTTGGTGACTTTTATTGTGTCACCATCTACCGTTCCTTCAATCACTACTGCCAGGCCTGCTTTCGTCGAACTCGACTTAAGCAAGGCTTCGGTTGAATCATTGCCAGCCTGGTCCAACTTATAAAGCTTGGCGTCCGAAGTGAGCACTGAATATCCGCTCGACACACAATTGTCCATTAAGGCACACGACTTGGGATGTTTTTTGACCATACTTCCAAAAGCTTCATCCTTTTTGTGCGCATCGGCACACGCATTGTCGATGATGTAGCCTTCGATGGTAACTGCTTTAGGGGTTTGTGCCTGAAGTACTACGACCGCCGCGAGGATTGCCGCAAAAGCAAAGACTTTACGAATCATTAGCTTGGATCCCTTTCCTTTTTTTATAACCAAGTTTGACGGGGAGAACGCACCGAGTGGACCACGCAGATCGTGTTTCCGCATTGTCCCCTCTCCCATTCACCATAGCGGTGACTGAGTGAGGTTCTACACTTCCGATGACTTACGCTCGGGTCGGAGGTGGGGAAACAATATCACGTCGCGAATAGATTGTTTATCGGTCAGGAGCATCACGAAGCGATCGATGCCGATTCCGATACCCGCGGCCGGCGGCATTCCAAACGACAAAGCGCGAATGTAGTCTTCGTCCATGACCATTGCTTCATCGTCGCCGCGTTCACGTTGTTTCACCTGATCGCGAAAACGTTCGAACTGTTCAACCGGATCGTTCAGCTCAGAAAACCCGTTCGCCACTTCCATGCCGACGATGTAAAGTTCGAATCTCTCGGCCACACTTGGATCTGCCGGTGACGCTTTCGAAAGCGGCGAGATTGGTTTGGGAAAATTCGTGATGAAGGTTGGTTGCACGATACCTGATTCAACTTTGGCTTCGAACAACTCCACCAAATTCTCGTTCGTAATTTGATCGTCGTCGACCAGTCCGGCCAAACTGGCTTTCATACTCACGCGTTGAAACGGTTGACCGAAATCGATCTCGTGTTCACCAAACTTCGCCTGCGTGTGACCTAATGTTTTGAAGACGACGGACCTGATCAGCTCCTCGCAAAAGTCCATCATCTGATTTACATCAGCGTAGGCCCAGTAAAACTCCAGCATCGTAAATTCCGGATTATGACGTGACGAAATGCCTTCGTTCCGGAAGTTGCGATTTAGCTCATAGACCTTTTCGAAGCCGCCGACTAACAGTCTTTTCAAATACAACTCGGGAGCAATTCGCGCGTAGAGATCGATGTCGAGTGCGTTGTGATGAGTCACAAACGGTCGTGCCGCCGCTCCGGTCGCGAGTGGTGTCAACATCGGAGTCTCGACTTCGACGTAGCCGTGATCTTCGAGGATGCGACGAAGTTCACGAATGGCAGTAGCGCGTCGATCGAACACTTCACGCGGTGTCAGCGAATCGTCTTTTTCGAGTTTCAAACTTCCCGCAATCAGATCGGCGTATCGTTGGCGTTGCCGGATTTCCGGATCGTTAATGCCATGCATCTTGTCGGGCAACGGCAACAGGGCCTTGGAAAGGAACTGTAGCTTTTGCACATGGACCGTTAGCTCTCCGGTTTTTGTTACAAAGAGAAAACCTTCGACACCGATGAAATCGCCATGATCGAGTAGATGAAAAAGTTCCCAACCATCGACGTCGCCGCCTTGCGCATCATTGCTGATGCCTACACCTTCGCCCCGGCGAATGTAGATCTGTAAGCGCGCAATGCCGTCCGAAATATGAACGAACGCCACTTTGCCCATCACGCGCGGTGGTGAGGCAATTCTTCCGGCGAGGCGAACTACAAAGCTGTTGAGTTGTTGATTGGCAAGTTCAATCTCTTCTGCCGGCGGTTTTGTATCTGGTTCGCTTTTTGGTTCAAAGGCATGAAATTTTTCGACGATGCGGGAGATAGTGTCTTCGCGTCCAGTTTCAACCACTTCGCTACGCTGAAACTTGTTCGGGTAAACATTGCCGACCAGCGCGCGCAGGCTCTCGAGGTGTTCACGCCGCGCGGCTGTCTGATCGTTCTCTTCAATGAAGGGGATGGTCAAATTAGTCGTCTCCAGGTAAAGCGATGATTATGTCCGATATGCATTAGCTTGTCGAAGGTTATCCGCCGGTTGCTGTGACGATGAAGTCAGTACCGTAACGCGG
>DATDMC010000122.1:0-186964 GCA_036518995.1 Pyrinomonadaceae bacterium | reverse complement strand
CATGATGGCCGGCCGTTAACTTCGGCCGACGTAAAATACACGCTCGATCTCGTCTTCTCCAGTTCGTTTGCTAAATCGGCGAGCTTCTATGAAGGTTCTGGACCAGATAAACATAGCTACATCAAAAGCGTTGAGACGCCTGATGCCGGCACGGTGGTAGTGACACTAATCAAACCCTGGGTTGGCCTATTATCCAATCTGGTCCCGGTCGCAATCATTCCCAAAGACAGTTATGAAAGTGAGAAGACGCATCCGATCGGGACCGGGCCGTTTAAGTTTATTAACTACGACAATGCGCAGCAGGTAGTCGATGTGGAAGCGTTCCCGGAATATTGGGATGGACCACCAAAGATCCAAAGTTTGCGTGTCCGCGTTATCGCTGACATGAATGCGCTGCAGGCTGAATTGCGCGCCGGACGCGTGGACATCGCGCCAATGCCGACGAGTCTTTCACCCGACGCAGTAAAACTTCTCGAGCAGGATCCACGGTTACAGGTAAATGCCTTTAACGGTTCCAACGTTGTGCTCCTGACTATCAACACGTCGTCTGCTCCGTTGGACAACGTGAAAGTCAGGCAGGCAATTGCCTACGCGATCGATCGTGAAAGTCTGGTTAATAAACTTGTGCTCGGGTACGGCAAAATTGCTCATTCGATTCTTCCCGAAGAATCGTGGGCTTATACGCCGGGACAAAAATATTCGTACGATCCGGCCACTGCCAAAAAGTTACTCGACGAAGCCGGCTTTAAAGATCCGGATGGCGATGGACCACAAATGCGTTTCCCAAACCCGGTTGTTTATAAATTATCGGGTAGCAGTTTGGCGGGACGACAATATGCCGGCGTGATTCAAAACTATCTGAAGGAAGTCGGGATTCCGGTAGAGATCCAGACGCCGGAACAGAACACACTGTTCGACGAACTGAAGCGCGGCAATTTCCAGATTTCGTATTCGCAATGGGTGGGCGGAAACCAGGATCCAATTTTTTACAAAGATCTCTTTGCTACCTCGGAAATTCCGTCACAAGACAAGCCATCACGTAATCGTAGTCGCTACAGCAACAAGGAACTCGATGCGCTACTCGATGAAGCGGTGAACACGTTTGACCGGAAAAGAGGGTTGGAGTTGTATACGAAGATTCAGGAGATCGTGAGTCGAGACGTGCCGGTTTTTACGTTGTGGTATCAGTCAAATATCGTGATTTCGAAAAAGACGGTTGGGAACATTCATGTAAACGCGAGCGGCGACTGGGCATTTGTGAAAGATTTGACAGTCACACCGTAGGAGCAATGAACCCGACGCTACCGCGTTACGGTACTGACTCATTGCCACTCAAGCGTCTTTCAATCAAGCTTTCCAACCACTTTCAATAGCGCTTCTTTCGTCACGGCGCCTTCGCGGATCAGCTTTGGTGGCTCGACAGTTATATCCAATACAGTCGACGGTTTCGTTGCAGTCACTTCGCCACCGTCAATAATCAGATCTATCCCAGCAGGAAAATAATTCTCAACATCCGCGGCGGATCTCGCTGCTACGCTGCCTGACAAGTTCGCACTCGTCGCCGTCAATCTTCCTCCACAAATCGACACCAAACCGCGCACGCCTTCGTCATCCGGCAAACGCAACCCAACCGACCGCGTTCCCGCAGTAATTTCGTCCGGTAATTCGGCGGCTGACGGAACAACAATCGTCAATGGTCCAGGCCAGAAGGCTGACGCCACAACTTCAAACAAAGCCGGACGCTCCGATAATAACGGATCGACATCGAGCAGATCGCCAACCAACAGCAGAATCGGCTTCCCTTCTTCTCTGCCTTTCAACGACTTGATCCGTGCGACAGCTTCTTCGTTGAGCGGGTCGGCGCCGATGCCATAAAACGTATCAGTGCGAAAAGCAATCAAGCCGCCTTGCGAAATAATCTCGGCGGCCAGCTTGCGTGTCTCTTCGTTGTCAGGACGAATGGTCACGGCTTGGGTTCGGTCCAGCTCATATTGAGTTTCGTATTCTTCAACGAAGGCGCATCCAGAACATTTCCGGCAAAACCGTTCACGTAAGGTTTTACCAACGAATAAGACGAAGCAAAGTAGATCGGCATCGCCCGCAATTCTTTGAGTGCTTCAACCTCCGTTGTAATCGATGGAGTTTTTGGACTCTCAACTTCCGTCCTGGTCGCTTCAGGACTCGGCGACGCTTCGACTCGCGGCGCGAGGGCATCGCGCTCGAAAAGCAGTTTGAGATTGGTCAATTCATCTGTTGTCTGCATCACGATGCCACGTCGCGCGACATCAAAGTCGCCTGACTTCAGTGCCGTTTCATATTCATCCCAATTCTTGACAACGATCTCTGTCTCGATATTTAAAGCAGAGCGCCACATGGTGGCAATCGCCTGTGCCACCGCCCGTTGCTGGTCGTTGCGATTGATCAGCAAACGAATAACCGGAAAGCCATCGCCATTTGGAAACCCTGCTTCAGCCAAAAGATCACGCGCTTTCGAGACGTCCTGCTCGAGCAACTCCGCCTTATCGACCACCGGCTTTTCACCAGACATCGCATCCGGAAAAAACTTCCCGGCGGGTTCAGTAGCGCCGCCAAGATGATCACGGCTGACGCGCTCGCGATCGATGGCCAACGCTAAAGCTTCGCGCACCCGAATGTCATCAAACGGTTGATGCGTGTTGTTGAAGGTGTAATAAGTAAGCGCGCCAAACGTCGAGCGACGAAAGTCTTCATAGCCGGACAACAATTTGAGCGCGAGCGGCTCGAACGGCGCGTTCGTCACAGCATCCAGTTGTCCGGCCCGGTATGCCGCCAAAGCATCCTCTGCGTTTGAACTACCAACAAACGCAACTCGCTGTAGTGAAACTGAATTGCCGTCCCAATAATTCCTGGCTCGTTCTAACAATACCTGATTGTTGTCGGAACCGGACAACGAAAAAGCCCCATTCGATACCAGCTCATTTGCTTCGATCCGTTTGGTGGCATCTGAATCGGTGACTTTGACAGGGCGAAAAACCGGGTGGGCCACGAGTGAAGGAAAACTCGCATCGGGCTCCTGTAAACGCACGCGTAACACATGATCACTAACAGCTTCTGCGCCAAAGCTTTCGTGAACAGGTTCGGTCTTTAGCGGGTTCTCTTTAACTTCTTTAGCCGGGGCGTGGTTGGAGTTGACGCCTTCGATGTTGGAAAGCAGTTCCGTATGCGGCGCGAGTGGGCCAATCTTTAATGTTCGTTGCCATGAACGAACAAAGTCGGACGCCGTTACACTCTCACCATTGGACCACTTTGCATCATCACGCAGATAGAACGTCCAAATCCTGCCATCACCTGACGATTCCCATCGTTTGGCCACCGCCGGAACCGGTGCGAGTGTTTCTGGATCGTAGTCGGTCAGTCCTTCAAACAGTGCCCGGACGACATCGGTATCAGGCGCCGCTGCCGCAAAAGCCGGATCGAATGTCTGTGGCAACCCGCCATCACTCCAACGAAATTCCTGCGCGCGTGGTACAACAACCTGTCCGTAATAAGTCGACGGTGTGGGAACACTAAAACAACCGGCGAGGGTAAGCGCTAACAAGAGTAACAGCACAGCGCACAGCTTTGCGTACGACTGATTTGACCTCGCATTGATTTGTCGGAGTTTCATTTCAGCTTTGGGCCACTCGCTGCAACTGATCGTAAACTGCGATGGTGTGTTGTCGCGTCGACTCGAACCCGTCAGACGTCTCGATTAGATAATCAGCGAAGCGCTGCTTTTCTTCCTGAGGCATTTGCGAGTCGATGCGTAGCTGAGCTTCAGCGCGCGTCAACCCGTTGCGCAACATCAATCTTTCTAACTGCACTTCCGGCCGGCAATGCACAACAATCAATTTGTCGAACCGTTTGTAGCCGCCGGATTCGATCATCAACGCCGCATCAACTATACCGATACCGTTCGGATCGAGTTGTTCCCAGCCGCTCAAAATTTCATCCTGGCGCTCAATAATTCGAGGATGAAGCAGCGCGTTTAGTTCTGAGCGCAAGAGTTCATTGCCAAAAACTAATTCGCCGAGACGCTTACGATCCAAAGTTCCATCCGGCAGTAAGACCTCCTCACCAAATCGCTCGACAATTGAATTCAAGCCCGACGTTCCCGGCTGAACAACTTCACGCGCGATGTGGTCCGCGTCGAGCACATGACAACCAAGTTCGAGGAAGACCGCCACCACGAAAGATTTTCCCACCGCGATAGAACCTGTCAGGCCAACACGAAGCATAAAAGAATTTGAACGGGCCCGCGAAGCGGGCGACAACCTAAAGGGCCTCTGCAAAAGTCACTTCAGAATGATTGTCGCACTTAATCCAGCGCAGTTAGGAAGGGCGGTTTACCCCTACTGGCCCAAATCAAAATCACTCAATGGCGACTTAATTCACAGTTAGCGGGGGTAAACCGCCCTTCCTAACTGCGCTAACCAGAGTTTCGCTTTTGACCTTTGCTATCTTCTCTAATGAGTTAACTTAACCCGCGCCGCAGTTTCGCTGCTTTTAACGTGTTCTTCATCAGCATCGCAACAGTCAACAGTCCGACGCCACCTGGAACGGGAGTGAGTCTCCCCGCGACCGCACCAGCTTCTGCCGGATGAACATCTCCAATCAACGTAGACCCGCGCTTCTCCAACACTGCTAACCGTTTTTCTGCCTGTTCGCCAAACATTGCTCGTACGTCGTCAGCGTTTATCAGCGGATTCATACCCACATCGATCACAGTCGCGCCGGGCTTAATGTGTTTAGCTCCGATCATTCCCGCGCGACCGATAGCGACTACAAGCAGATCAGCCTGGCGCGTGACTGCTTCGAGATCTCGTGTTCGAGAATGACAAATAGTAACCGTCGCATCGCGTTGCAACAGAAGTTGGGCCATGGGCCGTCCCACTATCTGACTACGCCCAACCACACAAGCGTTAATACCACGAAGGTCAACCTGATAATAGTCCAACATCTCAATGATGCCTGCCGGTGTGCACTGAACGAGCTGTGGGCGTCCCAAAGCAAGCCGTCCGACGTTGATCGGATGGAATCCATCGACGTCCTTAACCGGATTGATGTGTTCGATAACAACTGTTTCATCCACGCCTTTCGGCAAAGGAAGTTGCGTCAGTATTCCGTCAACGTCATCGCGTGTGTTAAGAGTTTCGATCAGTTCGAGTAACTCCGCCGTCGTCGTAGTCTCAGGTAGCGCGATGTGTTCTGAACGAATTCCGAGCTCGCCGCTGGCCTTTACCTTGTTGCGAACATAGACCGCGGACGCGGGATCTTCGCCGACGCGAACGACAACCAAACCGGGTGTGATTCCCTGTTGCTTTAGACGTTCGACTTCCAATTTGGCTTCTTGCTTGATCTGGTTTGCGACCGTAGAACCATCGAGCAATTCAGCGTGTGGGGTTGATTTCATATCCGCGACGACCATTCATTTCTCCGTAGTTCCTTATCTAGCTCGCCTCATCTTAACAAAACAAAAGAGCGCGGCAACTTAAGTAGCATGAGGTCAGTATCGTAACGCGGTAGCGTCGGGACAGCTTGATCTTGCGGACTTAAGAGACTCTTGCAAAATCAATGACATTGCGGCTGGGCCGTCTGTTGTGAGGAATGGCCATGCCTTTCCGCTAGGCCTCTGACGGTATGCTGTTTTTTATTCTCTATTGTTTCATAAGGCGCCTAAAAGAAAGGGCATAGCCCCGGAACAAAAAGCCTCTTAAACGGAAAGGCAGAGCCATTCCTCACAACAGACGGCCCAGCCGAAATCTTGTTGCAACCCACCCGCTACCGCGAGACTATATGACCACCCGCTACCGTGACTCTGTGACCCCGCTACTGCGAGGTGGTACTGACTCTGTCACCACTCGGACCGGAGTCAATAAGAAAGGGCGCGGCAACTGGCCCGCGCCCTCTCGTAGTTAATGCTGAGTTCCTCGTTATTGCGGCGGAACGGTCAAGGCCTCGACGATGATAAAGAACCGGAACTGGCCCGGGACCTGAACGCCAAGGTTGAATTCAACCACGGTGCTGGCGCCATTCGCCAACGGTGCGGTTGTGGTGATAACGCCTTCAGCCAGTGATGAGTTCAAACCACCACCATTGGCTTGCGCCGGAGGTGTTTGCAGGGTCAACGCCTGGCCGGTGACCGTAGTCGTGTCCGTTAGAGTAATGGTTTGAGTCGGCGAATTAAGAACTCGCAAGTCAGCCTGACCCGCTGGCACTCCCGCTGCGGTCATAGTCGTGATGTCAACGACTCGATAGCGCAACGCAACCACTGGCAAACCAGTGTTGTTCGTAAAGCGACGACGAATCTTCAACGTACCGTTGGCGCCATTCGTAACCGCCGTAAAGTCTCTTACTCGATTTGGCGCTGACGAAGCGGGTTGTGCTGGGTCGATGATCGCTATACCAAACTGATTTGTGTGAGCAATCGGCGCTGAGGTCGTGGTATACGCGGTCATCGTTGGACCACGTTCCGGACCAGGAGCACCCAAAGTCGCGCTCACGCCACTTAAGGTTTGCGGAACCGTGTCAACCAACACAAAATCGTTGGCGTTGTTATTTGTGTCTTGCGGCGAGCCACCATTCTCCTTACGGACCCACGAATGTTGTCCTGGATCAGTAATACCAGTCGCCGGGGACAGGCCAGTGCCTTCCTTGTAATCCGGATTGGTCACTGAACTATAGCCAACGGAATCCAACCGGTTCGCAGTAAGAGCATTCGCCGTCGAAAAGACTGCCAAGCCTACATCGTCCGGAAGGAAACCAACTGTGGCCGAAGCCGGGTTTACCGAAACGTTAGCCGAACCGCTGGCGGTAATGCCTGTACCAGTCGGATAGGTTGACAAACTGTAGGTGTTACCTGCCGGGCTCGGGGAGGTTGGTTGGGTACTGATTAAGAAGTAACCGTGTGGCGGTAAAGCAAGTGGACCGGCTGTGGAAAGTGTTTGCGGCAAGACAAGGAACGTTGTTTCAGTCGCACCTTGAGCACCCGCAAAGCGCCAGCCAGCGCCAGTTGCCGATGTTGGATCAGCGCCAGGAATAGCGTCGATGATCGTGATGTTATTGTTGGTGTTGTTGTAGATCTCGATGAACTCGTCAGCACTGCCATCCGATCCTGGCGGGGTGGTACCGGCGCCACGAGTACGGAACTCGCTGATCAGAATGTCGCCTGGGGCTGGTGCTGGTGGACGAACATCGAAAGTAATGGTCCAGCCACCGCTGATGCTGCCGCCATCAAGGTTGGCATCATCGATGATGTACAGGTTCCAGGTTCCATTCGGACTGTCGCCGTTGAACGCTGACATCGTGTAGGTGTATGGAGCGGCAGGAGCCGGAGCAGGAAACAGATCCGTGGTCCCTGAGTTGGCCGGTCTATAGCTGCCGGTAACAAACGGTACGCCAGTGTTGCCCGTAACCGTCGATGGAATTGGAGTGTTAGCGTAGTCGTCCAAAGTGACGTTGATGTTGGAAACGCCAGGTGAACCGGCGCCAAAATCCGACATGATCACTGATTTACGACCACTTGGTGAAACCAGCAGGAAGTCGGTGTCAGCAGGAAACGCATGGCTAAAACCATTGATCGTAACCGAAACGCGCTGAACGACTCCGGCGATACCGGAAACTGTGATTGGCGAAGGATACAAACTCGCCGCCTGGCCCGATGCTGGGCATGGATTCGGGCAATCTGTGATAGTGATAGCCGTGCTGTTGGTAAAACTGGTAGCCGCCTGGTTTTCTACAATTGGTGCTGATTTGATTGACTCTTTCTTAGCACCGATCGAGCTCTTAACCACGCGTTGGCTGCCGGCCTGCACAACCGGAATCGGATTATCGATTGGATCCGGAACTTTCTGAGCGAACGCACTGGTCGCTCCAATCAAAAACGCGATGGCAATCCACAGACTGCGAATCGGTTGACGTAATCGTCCATTCGGGCGAAGGGTCATTGGTAATCTCCCGTAAAAATATTCAGTTTTTTCATGTGAGAAACATGTCCGGGTAGGTATTGCGACACGTTCCCCGCCTAACAGGTACTACAAACTTGCTGCGAGACTAACTTTCAGGCTCATTTTCTGTCAAGGTGTAACTGGCTATTTGAGTAAAACGTAACAACTTAGCTCTGCGGAGTGGGCCAAGTCGACGAGGTTGTTACCACCGGCTTTACGCCGGGATACCACCGGTTTTTTACGCCGGTGGTATCTCACCTTCACGCTAACCCCTGCGCGCCTGACAGCGCTCTTGATACCACCGGCTTTACGCCGGTGGTGTCTCACCTTCACGCTAACCACTAACTTCCCCACACCTCTCTTGATACCACCGGCTTTATGCCGGTGGTGTCTCAATTTCGCGCTAACCACTACGCGCCTGACAGCGCTTGATACCACCGGCTTTATGCCGGTGGTGTCTCAATTCACGCTAACCACTAGCGCCCGACAACTCTCCCTGATACCACCGGCTTTACGCCGGTGGAGTCTCACTTTCACGCTAACTTTAACTTTCCGACAACCCTCTTTGATACCACCGGTTTTACGCGGTGGTATCGCTTTCTATCTTCCTGGGAGCCGCTATTAGCGTGAACTTGAGACTCCACCGGCGTAAAGCCGGTGGTGTCAAAGAGCGCTCTGTCGGGAGGTCAGTGGTTAGCGTGAAATTGAGACTCCACCGGCATAAAGCCGGTGGTGTCAAAGAGGCTCTGTCGAGAGGTCAGTGATTAGCGTGAAATTGAGACTCCACCGGCGTAAAGCCGGTGGTGTCAAAGAGCGCCCTGTCGGGAGGTCAGTGGTTAGCTTGAACTTGAATCTCCATACGGCCGGTATCGTAGCTAACCGTTTCTCCTGCGCTTACCCTTCTTGTTAATTCCGTTAATCTTGTCAAAAAACCAATGTACCGTATGACAATTTCCCTCTCGTAAAAGATAATCACTCCATGCTGTCTTTAATTAATCGGAAATCAACCATCATCACTTGTGCCTTGCTTGCCTTACTGTCAATTACCGGTCAGGCGCAAAATAACTCCGCCCAGATTCGCGCGGCTGTCGAAGCAAACGATTGGACCACTGCCCGGGCTGAACTCGAAAAACTCCGAACCACTGATTCGTCTCTCTTTCACAGTAAAGATTATGACTACCTGTTAGGCCGGATCGCCGAGAAAACTGCCGATCTAACTACCGCAACAACCAGTTTCCAAATCGTTGCCGCAAGTAAATCCCAACTCGGTCAATACGCCGACTGGCATCTCGCTCAAATCGCGCGCGCTACAGGCGATCTGGTCCTCGAACGCGAAAAATTAAGACGGATCCTCAGTCTCGCGACCGGCAGCTTACTTTACGACGCAGCCAGTCTTCGCCTCGCCAATAGTTTCTATGAAAGCGGAGATTACGCCGCGACGATAACTGCCGCCCGCGTTGTCAGCACTTCAAAGAATATTGCCGTGGCCCGCGAAGGTTCTCTGCTGATGGCCCAGGCACTCGAAAAGAACAACAAGCTCGCCGAAGCCCGCGACGTATTTAATAGACTAGTGATGCAGGTTCCCGACGCCGCGCGACCAGATGATTTCGCGCTCGCCGCAGTCCGCGAACTTGATGAACTCGCAAAGCGAACCGATCTACCAACCACTCCGCTTTCCGAAGCCGATCACCTGCTGCGTGCTTCGATCTATCAATTCAATCGCGACTTCGCGGGGGCACGAGTTCACTATCAGGCAGTCGTCGACGCAAATCCGAAAGGCGGGACTGCGCCAAATGCGTTGTACCAGATCGGCCGCGGACTTTATCTCGAATACAAATATGAAGACGCAATCAAATACTTCAACCAGGTCGTAAGTGATTTTCCACAAAGCCAAAGCGCTCGCGACGCCTTGGGCCAACTCGCCGCCAGTTACCTGCGACTGAAACGGATCGACGACACCGTCGCGGCTTACAAACAACTGCTCGCGAATTTTCCTGAAGGTCCAAATCCTGAACGCACGTACCTGAATATCATCGACGCTTATCACGAAGCCGGGCGGTATCCGGAAGCGCTGAATTGGATTCAACAAACGCGCGCGCGCTTTAAAAATGATCTCGGCAGTTCGTTGGCCCTCTTCGCGCAGCTACGAATTCATCTCGCGCAAAGCGCCTGGTCCGATGTCGTTCGGGACGCTGATGAACTGACTAAAATGCCGGATCTGGGTGGTACTCGCGTGGGTGGCGGAACGACGCCGCAGGAAGTCGCCTTCTTAAGATCTTACGCGCTCGAACAACTCGGCAGAAATGAAGAAGCAATCACGGGCTACCTCGCGATTACTGACGGCCGAAATGAGTATTACGGCGACCGCTCCACTCAGCGACTGCGCGCGATGAATTCGCCTGCGGCATTGAATCGTTTCAACAGCTTCATGGCCGCAGCAAAATCTGCTGATACTAATGGCCAGTTCGATCAAGCCCGTGTTGCAGCCCAAAACGCCTTGCGACTAACTCAGGATCCGGTCCAACTCTCCCAGCTTTATCAAATCCTTAAACGCGCATACGGAAATCTGCCAAACTACAAACTTCAATCGTTCAATCTTATTTCACTCGGCAAGAACGATCCGTCAGCAGATGCGCACCAACTCGCGGCTGAACGTCTGTTGGAGTTAGGACTTTACGACGAAGCGATACCCGAGCTAATCGCTTCACGCGCAAGCGGCGCGAAGTCAGCCAACGCTCAGTCAGGCGCGTTCACTGATGACGGTTACACCGTGGCGACCTATTCATTACGTGGCGGACTGGCTAATCGCGCGGTGAGATTCGGAGAACAATTCTGGAAAACGGTTCCGGCGGATTATGTGATCGAAGTTGCGCCGCGTGATCTGATCGAACTTCTCTATCCCGTGCCGTTCAAAGATTCGCTTCTCAAACACCCGCCGGCGAAGAATGTGGATCCGAGATTTGTCCTCGCGATCACGAGACAAGAGTCGCGCTATCAGGTTGATGTGAAGTCCGTCTCAGCCGCGCGCGGCATGATGCAATTCATTGCGGCGACTGCCAACGACATCGCCGCCCAACTACAGCTCAAAGATTTCACGCAGGACGAACTCTATTCGCCGGACACGGCAATCCTCTTCGGCTCGCAATATCTCTCAAACTTATTTCAGCAGTTTCCGAATCAACCGCAGGCAGTGGCCGGATCTTACAATGGCGGCGCCGATAATCTCGCGCGTTGGATTGCTCGTTCACATTCGAATGAAGCCGATCGTTATGTACCGGAAATCGGTTATTCACAAACGAAAGATTACGTCTACAAAGTTTTGGCAAACTACTGGAACTATCAGCGACTCTACGACGCTCAGTTACAACCATTATCCCAATGAAGAAAAATTTAGTTTTCATAACACTGTTACTGCTACTAACAGCGGCCGGCGCGTGCCGTAAACACAATTCTGCTAATGAACAACGTTACGATCTGACAGGAAAGGTCGTGGCAGTTGAGCGCGACAAACACCTCGTGACGATTGCGCATCAGGATGTGAAAAACCTGATGCCGGCGATGACGATGCCTTTTTCGCTTCCCGACGAAGCCACGCTCGGTTATATAGCGGCGGGCGACGAAGTGACTGCGACCCTCGTTATCGATGGTTCTAGCACGTGGTTGGAAAATGTCACGATCACCCGGCAGAGTCCGGACACTTCCGCTACGACTGGAGTTCCGGAAGCGAAGGAAGGTGATGAAGTTCCCAGCTACACGCTCGTCAATCAGGATGGCAAAGATATTCGGCTGGGAAATTTTCGCGGCAAAGCATTAATGCTGACGTTTATCTACACGCGTTGTCCGCTTCCGGAGTATTGCAACTTAATGAGTACCAACTTTGCGGAAGTCGATCGACAACTGGAGAAACAACCCGACCTTTACGCCAGGACACACCTGCTGAGTATCACTATCGATCCCGACTACGACACGCCAAAAGTTTTGCGTAGCTACGGCGCGGCCCATACCGAACGATACGAGAACGAGACGTTTGCGCATTGGGACTTTGCCACCGGAACGAAGGACCAGATCAAAGGTGTGGCCCAGTTTTTTGGTCTACGTTATTTCCAGGGTAGCGATCAGATCGTGCACAGTCTCAGGACTGTGATCATTAATCCGGATGGGAAAGTGGTGAAGGTTTATCGAGATAATTCGTGGAAGCCGGAAGAAGCGGTGGCTGAGATGGCGAAAGCCGCGACAGGTGGCAAGTGAGTTCTCTCTCTGCGTCTACGCGTTCCTCTGCGTCTCTGTGTTAAAAACTTCTGGTCCAACTACTCGATCTCCATTTCAACACAGAGACGCAGAGGAGCGCTGAGACGCAGAGAAAGGCAGTTAGCTAATTCCGGCGGATCTTTTTCACTTCTTCGGTGAGCACCGGCACTGCTTCAAATAAATCGCCGGCAATTCCGTAATCGGCAATGTCGAAGATCGGAGCTTCCGGATCTTTGTTGATGGCGACAATCGTCCCTGAGTTCTTCATGCCCACGAGGTGTTGAATCGCGCCGGAAATGCCCAGCGCTATATACAACTTCGGAGCGACCGTTTGACCTGACGATCCGATCTGGCGATCGATGGGGAGCCAATCCGCATCACAAATCGGACGCGAGGCAGCAAGGTCACCACCTAAAGCTTCAGCAAGTTTTTCCGCCAAAACGAGATTGTCCTTGCTCTTGATGCCGCGACCGACGGCAACGATTACATCTGCCTTCGTCAAATCGACTGCCTGTTTCGCTTCCTGGAACGGCGCCTCGGGGACCATGCGAACGTCTCCAACTTCAACCGCAACCGTTTCGACTGAAGCTCCGCTTCCCTTCTGTGCCTGATCGGGACGAAAGGCGCCCGTTTGGAAAGTCGCAAACAGCGGCGCCTCGCCGTCAGATACGACATCAGCGTCCAACTTACCGAGAAAAATTCTGCGGGTGAATCCGAGTTTGCCGCCGTCTACTTTTGCGCGGATGCAATCGCTGATTAAGGACTTACCAAAACGCGCGGCCAGCTTCGGACCAAAATCACGGACCTGATAAGTGTGAGTGAAGAAGACGAAACTCGGATCGACCTGCTTGACGATCTGTTCGAGTCCGTCCGCATAAGCGTCGGGAGTGTAGTCGTTCAGCTTGTCATTCGAAGCTACGATCACTTTGGCAACGTCGAACGCAGCAACTTCATTCGCAACTGATTCACTACCAGCTACGACCAGCGTCACCGGCTGCTGAAGTTGAGATCCAAATGTTTGGGCAGCCGCAATCGCTTCCAAAGAACTCTTGTTTACAGTTCCGTTCTTATGCTCGATATAAACTAAGATTCCGTTACTCATGAATTAATAGATCCTTAATAGTTGTTCGCAATGATGAGGTCAGTACCGTAACGCGGTAGCGTCGGGTCGTTCTGAAATATGGGCCATTGATTCTGGCGCGACCCGACGCTACCGCGTTACGGTACTGACTTCATCGCCCAGGCACCCACTCACCCCGTCACTCTCTCGCCCATACTCCAAGCCTAGATCACGCGGGCTTCAGTGTGCAGCTTTTGGGCCAACTCAGCGGCTCCAGCTTTGGCATCGCCGTTGCCAAGCATCTGCGTCTGTTTTGTCTTAGTCGGCAGATAGACTTTCTCAATCCGTTGGTGCGACGGGCGTCCCGTCACTTCCGCCGACGGCGTCACTTCCTTAATCTCTTTCTTCTTCGCCGCCATGATGCCTTTCAGCGTCGCATAGCGAATCTGACTGATGCCGGATTGAATCGTCAGTAATGCGGGGAGTTGCAGCGTGTACCACTGATACCAACCACTCTCGAGCTCGCGCTTGACGCGAAACTTGTCTGCGGCCGCATCAACTTCAATCACGATCGTCGCATGCGGTAGACCCAGCAGTTCAGCCATGATCACACCTGTCTGGCCATAGCCATGATCGTCGGACTGCAAACCCGTCATTATCAAATCCGGCTTTTCGTCTCTGACTGCATCGGCGAGAACGGTTGCTGCCGTATACGGTGAAAGATGCGTCAGACTATCGCCAACGACATGAACCGCCCGATCAGCGCCACGAGCAAGTGCATCTTTAATTACACTCTTCACTCGCTGTGGTCCCATCGAACAGACGACAACTTCACCACCGAGTTTCTCGCGCACGCGTAACGCTTCTTCGAGCGCATACCCATCCGACTCGCTAACCTCAAACGATAAATCGGCTTCTTCAATCCACGTTTCGTCTTTATTAATTCTCAGGATCGCATCTTTGTTTGCGACCTGTTTCATCATCACCAGAATCTTCATTGTGTGAGCCTTGAGCCTCGTACTTAGTGCTTTGAGTTTGTGTTTTGTACTTGGGGCTTGGTGCTTTGTACTTGGTTCGCTATACGATCTTTCGCTTCAAAGCTAAACGTCAACAAGCGAACAAAGTACAAAGTACTAAGCACCAAGTTCTAAAACCAGGTCCCAATCTCCCCTAACTATTCCTCATATCTCTTAAACAGCAGTGCCGCGTTGGTCCCGCCAAACCCAAACGAGTTGGAAAGCACATAATCCACTTCCGCCGGCCTTGCCTCATTGGGGATGTAATCGAGATCGCATTCGGGATCAGGATTGAAGTAATTGATTGTGGGTGGGAGGACTTTACGATTTATCGCGAGGGCAGAAAAAACGGCTTCAATACCACCAGCCGCGCCGAGTAAGTGACCTGTCATCGACTTGGTCGAACTAACGGCAAGTTTGTAAGCGTGCTCACCAAAGGTGTCTTTGATGGCCATCGTTTCAAACTTGTCGTTGTACGGAGTCGAGGTGCCGTGAGCATTGATATAGCCAACTTGTTCCGGCTGAATACCTGCGTCACGCAACGTTCGCTGCATCACGCGTCGCGCGCCTGAACCAGTTTCGTCCGGCATGGTCAAATGGAATGCATCAGCGGCGATTCCATATCCGACCACTTCGGCATAAATCCTGGCTCCGCGTTTTTTCGCCAACTCCAGTTCTTCCAGGATCATGATGCCGGCGCCTTCACCGATCACAAACCCATCGCGATCTCGTTCGAAGGGCCGAGACGCATGAACCGGATCTTCGTTATTGGTTGATAACGCGCGCATCGAAGCAAAGCCGGCCACGCTCATTGGCGTGATCGCCGATTCGGCCCCTCCGCAAATCATTAGATTCGCATCGCCGCGCTGGATGATTTTGAAACTATCGCCAATCGCATGTGCTCCTGCGGCACACGCGGTGGCGGTGGCTGAGTTTGGACCTTTCGCGCCAAAACGAATCGAAACCTGACCAGCGGCCAGGTTCACAATCGCCGAGACGATAAAGAAAGGTGAAACTCGATCCGGACCACCGTCCAGAAGTTTGGAGTGTTCCCGCTCGATGGCCCAGAAATCGCCGATACCGCTACTGATGTAAGTGCCGGCATCCTCAGCTATGTCAGGCGGAAACTTCCCTGCTTCCGTTAGTGGATATCCACTATCTGCCAGCGCCTCGATCGAGGCGGCAATTGCATAGTGGATAAAAGCGCCCATCTTGCGCGCGTCCTTTTTGGCAATGAACTTCAAAGGATCGAAGTCTTTAACTTCGCACGCAAACTTCACTGAAAATCTTTCAGTGTCAAACTTCTTGATGTAATCGGCGCCGCTACGCCCATTCATCAAAGCAGTCCACGTTTCTTCGAGCGTGTTGCCAATTGGTGTAACGAGGCCAAGCCCCGTGATCACGACACGACGTGTCAAGCGAAAGCTCCTTGAAAAAGTAGTAACTTGCGAATAGCGAACAGTGATAAGCCTCAACTTATCACCGGCCAGCTATTAGTAATCACTCGTCACTATTTCTTGTGCTGATCGATATAGTTGTATGCGTCGCGAACGCTCTGAATTTTTTCGGCGTCCTCATCAGGAATTTCGATTCCGAATTCTTCTTCGAAACGCATCACGAGTTCAACGGTATCCAGCGAGTCGGCGCCTAAATCGTCGATGAACCTCGCATTCGGTGTAACCTCATTCTCATCAACTCCCAATTCATCAACGATGATTTGCTTGACCTTATTCTCGATCTCTTGATCGGGCATTTCGTTTGCTCCTCCGTGAGTTATCTACTAGATCATCAATTCAGGCGGTCAGTTTTTCACGGGCCGCCACTAAACTTGCCGAGTCTTCCACATTGAGACAGCTCGCTTCCCGATTAATCTGTCTCATCAGTCCTGATAAAACTTTCCCCGGTCCAACTTCTACGAAGGTTGTCACTCCATTGTTCAGGAGCAACTCCATCGACTCTGACCAACGGACCGAAGAACAAACCTGGCGCAATAAAGCATCGCGCAGTTCAGCCGGCGCCTTTGTGATGCCGGCATCGACATTCGTTACCACCGGCATTTTTGGCTCACTAAATGCCAACTGCTCCAATTCAAACGACAGCTTATCCTGCGCGGGCTTCATAAGCGAACAATGGAAAGGCGCGCTCACGTTCAACTTCATAACGCGCTTCGCTACACCCTTCAATAATTCCATCGCGCGATCGACAGCTTCTGCGTTCCCCGCAATAACAATCTGGTTCGGAGAATTAATGTTCGCTGCCGAACAAATCTGATCGCCACTCGCTTCTTTGCAGACCTGTTCGATAGCAGCGCGGTCACCACCCATAACCGCAGCCATCGCGCCCGTGCCAACCGGAACAGCTTCCTGCATATAACGACCGCGGGCGCGGACTGTGCGAACAGCGTCCGCAAGTGAAATTGCGCCAGCCGCGACCAAAGCGGAATATTCGCCTAAACTGTGTCCCGCGACAAATGCCGGCGCGGGAAATCCTTCCGCGTTCATAGCGCGAAAGGCGGCAATCGAAGTCGTCAAAATCGCCGGCTGCGTGTTTTCAGTCAACTGCAGCGCCTCTGCCGGTCCGTCGAAACACAAACGCGAAATCGAAAAACTTAGCGCTTCATCCGCCTCTTCAAAGACCTGTTTCGCCGCCGGATACTTCTCCGCCAACTCCTTTCCCATGCCCGCGTATTGCGACCCCTGACCGGGGAAGAGAAAGGCAATTGCCGATTGCCGATTGGTGATTGCCGATTGTTCGTTGTCTACCAAACTACTTTATTTCAACCTTCAAACTATACAGTGGCGAATACTTCTTCAATTTGGAAATTGTCAATTGGAAATCGGCAATGACATTACCATTTCACCAGCACTCCACCCCACGTAACGCCGCCACCGAACGACGTCATCATCACGAGGTCGCCTTCTTTTATGCGGCCGGCTTGTACACACTCATCTAAAGCAATCGGAATGGACGCCGACGACGTGTTGCCGTGGACCGCAATATTTGAATAGACCTTCGAATTGTCAATATTCAAACGATCGGCAACGGCTTCGGTGATGCGTTGATTTGCCTGGTGTGGAATAAAGAGATCGATATCTTCTGGTGTATGTCCGGCGCGTTCCAGGACGTCTTTGGAGATTTCCGCCATCGAACGAACCGCGACTTTAAAAAGTTCGTTGCCCTTCATCTTGAAAAAGTGATCGCCAGCGGCAAGCGTTTCGGCGGTCGCTTTACGACGCGTTCCGCCACCGGGTGAAAACAGTTGTTCTTCGTAACGACCGTCTGACTTGATCTTCGCGCCCAGAATGCCACGGTCACCTTCAACTGGTCCAAGCACAGCAGCGCCTGCGCCATCGCCAAACAATACGCAAGTCTGGCGATCCGTGTAATCGACGTATTGAGTCAAAATTTCAGCTCCAATAACCAGAGCGTATTTCGACTGCCCGTTTTGAATCATTGAATTGGCGAGCGAAACGCCGTAGAGAAAACCCGAACACGCAGCGACAACATCCATTGCCGCGGCATTATTGGCGCCGAGCTCAGCCTGGATGATGCAACCTGTTGACGGAAGAATTTGATCGGGAGTTACAGTCGCGCAGAGCAACAGATCGATATCGGCAGGATCCAGCTTTGCTCGTTCGATGGCCTGACGCGCGGCCTTGACGGCAAACATCGACGTGTATTCACCGGGCGCAGCTTTTCGTCGTTGCTTGATTCCGGTCCGTGTCGTAATCCAGTCGTCCGAAGTCTCGACTATCTTTTCGAGATCGGCGTTCGTCAAAATTCCTTCCGGATAGGCGTGGCCTGTTCCCAGAATTCCAGCGCGTTGATTCACCATTAATTGCCTCAATTATGAAGGGGCGCTAATAGTATCCACTAACAAAACAAAAACCAAACAGCCGATTTAAGATTTCAAATTGCAGATTTCAGATTTAACCTCAAATCTCGGCTTCGCTTTCAATCTGAACTCTTAAATCTGAAGTCTGAAATTGCACCGCTGCCTTAATTCCATTCTCAATACGTTCGCCGGCACGGTTTTCCGAAAACTCTTTCACACTTCTGATCGCGTTTCGAATGGCCCGCGCATTTGAACGTCCATGACCAATAACAACTATTCGGCTGACACCCAGCAACGGTGCGCCGCCATATTCCGAATAGTCGAGCCGCTTCTTGATATTCCGAAATGCTGGTTTCGCGAGCACAGCGCCTGCTTTAGTCACCGCCGTCGCGGTCAGTTCGCGTTTCAACATCGCGAGCATGGCCTCAGTCAGACCTTCTGACAGTTTCAGCATTACATTGCCGGTAAAGCCATCGGTAACGATCACATCAACTGTTCCGCCAAAAACATCGCGGCCTTCAACGTTGCCGACAAAGTTGATATTCGGAAGCTCCCTCAAAAGCGGAAACGCCTCTTTGGTTAAGTCGTTCCCTTTCGCTTCTTCTTCACCGATGCTCATCAAACCGACCAATGGTTTGATGGTGCCGAGCACAGCCCGCGAATACGCATCACCCATGATCGCAAACTGGGCGAGATGATGGGCCTTACACTCGGAATTCGCGCCCACATCCAGCAAGAGGACCGGCTTGTGCGCTTTCGTAGGAATCATCGCAGCCAGCGCCGGCCGATCGACTCCGGGCAGCATTCCGATAACCATTTTTGCAGTGGCCATCGCCGCGCCGGTATTACCTGCCGAGACAAAACCATCCGCTTTGCCTTCCACGACAAGCTTACTGCCAACTCTCAAAGAGCTCTTCTTCTTGCGCCTGACTGAAGTTGCGACTGGATCATCCATCGCAATCACTTCAGCCGCTTCCACTAACTCAATCCCGTAATCACCGTCTCCACGCCAACCGCAGCGACGTAACTCTGGCTCAAGTTTGTGGGGTTGACCCACAAGAATAACGCCAACTCCGAAGTCGCGGGTCGCCGCCAGAGCACCATCGATCTCGGCATGCGGCGCGTGGTCGCTTCCCATTCCGTCGAGAACGACCTTGCCTGTTAACCGGGCTTCATTCTTCGACTGACTTGGCACTTAAAAGTTAGGTTTGTTCTACGTGAACAACTTCGCGGCCTTTGTAATGACCGCATTTTGGACAGACTCGATGTGGCATGCGGGGCTCACGGCAGTTTGGACACAGGTTGGTCTGCGGTACTCGCAAATGATCGTGCGCGCGACGTTTGTGCGTACGGGCCTTCGAATGTCGTCGCTTTGGATTTGGCATAATTACTCCGTTTTGTCTTGATGTAATGGGAAATGGTCAGTCTCGACTCGTCGGGACTCACGACTTACCATTCATCAAATTCTTCAATGCTGCCCACCGCGGATCAATTTCGACTTCAGTACAACTGCAGTCGCCCGCATTTTTATCAGCGCCACAAGTCGGGCAAAACCCCTGGCAATCTTCTTTACAAAGCAAGCGAGTCGGAACTAGCAATAACACCTGCTCTTTCGTAATCTCGTCAACGTCGAGCGACTCTCCGTCAAAAACCGAAACGGACATCAAATCTTCAGTCAACTCTACTGTCCGATTAGATTCGTACTCGCTACCCGTTATGTATTCCAGTGAAAAATCGCTTTTCACCGGCAACGTTACGGGCTTCAAACACCGATCACAGTCGACCTGAACACAAGCATCGACTTTTCCATTAACAAAAACTTCGTAACCGGCTTGTCGGACCTTCCCGGAAACCGAAGCAGGAGCACACAAACTTACGCGCTCGTCACCAAGATCGAGTTCCGCGGGTTGGTAAACGTGGGCAAACTCGCCCTTACCATCTTCTAAATCGACAAGCTCAATCCGCATCACAACTCCGCACAGCGCCGAACAGCCAAGTCTGGCGACTTGCGCGCAAAAGGGCATTATAGCGGGCTAAAACGGTCTGTCAACGCGAGGCGGCTAGGGATGATTCGTATCGGCCTTCACAAAAGCTCGCAGGGCATCGTCTCTTAACGCTGCTCCCAAACGCCGATCCGCGTGCATCAGTCCCAATCGGGTCTTAGTGTTTTCAGCGAAAAGTGGACCGCCTTTGCGGTTCCCTTTCCGTCCGGTTTTGCGCGTCGCCAGCTTTGTGACAGACCGGCTGAGCGTTGCGGCTGCCAGTTCCGCCTTGCCGGTTCGTTTGTAAACAAGTGCCAACAGCGCGAGGGCTTCGTGATAACAACTATCCATGTCGACTGCTTTTCGCAGATGACGAATGGCCAGGGGATCGCGGCCCAACCTGTAATACAGTGAGGCCAAAACAAAATGAGCCTCCGGCGAAGGACGAACTTCAAGGGCGCGTTTGAACTGTGTTAACGCTTTGCGCCAGTTATTGTCGTTCATGTGCAGCCAACCAAGACCGCAATGACCGGCGAAGCAGGAACCGCCACGCTCAAGTGCGCTGCCGATTAACGACCTGGCAGTTTCATCATCGCCTTGATCGGCGCAGGCTAATCCCAGCAGTAATGACACGCGAAGATCGTCGGGCAACGCCTCGTGGACACGACTTAGATATGTGCAGGCCATCTGGCTTTTGCCGTGTTTGAAGAAATGCTCGCCGATGAACAAATTGAGTTCGGAATTTGATTCAGTGATTTCCGCTGCGCGCTGCAACTTGTCGATACCGATTGAGGTCTTGTGATCATCGAGAGCAATGAAGCCTTCGCCAACCAGATCCGCAAAAAGTTTTGCATCGGTTACCGGCGCGGCGGCCAGAATTCTCAAACGCAGGGCTTCCCGGCGTGAGGACTCCTGCTGGTCGAACGCATCCTGTTCGCAGCGTTCGTTCCAGAGTCGTTCCAGGCGAGCACTCTCAATAATGCCGTCGTCGCTGAGTATTCCGATGAGGGCCTTTATGAGCGAGCGATCAAAGTAGGAGTTTTGTGCTTGGCGAAGCAGCAGGTCCAAACTGCGTTCAAGTCGTTCAGTCAAACGGGTAAGCCGGTTCTCAACAATTGAAATACGCTCGAGCAGGTGTTCATCCGACGACACGCCATGTTCACTCGCTTCAAATCGTGCCGACGAAGGCTCCACCACAATCATCAGGCGCGTGCCGCAGCGTCCACACAAATCCTGGCCCAGCGGATTCGCCGCCAAACACTTCTGACAGTAATGGGAAATCGGAATCGGCATTTATGATGTTTCCGGCAGGCGGCGATAAATAAAAAGTAAATCGTGAATGGTCAATCGTGAATCGTCAATCGTGAATCGATTCTTCTATTCCCAATTAACTATTCACCATTTACGATTAACTGGGACGCTCCCGTTATTAGTATTCGTAAAAACCGCGTCCTGACTTTCGCCCGAGCCAACCAGCATCCACATACTTCTTCAACAACGGACAGGGTCGATATTTTGAATCACCCAATCCTTCGTATAACACATTCATTATTGCGAGGCATACGTCTAAACCGATGAAGTCGGCGAGCGTAAGCGGTCCCATCGGATGGTTCATGCCCAATTTCATGATGCCGTCGATGCTTTCGCGCGTCGCCACGCCTTCATAAAGCGTGAAGATTGCTTCGTTGATCATCGGCATCAACACGCGATTGGAAATGAAACCTGGTGAGTCCTGGCAATCGAGTGCTGTCTTACCGAGTTTCTCGGACAGCGTTCTGACTTTTTCGTAAGTTTCGTCAGATGTCGCCAGACCACGAATCACTTCGACTAACTTCATGATCGGAACCGGATTCATGAAGTGCATGCCGATTACTTTGTCCGGACGATTAGTTGCGGCGCCCAGTTTGGTGATCGAAATTGACGAAGTGTTGGAAGCTAAAATCGTTGCCGGAGAAGTAATCTGGTCCAACTCTTTAAAGAGACTTGATTTGATTGCCGTGTCTTCAGTGATTGCTTCAACAACTAAAGTAGCATCTTTCAAGGCCGCCAGGTCGGTAGTAGTTTTGACTCGGCCGGCAATAGCCTGCTTCTCTTCTCCGCTAAGCCGTTCTTTATCAACATCACGCTGCAGGCTTTTATCGATCGCCGTCATCCCGCGTTCGAGAAATTCATCACGGACGTCGCGCATTACAACGTCATAACCGGCACGCGCAGCGACCTGGGCGATACCGTTGCCCATAGTTCCTGCGCCAACTACGCCTATAATTTCACTCACTGTAGTTTTGTCTCCTGAGACTAGCGCCAATCCGGCGGAGTTGAGGGTGGGGTGTACTGTCTTTCACGTTCCTGCTGCTGCGTTGTACTTTGCTGCTGAGTTGTACGTTGCTCCCAACTCGCGGGCATCGGGGGTAGACCATAGCGAGGGCGGTCATAGAGCGACTTGCCCGGTTCACTGAAGAGAAACCAAAAAGTGTACACGGCAACAGCGGTACCGATAGGCGCAGACATTGCCGAAACGACCCCGGCAATAATCGCAGCCATCTTCGCCCACGACTTTTTCTTCAACAGCGCATACCCGGCAATCAAATTCGGGAGCGACATCAGTCCGTAGATGCCAAGCACGAACGCCCACATGATTCCGAAAAATACTGGCGGTGGTCCTTGCGGAGGTCCCGGCATCGTGGTGAACATCATCCACATCATCACGGTCATGAAAAACATCAAGAATAGAAACAAGCCGCCATGAATGATGTGGGCCCAACCGAGATATTTATTGTGCTCTTCAGGTGTCAATCAATTACTCCTTACCGCTCCACGGCCATGGCTACAGCGTTACCGCCACCAAGACAAAGAGCTACGATTCCCCGCTTCGCGTCACGTCGCTTCAACTCGTACAGAATTGTCGTCAATAAACGCGAGCCTGATTGACCAATCGCATGGCCCAACGCAACCGCGCCGCCGTTCACGTTAACTTTTTCCGGATCCAATCCGAGTTCTCGGGTGACCGCCAATGCTGCAACTGAAAATGCTTCGTTAATTTCAACCAGGTCAACTTCGCTGCCGGCCCACCCGGTTTTCTGTAGTAATTTTTTGACTGCTTCAACTGGCGCCATCATCACCATCCGTGGTTCAACACCGGAGGTCGCCTGGGCCACGATTCGGGCCATCGGTTCAATCCCCAGCTTTTTCGCCCGCGCCAACGAAGTCACAACCACGGCCGATGCGCCATCGTTCACACTCGGTGCATTGCCGGCTGTCACAGTTCCTTCCGACTTGAATGCCGGCTTTAGTTTTGCCAATGTTTCCACACTCGTGTCTTCGCGAACAGTTTCGTCTTCCGCAAACACTACCGGCGCACCTTTTCGTTGCGGAATCTCAACGGGAACGATTTCGTCGACAAACTTTCCGGCCTTGATTGCCGCGGCCGCTTTCCGGTGTGAATTCGTTGCGTATTCGTCCTGCTCGGTCCTGCCAATCGAATACTCCTCAGCAACCACTTCACCGGTGCAGCCCATGTGATAGTTTTCAAATGCGCACCACAGACCATCGTTGATCATCGAATCGAGTAGTTCACCATTGCCGAGTCGATAACCTTCGCGCGCTTTCGGAATTAAGTAAGGCGCGTTGCTCATTGATTCCATGCCGCCCGCAACCACGATCTCCGTATCACCGAGTTTGACGCCCTGCGCCGCCATCATCACGGCTTTCAAACCTGAGCCGCAAACTTTGTTGACAGTTACGGCGGCGACAGTGCCTGGTAGACCACCATTTAAAGCCGCCTGGCGGGCGGGGTTCTGGCCGAGACCGGCCTGGATCACACAACCCATGATCACTTCATCAACGTCTTCCGGTTTCACCCCAGCACGTTTGACGGCCTCGCGTACGACGATCGAGCCCAACTGCGGCGCTGTAAATCCTTTCAAAGATCCTAAAAACTTACCGACAGGCGTCCTCGTGGCACTGATGATGACCGCCTCATTTAGTTCTGACATAAAAAACCCTCGAATAGTGAATCGTGAATAGTTAATAGTGAATAGTTAATCCTGATGCAATGGTAAATGTTTGAATGATTGTAGTCTACTCTCTGTGCCTCTGTGTCACCGTGCTCTCTGTGTTGAAAATAAGTCTCGTTTTAGCGAATCGTCGATTTCAACACAGAGAGCACTGAGACGCAGAGGCACAGAGCTATTCACCATTTACGATTAACCATTCACCATTCACTAGTGATAGACTCCGCCTGCTATTTCACTCCAATTGCTAACGAGAAGTAGTTGATTAAGCATGCAGGCACTGATTCTTGCGGGCGGTAAAGGCACTCGCCTTCGTCCACTTACAGTCTACACCCCCAAACCAATCGTTCCGATTTGCAACCGACCATTTCTGCTCTACCAGATCGATACGCTGCGCCGTGCCGGTATAACCGACATAACGCTTTCGTTGTCGTATCAACCAAGCAAGATCGAACAACTACTCGGTGACGGCTCCGATTTCGGGGTGAATCTCAAATACACAGTCGAGCCGCAGCCGATGGGAACGGCGGGAGCTTATAAGTTTGCCGAAGACTTGATTCGCGAGCCCACCGTTGTTTTTAACGGTGACATTCTTACCGACATCGATCTCAAGGCAGTGATTCGTGAACACAACGATCGCAAAGCGTCGGCTACAGTTGTTTTGACTCCGGTCGACAATCCGCAGAGTTATGGACTGGTCGAAACTGAAGACGACGGCGCCATCCGCCGTTTTCTCGAGAAACCAAAAGCAGACGAGATCACCTGCAACACAATCAACGCCGGCACCTACATTCTCGAACCAAAGGTCCTCGACTTCATTCCCGCAGGTGAAAACTATTCTTTCGAGTATGGCCTGTTTCCGGATCTGCTAAAGCGAAAGGAACCATTCTTCGCCCACATTCCGGAACGCGCCTATTGGATCGACATAGGCACACCCGAACGTTACCTGCGAGTTCACGACGATCTGCTTTCAAATAGAGTCGGAAGAATTCACATCAAGGAACGCCGCGGAAATTTCGACGCCGCAACAGTCGCCGAGATCGACGAACTTTCCATTATTGGCGACGACTGCCAGATCAAACCCGGGGCGCAGATCATCAATTCAGTCCTCGGCCAGGGTTGTTTTGTTGAAGAGCGCGCTCGCGTCGAAAACTCCGTAATCTGGCCCCACACGCGAATCGGCACAGCGGCCCAAATCACTAACGCGATCGTGGGCCGAGGTTGTCACATTGGTCGCTCGGCTTTGGTTGGTCCAGGGTCAGCTTTAGGTGATAAGACATCTATTACTGACTACACGATCACGGGGGCGCACTCCTCGTGACCACTTCCCTGCCGGTAATTAAATTTGGCACTGATGGTTGGCGTGCGGTAATTGCCCGCGAGTTTACGTTTTCCAATCTCGATCGCGTGGCCCAGGCATACGCCGACTATCTCAAAACTCAAAACAACGATTCGCCACTAGTCGTCGTCGGTTACGATCGACGTTTTCTTTCGGAGTACTTCGCGCAACATGCCGCCGAAATTATGAGCGGCAACGGTTTTCAGGTAGCGAAGTTTAAAGAGTCTGCGCCGACGCCCATTATTTCCTGGGCCGTAAAAGATTTGCACGCGGCCGGCGGGATCGTGATCACCGCTTCACACAATCCGGCTACTTTTAATGGGTTCAAAATAAAAGCGCCATGGGGCGGCAGTGCTGCGCCTGAAACAACGGCTGAAGTTGAAAAACTGGTAGACATAAATGCACCGCGCCAGGCCGAACTTCTTACCGACAAAAGCAGTTCACTCGAGGCTGCAATTCAAACCTATCGCGATCAGATCGCCGGGTATGTTGACCTCGATCGTATTCGTAGCGCCTCAGGAAATGTAGTTGTCGATCCGATGCACGGGTCGGGCGGACAATGGGTGGAAAGTTTTCTTAAAGGCGGCGTCTTAAGTGTCGAGACAATTCGGGCCAACAGGGACCCGTTGTTCGGTGGAGTTAATCCGGAACCAATCGATCAAAATCTTGGGCCACTGAAACAGCGGGTCAGCGACCTGGGCGCATTGGTTGGACTCGCAACTGACGGCGATGCCGATCGCGTTGGCGCAGTCGATGAACGCGGCCAAACGATGACGATGCATGATGTGGTGCCGTTGATGTTGTTGCACCTCGCGCGCCAACGAAAGATGACCGGGGCGGTTGTTGTTACTGTTTCGCAGTCTGTATTAACGAGGCGAATCGCAGCCGCTATGGGCTTGAAGCTTTATGAAACGGCGATCGGGTTCAAGTACATCGCCGACTTGATGTTGAAAGAAGATATTTTGATTGGCGCAGAAGAGTCAGGCGGCATCGGGGTGAAGGGCCATATCCCGGAACGTGATGGCATTCTGAATTCACTGCTGTTTCTGGAAGCGATTGTGAGTGCCGGCAAACCGCCATCCGAAATGCTGGCTGACATGCATCGCGAGTTTGGCGAATTTCGCTTTGGTCGCCGTGATTTACACATGCCGGTAAGCCGGGGTCAGGAACTGGTTGCGCGATTGGCTGAAAAGCCGCCCGCGAATATCGGCAACTTTGAAGTTGTTGGTGTTCAGACTGTTGACGGAACCAAGGTTAAATTTGCTGATGAGTCGTGGTTGTTGTTTAGACAATCCGGCACTGAGCCAGTCTTGCGGATCTACTCCGAAGCCACGTCATTTGAAAAGCGCGACGCGCTATTGGACGCCGGCGTCGAGGTCAGCACCGTAACGCGGTAGCGTCGGGTCACCTCATTTCCACCAAGTATGTTTTGTTATGCCTGAGTTACCAGAAGTCGAGCATGTCGTACGCGCGCTTCGGCCACACGTTGTTGGTCGTCGCATTCTCGCGGCGGAGCTCAAACTAAAACGCATCTCGCCCGAGGTCTCGCGCGCTAAATTCGATCGTCAACTCAAGAACCTCAAGATCACTGCAGTCGGTCGACGTGGCAAGTACATCTTGTTCGAGCTCGAGTCAGGTCGCTTGTTAACAACTCACCTGCGTATGACGGGCAAGTTCGTCGCTTTGAATAGCGACGACAAGTTGCCGCCATACGCGCATGTCGTTTTCTATCTCGACGATGAAAAGCGACTCGTGTTTTGTGACATGCGACAGTTTGGTCGCATGCGCATCGTTGCGAGTGCCAACAACTTGCCAAAGGAACTTGTTGCACTGGCGCCCGAACCGCTTTCAGACGAATTCACTGAAGAATATTTTCTGAACACAGTAAAGCGGGCGAAGCGAAGTTTGAAGACTTTGTTATTGGACCAAACAAAGATACTGGGGCTCGGAAATATCTACGCGGTCGAAGCCTTATTCCTGGCCGGCATTCATCCGCTGAAACAGGCTCACACGCTCTCAAAACCACGCGCCATAAAGCTCTACTACGCCATCAGAACGATACTGAAAGAAGCCATTGATACCGGCTCAACGTTGAAAATCGATCTCACCGACGGCCAGGCTTTTTATATCGGAACGGCTGAACGCTTCTGGCGGGTCTACGAACGTGAAAACGAACCGTGTGTAAACTGCGGGACCAAAATCAAACGCATCGCTCATGGCGGCCGTTCAACCTATTTCTGCCCGAAGTGCCAAAAGAAGTAACAGCATCTTTTCTTCCTCTGCGTCTCCGCGTACTCTGCGTCTCTGTGTTAAAACTGGGTGCATGTAGCCAGACCATGATTTCAACACAGAGGCGCCGAGTACGCTGAGACGCAGAGAAAGAGCTACAAATTCGCCACGATGAAGTCCGTCATCATCTGTCGCATGTGCGTCACCAGTACCGGATCCGTCACACCATGCCGCGACTTCGGATACACCATCAACTGCACCTGTTTCCCGGCCTTCTGTAGCTCATAAAGAAACTGAATCGTGTTCGCCATGTGCACGTTGTCGTCAATCGCCCCGTGAATCAACAACAACTTCCCATGCAGGTTCTTCGCTGAAGTTACTGGCGAACTCTTCTTATAACCCTCGGGATTGTTTTGCGGCGTTCCCATGTAACGTTCGGTGTAGACGCTGTCGTAGTTGCGCCAATCAGCCACCGTGCCGCCGGCGATTCCAATCTTGAACGACTGGCTATGCGTCAACGCATAACTCGTCATGAATCCACCATAGCTCCAGCCCCAGATACCAATTCGCGATCCATCAACATACGACTGGTTCTTCAACCACGACACACCATCTTCCAAATCCCTGAGCTCGAGTTCGCCGAAGTTTTTATAAACAGGCCAGGTTGACTCAGCGCCTTTTCCACTTGCGGTGCGATTGTCGCAAACCCACATGATGTAGCCTTTTTGGGCCAACAGTTGATGCCACATGTAAGTAGTCGCGCCCCACGCATTTCTAACCTGCGGCGAATGTGGACCACTATAAGTAAACGTCATTACCGGATACTTCTTTTTCGGATCGAAATCCGGCGGTTTGATCATCATCGCGTCCATCACAAATCCATCGCGCGTTTTGACCTGGACCAGCTCCGTCGTTCCGAGTTTGTATTGCTTGAGCGCATCAACTTTGTTCTCTGCCAGCACGCGAACGAGTTTTCCATTTCGATCATACAAACGCGTTTGCGGCGGCGTGTTGACATCACTCCAGTTGTCGACAAAGAAGCTATAGTTAGGACTAACATCAATGCGATGCGTACCTTCCGTCATCGTCAACCGAGTGAAACCACTGCCGTCAAGTTTGACGCTGTAGCCCTGAGGCGCAATCAAACTGTGTTCGGTCCCACTGAAATAGACCACGCCATTCTTCTCATCCACGCCGTCAACTGAACGCACTTCCCATCGGCCATCAGTTAGTTGCTTGATGAGTTTTCCGTCGGCTGAATAATGATAAAGATGACGCCATCCCGATCGTTCGCTTTGCCAGATGAACGAGCCATCATCCAGGAATGTTGGATCGTCGATCGCCGAAACCCAGGTTTTCGTCGTTTCATGAATGACGTTGGAACTCTTTCCTTCGCGAGCATCCGCGAAGTTGAGGTCGAGAAATGTTTGTTCGCGATTTTGCGCCTGAAAAACGACCTTTTTACTGTCCGGAGCCCACATCACCCGCGAAATCAGCAGATCGGTCGGTTCATACTTGAACGTGTCCACCCAACGCGTGTCGCCACCGATAACATTGATTACCCCAAGCTTTACGATGGGATTTGGATCGCCGGCTTTCGGATAAGAAGTGACTTCGAGGTTTTGATCGTAAGGAATGTGATCGACGACGGTAAACTCCGGCACTGGTCGTTCGTCGAACCGCAGATAGGCAATGCTCTGTGAATCAGGACTCCACCAATACGCGCCGAAGTTTCCGCGGCCATATAACTCTTCCTGATAAACCCAATCGAGTCGACCATTGAGAATTTTTGGACCACCGTCTTTCGTTAACGCACGCTCGCGACGTTGCATGCCGAGGTCTTCGACGTAAAGATTGTTGTCACGAACGAAGCTGACCATGCGTCCATCAGGACTGAAGCCTTCACCAACTTCTTCTTCGGGCGTGCTCGTTAGACGAATCGCGCGATCGCTGCCGAATTCGTAATAGAACAAGTCGTTGGCCCAGTTGATGAGCGCTGCCGTCTCGCTTGGATTCATGTCATACGAACCGCGATTCGCAAGTTGGCGAGCATTCTCGGTGCTAACACCGGGAAGGGCTGCAAACGCGGCCTGCATCTTCGCCGCGTCGAAGAATGGAACGGCTTCACCCGTTGCCGCGTCGACTTTCTGCAATCGCGGCACATCACGACGTCCGGCTTCGTTTGTTAAGAGGTAGTGATTGCCATCTTTCAGCCAACGAATCGTCGGCGTCGTGCCGTTGAAGTTAACGCGTTTGACGGGATCGAAGATGTCTTCAACGGTAAGAAGTTTATTTTGGGCGAGTGCCGGTAACGCAGCAATTAGTAGGTATAGAAAGACTTGAGCAACAACTCTTATTTTCATTATGTAATAGTCCTGGTTTTTGCCCTCCTCTGCGTCTCTGCGTACTCCGCGTCTCTGTGTTGAAATCGACGTCTACTTAATTAGACCTCAGTTTTCAACACAGAGACGCGGAGTACGCCGAGACGCAGAGAGTTTAGGATGAGACGCAGAGAAAATTATTCAGCAGCGCGTGGCGTTATTCGTTTAATAACAGGAGTAAGCACCAGCAATATAAAAGCTGCCAGCAACGTAACGCCTGCAAAAATTCCAAATGCCTTCGTCAGAATCGACGTGTCGTTCCCTTCAAACAACCGCGTCGCTAAGCCGGCGATATAACTTCCAATCGAGATTGAAAGAAACCAGACACCAAGCATCAGCCCAACCATTCGCGCAGGGGACAACTTGGTAACAGTGCTTAGCCCGACCGGACTTAAACAAAGTTCGCCCACCGTCTGCAGGAAATAAACAACCACCAACCACATCGGACTCACTCGCTCGCCACCACTGATCATCGACGCAAACGCAATAACCACGAACGCCACTCCAGCGAAGAATAGTCCAATCGTAAACTTCCCGGGACTCGATGGTTGGCGTGAACCAAGTCCCTGCCAGATTGCGCCCATGATCGGCGCAAGCAGAATTACAAAGATCGCCGGCACGGACTGGAACCAGCTCGAGGGATAGGCCCAACCAAATAAGGTCGTGCTGGTCAAGCGATCGGCAAATAAAGTCAGACTCGATCCCGCTTGCTCGTAAGTCATCCAAAACAGAATTGAGAAAAGAAACAAGATGAAGATGACGAGCACTCGTTTCAACTCTTCACCGTTTAGTAGTCGTGTTGTACCGATTAAGTAGCCGCCGAAGAAACCGACCACTGACGGAAACAACGCTGATACCAGACCCGCGTCACCAAACGTGATTCCCAGCACCGCACCACCCACACCACCAACCACGGCAAGAATTATCGTCAGGTAATCAACAGATTGCTGGGGTACGATCGTGGCAGTCACCGGCACACGTTCGGGTTTGTGACCGACTGTCGCGAGTTTCTTACCCCCAAGTACATACTGAATAATGCCGAGCGTCATGCCTACTCCGGCTGCGGCAAACCCCCAGTGCCAACTCGAATTCGGATTCAATCCCCAGCCGATCATCTTGCTCTTGAACCACTCGCCCTGGGCCAAAAATCCCACCACGATCGGTGAAAGGAACGCGCCCAGGTTGATTCCCATGTAGAAGATCGAAAAGCCGGCATCACGACGTTTGTCATGTTCCGAATACAACTGGCCCACCATCGCGCTGATATTTGGCTTGAGCAAACCGGTGCCACAGGCTATTAGTATCAGCCCCGCAAAGAACGTCGGCTTGGAGTTGATGGCCATCGCATAGTGGCCTGACGCGATGATTATTGCGCCCAACAACACAGCGCGTTTCGCGCCAAAAACCTTGTCAGCGAGCCAACCACCCGGTAGCGGCAGGTACCAGACCGAGGAGACGTAGGTTGCGTAGATGACGCTTGCATAGCGCTCATCGAAACCGAGTCCACCCTCAGCGAAAGTCTTGGTCATGTAGAGCGTCAGGATTGCTCTCATGCCGTAGTAACTGAAGCGTTCCCACATCTCGGTGAAGAACAATGTGGACAAACCTGCAGGATGTCCGAAGAAACCCCGATCGGAGGCCGAAAGAGAATTCCCGCTCGCATCTCGGGCAGTGCTCATAGAAAGTTCCTTTGTCGACGAAAATAGAGCGACTAAGTGCTCGCTCAGTGGAGAGAAACAAGTACAACAGTTACAACAGGAAGACCGTGAGCATTCAGCCAAAAGACGGGAGTGCTGTCAAGCTTCTTCTCTGTATCTCCGCGTCTCTGTGCTCTCTGTGTTAAAAACGTGGCGTCGCTAAGGGAACCTACATCTTTAACACAGAGAGCTCAGAGACGCGGAGACACAGAGAGTTTATTGGATTGCCTGTAAATGGAAAGCGACAATCGCTTCGGCTGGTGGCAACACCGGGTGATACGTTTTGCCGTAGCGTTCAGAGATTATGCGAACGTAGTTTTGTGTTTCGGAGTAAGGCGGCACGCCGTTGTATTTATCAACCGCGCCTTCACCCGCGTTGTAACCAGCCAGGGCCAACTGCACATTCCCTGAAAACCGCTTCAACAACCAACTCAAGTATTTTGTCCCTGCTTCAACGTTAGACTGAACATCGTCCGGATCGGAACAACCAAAACGTTTCGCCGTATCCGGCATCAACTGCATCAATCCCTGGGCGCCCGCATGTGATCGAGCAGTCGTGTCATACTTCGACTCCTGCCAGATCACTGCATGCACAAAGCGCGGATCGACACCTTCGTGTTCAGCCGCGCGGAAAATGATCACGTCCAGCTTACGATCACCCGAAGTCGGAATATCGTCGGGAATCAAAATTTCATCGGCTGAACTGGCGCTTGCAGTGGGTGCGAATGCTCGACTAAAGAGCACACCCGTCAGATTAGTAAAAAGAAAGAGAGCGACGACGGCGAAAGGGGCAAACTTGATAGAGCGGAACGCACGGGCATTGCGGGGCAACTTCATTAAGCACAATCTCCATAGCAACGATGACCATCTGGACACCAAAAAAGTTCTGCCGGGCAGATCGAATGGGGCTCGGGTTAGCTCGTTTTGGGAGCCGCCACTCAGATGGACCAAACCTTGAGCTCGTTGCCCTTTATTTGAGTTTCTGTCGCATAAACATTGAGGAATTTGCGTATACTTTCGGTCCGCGACCCGGTCGATCTGACTAGGAAAAGTCATACTGACGATCAGAACAAGACAGATTGATCCTAAAGTAAAAAAGGATACGTCAGCCAGCGCAGTTTGGAAGGGTGGTTTACCCCCGCTTCCCATCAAATAAGTCATCATCGAGGATTCTATTTTGGGGGAGCGGGGTAAACCACCCTTCCAAACTGCGCTTGCTACGGCTTGTTTTTGACGTTTGAAGAGCCACTCGAACCAGAATATCTCCTCATCGAGACCACACCGCCTTCAATACGCCAATCTGCAATCTGCAATACCCCCCCTTCGCTTGACAGTGTCTCTGAACGAAGCGTATAAGCGTTCACTGACAAACGTGGTGAGTTAAGGCGACTTGCGGCCACGTAAAACAACCAGCTAAACAGCTCGGGCGCACTATAAACGGTCCCGAAAAACTTCAAACGATTTGAAGTCCCGCGTTGTTTAGCGCGGGACATTTTTATTGTCAATTTCCGATTGCCGATTGCCGAATGACGACTGAGCTAGGCGACACCAAATCGGAATTTGGCAATCGAAAATCGGCAATCACATGATTCCTTTCAGAGAACTCCTCGACACTGATGGCATCCACGTTTTTGACGGCGCGATGGGCACGATGCTCTACGCCAAAGGGGTGTACATCAACCGTTGTTACGACGAACTAAATCTTGGCAACCCTGACCTCGTTCGCGAGATCCACGCCGAATACATCAAGGCAGGCGCCGACATAATCGAGACCAACACCTTCGGCGCGACAGCCCATAAACTTCAGCAGTACGGTCTGGAAACTAACCTTCACGAGATCAACGCTATTGCGGCCCGACTCGCCCGCGAGGCTGCCGGTGAGCGCGCGTACGTGGCCGGCGCTATCGGACCACTCGGCGTCAGAATCGAGCCCTATGGTCCAACCTCATTCGATGAAGCAAAGGACCTCTTCAAAGCACAGGCCGTCGCTTTGCTGGAAGGTGGAGTTGATCTTTTCTGTCTGGAAACCTTTTCTGATCTTTCCGAAATAGAACAGGCCATCCGGGCAATTCGAGAACTGTGTGAACTCCCGATCATCGCGCAGATGACCATCATGACTGATGGCAATACAGTCTTCGGCACCACGCCTGAAACTTTCACTGAAAGCCTGGACCAATGGGGCGCCGACGTGATTGGTCTCAACTGCGGAGTTGGACCAGCAATTATTCTTACCGGCCTCGAAAAGATGCGCGAGGTAACGAAAAAGAAACTGTCGGCCCAACCTAATGCCGGGCTTCCACGCGATGTCCAGGGTCGACAGTTCTATATGTGTTCACCGGAATACATGTCAAAGTTTGCCAAGCGCTTCATTCAGTCAGGCGCAAAGTTTATCGGCGGCTGTTGTGGCACAACTCCAGCGCACATCAAGTTGATTTCTGACGCCGTGCGTGCTGCGTCGCCACGCGCGCAACGCATCGCTTTTACACCCGGCGCGCCGGCCCAAGTCGACGAGATCACACCTCCGGACATTCAAGTCGTCCCGGTTGAAGAGCGCTCCGCCTGGGGCCGAAAGATCGCGCAGCGCCAATTCGTAACTTCGGTTGAAGTGCTGCCGCCGAAAGGAGTTGATGCCCGGAAGACACTTGAGTCGATCAAACTTCTGAAGGCAGCAGGTGTCGATGGAGTCAATATTCCTGATGGTGCTCGCGCGCAGTCGAGAATGAGTGCGCTCGCAACTGCCGTCCTCGTTGAACAACAGATCGGCATCGAGTCGGTTTTGCACTATTGCTGTCGCGATCGAAATTTGTTGGGCATGATGTCTGACTTGTTGGGTGCGGCTGCGTTAGGGCTTCGAAACATTCTCATCATCACCGGTGATCCGCCGAAAATGGGTCCATATCCTGACGCGACTGCGGTTTTTGATATCGACTCGATCGGGTTAACCAACATGGTGAACAAACTCAACCATGGACTCGATCTGGGCAATAATCCGATTGGTGAACCGACCGCGTTTTGTATCGGTGTGGGCGTGAATCCCGGAGCGATCAATCCCGACGAAGAGATCAAGCGCTTCGAATGGAAAGTCGAAGCAGGCGCGCAGTATGCGATCACGCAACCAGTATTCGATACGAACCAGTTGCGCGATTTCCTCAAGCGAATTGAACACGTGCGCATTCCGGTGATTGCCGGAATCTGGCCCCTCGTCTCTTATCGAAACGCGGAGTTTTTACATAACGAAGTGCCGGGTGTGCGCGTCACGCCATCGATCATGGATCGAATGCGTGATGCGTCGACGATTAGTAAGGAAGCCGGGCGTGATGAAGGACTAAAGATCGCGCGCGAGTCATTGGCGGAGGTGCGCGACATCATTCAGGGCGTGCAAGTGTCTGCGCCGTTTGGAAATGTGAAGTACGCGCTGGAAGTGTTTCGCGATCTCGAGATGAAAGCCGACGCCTAACTTCTACTCCGCGTCTCTCTGCGTCTCTGTGTTGAAAATTAGAGTTCGAAATAGCGATAGTACAGTTTCAACACAGAGACGCCGAGTACGCTGGGACGCAGAGTAAAACCTATTATTTGAGTATCGTCTGTAACGCACCCTGCAAAGTTGGAAATTCAAACTCGAAACCGTGTTCCCTCAGCACCTTCGGTTGGACCTTCGCACTCGACAACAACAACTCATCAGCCATCTCGCCAAATGCTAAACGCGCCGCAAACGCCGGCACCGGAAGAAACGTTGGTCGCGATAGTGCTCGTCCAAGTACCTTAGTGAACTCGGCATTGGTCACCGGATAAGGAGCAACAAAGTTCACCGCGCCTTTAACAGACGGCTTATCAATCACGTATTCCAGTCCACTAATAACATCCGCGAGCGCGATCCAACTCATCCACTGCTTGCCGTCACCAACCTTCCCGCCGACTCCCATGCGAAACGGCGTCAGCATCTGTTTCAGTGCGCCACCATCTTTATCGAGAATGATCCCAAAGCGCGCATGGACCGTGCGAATACCTTGCGCTTCTGCGGCAGTCGTAGATTTCTCCCACTCCACACAAACTTCCGAAAGAAAATCATTTCCTCGCGTACTCTGTTCCGTTAGTAGTTCATCGCCGCGATTTCCGTAATAACCAATCGCCGACGCACAGATAAAGGTCGCTGGTGGCTGAGCTAAGCTCGCGAGCGATTTACTTAAAAGAGTGGTTCCCTGCACCCGACTATCGACGATCTTCTTCTTCTTTTCGTCGGTCCAACGACCTGATGCAATACTTTCACCGGCGAGATGGACCACGATGTCGAAGCCCTCGAGTTTTGTGACGTCGAGTTGGCCGTCGTTTGGATGCCACTCGATCTCTGATTCACCTTTTGTCGCCCGACGCACCAGGCTCGAAATCTTGTGACCATCTTTGACGAGAGCTTTAATCAGCGCCTCGCCGACCAGCCCCCTGGCTCCACTAACCAGAATCTTCATTCAGTTGCTCCGCTTCGAATTAATTGCATAGAGATTACCATTGAATGCTTACTGGAACGCAGGTGTCTTCGCTTGTGTAATGCGACGACTCGGCTTCGCCGCCTGTTGTGAGGAATGGCTATGCCTTTCCATAAAGCGCACGGTGACTGGGCTACGCCCTTTCATCGTGGGGTTATTTAAAGTAGTTCGCATAAGTGAGGGCGTAGCCCAAACAAAAGGGACGATCGACGGAAAGGCAGAGCCATTCCTCACAACCGATGGCCGAGCCAAAATAACTATCAGCGGAGTTCTGCAAAAATTTTCTCTTGAATTTTAAAACGACAGGAGTACAATGCCGCCGCTCAGCAACAGAAGGCAACGAGTGGCCTCATCTACTCGTTCTGATCTCTGGACCAGCCGTTCTCACCTTCTCGTTTGGCAGGCACAAAATTTAACGTAAGGACGACGGCGCCGAAGTGTGCCAACGTCAATCATCAATCTTTAACGATTGGAGCAACTTCACATGCTTCGCATTACTCTCGTTTGTTTCGGCCTCACCGTATTCGCTGTTTGTGTCTTCGTCACGCCTCGTGCGCGTTCAACTGAAACTCTGCAACGACTGACGAACACTTCCGAGCAAACACTAAATCTCAATCCAATGTTAAGTGATGACGGTAGTGTCGTCGTCTTCGAATCAACCGCAGATATCGCCGAGGTTGGAGACAGTCAATCCTTTCACGCACTTCGGACCAGCGGCCCTGGTGGGTTTGAAGAATTTGCGCATGGACGTTTGACCTCAGTTTCACTCGCGGCCAACGGACAAAAGATCGCGTTTGCGTCAACCGAAGATCTAACGGGTGACAATCAAGATCGCAATTCCGAGATCTATCTTTATGATGGTTTCGTAGTAAAACAACTAACCCACACTCTTCCGGCAAGCGAAGCTACACGACTAACAGACGGCAACTTCGAGCCATCAATATCAAGCAATGGTTTGCGGGTCTGCTTTACGTCTAATCTTCTGCATAACAGCTTTGAAGTCTATCTACTTAATGTTGATTCTGGATCGCTAACTGCGATAACGGATACTTCGAGCAACATTCCTTTACGAACAAAACTTAGTGGCAACGGCAGTCGAATTTTCTTTGTTAATGGAACAGATCTTTTTGTTTATGAAGTCGATTTCAGGACCACACGGAAGATTGTTGAGGATACTTCGGCATTGTCGTTAACGGCGGGAAGAGCCGTGAGCAACGACGGCAATCGCATCGTCTATTCGGCTGAAACTGCTCCAAACCAAACGCAGGTTTTCCTCTTCGACTTACGCGAAAATCAAACGAGACAGCTAACCCAACTTGGAACACGCGTCACTGATGTCCCTCTTAATTCCACGATTAGTGGCGATGGAAAACGAGTCGCATTTGCAACCCGCCGTCGAGTGACGACCGCGAGTGAGGGAAGCGTCGAGTTATATCTAATTGATCTTCCAACGTTGAAGATCGAACAGATTACAAACGCACCTGCAAACGCAACCGCCGAAATAGTCTCATCGCTCAATTACGACGGCAGCCGGATCGCCTTCAATTTTTCGCGCGCGCTTTCAGGTCCGGTTAGTGATTCAGATTTTGCAAACAATTCAGAAATCTATCTTGCGTCGCTGGCCGATCGCCCGGACGTCGGCGTCGTAAAAATCGCCAACGGCGCGACCAGAGATTTCAACAATTCACACATCGCTCCTGACAGCATCGGACTGCTATCGGGCAACAATCTCTGCAATCGAACGGAACAGGCGCAGGGTGAATTACCATTGGCGATTGATGGAACAACCGTCCAGGTTGGCGGAGTTTCGGCGCGACTCATTTATGCGTCGCCAACCGAAGTGCTTTTCGTGGTTCCGCCTATCCTCCGCGACGGACCAGTCGAGGTAGCCGTTACTAACAGCGAAGGATATCGGGCTAAGACCATGGCGATCGTTTCGCGCGTTTCACCTGGAATCTTCAGCGTCGAAAATCAGGGCGTGATTTTGAATGCTGATACCTTCAAAGCAAGCCCGTTTGATCCGAGCGTTGGAGAACTGCGTCTGGCCCTGTTTGCGACTGGGGTCAGACATGCAACTCAGCTCAACATCACCATCGGCGAAGAACCAGTGCCGGTTGAAACGATTCAGCCGTCGAACTTTCCGGGACTTGATGAAATTCATGTGAAAGTTCCCGCTGAACTACGTGGGGCAGGAAGTGTCATCCTGACGGTAAAAGCAGACGGCGCGGACGCAAACAGCGTCGCGACCTCGCTAAGCGGCAGTCCACTTCGTGACATTCTGATTAACGAAATTCTCACCGACCCGCCTGATGGACCAGCCGGAGACGCAAATCATGATGGCACACGCGACTCATCGGCTGACGAGTTTGTCGAACTGGTAAACACCACAACTCGCGATATCGATCTAACCGGCTATCAACTGCTCTCGAAATCCAGTACCGCTGCGAATGAAACAATCCGCCATCGATTTGCGGCGGGTATGGTCATTCCGGCGGGAACTGCGATCGTGATCTTCGGTGGCGGTGTGATTGACGCTTCCAATGCAGTGTTTGGCGGCGCACAAGTCATTCGCGCTTCGACAAGTGGCTTGTCGTTAAGCAACAGCGCCGGAAGCGTTACGCTGTGCGATTCGTTGGGCCACGTCGTGAGTGCGATTAACTATGGTTCCGCTGTTGGTCTACCTGGAGACGCCAACCAGTCAATAACCCGAGCGCCGGATCTGATTGGACCATTAACTTTGCATCAGTCTGTGATCGAAGCTGGCGGCAGAGCATTTAGTCCGGGAACCAGAATCAATGGTGAGGGTTTTCTGCCAACCCCGGCAGTCGCATCCGTTGTAATTTCACCTTCAATAGCCACAATCTTGCGCGGCGCCGAACAACAGTTCACGGCCAAAGCCTTCGACGATCAAAATCGAGAGCTTGAAGGCGTCATCTTCAATTGGCGTTCGAGTAACACCTCGATTCTGACAATTGATGCGAATGGTTTAGCGAAAGCGATTGCGTCCGGAAATTCGGAAGTAACGGCAAGTGGCAGAGGCATTAGGTCGGTAGGTAGTTTGGTGACTGTTTTGCTGCCGTCACCAAGTCCGACACCGACTCCAATTCCCTCGCCTTCGCCGAGTCCGTCGCCGAGTGCGACTCCGACACCGACGCCTGTTCCTTCCCCGTCAGCAAGTCCGTCGCCGAGTGTAACTCCGACGGCAACGCCGACACCTGAACCTTCGCCTTCGCCTTCGCCAAGTCCATCTCCAACTCCGTCGCCAACTGTGAACGTTGTAATCAGTCAGATCTTTGGTGGCGGAGGTAATTCGGGCGCGCCGTTGCGCAATGACTTTATTGAACTCTTTAATACCGGAACCGTAAGCGTGAGTTTGACTGGTTGGTCAGTGCAATATGCAGGCGCCACGGCATCGAGCTGGTCGGTCACGAACTTAAGCGCAGTTTCACTTGCGCCGGGCCAGTACTTCCTGATTCAGGAGGCGGGAGGATCGAACGGCGCTCTGCTTCCCACACCTGATGTCACTGGCACAATCAATCTTGCCGCGACGGCGGGAAAAGTCGCACTCGTTAAAGCAACAACGCAGTTAACAGGAACATGTCCAGTCGATTCAAATATTGTGGACTTCGTCGGTTATGGGACCACCGCAAACTGTTTCAAAGGACCAGCCCCGGCACCCGCGCCCAGTAACACGAACGCGGCGCTCAGAGGTAACGCCGGCTGCGCAAATTCAACCAACAACGCAGCCGACTTTACCGCCGCCAGCCCGACTCCCAGAAACACAGCCAGCGCATTTCACTTCTGTGCAAACCAGAGTGCCAAATCGAGGTTTGCTCAGGAGCGGTTTGAACCGCGTTGGTTATTGGGATTGTTCGTTGAAGGAGGAATTTCAATCTCGACAAGCTGTCGCGGCTCGCCATCGCTGCCTTGCTCCGTATGCGTGAGATATAATCCATTCACTAACGAGTTTGCGATATAGGGACCGATCTAATTTAGGCCAGAAGCTTCGCAAAGACTTGTGGGTTGACGGGGCGCCCGGAGACGGACGCGCTCCGACAGAAGAGCTTCTGCTTGTAATCGCAGTCTGTGGTCATGGCAAAATAAGATCCGGGAATTTCAGCGGACGCTCTTCTGTCGGAGCGCGTCCGTCCCGGTCGCCCCCTTCAAATAGAGATTCCTTGATTGTCTGCCAATTCGGACTTGGGCAAGCGGGAATTATCGAGCGTGTCCTGTAACGATTAATACAAGATCAGCCTCCTGCCGCTCCATCTTCGCGCCGCTTCGTAGTACAGTTCTCCTGCATGCAAACGTTTGACGATCCGGCGCTGTCACTCAAAAAGCACTTCGGCTTCGAAGATTTCCGCGAAGGACAACGTGACGTCATCACTTCTATCCTCTCCGGTAAGGACGTCATGGTCGTTATGCCTACCGGTAGCGGGAAATCACTCTGCTATCAACTGCCGGCCATGATGCTCGACGGCGCGACGCTCGTCGTATCGCCACTGATCGCGTTGATGAAAGATCAGGTTGACGCACTACACGCCCGCGGCCTGCCGGCCACATTCATCAACAGTGCGATCAACGAAAACGAACAAAGATCGCGCATTGAAGGCATCCGTCGCGGTGAGTACAAACTCGTCTACGTCGCGCCTGAAAGATTTCGCAGTCCTCGCTTCAACGATGCACTCCGTTCAATCAACATTTCTCTCTTCGCTGTCGATGAAGCCCATTGCGTTTCCACCTGGGGTCACGACTTTCGTCCTGACTACCTAAAGCTCAAACACATCATCGAATCGTTAGGCTCAACACCCACTCTCGCTTTAACCGCGACTGCTACTCCCTACGTTCGTTCGGACATCATTCAACAACTCGGGCTCAAAACGCCGCAGACTTTTGTCAGCGGCTTTGATCGGCCAAACCTCTCCATCGAAGTGGTCCACACGCAACGTGAGCGCGAAAAGATCACGCAGATTAAACGACTCGCTCGGTCTCACAACGGGTCGGGAATTATCTACGCCTCAACTCGCAAGGCAGTCGAACAGGTTGGTGGCAAGCTGCTTGAACAAGGGGCCAGCGTGGTCCTTTATCACGCGGGAATGAGCGATGGTCAGCGAGTGCGCGCCCAGGAGGACTTCATGACCGGGCGCAAGCAGATGATCGTGGCGACCAATGCGTTTGGCATGGGCATCGACAAAAGCGATATTCGCTTTGTGGCCCACTATCAAATGCCCGGATCGATCGAAGCTTACTATCAGGAAATCGGACGAGCCGGACGCGACGGCGAACCTTCAACCTGTCTACTTCTTTTTAACTATGCTGACAAAAACACCCACGACTTCTTTATCGAAGGTTCCTATCCTGACGGCGCGCTGATTAGAAGTGTTTACGACGCGTTGGTGGCGACCCGAACCAAACGCGTCGAATTGTCTGCCAGCGAGATTGCCAAACGTGCTGGTGAGAAGAACGAGATGGCCGTCAATTCTGCGCTTTATCTCCTAGAACGCGCGGGTCATATCGAACGAACCACAGTTGGTCCAAATCGATCCGAATCAGGCGCCCGCCGAAGCCGGACCATCGTCATGCTCGAGGAACCGCCAGCCAAAACTCTTCGCATCAACAACAGCGATGTCCTCCGCCGCGGCGATCTCGAACGACGAAAACTCAGGGAGATGATCGAGTTTTGTTATACCGAGTATTGCTACCGCGCCTACATCCTCGACTACTTCGGCGATCGCAATCACGCTCGCAAATGTGGAACATGTGGAAACTGTCACCCGAGATCATTTCATGATGAAGCCGTAGCTCAGGAAGATGAAGCCGTAGAAGTACGCAGCATATCGGAGCTCGCACCACGAGCGATCAACGCCGATGAATTATTACGTGTGCGTAAGATTCTTGCGTGTGCAAAACGAATGAAAGGTCGTTTTGGAAAACGAGTGCTGGCGGCGACGCTACGCGGTTCGACTTCGCAAGTGGTGCTGAATGCGCACCTCAACGAGCTTTCGACATATGGTCTATTAAAAGACATGTCTATGGACACGTTGGGGCTCTACGTCGAAGCACTAGTTGCGGCCAGATGTTTGGCGGTGAGTAAGGGCCAATATCCGACAGTGTCGATCACTGAACTCGGCAATCGTGTGATGCTCGAGCAGGAAGCGGTGTTATTGTGCTTACCATAAATACCACCAACGCAGTTGGTGATCTTATTTTTGACAAAGAGACGCTGAGTATGCGGAGACTTAGAGACGAATCAACGTTGGGTTAATTAAGTTCGTGGTCAGAAATATTGGCCGTCTTCACCAGATATTTAAGTAATCCAATCTTTAATGGTTGGTCACCGTGAATCGGAACGGAAAGTCGGATCTGGCTTCCCAGCTTTCCGTAGATGTGATGGCTGCCATTGATTCGGAGCAGAATCCAACCGTTTCGTTCCAGAATTCGGCCCAATTTTTTTCCAGAATATTTTTCATAAGTCAGCGGTGAGGGCCAACTAGAAATTAATGATATGAGGTCGCAGCTATATTAGACGACTATTTCTAAGATCCGATCTTCGCTTGTTGCCGATATTGACGGCACCTCGACTGACAAACATCCACCGACGGCTTCACGAACATTCTTTAGCAGTTCCTCAATGGTGTCTCCTTGCGTTGCACAACCGGGAACCTCTGGAACCTCGGCCCAAAAGCCACCTTCCTCAGCTTCGTGAATGATGACTTGTAACTTCATGAACGGATTATAAGAGGTGTGATTGATTTACTCCACCACCGTTCCGTTGAATCTCGGCGCCTCTCCGTACTCGGCGTCTTGTATGTTGAAGCATGTTAGTTATTGAATGTGTGAGCCTCTGCGTGAAACCGATCTATAACTATTCGAGGGTCGCGTAGCGACGGATGACTTTAGCCAGCGTTTTAACGGCTGGTACCGGCAATCAAAACGAATCCGCGTCGCGTAGCGACGCCTGACTTTAGCCAGCCGTTTTAACGGCTGGTACCGGCAATCAAAACGATTCCGCGTCGCGTAGCGACGGATGACTTTAGCCTGGCATTTTAATGCCGGGATTCGTCGAATAAACGAGTCCGCGACGCGTGAATTACAGTCGATCAAATCGATCATCCGCCGCATTCAGGCGTCGCTACGCGACGCGATATGATCCGCTATACTTTCCCGGCATTGAAATGCCGGGCTAAAATCATTCGTCGCTATGCGACGAGCATCTCGATCATCCGTCGCTATGCGACGAGCGCCTCGCTAATCGAATCTGACGATATGCATTTCTTAACTATAATTCTTCTCCTGATTCCCTGGTCCATCGCCTTTACGCAATCACCCGACAACTGGATCAAGCTCGAACCGAAGGATGCTGGTTTCAGCGTGATGATGCCGGCCAAACCAATCGAGCAAGTTTCACAGAATGAAAAGCTCACCGCACACGCCTACATCGCACAACTCGATACCGCACTCTACGTCGCAAACTATGGTGACTATGCTGCTTCAATGAAGGTGAGTCCTGACGAAGAATTGCCGGCAGGCCGAGATTCATTCAACAAGAACTTAAAGGCGACTTTGGTTAACTCGCGGAATATTTCTTTAGGCGGGGTGCCCGGAATTGAGTTTACGAGCGAGACTCCGGGCGCAACTATTCGTTCGAAAATTTTCGTGAAGGACCATCGAACATTTCAGATAGCTGCCGTCGTTCCTAAAAATGTGGACCACGCTAAGACTGTTCAGACTTTCTTGGATTCTTTTGAATTTCCGAAGATAAGCAACTGACTCTCGGCGTAAACTGACTCAAAAGAATTTAAACGCCCGAGACGCAAAGAACGCGGAGACCCAGAGAAGGCGCCTACTTAATCACGCCGGTCAACGGACTCGACGCACTCGCATACAATCTTTTATCCATCCGACCCGAAATATACGCCAATCGTCCGGCCTGGATCGCCAACTTCATTGCCGTCCCCATCTTCTCAGGATCCTTCGCTTCAGCGATCGCGGTATTCATTAACACTGCATCGGCGCCGAGTTCCATCGCAATCGCCGCGTCACTCGCGGTCCCGACACCAGCGTCTACAATCATCGTCGCGTCAGACAGTTGCTCACGCATGATGCGCAGGTTTGTCGGGTTCTGAATTCCCAGTCCCGATCCAATGGGCGCGGCCAACGGCATAATCGCCGCACAACCCACGTCCAGCAGTTTCTTCGCCATGATCAGATCGTCATTGAAGTAAGGCAGGACAACAAAACCCTCTTTGACTAACACCCGCGCAGCCTCAAGCGTTTGCTCATTGTCCGGGAAAAGCGTGGTCTGATCGCCAATAACTTCAAGCTTCAACAGATCTGTCTGCAAAGCTTCGCGCGCGAGCCGAGCTGTGCGAATCGCATCTTCGGCGGTGTAGCACGCGGCAGTGTTCGGCAAAATTTTGAGAGCCGGATCGATGTGGTCTAAAAATGACTCGACGCTGCGATCAAGGGGAACACGGCGCACCGCCACGGTCACCATTTCGGCGCCGGAAGACAAATGCGCCTGCTTCATTTCATCGTAACTGCGATACTTCCCTGTTCCGATAATCAAACGCGAAGCGAACGCATGTTCACCAATTCTCAAAACGTCTTCCGAATTCTTTGCGCTTATAGCTGTCGACATATGATGACTTTACACGAATAAGTTTGGAGTACGGTTTTAAGTTTAGAGTTTCAAGTTTAGAGTTTCAAGTTTCGGGTTTCGAGTTTCGGGTTTCGAGTTAGCTTGGTGCTCGCCACCCAACTTGAAACTCTAAACTCGAAACCCTAAACTTGAAACTCCAAACTCTAAACTTAAAACTCCAAACCCGAAACTCAACCTCTCCCTCCTCCAACAAAATGAACAATCTCGACTCGATCGCCTTCCTGCAAAACAGTCTTCTCCCACGCGAGACGTCTGACCACCTCGCGATTTAGTTCGACTGCTATTCGTTGCACAGGAAGATTTAGCTGGTTGAGGAGTTCTGAGAGTACTGTTCCGTCTCTAAATTCGTAACTCTCACCGTTTACCTGGACCTGCAAATTGTTTTGACCCTTTATCTGTTGGGATGAATTACGCGACGCAGTTCGGCCGACTGGTCTCTTACAGCGACGCGCACCAACACCGCCGCACGACCCGAGGTAAACTTGGGAATCTGCGCCGCAACTACGGCCACTCCATCCCGATCGGTTTTGATCGAATAAATTTGCGGACGAAAAGCCGTCCCCAGGACCTTGATTGACACCGTTACGCCACTCAACGGTTTTTCGTCACCATGACGCCGGTTCACCACCAGGATTCTCATCGTCAGCAATTCACCCGAGTAAAACTCATCTTCATCCATAATGAAAATGGTCAAGCCATCGTCCGCTGCTGAATTCAGCACTCCCCGCGAATCATGGACTGTATAGGCCTCATTGTGAGGCTGTTCGATAACGACCGGCACGATGATTTGCGGTTGTACTGGAGACGGAGGCGGTTCAACCTTCGGAGGCGGTGTCCACGAAGCCATCGGAACCAGGTCGATCTCAAACTCAGCGGACTCCACAACTGGCGGAGGTGATTCAACCTTAGGAGGCGGTGTCCACGAAGCCGTTGGTACCAGGTCGATCTCGAACTCGGTCGACTCAACAACTGGCGTAGGTGGTTCAACTTTCGGAGGCGCTGTCCACGAAGCCGCCGGTACCGGGACCGGGTCGATCTCGAACTCACTCGACTCAACAACGGCCTCAATAACCGGCTCCGGTTCCGCTTTAACGATAGGAACTAGTTCCTGGACCTTTTCGGATTCTCTCAATCCTTCAATCGGTCGAAGCGGCGCTGTGTTACCAGCCGGATCGTGACGCCCCATTTTCTTCAGGTCTTCAATACGACCCGAATTAATGGCGGCACAGATCAGTCGATGCTGGCGTTTGAGTCGTTCGGAAAGAACCTCGTCACTAAAACCGGCAGCGATTAAGTCTTTGTACGGCGCGCGTTTGCTCGCGAGGATCTCCCCGCCTACATAGACGAGCGAAAGAATAATCGGCGTATCAACGCCTTTATCTTCCGTCTGCACATGATAGGTCACCCCATCATGTTGGATATCTGTATTGAATCCAGTAATCACTTATCTAAGTGGGGACCGCCTGCTTGTCAAAGTTCAAGTCACTCTCAGCGCCGATTGCAGGCGAGACGCCTGCGCTTCGATATCTAAAACGACTCGCAAAAGGTGAGGTGTTTTCAACACGTTAGCATAAGGATTTTTTGACGGTCAATCAGCTTTTTTTCATTCTAAACACTCGCAGAAGCGTTGCTTGACACCCTTGATCACTTCGACTAGCATGCGCTTGTACAATGATTCTCAATCTCGTATGCGAGTGGATCTCGCCACGAACGATCATAAACGATCTAGATCGTTCTCTGGCAGGTGAAGGTTTTGTCTGCGATGTCGTTTAACCTTTCTGATTACCTGCCCATCCTGCTGATGTTCATTGTCGCCGGTGGCTTCGCTGTCGGTAACGTCTTGTTGTCTCAATTTGTGGGCCAACGAAAAAGCACCCGCACCAAATTGATGCCTTACGAGTGTGGCAAGGACCCGGTCGGTTCTGCCCGCGAACGCTTCTCGGTGAAGTTTTACCTCATCGCGATGATTTTTATCCTGTTCGATATAGAAGTCATCTTTCTGGTGCCCTGGGCAGTTGTTTACAAACGCTTCGCAGCGGCAGGCAATGGAACATTTGTTTATGCCGAGATGATGGTTTTTATTGTCCTTCTGCTCGCCGGCTATATTTACGTCGTCAAAAAAGGCGCGTTTGATTGGGGCGATCGGGCCAGACGAGAAGCTGAAGCTGAAGCACGTGCTTTGTCCGATCTGGAAGCACGACAAGCACAAAGAAGGCGGACGGCAGCCTAGAGGTTTAGTTTTACATGGGACTCGAAAACGTAATTGCAGAAGCTCTACCGGAAGTCCTGACCACGCGGCTCGACTCATTGATCAATTGGGCGCGTAAGTCGTCGCTCTGGCCGGCAACGTTCGGTCTCGCGTGCTGCGCGATTGAAATGATGAATGCCACAGCAGGACGTAACGATCTGGCCCGCTTTGGCGCCGAGGTATTTCGCGCGAGTCCGCGCCAGGCCGACGTGATGATCGTCTCGGGTCGTGTTTCACGTAAGATGGCGCCGGTGCTTCGTCGAATTTACGACCAGATGCCCGAACCAAAGTGGGTAATCTCGATGGGAGCTTGTGCGACCTCGGGAGGCGTTTTCGATAACTACGCAATTGTACAAGGTGTCGACAAGATTGTTCCGGTCGATGTGTACATTCCTGGTTGTCCGCCGCGTCCGGAAATGTTGATTCACGCGGTAATGATGTTGCAGGACAAGGTGATGAAGGAAAGCGTTCGCGACCGGCGCGACATTCTCGAAGCCGAGGCGCGCGAAGCGGTTGTACCCGGCACATTACCGATAACAGACGGTTCAACAACGCTACAAAACACATTGCCGGAATCACGGCCGTATACGATTGCTTCCAGACACGAACGTCGTCGTTCTTCATAGGGATTGGGCAGGATAAAGGAATGGGGTCAGAGCAAGAAAAGTCAGCAGTTTCTTCAGAATCCAGCCAAAGTTCAGAGCCGACGCCGTCACCGCTCGTGGCGGCGTTCCAGCGTGAACATCCTGACTGGGTCCTTGAAGTTAAGGAAGCCCTGGGCGAAACGACGATCATTGTTCCGCGTGAACACGTCGCGGCGATCGCCTCTTTCTTAAAGACCTGGCCGGAGACGCGTTTTGATTTTCTTGCTGATTTGTGCGGCGCAGATCGCGGAGTGGAAGAAGAGCCACGTTTTGAAGTGAACTATCACCTCTTCTCTACAACCAAGTATCACCGTTGGCGTTTAAAGGTTTTACTGAACGAAGACAATGTTCATGTGGCCAGCGTGACCGGTGTCTGGCGCACAGCTAACTGGCATGAACGCGAAACTTACGATCTATTCGGAGTGATTTTTGACGGTCATCCCGATCTGCGGCGCATTCTCCTGCCGGAAGACTGGCAAGGTCATTCGTTGCGCAAGGATTTTCCGTTACGTGGCTACGAACCGTATAGCCTGAAGTAATTTAAGATTTAAGATTGCAGATTGCAGATTGAAAGAAGTAGCGACAAGTCTTTTCTAATCTGCAATCTGAAATCTTAAATCTGCAATTTTGGTTAACACATGAGTACTTCGCCAAACGTTCCCGCTCAATTCGAAGTAGTCGATCGTCCGCTCGATACGCAGATGACGATCTCGATGGGGCCGCAACATCCGTCGACGCACGGTGTGTTACGGCTCGAGTTGGTGCTTGATGGCGAAATGGTGGTCAAAGCGACGCCTGATATCGGCTATCTCCATACGGGAATGGAGAAGCTGTTTGAATACAAGAAGTATCAGCAAGGCATCGTCATTACCGACCGGATGGATTATCTCAATCCGCTTGGTAATAACCTCGCCTATGTGATGGCGGGTGAAAAACTACTGGGTCTGGAAATACCTGAACGCGCCCAGGTTATCCGCGTGTTGATGTGTGAGTTACAACGCATTGGATCGCATCTTGTTTGGCTTGGTACGCACGCGCTCGATATCGGAGCAATGACGGTCTTCTTTTATTGCTTCAGAGAGCGGGAAAAGATTCTGAACCTGATCGAGGCTGCTTCAGGTGGCCGCTTAACTCCGTCTTATTTCCGCATCGGCGGGTTAATGATGGATCTGCCGGCGGGTTTTGAGAATCGTTGCAAACAGTTTCTCGATAAATTCCTGCACGCTGTTGATGAATTCCACACCTTGCTGAGCGGCAACAGGATCTTCCAAAAACGCACGCAAGGTGTCGGCTATATTTCGGCTGAAGATGCGATTGACTGGGGTTTGTCTGGTCCATGCCTGCGTGGTAGCGGCGTCGCGCTTGATCTACGAAGAGCGAATCCTTACAGCGGATATGAAAACTACGATTTCGAAGTGCCGACAGAACCGGATTGCGACGTCTGGGCGCGCTACATGGTCCGCATGCGCGAAATGAAGGAGTCGCACAAGATTTCAGTGCAGGCTTTATCACGATTGAAGCCTGGTCCGGTCAAAGCTGATGCGCCAAAGGTTGTGCTGCCTGATCGAGCAGCGATGCGTACCCACATGGACGCGCTGATTCACCACTTCCTGATCGTGGCTGAAGGTTTTGACGTGCCTGAAGGCGAGGTTTACCACGCGATCGAAGCGTCGAAGGGTGAACTCGGCGTTTACATGAAGTCAAATGGTGGTCCAAAGCCAAGCCGCGTTCATTTCCGTGGTCCAAGTTTTGTGAACCTGTCGGCGTTGCCGGACATGGCGAAAGGCGAAATGGTCGCCGACATCGTGGCTGTGATTGGATCGTTGGATATCGTTTTAGGGGAAATAGATAGATAAGCGCGCTTTGGGCTTTGGACTCGGGACTTGGGACTTTGGACTTTTAACCAGTGAGCACACCAGTCAAAATTCAACCGCTGTCTCAGCCTGTCGAGCTTAATGTTGCTCCGGCAACGTTTTCGCCGGCGGTTGAAGCGGAGATTGATCGTCACCTGGCCAAGTATCCGGTGGCGCGGTCGGCGATCCTGCCGCTTATGTTCATCGTGCAACGTGAGCGTGGCTATCTCGATCCGGCCGGTGTTCTCTATCTGGCGAACCGTCTCAACTTAAGAATCACCGACATCTGGGAAGTCGCGACGTTCTACTCAATGATCAATACCCAGGCAGTCGGTAAGTATCACATTCAGGTTTGTAAGACGTTGTCGTGCAAGATTAGAGGCGCGGGCACGATTACTGAACACTGTGCGAAAAAGTTTGGGATCAAAGTTGGCGAGACGACGGCCGACGGAAGATTTACGTTGTCGGAAGTCGAATGCCTGGGCTCGTGTGGCACTGCCCCGATGTTCCAACTGAACTTCGACTACCACGAGGATCTGACACCGGAGAAAGTGGACCAGATACTAGACGCGCTACCGTGAAGTAATTTCAGATTTAAGATTGCAGATTAGGCGGAACCTCGGACCACCTTTCAATCTGAAATCTACAATCTGAAATCTTAAATAAAAGACATGCAGATCAAAGCCATCGGATGTGAACCACTTCAACTGCGTCGAGTCCATCTCGGCAACTCGCAGAGGCTTGATGTCTATCGGGCCAACGGCGGGTACGAAGCGTTGAAGAAGGTCCTCAATGGCATGTCGCCTGACGACGTCATCAACGAAGTCAAGAAGTCGGCTTTGCGTGGGCGCGGCGGTGCCGGATTTCCGACCGGAATGAAATGGAGCTTTGTTCCCAAGGATTCTCCGAAAGCCAAATACGTAGTTTGTAACGCCGACGAGTCTGAGCCAGGCACTTTTAAAGATCGCTATCTAATGGAACGCGATCCACACATGCTGATCGAAGGCATGTTGATCGCCGGTTACGCACTGGCTTCAAAAACCGGCTACATCTACACGCGCGGCGAATACAAATATCTGATCGACATCATGGATCTTGCGCTTGAAGAAGCGCGCGCTGCCGGTCTGGTTGGCAAGAATATTTTAGGCACTGACTTCTCGTGCGACATCTTCACGCACACAGGCGCCGGCGCTTACATCTGTGGTGAAGAAACTGCGCTGCTGAGTTCGTTGGAAGGTTTTCGTGGTCATCCACGCATGAAGCCTCCCTTCCCTGCTGTCTCTGGTCTCTACTCGTCTCCGACAGTCGTCAACAATGTTGAGACGCTCACCGCCGTTCCGGACATCATTAATATGGGTGGCGAGGCTTATCAAAAACTCGGCACCGAGAAAAGTGGCGGCACCAAACTTTGGTCCGTGTCCGGTCACGTAAATTTACCCGGTGTTTATGAGCTGCCCATGGGCTACGACGACATGGAGAAGTTCATCATGGAAGACTGCGGCGGCATGCTTAATGGAAAGCAGTTAAAAGCCGTAATTCCTGGTGGCTCATCAGTTTATATCATGCGTGCAGACCAGATTATTGGTAAGGATGTGCGCATGGATTACGAAGGACTCGTGGCTGCGGGATCGAGTGTCGGTTCAGGCGGCTTCATCGTGATGGACGAAACGGTTGATGTTTTCGAATCAACCAAGAACCTGACTGAGTTTTACAAACACGAGTCGTGCGGCTGGTGCACGCCATGTCGCGAAGGCACTGACTGGCTCGTAAAAGTTTTCAAACGCATCGCGGACGGCGACGGGCGACCGGGGGACGCACAACTTATGTTGGACCTCTGCGACAACATCGAAGGCAAATCGTTTTGCCCCCTGGGCGACGCGGCATCGTGGCCCATTCAGTCAGCAATCAAACGATTTCCAGAAGACTTTAGAAAGAGATTAGTGAACACCGAATAGTAAATCGTTAATAGTAAATCGTGAATCGAAGAGCAGCGGCCTCCTATTCACCATTAACTATTCACGATTCACTATTAACGATTTACGACACCCATGTCTGAGCTAATCAACATCACCATCAACGACAAGGCATTCGAAGTGCCGAAAGGCGCGCGGCTGATCGATGTCTGTCGTGACAAAGGCTTCGACATTCCGTCTTTCTGCTACTACTCCGATCTCGCTTTGCAGGCTTCGTGTCGCATGTGTCTCGTGCGCATCGAGAAGATGCCGAAGCTGCAGACTTCCTGCACGATCATTTGCACCGATGGAATGGTGGTGACCACGCAAAGCGAAGAGATCGAAAAAGCCCAGCGCGGCATGACCGAGTTTCTACTCGCGAATCACCCGCTCGATTGCCCCGTTTGCGATCGCGGTGGTGAATGCGAACTCCAGGAGATGACGTTCGACTGGGGCGGTCTTGAAGAACGATTTACGGAAAAGAAAAACTACGCCGCGGAACGTTATCTTTCACCGATGGTTGCGAACGATCCGCAACGTTGCATTCTTTGCAAACGTTGCACTCGCGTCTGCGATGAATGGATGGGTGAAGACGCCATCGAAGCGGGTGGTCGTGGCGCCCACACCGTCATCGGCACCTACATGGGCTGGCTCGATTGTTCGCAGTGTGGCAACTGCATTGAAGTTTGTCCGACCGGCACTTTGCTGGATGGAACTTATCGCCACCAAACTCGGCCCTGGGAACTTTCGCAAACAATTTCTACGTGTAACTTCTGTTCTGACGGTTGCCAGATGTCGTTAGGAACACGGGGTGGCGAATTGAAACGTGTCGTCGCGCGAGATCGTTACGTGAACGGCATTAACGGCGAGTTTCTGTGTGTCAAAGGACGTTTTGGTCATCCGTTTGTAAATCACGAAGATCGTATTCGCACGCCACTCATTCGCTACAAGAAGGGTGGGAAGTTGATTCCAACAACGTGGGATGAAGCCATTCGTCACGTTGCAGGAAAGCTCGACGCCATTGCCAACGATCACGGTCGGAACGCAGTCGGCGTAGTGGGTAGTCCACGACTCACAAACGAATCGCTTTATGTACTGCACAAGTTTGCGACGGAGTTAGTCGGCACGGAAAACTTCACGACTACCGATGCGTTTAGTTTGAGATCGTTCTTTGCAAATCTTGGTGGTCCGCTCGCGACCCATCGCGATATCAGACACGCAAAAACGATTGTGTTGATTGGTGGCGAACCCGAAGAGTTGCAGCCATTCACCGGCAAGCAGGTTCGGCAGGCCGTTCGCAATGGTGGCGCGAAGCTCGTGGTCATCAATTCAGTTCGCATCCGCCTGGTTGAACAGGCTGCGCAATTCCTGCATGTAAGATCCGGCAGCGAAGAATCGATCGTCCTGGCATTGGCCGAGGCGGGCAGCGACTCATTGGCAGCACAAAAAGCCGGTATCGAAGCGAGTCAGATTGCGGCTGTTCGAGATCTGGTTGCTAACTCTGCCGGCGACGTGGTCGTGATGTTTGGTGGTGAAATCGGTGCTGATGCCCAAGCCGTTCTTGCCCAGCTAACGGCGTCATTAACTAAACCAGAAGGCGCGCGAATACTTTTGCATCCGCTGCCTCTTTATAACAACAGCGTCGGCGCGCACGACATGGGAATGGATTCAGGCCTGGCTGCAGTTCAGATGCTTGATGCTGCTGGTGGCGAAATCAAGGCGCTTTATATGGCCGGTGGATTTCTCCCGTCGCAACTCGAAGGTCGTGAGGATGCATTAAGTAAACTCGACTTCCTCGTAGTTCAGGAACTCTTTCAAAACGAGACGACGGCCCATGCTGACGTCGTTCTTCCTGCCGCTTCTTACGCCGAGCAGGATGGCACATTCACTAACAATGATGGCCTCGTGCAACGCGTGCGACAGTCGATCGATCCGCTTCATCAGTCGAAGCCGGACTGGGTGATTACGGCGCAGTTGGCGGCTGAGTTAGGTCTCGATTTTGGTTACCAGATGTCAGCGAGTTCAGTTTTCCGTGAGATCGGCGAAAAGATTCCCGGGTATGCAGGAATGCGTTATCCGGTATTGAAAGACGAGAGCAATCCGGTCCAGGCGAAGCATCAGATTTCGTCAGACCCGGTAGCGTCGCAGTTAAGTGCGTTGCGACAACGCGTGGAAAATCTGCCTGATACCGGTGAGAAAAACTACACAACGATTCGCGTGGGCCATGAGTTGTTCAAGATCGGCGGACTGACTGACAAGGTACCGCAGTTTCATTTACTGGCGTCCGGCAATCCGCGCCCGGAAACAACCCGCGTCTCACCTCTTTATCAGATAACGGTGGACGGAAGCATTGCTAAGGCGAGCGTAAGCGGAGACTGAAGAGATTGCAGATTTCAGATTGCAGATTTCAGATTGAGCGCTATTCGAAGTCCAATCTGAAATCGGCAATCTGAAATCTTAAATAGACCAGATGGATCTTCAAGCGATCATAGATATCGTTCTTAAGTTCGTCGCCATCACGGTGGTGTTCACAGTCGTACTGATGATTGTGGCTTACACGGTGTTGGCGGAACGTCGTGTGCTCGGTCTAATCCAGGGCCGGCTTGGTCCAAATCGCGTCGGTTACGGCGGGGTGCTGCAGCCCTTCGCGGACCTGCTGAAGTTCATTCTTAAGGAAGATATTGTTCCTGACAAATCAACGCGCTTCATCTATTTCCTGGCGCCCGTGATCGCCACGATGGCTGCGTTGATGACGATGATCGTCTATCCGTTCGGGCCGGAAATGTCGGTTCCCTTCCTCACCCGCTTGCCGTGGATTGGTCATTATCTGCCGCAACAGATTCCACTCGTAGTCGCGAATTTTGATGTTGGCCTTCTTTACGTGCTTGGTGTGACTTCGGTTGGTGTTTACGGAATCGCGCTTGCTGGCTGGTCGTCGAACAACAAATACAGCCTGATGGGTGGCCTGCGTTCATCAGCGCAGATGATCTCTTACGAACTTGCCCTCGGACTCAGTTTGATTGGTCCAATTCTCCTTGCCGGCACGCTCGACTTAACCAAAATGGTCGACGCGCAGTCGCGCTGGCACGGCATGGGCTGGCTGGTACTTTTCACACCGCTGAGCTTTGTCGTTTACCTGATCGCCGCCATCGCCGAAACGAACCGCGTACCGTTTGACCTGCCCGAAGCTGAAACCGAACTCGTTGCCGGATTTCACACTGAATATAGCGCGATGAAGTTTGCGCTGTTCTTTCTCGCCGAATACATCAACATGTTTACGGTGTCGATGCTGGCGACGACGCTTTTTCTCGGGGGCTGGAATTGTCCGTTTGCTGACCTCGTTTTTACCCGCGGCTCGATTCCGTTTGCCCTGGTGAGCGCAATAGCTTTTCTCCTGAAGATTTTTGGTTTTCTGTTTTTCTATATTTGGATACGCGGCACGTTACCGCGCTTCCGTTTTGATCAGCTCATGGACTTTGGCTGGAAGTTTTTGTTACCACTCGCGCTGTTCAATATCTTTCTGACAGCGACGTTGATCTTTTTTAATGTAATTTAAATTGGTGAATCGTAAATAGTGAATCGTTAATAGTAAGACCTCCGGCGCTTAACCATTCACGATTTACGATTCACTATTTACGATTCACGATTTCACAGTTCGTATGCTCGTTCTGCTCTTCATTCTATTCGGTGGCCTCGCGATTGGTTGTGCGATTAATGTAGTCGCGCAACGCAATCCGCTTTACTGCGCCATCTCGCTAATCGGCGTCTTCATGTCGCTCGCGTGCCTGTACCTGATGCTGGCTGCTCCGTTTATCGCGGCCGTTCAGATCGTTGTCTATGCGGGCGCGATCATGGTGCTGGTTGTCTTTGTCATCATGTTGCTGAATGTCGAACAGGAAGAACGTCGACACTTCAAGATGGGGATACTTGTCCCGGCAGGTGTCGTACTTGCCGCACTGCTAATCGCCGAAGTTGCTTTCTTCATCTCGACTGTCAATCCCAACCCGGTGCTGCAACAAACCGACATCGGATTGACGAGTTCGATAGGTTCGAATTTGTTTACTTCTTACCTGTTGCCTTTTGAAATCACTTCAATTCTGTTGTTGATGGCGATCGTGGGCGCGATGACGCTTGCGCGGCGCACTGGAGTTTCCGAACAAGCACGCGTGGTTCCGGGTGCGCAGGTGTTAGCGGTCAGCGATGTCGACTTGAACGCATCTCACGATCATCAAAGGCTAATCGAGACACAGACAACGACCGAAGCGGCGCGCCTGTTGGAGATCTCCGGACCACGCAGCAACGAGGAGCGAGAATAAATGGAACCGCAACTTTCATGGTATCTCGCGTTGTCGGGACTCTTGTTCACGATTGGTGTTATCGGTGTCGTCATCAAACGAAACGTCATTGCGATGTTCATGTGCATTGAACTGATGCTCAACGCCGTGAACCTGACGTTCGTTGCGTTTGCGAGTTTCTTTCAGGACGTCACTGGACAGTTATTCGTTTTTATTGTCATGACTGTGGCCGCGGCTGAAGCGGCAGTCGGATTAGGCATCATCATCGCGATCTTTCGTAATCGTGAGTCGCTGGATGTGGACGATGCGAGCATTCTGAAGTTGTAAAAGTTTTGAGTTTCGAGTTTTGAGTTTCGAGTTTTAAGTTTCGAGTTTCGAGTTCTGGACATTGGACTTTGAACTTTGGACATCGAGCTTGAACTTCGAAAAGGGTTATGCAGACCAACCTTTTAAGTTTGATCATTTTTGCGCCGCTGGTGGGCGCAGCCATCAATTGGTTCATCGGGCGTCGTGTACGCGATGAACGGTTCATTGGCATCGTGGCCTGTGGCTCAGTCGCCATCTCCACCATCGTCGCTTTCTACTGCGCCTTGAATCCCCAGGGCGCCCTCCGCACCGAAGTACCCGTTCTTAATCACATCTGGACATGGTTGCTGGTTGGTAACTTCCGCGCCGACTTCGCGCTCGGCATGGATCGACTAAGCGGAACTTACGCGCTCTTCATCACCTTTGTTGGTTTGCTGATTCACGTTTTTGCGGTTGGTTACATGCACGGTGAGGAAGGCTTCTATCGCTTCTTTGCTTACCTCAACCTGTTCATGTTTGCGATGTTGACGCTGATTCTCGGCGACAACTTCCTGCTCATGTTCGTCGGTTGGGAAGGTGTTGGTCTCTGCTCCTATCTGCTCATCGGCTATTACTTCGAAAAGAAAGAAGCGGGTGACGCAGCCAAGAAAGCCTTCATCACTAACCGTATTGGTGACTGGGGTTTTGTGATGGGCATCATGCTGACGTTCCTGACGACTGGATCGGTCAGCTTCTTTACGAAGACAACTTCGAACGGCGTCGTTCATAGCGCGTTTGAATATTTTGCCCATCTGGGTTCGCCCGAGGCATTTACCATCGGCGCACTCTTCGCTGGTGGCGCGACATCGATCGCCATCCTGCTTTTCATCGGCGCCGCCGGCAAAAGCGCACAGATTCCATTGTATGTCTGGCTGCCGGACGCGATGGCTGGTCCAACTCCGGTTTCAGCCCTGATCCACGCGGCCACGATGGTCACCGCCGGCGTCTACATGGTCGTTCGTTGTTCGTCGATCTTTGTACACGCACCGACCGCGATGTTTATCGTCGCGGTAATAGGCGGCGCAACCGCATTGTTTGCCGCAACCATCGGCCTCGCGCAAAACGACATCAAGAAAGTCCTGGCTTATTCAACAATTTCGCAACTGGGTTATATGTTCCTGGCTTGCGGTGTCGGGGCTTTTGTCGCCGCCATTTTCCACGTCATCACGCACGCATTCTTCAAGGCGCTCCTTTTCCTCGGTTCCGGCTCGGTCATTCACGGCATGCACCACGAGCAGGACATGCGGAAGATGGGAAACCTCAGGAAGTACATGCCAATAACGTGGATCACGATGTGTACCGGTTGGTTGGCAATTTGCGGTATTCCGATTTTCGCTGGCTTTTTCTCCAAGGACGAGATTCTCTGGCAAACATGGAGTGCGACTCTTCCCGGTGGCTTTGGCAAAATCCTTTGGGCCATTGGCGCACTTACCGCGCTGCTGACGGCGATCTATATGACGCGCATGATGGTGATGACTTTCTGGGGCGAGGAGCGCTTCGGAAAGAAAGTTGACGATCATCACGATGAAGAAGAGGAAGATCACGATCATCATCATGGTCCGGTCGTGCCGCACGAGTCACCCTGGCTCATGACCGTGCCATTGATTGTGCTGGCCGTCCTTTCGACGGTTGGTGGTTTTATCGGTGTTCCCTATGCGATGAGTTCATTCTTTAGCGATAAGAACGTCAACGTCATCGAACAAACACTCGAGCCGGTGATCTCCCAGTTTCCGGGCGAAGCAGCTCACGGTGAAACACCTAAGCAAGTTGAGGTATTAACGCCTGCGCAAGAGACAGACGGGGCGCCTGCCATCCATCCGACGACTGAACCGACGGCAGCGCGAAATGAGTCACACTCAGCCGCAGAACTTAACGCAGAACGGTTGCTGGCCCTGACCTCTGTTTTAATCGCACTCGCCGGTATTGCAATCGGTTGGCTCGTCTTCAAAACACGGCCGCTGCTCAAGCTTCCCGGCATTCTCGAAAACAAATACTACGTCGACGAAATTTACGACGCCGCGATCATTCATCCCATCGAAGGAGTTTCTCGCGAAGGGCTGTGGAAAATTTTTGACATCGGTGTAATCGATGGGTTGTTGCATGGCATCGGCGAGGTTGTGACTGAGGCCGGCCGGCTCGGACGTCAACTGCAGGGCGGACTCGTCCGCGGTTATGCCGCGATCATCCTGTTTGGAGCGCTTGTGCTCATTGGTGTTTTTGCCGCGTACTTTACGATTTACGCACGCTAGTTTATGCCGCACTTACTGACCATACTTATTCTGTTACCGGCAATCGGCGCCCTCGCCTCGGTGCTGTATAGCCTCACGCCAAACAGCCGTGAGGACCACTGCAAATGGATTGCCCTGGTGACAACCGTTGCTACCTTTGGTCTTTCACTGCTGCTGTTGACCGGACTCGGCGGCGATTCCGCGGCATTCAAATTCGAAGAGAACATTCTTTGGATCGGTTCGATCGGAACGCGCTACCACGTAGGAGTTGATGGCATAAGTCTCTGGCTGGTCCTGCTGACCACGCTACTCATGCCGATCGCAATTCTTTCCAGTTGGACCGCGATCAAGAAGAGACAACTCGCCTACTACTCGTTCCTGCTGATCCTGGCATCGGCAATGATCGGGGTCTTCGTCGCGCTGGACTTGCTGCTCTTTTATCTCTTCTTTGAAGCGACGCTGATTCCGATGTTCTTCCTGATCGGAATCTGGGGTGGCGAAAGACGTAGCTACGCCGCGATCAAGTTTTTTATCTACACGGCAGTCGGCAGCTTGTTAATGCTGGTTGCTATCATCGCGTTGTATTTCACGTATCACACTTTCGATTATTCAACGCTGCTCCAGGCGATGGCTTCGGAACCACTTGCACCGCGGCCGCAGTTGCTGGTGTTCTCGGCCTTTGCATTGGCTTTTTGTATCAAGGTCCCGCTGTTCCCGCTTCACACCTGGCTTCCTGACGCGCATACGGAAGCGCCGACGGCCGGCTCTGTGATTCTTGCCGGTGTATTACTCAAGATGGGAACGTACGGGCTATTGCGCTTTAATCTCGGCCTGTTTCCCGACACAGCGCGTCGGGTTGCTCCGGTCATTATCGTTCTGGCAATCATTGGCATCATCTATGGCGCGCTCGTCGCGATGGTCCAACCGGACGTTAAGCGACTCGTTGCTTATTCATCCGTGAGCCACATGGGCTTTGTCGTGCTCGGCCTGTTTTCCTTTACTGAACTCGGAATGCAGGGCGCGCTCTATCAAATGCTAAATCACGGTGTTTCAACTGGAGCTCTTTTCCTCTTTGTCGGATTCATTTATGAACGACGCCATACGCGTTTGATTAGCGAATTTGGTGGACTCGCGACCCCGATGCCGTGGTTTGCCGCACTCTTTGTGATTGCTTCTTTGTCTTCGATCGGACTCCCCTTCCTTAACGGGTTCGTGGGTGAATTTCTGATCATGATCGGAACTTGGACGTCTCACGCCGTGAGCAGACCATACATTGCCACCATGTTTGCAGGTACAGGCGTAATCTGGGCCGCGGTTTACATGCTCTGGATGCTGCAACGTGTACTGTTTGGCAAGGTCAAGAATCCTGAGAATGCGAAATTGAAAGACTTGAATGCGCGTGAGCTGGGTCTGTTGCTTCCACTTCTCTTCCTGATGTTATTTATGGGCGTCTATCCCCGGGTATTTCTGGATCGTTCTAAGGCAAGTGTGGAAGCAGTCCGGGCCCGCTTCGAAACGAAACCAGCGGGCGGCTCTTATACCGTGACTACCGCAGAACAAAAATCAGCACTGACAACGAATAAGGCCGAATGAGTTTCTTTCTCGCACAATCAATCATGCCGGTTATCAACTGGGCTTTAATCTCGCCGGAGGTAATCGTCTGCATTGCGGCTGTCGTCGTTATGCTTGTCGATGCGTTTGCGCATCCATTACAACGTTGGGTCACTGGTGGAATTTCTTTGCTCGGTCTGGTTTTGGCAGCCGGCGCAACCATCTGGTTGTGGTCGTCGGGAATCACTGTCGGCGATGCGTTCAATCGCATGATTGTGCTCGATGAGCTACGTTTAGGATTTACGCTCGTCTTCCTGCTCGTTTCATTTTTAACGCTTCTCGTCTCGACTGTTTGGGTGAAAAATGAAGGACTGCCGGCCGGTGAATTTCATGCGCTGCTGTTATTCGCAACCGTTGGCATGATGTTCATGGCGTCGGGCGGTGACTTAGTCATCATCTTCCTCGGCCTCGAAATTCTCTCAATCGCGACTTACGTGATGGCCGGTTTTAGACGAACTGATGTTCGCTCCAACGAGTCGTCACTCAAATACTTCATCCTCGGTTCCTTTTCGTCGGCTTTTCTTCTTTACGGCATCGCGCTGACCTACGGAGCAACTTCAACGATCGGCACCGGAGGCACGACCAATATCGCTGAAATCGCAGCCCGTCTCGGTACGGCCCGATATCCGGGTCTGCTGTTTGCCGGAGCTGCGATGATGCTGGTGGGCTTTGGTTTCAAGATTGCCACCGCTCCCTTTCACGTTTGGACGCCTGACGTTTACGAGGGCGCGCCGACGCCAGTCACCGCCTTCATGGCCGCTGGTCCAAAAGCAGCCGGGTTTGCTTCTTTTATTCGCGTATTCGTCTTCGGCTTTCCCCTCGTGGTTGCCGCCTCGAATGCCGGCGTTGGGGTCCACAATGCGTGGCTGACAATTCTGGCAGTTCTTGCAATTTTGACGATGACGATTGGAAACGTTGTTGCGATCACGCAAAACAACGTCAAGCGTATGCTCGCGTATTCTTCGATTGCGCACGCGGGTTATGCACTCGTCGGCATGATTGCTGCCGGCGCTGCTCCTGATCTGGTCCAACGTCATGCCGCCATCATTGCCACGATGTTCTATTTACTGACTTACGCAGTAATGAACATCGGCGCGTTCACTGTGGTCCAAATCATTGCTCGCAACGGCGATCGCCGGACCGATATTGACGACTACAACGGCATTGGCTTTGACTCGCCAGTGCTCGCGTTTTCATTATCGTTGTTTATGTTGAGCCTGTTGGGAATGCCGTTGACGGCCGGTTTCATCGGCAAGATCATGGTGTTCGGCGCGGCCATAAATCAGAAATACTACGCCCTGGTCGTCGTCGGCGTGCTTAATACCGCGGTCTCTGCTTACTACTACCTGCGCCTGGTAGTGGTGATGTTCTTCAAGGAGAAGACGGCCCCCTGGAGTGCGCCGCAGATTCCGGCGAGCGCCGCCGTTGCTCTCGTGCTTACAATCCTTGGCGTACTTTATCTCGGTCTATTCCCGGGCCGCATCATCAACGCACTCCAAACAAGAATTGAAGGCCAAACATTTACGACTAGTCTTAAGTAGAGCCTCTCAGTCGCGATGAGGTCGGTACCGTAACGCGGTCGCGTCGGGTGGCTAATAGACTTAGGTTCACGAAAAGCAAGTTGACCGACGCTACCGCGTTACGGTACTTACCTCATCGTCACTAAAGTGGTGACTTTGCAAATGATCGTTAAAAGTATTTCAAGTGGCAGTTGAAGAGCTTGCGAAACAAATCGAGACAGAGCTTGGTGAGTCGTGGCTGCCAACGATCTATCGCGAGCGAGTGCTGAAAATACGCACCAGGTCTTATCACTTCGAAAAATTGAAGCCCGGCGGCAAAGTGGCAATTCAACACACCCTGCTCGGCGTTGAATTGAAAATAGGCAAGCGGCGGCTAATGTGTCCGGATCTTGCCACTGCCAGATATTTGTCGATTTTTGGGCGGGCTGGCTGCGATGATGTGGCCGTCCCTTACGACATAACCAAAATTTCGCGGCTGGCCGACGAACTCGAATCCTCATGGTTTCGCATGCTTTTGCTGGTTGACGAAGCCACCAAAGAAAAAGGTGGCAAACAGAAGACTCGGCTTCGTGGCCTTCTGTTTGCTACTATTCGCGCAGAGATCCTGGCTGCGGGCGCTGGAACGCGAATCCCGGAGTTCAAGCAGAGTACGAAACAGAGAAGTTGATTCTGATACCGATTGGACATTTACCAGAATAAATGACTCAGGACTTAATCAATGTTGCCACCATTAACTACACTCCCGCGGAAGTTAGTGGCCTTCCGTTTCCTTATAATCAGCAGCCCTACTGCCGCTACGAACCAATCGAAAAGCGTATCGAAGACGCTCGTGTATTGGTTGTGGACAATCTGCTGCGTGATGAACGCGATATTTCACCCGTGGCTGTCCGCGAATGGGGCGCTTCGGCTTCGAGTCAACTAAGACGCGAACGAATGATTGCCGGAATGGCGATCGAGAACATTCTGACCAACATCTCGCGGCTGGTAAAAAATCCAACCACTGAAGTTGCTCATCTGGCCGATGTGACCGAAGCAGCCGCCAGTTTCAGCCCGCAGGCAATCGTTTTGAGTGGAACGTTGCGCGACTTCGATTATTACCAGCAATCGATGCTCGACAACTTTGCCAGGTTCATCAGGCAGACAAAAATTCCCGTGCTCGCGATCTGCGGCGGACACCAACTCGTGGGCCTCAGCTTTGGAGCTAAAGTCGTCACGCTGGACAAGCTCGAACAGCACGAACAACGCGACGCACGGCCGCAGGAGTATCAATACCGGTTCATCCGCATAATTGATCCGACGGATCCAATCTTTGCGGAAATCAATACGGTCGATGATGACGTCGTTCCGGGCGCATCGAAGAGCGCTCGCATTCTCCACGTTTGGCAAAATCACGGACTACAACTCGATCGCATACCGGAGGGATTTTCCTTACTGGCGACTTCGTATCTGTGTCGTAATCAAATGATGGTGAAGCGGACTGACGGTCAGTTGATCTACACGGTCCAATTTCATCTGGAGAAGTCGTTTGAAGACTGGAACAAGAGTCGCACTCGTTGGCAGCATCCAAACGATTCTCGTGACGGTCGATTGTTGTTCGAAAACTTTTTGAATCTGGCCCTCAGTTAATTGCAATCGTCTCGTCCCCAGATTCTGACAACGAAAGCTCTCGCGACGGCTGCGCGTGAACTCGCCTCACGCGACCAAACACTCGCCTCCATTTTTACCACGCATGGAAACCCTCCTTTCTGGAAACGAAACGCCGGGTTCCCTACGCTCGTCCATATCATCCTCGAACAACAGGTCTCACTGAAAAGCGGCAAGGCGATGTTTGATCGGCTCAATGCCGCGATTCAGCCATTTGCGCCAGACCAGTTTGTGAGTCGGGGCGAGATGTACTTGCGCAGTCTGGGCGTGACTCGACAAAAATCCGCGTACCTGGTCCATCTGGCGATGCTACTTACCTCCGGCGAGCTGGACCTGACAAAGCTGGCGAAACTCGGCGATCTCGAAGCGCGGGCAGCGCTAATGCAGGTTAAAGGAATTGGATTGTGGAGTGCGGATGTGTACCTGTTGATGGCGATGAGGCGAGCAGATATTTGGCCGGCAGGAGATCTCGCGTTAGCAGTTGCAGCTCAGGAGTTGTTGGGACTTAAGCAGCGTCCCACACCAGAGCAACTTGAAGAGCTGGCCGAGCGCTGGCGCCCACTACGAGCAGTCGCCGCGCGCATGCTGTGGCAACACTACCTCGCGAAACGCACTAAAAGCTAACTTCTATGCGTCTCCGCGTTTCTGTGTTGAAATAGACTTCATTTTAGCGAACGACAGCTTTAACACAGAGACACGGAGATCGCACAGAGACGCAGAGAAAGACTACTTCGCAATCGTCGACGCTGAAGGTAGCGGGTTCGGCACAGTGAAGTCGGTAGTCACCGGAACGTTCTCCAACGTCATCTTCATCAAATCGTCAACAACCGCTTTCAGATCGTTGGTCTCTTTGTAGACCTCTAACTGGCGATCGGCGGAAGTGCCCCGTTCCAGAATCGTGTGCACATGCTCGATCTCTTTTCTCGAACCAAGTTCATCAACAACGTCATCCACAAACTCCAGTAACTCGAGCACGAGGGAACGAACTGGAATTTCCGTTTGCTTACCAAAATCGATCAACTTGCCATCCAGACCATAACGGACCGCCCGCCATTTGTTTTCCTGAATCAGCATGCGCCGGTAAAGGCGAAAACCCAGGTTCTTATCTATCAGGCTATTCAACTTCGCCACGATAGCCTGAAATAGTGCGGCGATCGCAATCGTGTCGTCTACGCGAGTGGGAATATCGCAAATGCGAAATTCGAGCGTGGGAAAGTATGGATGCGGCCGGATGTCCCACCAGATCTTCTTGCCGTCATTAATACATCCCGTCTTAACCAACAGATCGACGTAGCGTTGAAAATTACTATAGGAATCAAAATGATCGGGGATGTCGGTACGCGGAAACTGTTTGAAGACTTCAGTTCGATACGACTTCAAACCCGTGTTATGACCCATCCAAAACGGAGATGAAGTCGAGAGCGCCAGCACGTGCGGCAGAAAGTAACGGGCTGCGTTCATGACGTGGATAGCGCGTTCACGATCGGCCATCCCGACGTGGACGTGCAGGCCGAAGATCAACAGCGAACGCGCGACTGTCTGAAGTTCCTGGATCAGCAGTTCGTATCTTTCGTCGTCAAAAATCTTCTGGTCCTGCCAACGTGAAATCGGATGGGTGGAGGCTGCGACAATTGCCAGGCCGTTCTTTCTCGCCAAACCTGAAATGATGCTGCGCAAGCGCGTGATGTCAGTGCGGGCCTCCTGAATGTTTTTGCAAATGCCCGTACCCACTTCAACCATCGACTGGATCATTTCCGGCTTGATCTGTTCGCCCAGCAACATCTTGCCTTCTTCGAGTATTTCGGCGACGTGTGATCGCAACTCGCGTGAGTGCGGATCAACGATTTGAAATTCTTCTTCGATGCCCAGTGTGAATTGATCGAACATTTGTGCCTTTCCTAAAACCACCCAAATTGAAACCCAGACCGTTTAATACCTATCGTGCCTCGCGGAACTCAGCTATTCAAGACCTCCGCTATCATCCGCCAATCCGGTGTCAGCTTTCCGATAAACTCGTGTCGTAAATGCTTCAAAGCTGATTGTGGACTATACACCGGACTGTAAAGATCAAAGTGTACATACCAAACTCGCGGCTCGCCGTCCTGATAAAGAAAGTGCAAGACGGCCATTTCCCGTCCTTTTTCGTAGAAGCCGCCGGAAGTGTCTTTGTGATTAGCAAGGCGACGAGTGAAGTCTGATCGCTTTTCCAGCGTCGACAAAATCATCGGCCACGCATCGAATTGCAAGCCCACCCCGCCCTCACCGTATATGTTGTTGACTTTCCTGACGAACCGCCAAAGATCTTTATCGCGCGTGCGCCGCAACAACAATAGCAAAGCTTGCTGCTTATCGATCGACCACGAATCGAAAGCTGCTGCGTCAGTCGCAGCGCCCCACAAACCGGCCAGTCTCCCTTTCAACAGTTCATGCGCTTCGGGAACTAAGTCAGACCAGGTCAAAAGTTTTTCCGGTGTCATCAAGAATCGATGGCGAGTTCCTTTTCCAGTAGTGTCTGGGCTTCTTCAGACAATCCCTGAAAGCGAACGCCAACGCCACGCCCGGCGTTGCTGTAGACCACTTCGGCGTTAGACACAACCTGTTTACCTGGACCAAACGGAATGCGGACCAGCAGCAATGATCCTTCGGGGATCACGGCTTGAGTGTTCATATAAAAACCGCCGAGACTAATGTCTTTGGTGCTGGCTACACCGGTGGCATCGTTGCCGTCAAAGAACACGTCTACGATTAGTCGCGAGCGATCATAAGCACGGCGCTCTTCATGAGGGTCACCAGCTTGCTGTGTATCATCGGCCACGAGATATGCTCCTGAATCAGATATGCAAAATCACAATTTGAAGATGTCGTCGCGTAGCGACGCCTGACTTTAGCCAGCCGTTTTAACGGCTGGTACCGCCGCCGAAACGATCCGCGTCGCGTTAGCGACGCCTGACGACCCGCCGCGTAATTCATGCGTCGCTACGCGACGCAAATATTTTCGCTTCATTTCCAGCCATTTAAATGGCTGGCTAAACTCAAACATCGCTACCCGATAGATCCAGGATTGTAACCGTTTTTGGCTACTTTTTGCTGATGATATAGGTCGGAACCATTCCGCCGCCCGAACTAACATTGGCCAACTCTGTTGATGACAGCCGCGTAAAGGCCGACCCAACTTTGCCATTGAACAACAACGGATCGAGATCGACCAGTTGTTCCTCAAACTCCATTTGGCCATCGGCAGTCAATGCCGGAAATGTCTCGCGCGCAGTCGGCACGCGCTCCTGCACCAGATAATCACCATCTTTCAGGGCGTTATCGAGCGCCGCGTTCCACTCGGACTCATTCGCGTTCCAACCGATCGTGATTCCGTGACCACCGTAGTCGTCATTTGGCTTAAGAACCAAGCGACTATTGTTGGCGCGAATATATTCCAACAAATCGACTTCACTACCCTTGTAGTCAGTCTTTTCAGCACGAACAACTCGCGTCCAGGGCACATGCGCCTGAATGGCCTCGCGTTCAGTTGCAGAAAAAAGCTGCGCACGCCTGTTGTCAGTGAGCACTGCAAACAAGGCTTTCTTGTGGATCAGCTTCGAGCGAAAACTATTGACCATGCAGATCGCGCCGGCCCGGTAAGCATTCATCAGCGCCGGATATTCTTCGATAATGGGCAGGTATTCGTTAACGAGTAGTCGCTTGTAAACGATGTCGATCTCGAAGCCGTTGTAGCTCAGTTTCTTTCCATCAAATTCGAGTTGTTGCGGCGTACAGATGATTGATGGATAACCAGACTGTTCGAAGTAATCGCGGAAGAGCTCAAACTCCTTGACCGTCGGTACATCTGCCAGATCGATAATTCCAATGTGCGGCGGACGCTCCGGAGTTTTGCCGAGAAACTCTGTGTATGAATCGATCAGGACGTCGAGCATGAACCGTCGGCCATACAGCGGTCGCAGGTTGTAGTCTTCTGAAAATTTCTGCATCGCCGGAAGCGACGAAAAGATGTCGTAGGCCGCGTCAGCATAAGCAATTCCGGCTGGACTCTCACCGTTCAATTCCACAAAGCTATATGCATTCGCCGTGAGAAATGAGTCGAGACGTGACGTTGGTGATACGGCTTTATAACCGGGATCGATCGCGACGAGATCTCGCTCGATTTCAGTGATGCCAAGATCGTCGACGATCGTGCTGTCGACAATCGCGGCGTCTTTAACTTTTTGAATCGCAGACCAGACAGTTTCGCAGACGTTGGTGATGCGTGCGAAGTCCGTCTCTGAAACGAAATGAGGACGGAGATAAGGCGAAAGCCGGCGACCACCAAAAATCAGTTTGGCCTTTTCCAGTCCATCGTCAAGAATCGCCAGTGAATCGTCAGCGAGTTTTTTATCAGCAAGTAGATCGTGATAACGAGCGACTGCTTCGGGGAACATAAGCGCGTGTGATTGTCCTTTGTCTGGTTTGTGAGGCCAAAAGATAACACGGAGGGAGGAAGAATCGCGAATTGCGGAATTGCGGAAATTCGAGAACGTGATTATTCAGTTTGGCTCTACCACCTGTTGTGAGGAGTGGCTCTGCCTTTTCGTACTGAAGTTCTTTTAAATTGCGGCCGCGCGCTTCTTCCCGGCGAAATGGAGGCGGAGCCTAAATCCTTAATGAAGCCCTAACGGAAAAGCCGAGCCTTTCCTCACAACAAAGGGCAAAGCCAATAACAAGTTCTTGAACTCGCCCACTCTCCGCAATCACCGCATCTCCGCACTTTTAATTCCGCATTTCCGCATTTAGTTCTCGAGCTTGATCACGATCTTTTGCTTTTTTCGCACCACTGCGAATTTTGACTTCGCTCCTACAGTCGCCGCAGGCGAAATCCCATTGACAACGAGAGCGACTGGTTTGTCGTCAATAGATTCGATCACATCCCCAGGACGGAGACCACTTTGAAAGGCAACGCTGGTTGGATCTACATAAACGACGAGTAAACCCGGGGCCGCACCGAGTTGTGCAGCAACCAGCGGTTTAATGGCAACTGTTTCAATTCCCTGTCCGATGAGTGTGCCCGATAGCGCAGGATTTGCAGTCTGGCCAAATGCCTGATTCGGATTCAGGACGCCGCTCAGCTCCACATTCACGGCTTCCTCCTTAAGTTGATCCGGTCTGGCAAAGGTGATCGTTATCGAATTGCTTGGCCCGGCTTCGTCAAGCATCCAGGAAAACTCATCGCCGTTATGGACCTCTTCATTGTTGACCTTCAGAATAACGTCACCAGCACGCAGCGACGCCCCGGCGGCCGGACTACCCGGAGCAATCGATGTCAACAATATTCCCTGATGACGTTCCAGTAACGGTGTGGCCCGTTCCCATTTCCAACCGGAGATCCTGAATTGGTCCCAATTAAGACGCGACACTGCCTCGCCTTGCACTCCGAGCCAGGGACGCGGAACACTCGCCATCTTCGCCAACACTCGCTGCGCCGCACGTTGAATTAACGCTGCCGGCAGGACTGTCGCTTCCAGACCGTCGATACTATCTACGATTCCCACTGTTTCACCGGCTTCATTTACTGCCACGCCCCCTATGTTAGTTAACGACAGTCGTGCCGATTTCACTTTGAAGCGGGCAATGGATCCGGCGGGAGCGCGATTAATCGATTGAAGAGTGCTTAGGGTTGCTCCCATTCGCACCAGAACATTTCCACTCGCAACCAAACCGGAATTTTCGGCGGGCTGCGGATTGATCAACCGAATGTTGTCTCCTTCGCCGACGGCTTTAACATCGACCGCTGCGCTCACCTTAAGATTCCCGTCTGCGAGTTGCAGAATCGACAAGCCAGTCGCGCCGTCAAGCCCGACATACCGGGCTCCCATCCGTTGACCATCTGGTCCAATCACGGTTAGGTCGGGAGCGCCAAACATTCCTCCGCGAAAGACAAACTTTTCTATTTCGATGTTTCCGAGTTGTGGCGCCGGAGTTGGAGGACGAGGAGCTGGTGCGATCGGCGGCTGCGGCGGCATTGGTGAAATCACCGCTGGTCCAAATTCAAGATCGGCATCCGGCAACCAAGCGACGATAGTTTTTCCATCTTCTAAAGCCAGACCAGCAATGATGTTGGTATGAACGTCGTCGGTAAGGTTGAATGCTTCATCAAGACCGGAGATGGCGCCAACTTGTTCTTGCGAACGACGCAGAAGACGAAACATCTTTAAGCCATTGAGGCGATGGACGATGGTGACGACCTGTGGCGTGGCAGTACGCGGCTCATTCGAAGGTACAGGACGCGCGCTCTTTGGTGGTTGAGCCGGCGGAACCTGCGCAACCACACCGATCGAGAGTAGCGTCAACGTAATAGCTGTTCGAATGAAACTGCTGAAAAACATAGCTGCTTTCGAAGTCAAAAAAGAAACTCAAATAGTGCTGTTAAAAAGTGCCTGAAGTAGTGCAGTAAACTTGATTAAGTGCAGTTGGGAAGGTTTACCCCCGCTCTTCAAAATAAGTCCGGTTGCTTGTTACTGAAAGAGCGGGGGTAAACCACCCTTCCTAACTGCACTTAATTATCTAACTGCATTTCTCCTCGAAGCACTATTCCAGCCTCACTTACCAAGCTCCCTTTGGCGAATAAGACGTCGTCGTAGGTACAAGTTTTTGCGATCCAAAACTCACCGACGGAACTGAAATCGTCTTCGAATTTCCTCGGCCATCAAAAAGCGAGAACCGCAGTGACTGCTGCGACGCATCAATCGGAAAAACCGGCTCACTACCCATCGTTTGCTGGCCCACCACTGGCGCTCTCTCACTGCTAAATTCCGCTGTCGATAACGGCGGCTTCACTCTCGATTTATTAACGACAACGCGTCTTGCCGAAGTCTCCTTTGTCACCTGATCATTTACCGCAACCTCTTCGTTACGCTTAGGTGTGATCACCTCTTCGGAAGGTTTTGGCATCGCAGCCGACCCGGTTTGTTTTACCTCATTCGTGGGCGCCACAGTATTTGTGGTCGCCACAGCCGGGGCGTTTGTATTTCGATTCGTCAGATAACGCACTGAGACGATCGCTGCCACCAGCAACACCAACGCAGTTGCCACGAGGAGGCCACGCTGACCAAAGTTCAATAAACCACTAAGGTGAAAACCGGCATTCGCATTTTCGTGTGCCAACCGGGCGCGCAGTCGAAAATCAAAATCTGCCGGCGCTGCAACCGTACCCAAACTTCCAACCAACTGCCGCAGCTTCGTCTGCTTCTCTACAAACTCCCGGCACTCATTGCATTGACGAAGATGTTTGGTGACCTGAACACTTTGCTCGTCACCCAACCTCATCTCATCGAGTTCGCGTTGAACCGTTTTGCAATTTAAATCACTCATAAGCTTACTCACTATAGATATGCCGTCATCTTCTCGCGCAGAAAACCTCTCGCCCGGCTGATTCGCGACTTGACTGTGCCCTCGCTCGTCTCGAGTATCTTTGCGATTTCGTCGTAGCTTCGTCCGTCTACGTCTCTAAGGATCAAAGGCGCTCGATACTTTTCCGGCAGTGTGCTGATTGCTCGTTGCACTGCATTTCGTCGCTCAACATCCACCAGTTCTTTGTCCTGCAGCGGGCGTTCATCCGGCGGATTAAACTCCACTGGTTCGCCTCCATCTGACGATTGAAAAAAGCCGGTCAGTGAAACTAACTTTCGGCGTTTGCGTTTACGTAACTCACTGATCGCCAGGTTGGTCGCGATGCGATAAATATAGGTCGAGAACGCATAGCTTCGTTGATAACGATCAGCCGCCCGGTAAACTCTGACGAAAGTCTCCTGGGCCAAATCAACTGCTCCGTCGTAATCGTTCGTCATCCGGTAGATATAACTCGTAATCTGGTTTCGATACCTGCTGACTAACTCGGCGAATGCGTCTTGATCGCCAGTGCGAGTCGCTTCCAACAGGGCATGATCTGAAGTGGTGTCCTCCAGAGGCTCCGGTTGCAAAGCGTGGGCAAAGCCCACCTCATCGATGGTCGTCAGCGTATTCATTTGGGCAGGCAGGCTCGCTATCTGGCTCAAAACTGTTTCCTGTTTCGAGAGTCGCTCGCTGTTCGAGGGTTGCTTTCAATACCGAGCTTAGAAAGATCCTCGTGGGCTCATACTGGACGATCTGCCGCCAAGATTATACCCACGCGGCTTACCGCCCGCAGTGATACACGCACAGTTGCGGGAGAGGTTCCCAAAAGGAGAGCGTTTGTTTACAGGGAAGAATGATTCAAAGACAGAATCCCAGCGACGGCAGTGGAATTCAATAAAATTGGGAATGGCGCTTTATGTTGGATTTGAAAACATCCACCGACTCCCGTCGGTGGTATTAATATCTTATGCTTCGGGACTATTAAAGATCGACTCGTCGACCTTCGCGCCATACGTCATTGTCAACACCTGAACGTCCTGCGTCTGTTTCCCGTCTTCCAACAAAATTACATGGAACGGCACCAGCGTCTGCTGGGCGGCGCGATAATCAAGGAACCTTCGCGTGTACTTGACCGGCGTCGATCCTCCATTACTAGGAGCATCTTCATACTCAAGCCACAAAACTCTCAACGTGCGCGTGCTGATGTAGAAACGAGTCTTCCGTTTCTCTTTATCAACTAACTCCACAACGTAAAGATCAAGTCCCTTTTGCTGTTCCTTACCAATCAGCGTGATGGTCGAACCACACTCTTTGTAACGAAGTAGCGAGTCGATACTGTGCAAGTGTTGCGAGAGGAAATTCGAGGCAGCATCCTGGCGTGGCGTAAACGCAGCTCCGTTGATCAAACCCCAGAGCTTTCCACCACCATAGATGAGCGAATACTCCATCGACGGCAGTTTCTGGTCGAGCCGGATCTTGTCTTTTTCCATGCTCTCGCCACGAATAAAGCGCCGATCGTAATTGGCCTCTTCGGACGTACCATCTGCCGAAAAGCGCGTTATCTTTCCGTGCTCAACTCCGTTGTGCCGGATCTGTTCCAGGCGAGGCCGGGTTCCATAAACAAGAATTACTGACTCTACAATTTGTTCTACCGTGTAGGTTTTGTCGTCAGCCAACGATCGGGCACTGGAGGTCGATGCCGGGAGGACAATAAGCGCACAGAAGATTACAAGGGCTGAAAATAGACGAATCAAATAAACTCTCCTTGGATTCTGGTCGGCCGTCACGAAGCGACGATAAAATGGGGAAAGCGGTTAATAAAGGGCGGATTGTAACACACCACCGAGCAAATTCCGCGCAACCTCGCCCTACCACGACATGGATGCTGACTGAGCACATGACGGATGCCTATCACCGTTCCCGTTAAACGGAATCTGGGCCTCAGCGTCTCTACATCCTTTGCGTCTCTGCGTTAAAATTAGAGGCGACAGGTCGTATCTCAATTTTTAACGCCGAGACGCCGGGAACGCGGAGCCGCAAAGTTTGCACCCTTCGTTGTGTTTGACAATGCTGGTGACCCGCGGGTATTTTGCTTCGTTTTCGCCAAGCCGGTCTTCGTTGCGATGTGCTGTTCACGCTTGGCTTGTTGAGCTGTTTTCTGGCTCGTTTTTGCAGGAAAGGACATTTTCAAATATATGAAGCGGGTAGGAATTCTGGTAGGCCGGGAAAAGACTTTTCCGGAGTCGCTCATCAGGCTTTTGCACGAGCGTGGCAACGGATTAGTTGAGGCCGAATATATCAAACTCGGTGGCGTTCAATACGACAATCCACCCAGGTATGACCTTGTCATCGATCGCATTTCACACGAAGTGCCGTTCTATCGCGCCACCCTCAAACGAATGGCGCTCGAAGGAACGATCATCGTCAACAATCCATTCTGGTGGTCGGCAGACGATAAGTTCTTCAACTACTCACTCGGCCGTAAACTCGGAGTAGCAATTCCCAAAACAGTTTTACTTCCGCAGAAGGATTACATCGAGGGAATCGTCAGCGAGAGTCTTCGTAATCTCGAGTATCCGATTGACTGGCAAGGCATCATCGACTACGTCGGTGTACCGGCATTCTTGAAACCATTCGATGGTGGCGGCTGGAAGAACGTTTCCAAGATCAACTCACTCGAAGAACTCTGGACCGAGTACGACAAGTCGGGCACGCTGTGCATGACGTTGCAGGAAGGTGTCGACTTCGATCAGTTTGTCCGTTGTTATTGTGTGGGCCAGGAAGAAGTCATGATCATGGCGTACGATCCGCGCAAGCCTTACCTCTCGGGCGAGCAGTACGTACATAATCCGGATTATCTCGAACCGAAATTGGCGGAACGCGTTAGAAATGATGTGCGCACACTCTGCACGGCACTCGGTTACGACATCAACACTGTCGAGTTTGCCATCAAAGACGGTATTCCTTATGCCATCGACTTCATGAATCCAGCGCCTGATGCTGAACTTGCTTCCGTAGGCGAGTTTTATCATCAGTGGATCACCGAAGCCGTTGCCAACATGATCCTGAAGCGACTGGGTGAAACTAAAGAACAACCGCGCTATCGTTGGGATGCACTACTTAGTCCCGAACCAGTCCGCACTGCTGCAGTAGCTTCAGCAACCGAACAACAAAGCAGGACCATTACACCGGAGCCGGCTGTTGCCACCGACGCGAGCGCCGTCAAAGAAAAGAAGCCCGCGACAGCTAAAAAAGTCGCTCCGAAAGCGACGCCCAAAAAGAAAAAGAAAAGCTAGTCTATTTCGGGGCGGTCGTTCTGGCCGCCCCTGATTTTCTCTGCGTCTCAGCGTCCTCTGCTTCTCTGCGTTGAAACTACTTTCGTTAAGCTGGACCACCTTTCAACGCCGAGACGCAAAGAACGCTGAGACGCAGAGAAACTCAACGACCCGCTAATTTCTCCTTCCTCGCTTGCTCAATCTCCTCGCCTCGTTTAACAATCCTTCTATCTCGAACTCAGGTAGAAACTACATGAACACTAAACACATCCGACTTCTATTCATTGCTCTCCTCCTAACATTTACCGCTCGACTTTCATTCGCTCAAAACAACATCAGACTAAACGTCGACGCCACTCAGGCGGCCCGCAATGTTCTGCACGTCACGGAGCGAATTACAGTTAGACCAGGGCCACTCACTCTCTTCTATCCCAAGTGGATTCCCGGTGAGCACTCGCCAACTGGTCCAATCAACGATCTGGTCGGTCTAAAGATCAGTGGCAACGGCAAATCAATTCCGTGGCGCCGGGACGACGTCGAGATGTTTGCTTTTCACTGTGAAGTACCAAACGGTGTCAGTGAGTTGGAAGTTTCGCTCGATGATGTTTCACAACCTGAAACTATTGCGAGTGCAAAGCTCGCCCGCATAAAGTGGAACCGGCTCCTCCTTTATCCAAGCGGAGTAAACAGCGATGCGATTAATGTCACGGCGTCGCTAACCTTGCCATCGGGCTGGAAGTTTGCGAGCCCACTCGCAATCACAAACGAGAAATCGGACCAACTTCAGTTCAAGGAAGTTTCATTAACTGAGTTAGTCGACTCCCCGGCCATCATTGGCGCTAACTTCCGCAAGTTTGTCCTGTCGACGAGCGGAATTCCGCACGAGGTCGATGCGGTGGCTGACACGCCGGCGGCACTCGAAATGAAACCGGAAACGCTGACCAGTTTGAAGAACCTCGTGGCCGAAGCGTATGCACTCTTCGGCGCGCGCCATTACCGAAGCTACAAATTTTTGTTGACGCTAAGTGATCACGGCGGCAGCGAGGGTTTGGAGCATCACGAGTCAAGTGAAGACGGCGTCGGTGAAAAGGCTTTTTCCGATGAATTGGAACTACTCGATTTTGGTGATCTAATGGGCCATGAATACACGCATTCCTGGAACGGAAAGTATCGCCGCCCTGCAGGTCTTTCCACACCCGATTTTGAACAACCAATGAAGGCGGATCTGCTGTGGGTTTATGAAGGACTAACAGAATATCTTGGTCGCGTATTGCCAACTCGAAGTGGTTTATGGAGTGCTGACGACTTTCGCGAAACGATGGCTTACGTAGCGGCTGAATACGAAAACCAATCCGGTCGACAGTGGCGCCCGCTTGTTGATACTGCGACTTCGGTACAGTTCACTTATCCATCGCCGCGAGCGTGGATGAATCTTCGTCGGCGCGTTGATTACTACGATGAAGGATCGCTCGTCTGGCTGGATGCTGATGTTCTAATCAGGCAGAAGAGCAACGGCAAACTCTCGCTCGATGATTTCTGCCGGCAGTTTCACGGCGGCCAGGATTCAGCTCCGGCGTTGAAGACTTACACCTTCGACGACGTAGTTAATGGTCTTAATGCTGTTGTCCCTTACGACTGGCGAACTTTTCTAACCGAACGAATTTATGAAGTGGCGCCTCGTGCACCACTCGGTGGCATCACGAACGGTGGCTGGAAACTCGTCTACACCGATAAGCCAAACACTCAGGTGAAAATTGGCGATCACAATCGCAAGAGCATCGATCTGCTTTACTCAATTGGCGCGATGTTGAAGGAAGACGGCAGCGTGATGGACGTGAACCCCAACCTGGAAGCCGCGCGTGCCGGTCTCGCTCCGGGAATGAAGATACTCACGGTTAACGGACGCTCATGGTCCAGTGATGAACTTCATAACGCAATCGCGAGCGCCAAAGGAACAACCATACCGATTACGTTGGTTGTCGAAAACGGCAGCTTCACGAACGAGTACAAGATCAACTACCACGGTGGCGAGCGCTTCCCGCACCTCGAACGCGATTCGTCTAAGCCGGATCTACTCAGCGGCGTGATCAAATCGCGTCGCTAACTACTTAAAAGGCCTTAACCACGAAGACACTAATTTTGGAATTAAAAATACCCTTTGCCTGTATCTGTGTCTTTGTGCCTTCGTGGTTAAGTAAGCCTCCAATCTTATTGATTCTCGATAAATCTCTTGACGATATTCGATAAATCATTTATTGATATTCGTGAAAGAGGTGACTCATGTCCAAAGTTTCTTCATCCGCTGCCCTCCCGATTGCGTACCTGACACTCCGCATCCTTATCATTGCCAACTGGATTAGTGGCGCCGCGATCCTTGCGCTACTGATTGTCTTACCTCATGAGCAATGGATCATGGCTACTTTCAAACTCTCGCCTTCGCCTGACACCGAATGGCTCGTCATGGGACTGCGACTCATCGCGGTGCTTGGCCTGGTCGCAATTCCACTCAATTACCTCATTCTGAAACGCCTACTAGCGATCGTTAAGACAGTCCGCGCCGGCGATCCCTTTGTCGCAATCAACGCGTCACGCTTACAAGCCATCGCATGGATCATGCTCGCTCTAAATGTACTGAGCATCGTGATCGGCGCCATCGCTAAAAGTGTTTCGAGTCCAGCGCATCCAGTTCATATAGACGCCGGCTTTTCCGTCAATGGCTGGCTGGCCGTACTACTCACGTTCGTGCTAGCCCGCGTGTTCGCCAAAGGCACGCACATGCGCGAAGACCTCGAAGGGACCGTGTGACATGGCCATCGCCATCAAGCTCGACGACATACTTCATGATCGACGCATGACGTTAACCGAACTCGCGGATCGGATCGGTATGGCCCTCGCGAACCTTTCGATTCTCAAGACCGGCAAGGCACGCGCAATTCGCTTCTCGACGCTCGAAGCAATCTGCGAAGCGCTTTCCTGCCAGCCAGGCGATATTCTGACATTTGAACCGGAGCAAGCAGAACAAACAGCAACGGTAAGCAAAAGGAAAGCAAGCTGACCACAAACTCCCACCCACTCCAAGTCGAAAGGACGACCCCAATGAACTCTAAGGTCTTGCTAACTATAACGTCCCTTCTTTCACTCCTCTTTCTTACATTTCACCTGGCGGACGATATTGTGTACGGATTCGAACAGGGCGGGATCGCAAACCTCATAGGATGCGTACTCATCTCTATCGTCTGGCTGTACGGAACACTGGTGCTGGGCCAACGACGATCGGGTTACATCATCATGTTCCTCGGATCAGTCTTGTCCTTGTTTGTTCCGTATGTTCACATGAAGGGCAAAGGCGTGGGCGTCACGAGTAGTCTGGGCCATACGAGTGGACACCTCTTCTTCGTCTGGATCTTACTCGCACTCGGAGTCCTCGGGCTCTTCTCCGCCTTCCTCTCCGCGCGTGAATTGTGGCGTCTCGGCTTTCGTAAGACGGTGGAGTCTCAGGTTTCTTAACCACGCCGCGAACTCATAAACATTCGTGACAGCCAGAGAATTGATCTTCGCTCCTGAGGAGCGACATGTTTATAGCTTTGGGCAATCGGGTTGCGCTTCGGTTGCCTTAATTCTTGTGGCTATAAATAGTCGCGCTCTGGAGCGAAGTATTAAATCTCGGGATCGTTACTGACGTGAGCACGACTCCAGCCTTGCCTGCTCAAGATTCCCATCTCACCTAATCACAATCCCTGTCGAGAAGCGAAATCCGTTTAAGGTTCGATCGGGAAGCGCGGTTGTATCGATGGTGCGGGCGCGCAGGAAGATCGGGTTGTAGTCAAATTGCGCGATGCGCCAGGCGAAACGGTTGTTCAATTTGTAGTCGACGCCACCACCGAGATTCAGGGCAAAGTTGGTGGTGTTGTCGTTAAAAGGAGTCGTGGAAATGGTTTCCGTAAAGTTGTGACGTGCAATTCCCGCCAGGCCTTGAACAAAAGGCGTGAACTTGGTGTGGTTGGGAAGGCGAAATTGTGGTCCACCCGTGAGATTGAAAAGTGACAGTTTTGACCGGCCGGTCGTGGCGGTTGTACCAAAGAGATCATCGCGACTTTGAAAGTGTCCCGAAAAATCGCCTGTGATACCAAAGCGTTTTGTTAAGTAGCCGGTGCCTGCTACATGAAAACCGTTCGCGCGAAAGCGATCTTCCAACGTAGTAGAGGTTGAGAGATCATTGCTTTTGACTCCGCTATCAATATTTTCGAATGAGTAGCCCCCGAAAAACTCGGGTTTCTTGTCGTTTGAAGTCTGTGCGAATGATGTTGCAAAACTGAAGAGAACGAGACTGGTTAGTAGAACAAGGCGTTTCATAGTTTTAATTCCCCTTATCATGATGAATGATTTGGTTTCTATGACGCTGGAGGGAGAGATTGCGACGCAAAGAGTGCGTGAATCGAAGGTGAAGTTTGTGCGAAGCGTGAAGAGTTTAGAGTTGGGAGAAGGGCGAGGGGAGTTTGTCAGTGACCGTTGGAGCTGGCGTCGATCTCGTCCTCATCGTCGTCTTCGTAGCCAACATGTAAGAGTGGTATATCGCCTACGATGTCGTTGACCATTGAATGGAAATCTACGTCGAACCATTCACGAAACATCGCAGCGTCTCTGCCCGTGGGCCACAGATCTTCGTCGGTGCACCAGAGCCAGAGTTCATGATCGAAGACGAACTCTGCACACCAGTCGACTATTGTCTGTTGTTGGTCGCGCGTCTCGCACTCTGGAACAAGATATGCCGTTGGTTCGTCGTTGATATCGTCCAGCTCGCTATTATCTTCGGGATCGATTGCGTGGGCCCATTCGAGAAAGGGTTGTTTGGCGGTTACGATCATTAGACTGCGATTCACTTCAGGCATGCGGGGAAGAATACAGCAAATTCCTTAAGAGCTAAAAGAGTGGTTGTGAGTTGAGGACGGATGCGCTCCGACAGAAGAGGTTCCGCGTGTTAATCACATTTCGTGATTACGGCAAATAGGATCTGGAATTTCAATGGGTGATCTTCTGTCGGAGCGCGTCCGTCTTCGGTCGCCCCGTTCGAATAGAGGCCCCTCGATTGGAGCGATTTCAACACAGAGACGCTGAGATCGCAGAGACGCTGAGAAAGACATTGAGCAGAAGGTCATTTTGAAGGTGGCGTCAGATCGACGGATTCAAGATGACTGACGGGATTGTTCCCGTGACGAAGTGAGTAGAAATTTGCAGAGAGTTTCGTATTTCTCGAAATTAAACTCACTGGCACAAGACGTGATTAGACCCAAGACGCGCACAAGATTTGGTGTGCGTTTTCAGATTTCCAATTGCAGATTGGCCATGAGTATTTCTTTTTTCAATATCATTCTGAGTTTTGCCGCCGCGCTCGTACTCCACGAACTCGGTCACTTCATTGCCGCACGCATTTGTCGCGTGCCGGTGAGTGGCGCTGGATTTGGCTGGGGACCGAAGCTCTTTGGTTTTCGCTCTAACGGGGTGGATTATCAACTGCGTGCTTTGCCGATTGGCGCTTACATCAAGATGGACATGGCCGCGTTGCAACGGCGACCGTTGGTCCAACAACTCGTCATCTTACTCGCAGGTGTCGCAGTTAATTTTGCGCTCAGCGCAATGGCGTGGGGAACATTCTTCGGCACACTCAACCTGATACTCGCAGTGGGAAATCTTTTTCCTCTTTACCAGCAGGACGGCTGGAAAAGCGGGATGGTAATTTCGCGTCGCATCTTCAAACGAGCGAGCCCACTAGTTGAATGGTCCTTCACGGTCTCCGCCGGCGTAGTAGCATTGGTCCTGGTAGCACGCGTTCTCTTGTTTGCCTAACCTGGTGAAGAGTCAGTACCACCTCGCGGTAGCGGGTAGGTCGATCTATTGCAGATTGCCGGTTGGAGCGTGAAATCTATCGACCCACCCGCTACCGCGAGGTGGTACTGACTCAAGAGCAGGCGGGGACGCCTGCGGTCCTAATCGGGGTCCGAACTGGGCTAAGGAACTGGAGCTAGGCTTTTGAGCGGTTCAAAAGGAGACGGGTAAGGGCGACTGAGAGTAGCCAGACAATCAAAGCAGATGACGCAAAAGACCAGCCGATGCTGCTGACCATCGGATCAACAAAGCTTCCGATCAAAGCCGTGAGGATTCCGAGGTTGATCACGCGCGGGGCAAGTCGTCTCACCCGAGTAACGTGTTGCAGCCAACTTATTCTTCGTAATTCACTCGCCAAATATTCATCATCGTTATTCAGCAGCATGTAGTAGTCACCTTCCTGTTTGGCGTAACGAGCCAGTGACTGTTCCGATGCTACTCGAGCAGCTTCCCGATATTGATGAATGACGTGGGCAAGCTTCCCTTCCCGTAACGCAAGATCCGCAAGTCCTAAATGTGCCTTGTAGTTGCCACTGTCCAGGTCGACTGTCTTTTGCAATGCGAGTCGCGCAAGTCGCGCATCACCACACTCCAAAAAACTTTCGCCGATTAACGGCAACAAGACGAGATCATCGTCCGCCCGAATCGAGGCTAAACGGAGTGCCGCTTTTGCTCTCATCAACAATCTCGCGTCAGCCTGGGCACTCGCCTGCGAACGAAGCAAACGCGCAAAGTCGTAAATTAACCAGGCGCCATGTGGCGTAACATTCAACGCCCGACGAAACGCTTCACCCGCTTCACGAAGTCGGCCCGCTACTCGTAATTCATTACCAAGACGCCGAAGTAAATGTGCGCGTTCGATATCCTGTGGCGTAGCCTGGACCTCGGCCGCTGCTTTACCGCCAACTCGATAAGCGGTAGTGGCAGCATCGAGCACATCTTCCGAAGCGAGTTGCGACAGTTGAGTTTTGCGATTAACAAAACGGGGATCGCAAAGATAATCACGCAGGTCGCGACTACGCGTGTCCAGTTTGTCTTCATGGACAAGCGGCAATAACTCGCGAATCAACCGCCGATACGACTCACCACCAGAAGCAATAACGAAGTCTTTTCCCTTCCCGCTGATCTGGGTGCGATAGCGATAACGCACAGCACCGCGTCGACGCAACGTGCGCACGGCATTCGTTTCAACAGTTTCAAAATCGGCAAGCGCGAGTTTGCGTTGGCGTCCGAAAACGGCCCTCCAGATCAAAAAGAATGGACTTTGCCGGCGAATCGCAACGCCGTCGAAAACAATGCGATCGGTGAAAGCAAGGACGGGAACAACCAGGACTGCGACGCCGATCAATAACAATGCCCAGGCATCGTGTTCAGAACGAAGCAACAAGGCAGCGAGGAACGCGATGACGCTTGCAAAAGCAAAATATGGTCGCGGTGAAACACGCACACTGGCGACGGTCGGCAACGAACGCGCGCCTGCTTCGTGCTCATTCGCTTCGGCTATTGCCGTAAGACTTTCCAACTCTTTACTGTCGTTCATTATTTTGTGTCGGAGCGCAGGCGTCCTCGCCTGCTGATTTTATTCCAGATTTCCCAGCGTCACCGAGCAGGCCAGGACGCCTGCGCTCCTATGAGCGTGCAGTCAACTGGTAGTTCCAACGAGAAGTTTCCGCGGGAGGTTCCGGGTTCAGTGTAACGTAAGTCAGCCAATTGAACGAGAGTCTGAGTCGTGCAGTCAGGATCGGCCAACTTCACCACCGGAAATCTCGCAAAGCCGAGAAAGATCTTTGTGCGCCGATCCGATGAAATGGCTTCGAGCGCTTGTTCAGTCTTCCCGGTAGGTTTTTCGTAACGAACAGAACGCGAGACCGGAGAGTCATTAAACAGTTTGAGATTGAAGCGATAAGAAGCTTTATCGGTTTCAAAAACGCAGTCCCAGCCGAGTGGATTGGCAAGCGTGGGCATAGCGACGACTCGTGAAATAGTCTCGCCGGTTGATTTCATTTTTTCAGCTTCTTCACGCGCCCTTATCAAGGCTCGCGAATGAACAAAACCTAAGGCTGTCCAGTAGATGACTAACAGCACCAGCGCGGCCCTCGGAATGCGACTACCAAGCGACGCGAATTGTGTTCGATAGAGCACGATCAGGCCGATCAGGATGGCTATCCAAAGTCCGCGAATGAGCCAGGGATAGGGAAGGTTGCCACCTCTTGGCGTAAAGAGGATTAGCAAAGTCGACACTACCCCGATAACGATCCAGATAGATTTTTGAACTCTTGTTCTGGTAGTCAAAAGAAAACACGCGCTACCCAACAACAACCAGATAAAAGGATCGACGATGAAAACAAGATCGCCGTAGAACCAGCGCGAGTTCCAGGGTAAGAAAGGGCGAAGCCCATAGTTGTTGGTCCAGTCAAGAAACGGATGCGTGGCGGTGGCCAAAAACGAGGCGAGCATCAGCCCGCCAAACTTGACGCGCAGCGGCCGTCGTTTCAGTTTGGAGATCAACAGATCAACGCCGAGAAAGATTAGCGGTAAAAGAATTGAAAGGGTGATTACGCCAACGATTGCATGAGTGATGCCGCGATGATTTTGCAGCGTGGTCCAACGATCCGTAAAGGCCAACAACACAACGTCGACATCGGGAGCGTTAGCCGCCAGCACGCAGAGTGTAGTTGCGCCCGGCGACAACTTTTCCAAACCCGATTTCGCTGCAGCAAGTCCGACCAGCGAGTGGGTAAGGTTGTCCATTTACTGTTCAGAGACGACCGCGACTCGTGAGGACTTAGCCCAATGTTGGCGATTCAGGTGGGAGCTGGGCGTAACGATCCGGATCGAGTTTTTGTAACTGAGTCGCTGCTTCACGCGCGGCTGCCGAAACCGGCAATGGTTTGTCGTCCGCGCCTTTTGCTTTCCTCGAGGCGTCGACAATATTGAAAAGCAGATCAGCGGCTTCCTTCTTCTTACCCTGTTTCTCGTAAACTTTAGCAACGCGCAGGTTCGCAGTTTCCGGAGTGACAGTTGGACTGTTGATCTTGATTACGTCCGCGTAGAGTTTCAGGGCTTCATCCAGCTTGCCGTCACTCTCATTCGCCTGGCCCAAAGCGAACTTGGCCAACGCCGCGATCTCCGGCGGCGCCGTGTTTCCCACGTTCGCGAGTTCAGTCATTCCCTTTGGACGATCAAGCACGAGTCGATTGGTCGCGATAAAGTAGTGAGCTTCAGCCCGATACGGATCGCCGTACTTTGCCGCCACTTTTTCGAATTCATCGATTGAACGTTTTGCTCGATCCTGTTCGTTAGCAAAGGTCAGCGCCGCAGCGGTCGGAGCAGGTGTAGTCGAGATTGAGGCGGTAGTGATATCGATGGCCCGGCCGAGGGCCTGACGAGCTTCATCACTCTTCCGGTTAGACCACTTAACAACGCCGACAATAATAATAGCGACAACGATAACCCCGCCCAGCCCGTAAAGAATCGCCCGGCCTTTACCTGCCAAGGCATCTCCCAGGCGATCCAGGTAGTTCATAGCGGTATCGCGGAACTTGTCGTGCTTGAGCTCCTGCTTTTTCTGTTTATATTTCGACACGTGTCATCCTCTCGCAAGTCACCGTACTGAACTACGTTCTTTTAGGTGTATGATAATCGAAACTGTCACTCTAATGGCGCGTGCGAAAAGTTGTCAAGCAACCGTTCTTAAAGAGTTTTTGCTAGTGAAGGACCGGATTTTCGGAGCGCAGGCGTCCTCGCCTGCTGGCTAGTGAGGAGAGGCTAATGGAGTTGAAGGCAGGCGAGACGCCTGCGCTCCGAAAAAGCAGGCGAGACTCCTGCATTCCGATATTCGCATCTAATTCGCAGCAATGAAAATTTTCCGGGAACAAAGCAGGACTAGTGGGTGTCGAATGACATGCCTGTCCGGGAATGGGCAGAATTTTCAAGCTCGAATTCCCGCCCAAGGGGGTGAAGCGTGAGCTACGGAGAGCCTATAGCCCTCCGAGGGCAAATGGAATTAGAGCAGGTCGCGACGTTAGATGAGCGGCCAAACGCTGATGCTCTGTTCATTGAAAGACTTCGCCGGGGTGATAGTGCCGCGTTTGAAAAATTGGTGGCTGAGCGCTCGGGAGAAATCTTTGGCCTTTTATATAGGTTGACTGAAAACCGCGAAGAAGCCAAAGACTTAACTCAGGAAACTTTTCTCCGCGCTTTTCAGAGTATTGCGAGTTTTCGCGGTGAATCAGATCTGCGGACCTGGATTTATCGGATTGCCATCAACCAGGCGCGCAATCGTTGGCGTTGGTGGCGGAGACGCCGCCGCGATGCAACGGTTTCGCTGGACGCGACCGACGATCCGGGTAGACAGGCACTCATTGCGACGCTCAAATCGGAGTCGACAAAAGATCCGGAGCAGCACGCGCTCGCACATGAACGTGAAAACGCACTGCGAAAAGCGGTGTCCGGTCTGCGACGCGTTTATCGCGAAGCAGTGATTCTGAGAGATATCGAAGGTTTTGCTTATGAAGAGATCGCCATCGCCCTCGACATAAGCGTAGGAACAGTCAAGTCTCGCTTGGCGCGTGGCCGCCAGGAACTCCGGCGCAAGCTGGAAGGAACGTTGTAAATTAAGATTGCAGATTTCAGATTGCAGATTGAAAGACATGCAAAGCTCAATTTGAAATCTGAAATAACCCGGTCTTTGTAAATCAGATTGCAGATTCCAGTTATGGATTGAATCCTCGTTAGCGAAGTTTTCAATCTTAAATCTGAAATCTTAAATCTGAAATCAACTGGATGGCTGCCCCGCCCCGGCTCACAAAAACTCGGTGCCAAATGGGTCGAAGTGAGGAAACGGCGGGCTAGGCTTCCTAAATGGCCTAGTGAGCGCAATTGAAAACGTGGCCAGCAACACCCGTGATCGTCGCTCAATAGAAGCCTCAAGGAGTTGTCCAAACTTGTCGCAGTTGCTTCTTTTGACAAGAAGAGGCAGCCGGGGCGGGCCAGCCATCCAGTGATTTATCGTTAGTTGCTGCTGCATTTTTGCGGTGACGAAGTGGGGTCAAAATCTCAATTATGTTGTGCGAAGAAACTAAACAATCGCTTTCGCTTTACGTCGACGATTGTGTTTCGCTGCCAACCCGAATGGCAATCGATGAACACCTTGATCGATGCCCGGTGTGTCGTGCGGAAGTTGCTCAACTGAAATCGTTGACCCGACAACTGAGTAATCTTTCACGACCAGATCCACCCGTCGATTTAGCTTCCCACATTACCGAACGCTTGATCATTGAAGCAGCCGCTCAGCGTCAAGCACCAAATCCGTTGTGGTCGCACCGCATTGCCCGTTTCCTGCAACCGCGTTTGATGCCTTATACAGTTGGCTCATTTGCTTCGGTGATCTTGTTTACCCTGATGTTCAATGCCTTGAAACCACATTTTGTCGCCTTAAGAGAAGCCGCTGAACAAAATCAGACGGTCCTGGTGTTGCGCACGCCGACGTTTGTTTACGATTTGAATAAGCCGGTGACACCGGAAGACTTCGCCGCCAGTCGCGCGCCGTTTGCTGAACAGTCACCAAGTCTGAATCCTGGTGGCGCACTTGCTGCCCTTACTCGCGCCTATTCTCATCCGCGTCCAAGTTCCGGGGAAGAACCTGACGACATGATCGTGGTGGCTGATGTCTTTAGTAATGGCGCGGCATCGCTGGCTGATGTGGTCCAACCGCCACGCGATAAGCGAATGCTCGACGACTTTGAGTCAGCGCTGCGGCAGGATGCGGCGTTTGTGCCGGCCTCGCTTGATCGCCGGCCTGACACGATGCGAGTTGTGTTTGCCGTGCAGAAGGTTGACGTCGACGATCGGAATTTCTAAGCCAGACAAAACTTAACCACCACGACTGTTCAACCACAAAGACTCAAAGGCACGAAACAAAACCGAGAATAGGTGCCCCTACTCGTTTACTTCGTGCCTTTGAGTCTTTGTGGTTAAGTAGCTACAAATATTGTGACTCTTCCCGGGTAAAGGCGCCTTACAACACCCGCCAATCTGCAATCTGAAATCTACAATCTTCAATCTCTTTGCCTCGCTTGACGCACCGCAGTTCGCATGCTAGTTTGCGGCTTCGCCATTTATTTTATCTTTCAACTTTGATGCGACTTTCATTAGTCGACCTGGTTAACTAACGTGACGGCTCCAGCTCAAGAACTTAAGCAGACTCCACTTAATCGCGTCCATCGCGAACTCGGCGGCAAGATGGTCGACTTCGGCGGTTGGGACATGCCGGTCCAGTATCCCGCCGGCACTATCGAAGAACATCTCCGCACGCGAAATCATTCGGGTCTCTTCGACGTTTCGCACATGGGTGAGATCGATGTGAAAGGCGCCGATGCGATCGCCTTTGTTAACAAGCTCACCTCGAACGACGTCACTAAACTTGTCGATGGCCAGGCGCAGTATTCAGCGTTAACTACTCCCGCCGGAACTGTCGTTGACGACTTACTCGTCTATCGTTTCGCTGCCGATCATTTGTTGCTCGTCGTGAATGCCGGAACAACTGAAAAAGACTGGGAATGGATCAAAGCGCACCACGAAAACGAAGCGATCGAGTTAAAGAATGTCAGCGCCGACTATTGCCAGATTGCTCTGCAGGGACCAGACGCATTAACGATCCTGCAACAGCTAACCGAAACGCCACTCAACGACATCAAGTACTACCACTTCACTACCGGAACTGTTGATGGTGTTGACAGCATTATTTCGCGCACCGGCTACACGGGCGAAGACGGTTTCGAGGTCTATGCCGCCGCCGATAAAGCGGAACAGTTGTGGAACAAGATGCTCGAGACGGGGAAGTATGGCGACGACACTGGAGTTCTTCCCTGCGGTCTCGCCGCGCGGAACACACTACGGCTTGAAGCCGGCATGTCTCTTTACGGCCACGAGATTGATGAGAACACAACGCTACTCGAAGCAAATCTCGGCTGGATCTGTAAACTCGATAAGGGTGAGTTCATCGGCCGCGAAAAGCTGGCCCAACAAAAACAAGCAGGCCTGACGAAACGGCTCGTCGGGTTTGAAATGACCGATCGAGGCATCGCGCGCGACGATCATGAAGTAGTGATTGGAGATGAGCGCGTTGGCAAAGTGACGTCAGGAAGTCCGGCGCCGTTCCTGAAAAAGAACATCGGTTTCGCATACGTTCCAGCCGAACACGCAGCAGTGGGCGGCGAGATTAAAATTGACGTGAGAGGTCGTCTGGTCAGTGCACAGATTGTCAAGACACCTTTCTATAAGCGCACTAAATGAGAGTCAGTACCACCTGCGATAGCGGGTGGGTCTGCCGAAGTTAGAAATCAACACTAGTTTGGAGGAACCATGGCAAACGTTCCAGAAGACCTACACTACAGCAAAGACCACGAATGGATCAGAGTCGAAGGTGATGTAGCTACCATCGGCATTACTGATTATGCGCAGAATTCGCTGGGTGATGTGGTGTATGTCGAGTTGCCTAAACCCGGTGACAAGTTTGAGACGAATGAATCATTCGGCTCAGTGGAATCGGTCAAGGCAGTCTCAGAAGTTTTCACCCCCATCAGCGGTGAAGTGGTTGAAATAAACGAATCGCTGGCCGACGAGCCGGAGTCCGTTAATTCGGATCCTTACGGCACAGGCTGGATGGTCAAAGTGAAGATGACGAATTCAGGCGAAGCTGACAGTCTTTTGACCGCGGCTGAGTATGAAGACTTCACGAAAGCTGAGAAAGAATAACCTTGCGCTACATTCCAAACTCGCCGGAAGAACGCGCGGAGATGCTCGACTCGATTGGACTCCAATCGGCTCAGGCTTTATTCGAATCCATTCCTGAAAACTTACTCCTCAAGCGGCCACTAAATACTCCGGCCGCGCTCTCCGAGACCGAGCTGTTGACTCGTTTCGAGCAGATGGGCGCTCGTAATGCGGGTGCTCGGCGGATAAGTTTTCTGGGCGGCGGGGCGTATTCACATTACGTTCCCACCATCGTCGATCACATTCTCTCCCGCTCTGAATTTTTCACTGCTTACACGCCGTATCAACCTGAAATCTCTCAGGGAACACTGCAAACTATCTTCGAGTTTCAAACGCTTGTTTGCCAGCTCACCGGAATGGAAGTCGCGAACGCGTCGATGTATGACGGTTCCACCGGGCTGGCGGAAGCAGTGTTGATGGCTGAGCGGGTCACTAAGCGTTCGAAAGTTGTCGCGTCATCGTCGATTCATCCGCAATATCTCGAAGTAGTAAAGACCTACGTACAACACGCCGGCATCGATCTTGAAGTTATCGATCACGATCAGCAAACCGGACAAGCCGGGGCGGCACTTACAGCAGCACTCGACAATCAAACTGCTGCTTTAGTTGTGCAATCACCAAACTTCTTCGGCTGCGTCGAAGATCTCGCGGGCCTTGCCGAAGCGGCGCATGCGAAAGGCGCGTTGCTGGTGGTGGCCATCACTGAAGCAATCTCACTTGGCATTCTGAAATCGCCGGGTGACTGCGGCGCCGACATTGTGGTAGCAGAAGGTCAATCCTTTGGTGTCCCGCTTTCGTTTGGTGGTCCATACGTTGGTCTATTCGCCACGAAAGAAAAATACGCGCGACAAATTCCGGGCCGGCTCGTCGGTGAAGCCTATGACAAATTAGGTCGACGTGGTTTTGTACTGACCCTCGCGACGCGCGAACAACACATCCGGCGCGAGAAAGCGACGTCAAACATTTGTACTAACGAAGGACTGATCGCGCTCGCAGCTACCGTCTATCTGGAAACGATGGGCCGCAAAGGAATTCAGGAAGTGGCCCACCAGTGTATTCAGAAAGCTGCCTATGCGGCTCGCCGGATCGCTGAACTGTCAGGCTTCTCAATTCCCTATTCGGGTCATCGCTTCAATGAGTTCGTGGTGCGTGGGCCAGGGAATGCGGTTGAGTTGCTGGCGAAAGTTGCGCGGGAAAATGAGATTGACGGCGGGCTCGCGTTGTCGCGTTTTCTGCCGGGCCATGAGAATGATTTTCTCGTTTGCGTGACCGAGACAAACACCCGCGAACAGATCGATGCGCTGGTTGACGCGCTGAAGACCTCAAGTTCTTAAGTGATTTTCCTCTGCGTCTCAGCGTTCTCGGCATCTCTGTGTTGAAATTGACGTGCGAATAAATTGATCCCCAGTTCAACACAGAGACGCCGAGAGCGCTGAGACGCAGAGAAAAAACCTCTATATTTTATGACATCTGCGATTACCAAAGTCACAAATCACATCAGTCCAAACGAGCAGCTAATTTTTGAACGCTCTCAAACCGGCCGTATCGGATATCGACTGCCTGCGCTCGACGTTGACGAGCAACCGCTCGACGACTTATTGCCTGCCGATTGCCAACGAAAAGACGATCTTCAGGGCGTTCCGGAAGTCAGCGAAGTGGACGTGATCCGTCACTTCGTCCGCATGTCCACGTGGAACTATTCCATCGACCTGGGAATGTATCCGCTCGGTTCGTGCACGATGAAATACAATTCGCGTCTTAATGAGCGAGTGGCGCGTATCGCCGGTTTTGCCAATTTGCATCCACTGGCTGAAGAAAGTGATGCGCAAGGCGCACTACAGGTCATTTACGAATTGCAGCAGCACCTGGCGGAGATAACGGGACTACCCGGTATTTCGTTACAGCCGGCGGCCGGCGCGCACGGCGAAATGACGGGCATCATGATCATTCGCGCCTTTCTCGATGCTCGTGATGGCAGCGCCGCCAATCGTCGCACGATGCTGATTCCAGACTCGGCCCACGGAACCAATCCGGCCTCAGCCCATCTGTCCGGTTTCTCAGTCAAAACCATCAGGTCAACTGCCGAAGGGCTAACCGATCTCGATCACTTGCGCGAACTGTGCGCACATGGCGACGTTGCTGGTCTGATGTTGACCAACCCAAACACGCTTGGTCTGTTTGAACGCAACATCAAAGAGATCTGCGACATAGTCCACGAAGCTGGTGGTCTGGTTTATATGGACGGCGCGAACATGAATGCCCTCGTCGGCGTCGCACGGCCTGGCGATATGGGTGTCGACGTTATCCACCTCAATCTGCACAAGACATTTTCAACTCCGCACGGCGGTGGTGGTCCGGGTTGTGGTCCATGCTGTTGTTCGAAAGAGTTGGAACAGTTCCTGCCGACGCCGCGGATTGTGAAATCCGAAACGGGTTACGCGCTCGACTACAACCAACCAAAATCGATTGGTCGCGTAAAAGCATTTCTTGGCAATTACGGCATGATGTTGCGCGCGTTGTCTTACACGCTGACGCACGGCAACGATGGTCTGCGTGAAGCAACTGAAGCGGCGGTGTTGAATGCTCGTTACATTGCCCACGGATTGGTATCAGACTACGACAAACCGTTTGATAGCCCACCAATGCACGAAGTCGTTTTCACTGACAAACGACAAACCCGCAAAGGCGTCCACACTCTCGACATCGCGAAACGTCTAATCGACTACGGCTTTCACCCGATGACGATCTACTTCCCGTTGATTGTTCAAGGCGCAATGCTAATCGAACCCACTGAATCGGTTGGCAGGCAGGAGTTGGACCAGTTCATCGAGGCGATGCAATCGATTGCGAAAGAAGCTGTGGAAGATCCGGAGCTGGTCTTGAACGCCCCGCACAACACGCGAATTGGTCGCCTTGACGAAGCCGCCGCAGCGCGAAAACCGGTCCTGCGTTGGAAACCAAAAGCCGAAGCCGCCGGAAGTTAATATCCACAGATCAAAATGATGGGGAGAGAGGAAGACGGGGTGAACGGGCGCTTCTCTCCCCATCACCCGTATCACCCACTCTATCACTTCTGTGGATGGATCTCCGTGCTTCATGTAGAATGCGTACACACGAGCATGATTTATTTGTGGGTCTATTGACTTAAGTATGGCAACCGGCCTGGTTATTCATATCTCCTCGGGCGAAGACCGGCACACCGAAATCCTCACGGATGAACGTATTCGCATCGGCAGCTCTGAAAGCGCGGACCTGAAACTCCGTTCGTCTGCCATACCCAGACAATCGACCAACGGCCACCTGCTCGAACTCGCTCGCCACGATGGCAGTTATCGCGTGGTCGACTGGGACAAATCTCTTGAGGTTACGAAAAACAGCGCGGCGTTTGCGATCGGAGACGAAATTGAGGACGGCGATGAAGTTCGAGTCGTCGGCTCAAATCTGATTCTTCAGTTCTTTCCGATTCGTTCACTCCCGGCAGTCGTTCCGAGCGGCTCCAAAGAAACTCACGTCGCGCCCTTTATCGAAGCTGCGGCGATCGAGTCGGCCGCCACTGCGCGCCGCGACGACGCCAAAGTGTTTCTACGCGAGTTCACCCGCGAGCTGGTACGCGAAATTAATCCCAGTACCAAACTCGTCACCCTGCTAATTGCAGTCGCACTCGTCGGCGGAATTCTGTACATCGGCTTCTCAATGTATCGTGAACTCCGAAACAGCCGCCGGGCCATCAGCGATCTAAGCGGGGAGTTGGGCCAGACGAAACAGGAATCAGCTAAGCTCAATCAAAAACTGACGGACATTAATAAGTCGAACAAGGAAATCCGTGACAGTCTTTCGTTGGCGCCTAAACTTCGCAGTGACTATGGAGACGGCGTCTGCCTGATCTCCGGTTCGTTCTACTTTGTTGAGGCGGGTACGGGCAGACCGTTGCGCTATCCCGAAGCGCAGACGACTGAAAGTGGGGCCGCCGTCCAATCGGGCGACCAACAGCCATCACTGACACCCGAAGGCCACGCAGCGATCGCCGAGTATGAATTTGTCGGTACCGGGTTTTATGTGGGCCATGGTTTTGTGCTGACTAATCGGCACATTGCGCAGCCCTGGTTAGCAGACGACCGCGCACAAAGTCTGATTAACGTTCGCAGCCAACCGCGACTTAAGAAACTCACGGCTTACTTTCCCAATCATTCCACGGCTATTCCTTTGAAGTTTTTGGCCGCTTCAAACAAAGATGATCTGTCAGTTTGTGCACTGGATCTGCCCGAAATACCGGAGTCGTTACCGGTTTTGCCGCTCGAAACTGATCCGGACGCCGTCGCAGTCGGCAAAAGCGTAGTGATGATGGGCTATCCATCTGGCCCAGATCGACTTTTGGCCCTACTCGACGACGCCGAATCACGCGGTATTCAGCAACGCTACGGCTCGTTGGATTCCCTGCTCGGTTATCTGGCGGAAACGAAACACATTCAACCGCTGACGACCCAGGGAAGCATTACCGACCTGGACGTACGCCGAATCGCATACGATGCACGAACCGCTGAAGGTGGTTCAGGCGCGCCCGTATTTGGACCTTCCGGACGCGTTATCGGAGTGAATTTCGCCGTCTTTACAGAGAACCAGGCCTCAAACTTCGCCGTTCCCATTCGCTTCAGTATCCCTTTACTCGAACGCACCGGCTGGCAACCTCCGCCTCCAAAAGAAGGCAAAGAGCCAGACGCTGCGGCGACAAAATAAGACAAAAACTCTCTGTCGTTGGTGATTTGTTCATTGTTCATTGATCATTTCGCGATTCCACGTCCAAAACGGGCCACTCGGCAAACAAAATAACTAAGACTACCGACCAATAATCACGGACCAACGGGAACGTTTTGCAATATCTTTGCGTTAACAAAGTCTGAAGCAAAAGCGTCTCTCACTTGTTTACGGAGAATTCAATTTCAGTTGGCGAGAGGCATCCGACGGTGCGTTGTTACAATCCAACACCTGTCATAATTGACAGATCCTCGTCGCCTTGACTGGTAGTATATTTAGATTGGCCTTTCGAAAAGGCATGGCTGTTGCTCATTGAATAAGGTCCAATCGCAATCAGAAGCTTTACGGATAACTTGAAAACACCTGGTGCAGCAAAAACTCCCCATTCGCCAGATTTTGTTGCGTATTGCGCATTAACAACCGACAAGAATGACGAACTATACGAGAAGAATTACCCGAACAAGTTGGGCCCTGATTTTTTCTCTCCTCCTGGTTCTAACTCCACTGCCCCAATCAGTAGCCCTGGCCCAGTCTGCAAAAGAACCACCGCAAGCGGACCAGATGCAGGTCGATTTATCGCAGGTTCTGCGACTCGAACGCATCGAGGTCGAAGGTGGCGCCGAATTACTGACGGTCCACGCCAAACTCGCCGGACTTGAAGACGACAAAAATGATCAATGGGTACCGTTAGTCTCAATTCTGCGCGACACACTCCGCGATGAGAATCGCGAGAATGATCGACTTCGTTATGTTTGGCCGTTGACGTATACGCGACCGACAGTGAGACAGCGCTTTGCCGCAGCTATTCCCTTCTTCTACGCCAGAGTTGGGAACAAGGAAAATCTTTCCGGCAGAATGCCGCCACCTGCGATGGACCTTGCGGCGCCTGAAAAAGACGTCTGGAACAAACTCTTTTGGACCGCGCTGCAAAACATTCTCCTGGATCCATACGGCACGCCGATCAAAGCGTCGACCAGCACCTATCGCAAGAACACCGAAGACTATCGCCGCTCACATATCATTCGTGCGCTTTCGGTCTTAGCTCTTTATCAAGCGGTTAAAGGTGAGTGTGCGTTCACCGGGTCGGAGATGGCGGAGATCCAGGCGCGTTTGCTACTCACCGACAAAACTTTCGGTGGCCTGGTAGACAACACGCGACTCGAAGACTACTACGTCAAGAAGACTACGCAAATTCGTGACGAACGAGCACAAAATTGGGAACTGCTACGCCAACGCGCAGAAGCCGAGTCGCTTTACTTCGAACCGTTAGTAATGCCTGACGGCAGTGCGACTCACGCGTTAGTGTGGGTCTCGAAAGCGGATCTCGAGAAGAAGCACGGCTCAACGTACAGCGGTCGTTTTCTTAACATCGCCAATCCCTGGACCGATAAGCGTCTCCAAAATTGGAAAGGGTATGTCGAGACTCGTTACGTTGACGCCGATGGTCGTTCCGTTGAGAGCGACACACCGGGCGCAACTCCGGTCAAGATGGTCCCACTCGCCCTCTACGGTCTCGATTATCCGAAAATTCCTTCATTACTAGTCGACTTTCGCGATACGTACAATCCGAAGAAACGCGAGATGTCGCGTCGTGTTCTTAACGACATCACGCGAAACATTTTGTCGATCTCCAAGTTTGGCAGTCTTCCCTTTTTCCTCGGTCGCACCGTTTACGATTTCGTAACCGGCCGGCGCGGAATGGACATTAATCAACCGTCGCGACTGCAGTCGTATTCGCAATTGAAGTTGTTGCTGGCCTTGAATGAGTCGATCAATCCGGAGCTTCGTGATGAAGTTGACGGTCGACTCGAGCGAGTGTCTTTGAATCCGTTTGAAAATGATCTTGCCGCCGAGGCAAACGTCGCGCGGGAACAATACGCGGCGTTGCTCGCCTTCGCGAAAGATCCAAAAGGCTTGAGTGCAAAGCTCGAACGAGATCGGCGCGCCGAACTAATGCCACTCGAACATAGCGACAAAGCGCAGATCTTTTTTCATGTCGCCAATGTTCTCTCGTTTGGCAAATACGTTCACCGGGAAGAACTCACGGTCGACATGGAAGACCGGCTCGACGTAGCCCGGCGGCTCGACTATCACACCAATTATTTGCGTGAAGTTGCGAAATCGAATGCAGACGTGGAAGTCGCCTTCAATCTTGACGACATTCGTCGTGCCTTAAATTTCATCGCCGATCACGGCGACAAAGCGAGTGCGGGCGCGGCGCAAGCGACTGCCAAAATTTTTACCCGCACTCGCGATGATGAGATTCGTCGCGCCTGTTTGGAAAGTCTGACGCGTATCAACAACAACAAAGCACGCAACGAATTGTTAAAGATCTCGCAAAACGAAGCTCTCGATAAGATGTGGCGCGACTTGGCCGACGCAAATCTCCGCCGCCGAACCGAGCGCGCACAACCCATCGCAGCCACAATTAAGTCGTCAACCAGCAAAGCCGGTCAGCCGTAAAAATGTTTCGCTCCTGCGCTAATCGGAACGGCAGAATCATCAGCCGCTCGAAGCGATACCTTTTCGGTTTTCGCTTTGCATTGTTCGCGATCCTGCTCGCCTTAACTGCGACGTTAGCTTCAGCGCAGGCGCAGGCTAAACGTTTGGTCGTTATTAAGTGCGATGGTCTACCAAACGATCTTCTCGATCGCTTCGTTAGACAACGCGATCCGGAAACAGGAAAGAGTGAACTTCCCTGGATCGAACACATTTTTTACGAGCGCGGCACACGCATCAATAACTTCTATGTGCGCGGCATGAGTTTGTCGGCGCCTTCGTGGTCACTACTTGATACGGGCCAGCATTTACAGATCAAAGGCAACGTCGAGTTTGACCGCTACACGCTGCACGCTTACGACTATCTCAACTTCATTCCGCTCTACGTTGCGGCGATCAACGGTTCACGAATCGACATGCCCGGAGTTGAAGTACTCGACTCGCTCGGCATTCCCTTACTTACGGACGCTTACCCGCACGACGAACGCTACGTAACGTTCTCCCTGTTTCTACGCGGCGCACGCTATTCGACGCTTCAAGGTGGGCTGCAAGGTCGCTTTAAGAAGTCGCCTAAAGATCTATTCGACGAATGGACCATGGGCTTTGAGTTGCGTCACGCAGTGATTGATCAACTCGTGCGCGAAGTGATCGGTAAGCTGGGCGATCCCAAAGTGCGTTACCTCGATCTATTTCTGCCTGACTTCGATCACATCGCTCATCACAACAACGATGTGGACTCGCAGTTGAATGTTTTAAAGGGAATGGATGCCGTTATCGGACAGGTCTGGACCAGCATTCAGAAAAGCCAATACGCCGACGATACCGTGATGGTGCTGGTTTCCGATCACGGCTTCAACACTGATCCGAAGATTTATAGCCAGGGCTTTAATCTGGTGAAGCTTCTTGGCAGTCGTGAAGGCGGGGGACATCACGTCATCACGAAACGGAGATTGATGCTCGACTATTCAATCAAAGGCATTTATCCGTTGGTGCCGTTGATTACCACCACTTCAAACGAGTCGTATTACCTCAAGGGCCAAAGCTCTGAATATCCGACGGCCATGCTCGACTTTGACGGTAACGAACGTGCTTCCATCCATCTGCGCGACAGCGATGTAAACGAACTGCACATTCTGTTGCAGCAACTCCAAAGCAAGGATTTGCCGGCGCCGTTACGCAGTGCTGCTACTCGCGAGTTCTTTGCCATTATCGATCGGCGTCGTCAAACGTGGTCCAAAACAGTTGAGGAGTTGAATCTTGAATTGGCGGCCCTACGCGAAAGTATTGAAGAACAGCGGAAAGAGTGGGAAGCGCAGCCGAAGAAATTCACCAAAGAAGAGTTGGAAGCCGGTAAAGACGAAACAGCAAAACGTATTTACGTAAAACTCGAACGATCTATACGTGAAGAAAGGGAGTACAGCCACTACGCCACAGTTCTCAACAATCTGCTTTCACTGCAAGCCGGGTCATTTGAACCGGCTGGACTAAAGATCGATGACGTGATACCCAGAGATTCGCTGGGTGATCGGAACACGATCTTTGAATTGCAGAATTACGTCGTTGGTTTGTCGACTGGTGGATTGCAATTGAGTGCTGACGGCTCGATTGATCGGCAGCGTAGTTTTCTGCGCATCGACTATTTCAACCTGCTGCATGATGTCACGGTGCGTAATGTACAGCGCGAGTTGGCAAGCCATCCGATCGATATGATCGCAACACGAATTGAGTCGAACCTCGTTGCAGCGCAACTCAATGAATCGGGGCTTTCGGATGACGCAGTCTGGATCAACGGTGGCGACAAACAGGCATTACTTCTCTTTCGTGAAAATTCAGATGGCGATCTAAGTATTCGTTACCAGCCGATCAAAAACTTTACGCAAAGCGAGGACGGAAAATTTCACTTCGAACTCCTCGATTGGCAACCGGGATTACCATTGCACATTTTGGAAGATCCGAACCTCGTCGTTCCTGTTAATGATCGCGCGCAGTGGTTGAGTGGTTGGCACACGGATGTCGAATGGCTCAATGCGCTTCACCGCACGACTTACTCGAATGGACTAATTGGACTGCATGAAGAACTGGCGCGCCATCCAATCGAGCGGCTGTCGACAAGTGATCCAACCTTAACTGACGAAGAGAAGCAGTTGCGCAAGTTCCAGACGCGTGAACGCGAACTGTGTGAAGCAGACATGCTCATCGTCGCCAACAATCATTGGAATTTCGACGTGCGTGGTTTTAATCCGGGCGGCAATCACGGATCGTTTTTTCGTATCTCCACCCACGCTGTGTTGATGTTTGCGGGCGGCGCCAAGACCGGTATCGGACAAGGTAAAACGATCGATCAGCCTTACGACAGCCTGAGTTTTGTCCCGACCCTGTTGGCATTAACGGGAGAATTACGCGATGATAGGTCACCAACTCCTGAATTGCGGGAAAGAGGTTTCCGTCGTTTTCCCGGACGCGTTATAAAAGAACTTTCGCCCGGTCGCGATAACGATCGGAAAACGGCCATAACTGGAGCACGCTCAGCACCTTGATTGAATCGGACGAGTTAGCAGAAGACTGGCAAACTGAAGAAGGTGGCGACCTGCTGTCAGACGAGGCCGAGGCTTCTGCGGAAGCAAAATCCCGACGCTCGTTTGCCGGTCTGCAAGTTCTGGCGTTCCTGCTGGGTCTTGGTCTACTCGCCTTCGTCATCAACAAAGTCGGAGTTCAACCACTTTTCGACGCGTTGACCCGCATCGGATTTGGCTTTTTCATCGTGCTCGGCCTGAGCGGTTCTCGTCACGTCTTACGCACGATTGCGATGCGCCTGGCAGTTCCCCGCGAACATCGTCAGATTAGTTTTCGCAACGCGTTCGCGGCCCGGCTCGGCGGCGAAGCAATCAGCTTTCTGACCTTCACTGGTCCATTGTTAGGTGAAGCGACCAAAGTAGCCCTCCTGAGAAAACGAGTTCCGCTTACTTATGGCGTGCCGGCATTAGTTGTCGACAATCTCATCTACAACCTGTCAGTCGTCTTCTTTGTGCTGAGCGGCGCGGTAGTGATGCTGTTGAGCTACCGTCTGCCAACCGGTGTTTACGTCATTCTGGTTATCATCGCGAGTGTTGCTGCGCTCGGAATTGTGGTAGCCGCGTTCGCAGCAAAGCGTCGCGTGATGCTGTTGACCTGGATCATCGACCGTTTGGGTGAACTGCGATTGAGTCCCAAAGTAATTCTCAGACGACGACATCACATCCATCACCTCGAGTCTAAAGTTTACGATTTCTACAAACATCATCCGGGTTCGTTTTTTGGCATCATCGTCTGCGATTTACTTTCTCATGCGACCAGCGTGATCGAAGTTTATGTTGCCCTACATCTCCTCGGTTTTGTGTCGCACGTTTCGCAGTCGTACATAATCGAATCACTTACCAAAGTCATCAACTTCGTGTTTGCTTTTGTGCCGGGAACTATCGGGGTCTATGAAGGCGGCACAGAAGTCATCATGCAGAAAGGTCTCGGATTTACTCCGGCTGCCGGACTCGCATTAGCACTGGTCCGCAAAGCCGCGATTGTCTGTTGGACCACCATCGGTTTGTTAGTACTCACATCGCGCACCTTGCCAAACGCATGGCGTCGAATTCTTGATCGGAGCACTCGCTTACAAAGACTTATGGACAGCCTCGTCTTTTCAAATATCGCTCATCGACCAGCTCGAACTATGGTAAGCATTCTCGGCACCGGCATTGGAGTGCTGCTTATCGTTTTTACAGTCGGACTCGCTCACGGTGTTTTGCATGAACGTGGCAAACGTGAATCAAACATTGGCGCTGAGATCATGATTCGCGCGTCCGGCTCGATTAGTTTGGCTGGCTCTTCCCCTTTCAAGCTTGAGGCCTCACACGCAGCAGAAATCGCTGCCGTGCCGGGTGTTCGCGCTGCTACCCCAGTCGGCCAAACGCTTGATACTACCGATTCCGGATTCGGTTCACGACTGATTGATGGAATTGAGTATGACCAGTATGCGAACCTAACCGGCCTCTCGATACGTGAAGGACGAAAGCTCGCCTCCGGTGACGAGGCGATCGTCGATCCGGAATGGAAAGAGCGACGGCACGCGAAGATCGGCGACACCGTCCCACTCTTCAAACGTCCATTCAAGATCGTCGGCGTTTACGAACCACCCGGTGGTGGTCGTATCAAAATTCCGCTTGCGACGATTCAGGATCAGGAAGGTGTGGAGGGAAGAGCGACCGCCATCCTGGTTGCTTGCAACGATCCGGCGAAACAGGACGAAGTCGCAGCGGCGATTCTGCAAAAATATCCGAATGATCAGTTGATATTCACGCGCGATCTGCCAGAACTTTACGCGAGTGGAGTTCCCGCGTTGAATATCTTCATCAAGGTTGTAGTTGGGATTGCAGCGTCGATCAGTATGCTTGTGATTCTGCTTGCGATGTACACGACGGTGACTGAAAGAACGCGGCAGATTGGTATTCTGAAATCGCTGGGCATGTCGAAGCCGTCGATTGCGTGGGTCATTGAACAGGAAGCGATCGTCGTTAGTTTGTTGGGAGTGATTGTGGGTGTGTTGCTGACACTCGGGGCGCGGTTTGCCGTGATGAAGACTACGAGTTTAACGATCGAAATCGAACCGCGTTGGGTTTTAGTTGCGTTGGCAGTCGGACTATTAGGTGGAACGATCGGCGCGCTGTATCCAGCCGTCCGCGCCGCCCGCCAGGATGCTGTTGACGCGCTAAGCTACGAATAGAATTAACCGCAGATTACGCAGATTGCGCAGATCAGATCCAAAGCGTTCTTGTTTCTTTCATTCCTCTGTGTAATCTGCGGTTAATTTTCCTATCAGTGTGGAGGTGATTTATGGCCGCTGGAGCAGCTGCTGCTGCCGCTGCAGCAATCGCAAATGCAATCAAGGCAAGCGGAGTTATCGTGCGCGTTACGGCGGACGATTTTAACAACATCCTCCGCAAGAGCGATAAACCACTAATCATCATCGCTAAAGGTGGTTTGTTCACCACCAACTATCAATACCTCACCAGCTACAAGGGCTTCGCTTTCTTCACCAAGTCGAATTTGCCATTAGTGCTTTCCTCCAATGCTGAGATAATCCACGCAAACAAGATTTGGATTCCGGGTTAACTCCGGAATGTGAACCACAAAGACACAAAGTTATAAATTATTAGTCTTATTTTGTGCCTTTGAGTCTTTGTGGTTAAGCTTTTCCTGATTAATCAATGACTTCAGACGTAATCATCATTGGCGCCGGTGCTTCCGGACTCGCCGCGGCCCGCGATCTCGGTAAAGCTGGCCTGACAGTAACCATTGTCGAAGCTCGCTCTCGTGTCGGGGGACGCATCTTCACCCATCGCGATGAACAACTCGACTACCCGGTTGAGCAAGGCCCCGAGTTCATCCACGGCAAATCACCGGAGATGTTCGCCCTCATCAACGAAGCGCAACTTAAGTTTGAAGAAGTAACGGGTCGGCATTGGTATGTCGAAAACGGACAGCTCGTAAAGTCGCGCGAGTTCTGGACTGAACTTGATCGCGTGATGACCGAACTAAATCACGAAGTCCATGACCAGAGTCTGGAAAGCTATCTCGAGTCGTTACCTCAGGATGAAATCTCCGCCAAAGCAAAACAGATCGCGAAGCTTTACGTAGAGGGCTTTCACGCGGGCGCAATCGAAAAGATTGGGACCAACGGATTAATCGCTGCGAACGAAGGAGCTGATTCGATTGACGGTAATCGCTCTTTTCATTTGCTGGACGGGTATGAGAGTCTGGCCCATTGGCTTAAAGAGGAAGCTGAAAGTCTCGGTGCGAGTTTCCTTTTTGATTCCCAGGTCACAAAAATTGAGTGGACGTCTGGTGAGGTCAGAGTTCGAGTCGGCGACCGTGAGATTACAGCGAATAAGGCATTGATTACAGTTCCCCTCTCGCTGCTAAAAATCGGCACGATAACTTTTGATCCAACTCTTCCGGCCACGAAAGTCGAGGCTATCAACAAACTCGAAATGGGCTCAGCGTTACGAATGGTGTTGACGTTTACTCAACCATTCTGGGAAGAACTCGAACTTCCGGGCATGAGCAAAGAGGACCTTTCCCAACTCGGATTTATTCATCACGCTGAAGCGCCGCTTCCGACCTGGTGGTCGACGTTGCCGGAACATGAACCTATTTTGGTGGCCTGGACGGGTGGTCCAAATGCGGAAAGATTGTTGAAGTTAAGTGAGGCGGAACTGAGCGATTTGGCCCTTAAGTCGCTGTCACAGATCTTTGGTGTTGAAGTATCGATGTTGCGGACCTATTTAGCGAAAATCTATTTCCACAACTGGGATAATGATCCATTGACGCGCGGAGCTTACGCGTATTTGCCGGTCGGCGGAATCGATTATCAACTAACGCTCGGTCGGCCGGTTGACGATACGCTATTCTTCGCAGGCGAAGCGACTTGCCTCGGCCACATCGGGACAGTCCACGGAGCAATCCAAAGTGGACAACGCGCGGCCCGCGAAATAATCACCGCCTCGCCGTAATTTCTTCTCCGTGTCTCTGTGTCGTCTCTGCGCCTCTGTGTTGAAAATTGGGCGCGATTTAAACCCAGATCATTTTCAACACAGAGACGCAGAGGAAACACGGAGACACAGAGAAGAACTTCTCGGAACTTAATAAACAGCTCTCGCGTTTTCTGTTTCTGGCAAGCTCCGTTAGCTAACTTCAGGATAAAAGCCATGTACTGTCCTCAATGCGGAACTGATTCAGCATCAAATCTTCAATTCTGTCGCGGCTGTGGCGCGAATTTGAAGGTCATCGGCAAAGCCGTCGCGCTGAGCGAGGCGGTGGCGCGCAGTGACCGCGGCCCACTGCCGAAGATCAAGGAAATGGTGAAGAACTTCAAGGTCGAGCAGGTAACCGAGGAAGTGTCGCGTGCTCTTGAGCACATGAACACCGAGATTGCCAGGATGTCGCCGCCCGAGAAGAAACAGCGGGGAAAGCACCCGTGGATCAGTTCGAAGACCCAAAAGACCCCTGCTCAACGACGCGAAGAACACATCACCAAAGGCATTGTCTCGATGTTCTCCGGAGTCGGGCTCATGATTTTTCTTTATTACTTATCCGGCGCGCTCGTACTCAAACTGCCACCGCACATCATCGAGCAAATTCCGTTTGAGATCGAACCGGTCGTCAGGGTTATTTGGCTGTTGGGGGTGATCCCAACACTTACCGGACTGGGCAACATTATGGCCGGCTTATTGATAAAGCCGAAGAACCACGAACCCGCTCAACTTGAAGAACCTAAGCATGAAGCAGTCGAATTTCCCAAAGCGGTTGCGCCAACGACCTCATCATTTGGTTCGACAGTTCCACGTAGCGTCATTGAAAACACGACCAACTTGTTGGAAGAAAAAGCAGTTCGATAAACGCTGCCTCTGTTGGCGCCTTTGTGTCTTTGTGGTTATTCCTAACCCAAGCTAGTTTCACCACAAAGACTCAAAGAACGCAAAGACAAAGATCAGTTACCACTCTTTTCGCGGATGTATACGAATCGAGTAGTCAGGCCAGCAATCGGCCGGGTTGAAATCCTCAAACGATGACGGATTGAAATTAAGCTCGTCATCAAAACCAAAAGGATTTGTTGGACCAGCCGCAACGGGCGCCGCAAACTTCGGATCAAGGGCTTTCGCGATTTGATCCTTAGCGTCCGCCAGGTGAGCACGTGTTTCGCGATCAGTCGCTCGCGCAGATGCCGCCGTGATTGAGGTACTCAAATCACGCAGCTCTGAGCGAATCAGCGACCGATATTCATCGTCAACCGCCGGTCGTCCATTCAACTTCTGCGACAGCAAGTCGAGATAGGAGTTCTGCAAGTTGCGACGATAGACGTCGATCTTTACTGGACCAGCGTCGAGTTCACTCCAAATTCCATGTCGCACATCTGACATGAAATTCCCTGCCCCGTAAGCAGCGGCGCCATCAATTGCTTCCTGCTCAATCAGGCGATCAAAACGCGTGTTGCTCATCAGTGAGTTAAGCACTCTCAGTTGAGCGGTGTTAACCCGCGCAATCGCACCTGATGGTTCAATGCGACGCAGAATGTCTGCTTTGAGCGCCCACGTCGGAGTCGCAAATGCATTCTCGTTCAGGAAGCGAACAGCTCCGGCTTGTTTCTCTTTTGGAACGATCGTGAAGCGAACGCCGTCCTGACCACCATGCTTCTGTTGTGAGTTGAAGCCACCCACAATCTGAGTCACGTGCGTCAATTCAGTTGCCCACTGTCCCAACAAGCGACCATACAACTCTTCGAGGTCGTCGTATGGTTCACCTTCATGCGTAGTAGCCGGCAACAACATGTCAGCAACACGCTTCAGGTTCTTGATGCCGTAACCGGTTGCGACTACTGCGTCTGCATCACCGACGGCTTCGGTGTTTTCACCCGGATCGGATCCGCGTGAATCGGCGGTCGAGAAACGCAAATAGGGTTTTGAATCCTGTTCTTTGGCCCATGAATCCAGGGTCGCTTTTTCTTCGTCCGCAGTTCGGGCGCTGGGAATTGGTTTATAACCCCACATTGTCGCCCATTTGTCGTATGGTCCAATCCGGGGAATCAAGTCTTCGACTGGAACATTGTCTTCGGGTTGAACTACGTAGTTGAAGCGCGAGTAGTCCATCAAAGTAGGCGTGTGGCCCATGGTGTGTAACCACTGTGGGTTGCGAATTTTGTCCACCGAGTAGGTCGCACTCGCCTTCATGTTGTGTTGGAAGCCGAGGGTGTGACCAACTTCGTGCGCCACCACGTATTCAATCAAACGACCCATGAGATCGTCCGGCAATGGCAGCTTCTTAGCGCGAGCATCGAGTGGACCAACCTGAAGGAAATACCAATCACGCTGCAAGTTCATTACGTTATGATAGTACTGAATGTCCGATTCGAGGATTTCGCCGGTACGCGGATCAGAGACGTGCGGTCCTGACGCGTTCTCAATTTCAGAGGGTAGATACCGGATACATGAATAACGAGCATCTTCCGGATCCCAGTTTGGATCTTCCTGTTTTGAAGGGGCTTCTTTCGCGATGATAGCGTTCTTGAAACCGGCCGCTTCGAAGGCCGGCTGCCAGTCTTCGATTGCTTTTTTGATCCACGGCACCCACTTCGTCGGTGTTGCCGGATCGACGTAGTAAACAATCGGCTTGATTGGTTCGGAAAGTTCCGCGTTCGGATCTTTCTTCTCCAGCCGCCAGCGAGTGATGTAGGTACGATGTGGCGCACGTTGTTCGTCGACACCGTAATCGGTCTGGCGCACAGTGAAATAACCAACCCGCTCGTCAAACAAACGCGGCATCATTGGTTTTTCAGGCAGTTTGACCATGCTGTAGTGCATGACCACAGTTGCGTTGGTTCCAGCGCGCATTCCCTGCGCCATTCCAACCCGCGGCGGGCCCTGTGGTCCACCACCACCACCGCCGGCTCCTGGATTTGCATCCGGGGGCGAGGTGTAAGTTTGGGAAGCTTCAACTTCGATGTTGGTTGGGAACGATTTTGTTTTTTCGATGAATGAACGAGTAGCATCGAAGCCGCGGGCCCGAAGCCGGGTGCGAGCACTGAACTCGGTCACTTCAGTCGTGAACAAGCGAGTGACGTCGATAACAGCCGACTCGTCTTTACCAAAGGCTTCAATATTGAAAGCCATGATGATGGTGTCGTTATTTGCAGCCTGAACGGCGCGCGACACAGGCAGTTTTGGATCGGCAACCACATCATAGTCAACGTTGCGGAGGAAAATGCGATTCCCTCGACGTTCCCATCTCACCACCCGATTGCCTGCAGCCTGACCACCGTAGCCGACACCCAATGTGGTGCGGGCGATCTGGCTCACCCAAAGAAATTCTTTGTTGAGTTCGCTCTTGGGAATTTCGTAATAGACTTTGTCTTTAATGGTGTGAACGGTAAAGACGCCTTCGTCACTCTTTGCGTCTTTAGTGATCACTCTTTCATATGGTCGTGGTTCCGCTGCTTGCGCCCCTCCACGATTTGGAAATCCTTGACCTTCTCCTTGCGCTCCACCTTGTCCGCCCGCTGGGGGTTGGGGGTCTTGTGCGTGGGATTTAGTGGCAAAAACAGCCGCTGAAATCACAAACGCGAGAACAAGAATCGACACAGGGATAGACCTTGATCGCATTCGCATGCGTATACTCCTTCCGAAACGGTTTGATGAATTGTCGTGTGTGAGCCTGCTCCGCGCGGGAGACGAGCCAGGTTGCTTTTCAGGGTCGTGACTCTTTGCCTTGATGAACTACTAAACGCGGCGCAAACCCAGTTTGAACTGTGATGAGACAATAAGGTAGCAAGCGGTGCGAGTCAACGCAGAAGGGCATAACGGTATGTAAAGAATTGTAAAGGAATTCGAACGATTGAATCGTCCGCCTGACTCGCTTGCTCGCTTCGGCTTTACCACCTGTTGTGAGGAATGGCTCTGCCTTTCCAGCAGCGACTCGATTCGGCTTTGCCGCCTGTTGTGAGGCTTGGCTCTGCCTTGCCGTAAGCGACTCGATTCGGCCTTGCCGCCTGTTGTGAGGCATGGCTCTGCCTTGCCGTAAGCTTCTCCTAAACATTCAGGGCTGCGCCCTTTTACTTACGGAAGAAATGAGGGCACAGCCCTAATATTCTTAAGTCTGACTACGGCAAGGCGGAGCCATGCCTCACAACAGGCGGCAAAGCCGATGCTTAGATCAAGAATGGGATCTTATTGGTTCAGGTGAGTTAAGTAGGTGGCTACTATTGAAATGGTTACCAGATTGACCACTGATTTATCACTTGAGCTATTATCACGTCATTCGCTCCCCGCACAGTGATTGACTTACGCCAACGGTTTTATAGTCATGGAAAATTTTCTTAACGACTTTCGCCACACAATCGAAAACGGGAAAAACAGACTACTATTGATTTCGGATGATGAGGCGAGTGCCGACGAACCGGGCAAGTGGTCACCAAAACAGATTGTCGGCCACTTGATCGACTCAGCGGCGAACAATCATCAGCGGTTTGTGCGCGCTCAGTTTACTGACGATCTGGTGGGTCCAGGTTATGAACAGGATGCGTGGGTGACGGTGCAGAAGTATAACGAAGAGTCGTGGCCACAACTGGTCGAACTGTGGGCCGCGTACAACCGGCACATCGCACACGTTATTTCCGCGATGGACCAGGATGTTTTAGAACGAGAACGCGGGGAACACAATCTCGATCAGCTTGCCTTTAAAACTGTGGAGAAAAGTTTACCTACAACGTTGGAATACTTTGTCCGCGACTACGTGGACCATCTGCGTCATCATCTAAAGCAGATCTTTGGGGAAGAATGAAGTCAGTACCGTAACGCGGTAGCGTCGGGTCAGTCTCCGAAACAAGATCCATCAATCGCAGTCTGACCCGACGCTACCGCGTTACGGTACTGACTTCATCTCTAAGTTTATTCAGATCCTTTTCGCGCTTTTGCGATGAAGTCTTCGATGTCGCTGATCTTTCGTGGCAGATTTGCGCTCATCCACTTCACCCCATCCGGCGTGATCAGCATGTCATCCTCAATGCGAACGCCGATCCCTTTGTACTTCTCGAAGGCCGGACGGATTGCTTCTTTGAACTTCGCCCAATCTTCTGCGCTCATACCAAATGGCTGATAGTCGAGCGCGTCCGGACGAATATAAATACCCGGTTCATTAGTAAAGACCACTCCCGGTTCAAACTTCGCACCACCACCAACATCGTGCACATTCATGCCAATCCAATGTGATGTTCCGTGCATGAACCACGTGCGATATTGATTTGAATTCCTGTCGGTAATCAAGCCCAACTTCAAAAGCCCGTCTTTAATCACTTCGGTGCCGGCCCGGTTCATGTCTGCCAATGTGGCGCCGGGCTTTGCGGCCGCGGCGATTGCTTCCTGGGCATCGTAAACGATTTGATAGACCGCAGCTTGAGCTGGCGAGAAGCGCCCGTTCACAGGAAATGTACGCGTGATATCGGCAGAGTAGTGACCATATTCCGCGCCCACATCCATCAACAACAACTCTCCGGATTTGACTGGTCCTTGCGACTCTTCGTAGTGCAACGTCGTGGCGTTTGGACCACAACCAACAATGTCCGGATAACCCCAGTTGTCGGCGTTGCGTAGTTTGAATGTATAGGCCATCTCAGCATCGACCTCGTATTCCCACTTCGCTTCACCCGCCATGGCCCACGCGCGCTGGTGCGCTTCTACACTGATATCGACTGCGTGTTGCAGAAGCTGTAGTTCCATCGCCGATTTCTTCAAACGCATCTCAGTAAAGATCGGCCAGACGTTTTTCAAACTGAATCCCGACGCGGTCTTCACCCAGTCAGTCGCAAAACGCTGTTCCGTTTTGTATTCGCGACTCTCATTATCACGGGTCATCAACATGTATACCGACGCTTCATTTTTACCGGCCGCATCGAGAAGTGGTTCGAAGCCGTTGCCGTTTGCCATGACCGTATTGGCCGGCAGTTCTGACTTGAAAATGTTCTCCGCCTTGGGACGATAAGGTTGACGATTACGTAGCGCTTTAATGAATGGATCAAATTCGCTCGCTTCCCAAATTTCTTTTACGCCTGAAATTTCGTTTGCTTCCTGGGCGCTGTACATGTGGCCGGTCCAGGTCTCTGCTGCCGGATTGCGCCGCGGCAGAAAAAGAATCTCAGGTATTTGATTGTTGCCGGGAAGCAGGACGAGGGTCGCATTCTTCTGGGCCAGGTTCGTCAGGTAGAAGAGGTTGTTCTCCTGACGGTAAGGATAGTCAACGTCGTTCGTATAAACGCGCGGCTCAGTGCTGAAGAGAATTAACATCGACTTTGGTCCAATGCTTTGCGCGACGTGCGCACGTCGTTGGGCCAACTCGGCTAGTCTTTCCTTTTGCTCAAATACCGGCGCGGGCGGCGTGATACGAATGACCGAAGGCGTCGGGCGGTTCGTTTCTGCGCGCACTCCCGGGCCGCCTGAAATTACCAGCGCCAACGCCGCGCAAACAGCAAAAATCGCGAAAACTACATGCAGCTTAGTAGTCTTATTCATTACTTCTCCTCAGATCTGGAAGATATGTTCAGTGTGTACTTACTCTGCGTCTCTGCGTTCTTAGCGTCTCTGTGTTAAACCCTGGTCCGATTAGGGAAACATCGATTTTCAACACAGAGACGCTGAGAAGACATTTAGTGGGTTTGCAAAAGCCTCTAAGGGTTGTTGGGTGGTTTTTGACGATTCGGTCGCCGAGCCGGTGACAACACCTGTTGTCTTCCGTCCGGAAACACCCGAATTCGAGTGCCATCCGGCACCGAAATCGTCTTCGAACCATCGGGAAAATTTCGAATCACAACCCCGCCAGGCGCCACTTGAATATTTGATGGGCGCTGGTTTTTTTGGCGGTTCGGATTTGGCACACGCGGATCGCGCGGTGGCTCGATCGTCTCATCCTCATGACCGGAAGAGTCGCGCGCTGGGGGTTTCGGAGTTTCGGTTTCCGGAGCTGACTGTCGCTTCGGCTCAGGAGTTGACGTTGGCGTTTCCGATCTACGCGTGTTCTTCGCGTCTGGCGCAGTTGGTTTCGTTTCTGGCGTTGGTTTTTTATCCGGGCTCGGGCTGGTCGGCGGAGTGGTGCTCGCTTCGCCCTTCGTGACCGGACTCGCTTCAGGCGAAGGACTTGACGGCACTACCTGCACCAACGAGTCACTACGTTTTTGCATCAGGTAAAAGCAGAGCACAGAACCTGCGACAAGCAACGCCACACCCGACAATGCCCACGGCACAAAGTTTCGCTTAGGCGTACCAACTAGCGGCCTGACAATCGTCGTCTCTCCAGTCGCGACTGTCTTTTGATCAGCACTGACTTGCGTCGCAGCAACTGGCGCAGATGACATTGGCACTGTCGAAGCTGCAACCGTTGGTGTTGATGGCGCCCGCAAAATCGTTTGCGCTTCACCACGATTAATAATCGTCGAGGTGTGCTCGGTGCGGTGCAGTGCTTTGCGCATTTCAGCAGCATTCGGAAATCGCTGCTCGCGATTTTGGGCCAAAGCCTGCTGCAGAACCGCGCTCACTTCCGGAGCTACAGCCGGATTCAATTCCGTTGCCGGCGCCAAAGGATCGGGTTGGCCATTTACTAACGAGGCGGCGCGCGTCAGCGCATCCGGTGGCTTTGTTCCGGTCAACAGGTGATAGAGCGTTGCCGCTAATGAATAGAGATCACTACGCGAATCTGTTCCCAGTCCCTGGATCTGTTCGAGCGGTGCGTAGTTTGGAGTGTAACCAAAAATGCTGGCGGAAGTTGTGATGCGTGATATGTCACCGGCCTGCCCCTTTGCCAAACCGAAGTCGAGCAAAATGATCTGACCGCGTGAAGTCATTTTCAAATTTTGTGGTTTGATGTCGCGATGAACTATTTCCGACTCTTGCGTATGTAAATAGTCGAGCGCATCGAGTAGTTGATCACCCCAGTTCAAAACCTGCTCGGCCGGAAATGGACCACGACGCTGATTCATCATCTCTGACAAGTCGTCGCCAGGGATAAACTGCATCACGAGAAACTGACCTTCACCTTCAGAGAAATGATCACTCACTCGCGGCAACGCCTGGTGATGTAAACGCGCCAGCAGCCGGGCTTCACGTTCGAACTGTTTTCTTAATCGCTCATCGGCAAAGAACGTCTCCTTCAAAGCAACGACCGTATCGAGGCGTTGATCAACCGCTTCGTATACAGTTCCCATGCCGCCCTGACCAAGTTGACGGACTATTTTGTAGCGGCCCTGAAGAATTGTGTCTGGCGTCAGCATCGTTCGAATTTACACAACCTGATTTTGACGGGATCTAAATGCGGAAAGCCGATCTAGCTGTAGTTAACAGGCTTAGGCATTATACACGCGCACAGAATAACAAGAAATCTTGGGATCACTGGTGGTTTGGCGTATGCTACGGGCGTGAGCGAAAACATTAACTATAAAGATGTGATCGACGTCGGACCGCGAAAACGTCGACCTTTACTGATAGTACTCGTAGCGCTGGTCGTCGTATTACTGTTCGGCGGCTCGCGTCTACTATCGATCTATCTCTCAGCCCTCTGGTTTGACTCAATCGGTTTCTCGTCAGTCTACTGGTATATCTTCAAACTGAAGGCCGGTCTGTTTCTCGTAGCAGCCGTCTCAACTGCTTTATTTCTGGGTGCGAATTTTTGGCTTTTCCAACGTCTTTTTGGAGCCGCCGCCTTCGAGCAGCGCACGATCTTACTCAACAACCAACCCTATAAATTTTCACCGGCAAAGATCATTCGACCACTTGGCTGGGTATTGTCTGCAATTTTCGGTTTACTGTTTGGTCTAACGTTAAAAGACGACTGGCAAAAGTTTGCGCTCTACTGGCACCAGCCCGCCACAACCACGCACGATCCAATTTTTGGAAAGTCGTTAGGCTTCTATCTCTTCAGCCTCCCGCTGTATGAAACGGTTAGTAGTTGGTTTCTGGGAGTTTCATTCATCATCCTTTGCGCGGCGATTGCTTATTCCCTCTTGGGTCTGCCGCAACGCGTATTGAAGCCAACAGTTCGCTGGTCGTCAGGCGCTGCATTTCGTGCTGTCTGTTGTGCGCTCGCCTTGTTTCTGGTGGTCCTCAGTTGGCGCACTTACCTGCTGCGTTTTCCTTTTCTCTGGCAGGACCATCAAACCTTCTCCGGAGTTACTTACACTGAAGCACATTACGTTCTGCCCGCGCTGCTATTTGTCTGCATTGCATTGCTGCTGTCTGCCCTGATCGCGCTCGTCAACGCGTTTACGTTACGACAATTCCGAATATTAATCGTCGCAGTCGCTTTACCAATTGCCGTGTACATCGTCGGCATGGTTTTAGTCCCTTCTTATATTCAGAGTTTTGTAGTTAAACCAAACGAACTTGATCGAGAGACACCGTTCATCAGTCACAACATCGAATGGACCAGACGCGGCTTCGGACTGGACCAGATCGAATTGCGCGACTTCCCTGCCGCACCAAATCTTCAGTCACTCGAGGTCGCCAACAACAAACAAAACTTCGACAACATCCGCTTGTGGGACTGGAAAGCACTCCAGGACACGTTGAAGCAAATCCAGGCGATTCGCACTTACTACGACTTTCAGGATGTCGATGTCGATCGCTACATGACCGGTGGCGAGTTACGCCAAACGATGATTGCGCCACGCGAGATCGATGACACCAAGCTGCCCGCATCGTCGCGTAATTGGGTAAACGAACGTCTAATCTATACGCACGGTTATGGCGTGACGATGAATACGGCAAACGGCTTTACGCCAGAGGGATTGCCGCAATTCCTTTTATCGAACATGCCGGTCGAATCGTCGTCGCCGGATCTTCGTATCACCCGACCGGAGATCTATTACGGTGAACTCACTGATCGCAACGTCTATGTAAAGACGAAGCAGAACGAGTTTGATTATCCGCAAGGCGATACAAATACTTACACGACGTATCAGGGTTCGGGAGGAATTCCGCTCGGCGGTCGATTACGCCGCTCGCTACTCGCCTGGGCCGTCGGCGATTTGAGTAAGCTGCCATTTTCAGATGATGTGACGAGTGAGAGTCGATTGATGATTAATCGTCGCATTACCGACATCGTGAATGGCGTCGCCCCATTTCTCAACTACGACAAAGACGCCTACATCGTAGTCGGCAACGATGGACGACTATTTTGGATGCTCGACGCGTTTACCGAGTCGGCGAGTTTTCCTTATTCGAGTCATCACAGTTTTGATGGTAAGAACGTCAACTATGTCCGGAATTCAGTGAAGGTTGTTATCGACGCATACAATGGCACAGTTCGCTTTTACGTGTTCGATAAGCAGGATCCAATTATTAATGCGTACCAGGCGATCTTCCCGGGTTTGTTTGAAGATGGCGCGAATATGCCCGCAGACTTGCGCGCTCACGTTAGATATCCGGAGCCGTTAGTCAGAACGCAGGGGGAAGTTTACGGTCTCTATCACACGCAAAATCCGCAGGTGTTTTTTCAGCGCGAGGACGTGTGGAATGTCGCTAATCAAATTGGAATTAACAGTGAAGGTAAAAAAGAGGCGCGGCAAATCGATCCTTATTATGTGTTGATGCAGTTGCCGGGCGAACAACAGAAGACTGAGTTCGTCGCGATTCTGCCTTTTACGCCAGCAAGTCGGAACAACATGATCGGTTGGTTGGCGGGACGATGTGACGGGGAGAATTACGGAAAGTTGCTTGTTTACAATTTTCCCAAATCACGACTAATCGATGGACCACTACAAATCGAAGCGCGCATCGATCAGAACGCGCAACTGTCAGGACAGTTCACCTTGTGGAACCAGCAAGGGTCCACCGTCATACGTGGTCATCTGCTCGTGATTCCGATTGGACAATCGTTGGTCTATGTTGAGCCGATTTATCTGCAGGCGAATACGAGTCCGATGCCGGAGTTGCGACTGGTAGTGCTGGCAACCCAGGAGAAGTTGGCGTATGGGCAAACGTTTAGTGAGGCGATGAATTTGTTATTTGGAGACACGACAAAACCGCCGCCTACTAATTCGGAAGAACCAAAACAGACGAACGCACCGCAGCCGACATCAACGCCGACGCCGACGCAGAATCTGTCTGATTTGGTGAACCGGGCTATTCAGGAATTTGATGATTACCAAAAACTAACGGCGCAAGGAAAACTGGCAGAGGCAGGGCAGAAGTTGGAGCAACATAAGAAGACGTTGGATGAGATCAAGAAGCTGAGCGGCGGGAAGTAGTTTGTGAATTCCCTCTGCGTCTCAGCGTACTCTGCGTCTCTGTGTTAAAAATGAGGATTAGTTTAGTCGACCCCATTTCAACACAGAGACGCAGAGAACGCTGAGACGCAGAGGGTGTTTATTAGCCACCGATCTTTTGCTTCAGCTTGTTCGCCTTCGCCACAGCATCTTTATGCTCCGCTATATACTGCGGGTCGGGTTGCATCGAGAGTATTTCATCAATCAACTTCTTCGCGTCAGCATCTTTGTTTTGTGATTCGTACGCCTGGGCCAGGTAATACTTCATCAACGAATTCGTTGGACTGATCGCCAGCCCCTTCTTCAAATTCTCGATCGCTTTGTCCGTATCCCCACCAAGCATCTTAGGCGCTTGCAGGTAAAGTTGGCCCAACCCCAGATATGCGGCGCCGCCCTGAAACTTTTCATCAATCTTCAGCACAGTCTCCATCTCGTTCTTGATGTCCTGGACCGTGGCCAGACTTGCCAGCGTGCTCTGCTGCGCATCTCCACCGTAGTTCGCGCCGAGCCATAAATGTCCCTCAGGTTTGTTCGGCTGCAACTTGACCGCAGACTTGCCTGCATCAATGCCCACTTTAAACATGTCCTTCGCTTCATCGTCGTTATCCGTATGATCTCCCACAAAAAAAGCGGCCCGTGACAACTTCCACGCAGCCTCAAAATTCCCGTAGTCAGCAGTCACTGCCTGTCTCAATGTCGCCACTGCAACTCGCGCCTTCTGAATATCGTCCCGGGCTTCATAAAGCTGATCGGCGGTTGCAATTTTTTCCGTTGCCGCCTTCTCATCGCCGGCATCGACCGCGTTTGGCGCAACTGGCGCATCCTTATGACAAGAAGTCGCCACAAAAGCCACTACTAATACCCCTGCTACCAACTCAAGCATTTTCATTTTTACTGAGGAATTTTGCATTTTTGCCATCAACCAACCTCCGATTGTCTAGTCATACCATACAGTTTGTAATAGTTTTCCCAGTAGCTAACCAAATTAGAGCTTAATACGGTATATTGGTCGCCATTACGTCGCGCCGCGGATAACGGTGTCTGGAAAAGTTCAGGAGGAGAGCTTGGCTGGGGCAGCATTTTACGATCTAGAAGGTACGTTGGTCAGCACGAACCTGGTGCACACCTTGGGATTCTACGCCAAACGGCAAACGACCCTGGTCCAGAGCATCACGAAGAGTGCTACCACATTACTGAGTCTTCCGGTTTTCGCGATCACTGACCAGTATAGCCGAAAAGTTTTTAATGACCTCTACTTCAAACGTTACAAAGGCCAGGCCGAAGATCGTTTGCGCTACTTTGCGCAGGACTTGTTTGAAGACGTTATTAAGCCGGCGGTGTTTCCCGGCGCTTACGAATTAATCGAGAAGTCGAGAAGCCTCGGGTTGCGCCAGGTAGTGATTACCGGTGCGTTGGATCTTTCAGTTAAGCCGCTGATGGACCATCTTGGTATTACCGAGTTTGTAACTAACAGACTCGAGTTTGTAAACGGCGTGGCGACCGGTCGTTTGTTGCCGCCGATTATGGCTGCCGCCACCAAGGCTTCCTGGATTCGTACCTATAGCGAACGCGAAGACATTAGCTTGAGTGATTCTTACGCCTATACCGATAGTATGAGCGATTTGCCGATGCTGTCAGTGGTGGGCCATCCGGCCGCAGTCAATCCGGATATGCGTTTACGACAAACTGCGTTACATCACGATTGGCCCATACTCGATTTGAAGTAGTGAATTGTGAATCGTGAATAGAGTCAGTACCACCTCGCGGTAGCGGGTGGGTCTAATCGGAATAATGGCGCGTTTAAGCATAATCGACCCACCCGCTACCGCGAGGTGGTACTGACTCTAGTAACTACTATTAACGATTAACCATTAACAATTAACCACAAATGGCACTCCAACTACGCAAGCAAACGCACGAATCCGTTATCTACATCGATCGCGATAGTGCACCGCGCATTCTGCCTTCGGGAGAAGATTTCATTCTTGAAGATCTGCCCATCGGCACCCGCGTGCTTTATCCCAATGCGCCGATCAAAGGACTGCCAAACCGGGAAGCGGCAATCCGCTATGCACTGAACCATCCCATCGATGCCGAGCCGTTGTTTGCCCAACTCGAGCCCGGAATGAAGGTCACCATTGCGGTCGACGATATCAGCCTTCCGTTACCGCCGATGGCGACCCCGGATATTCGCCAAAGCATCCTTGAGATCGTTTGCGACATGCTCGCCGGACATGGCGTAGACGACGTTCACATCATCATCGCCAATTCCCTCCACCGCAAAATGACGGAATGGGAAATGAAGCGCATGGTTGGCCCACGGATTTTTGCTGATTACTACCCCGATCGCTACTATAACCATGATGCCGAGTGGCGAGATGGCCTGGTCAAATTAGGTGAGACCAGGCACAAAGAACCGCTGACGCTGAATCGTCGAGCAGCCGAAAGCGATCTTCTCATTTACGTAAATATCAATTTCGTACCAATGGATGGCGGGCATAAGTCAGTCGCAGTAGGACTTTGCGACTACGAATCGCTGCGAGCGCATCACGAACCGCAAACGATCCGTGATTCAGACAGTTACATGGATCCTGCCGCATCCGAACTCAACCGAAAAGTTTGCCGACTGGGCAAAATTGTTGATGAACACCTCAACGTGTTTCACATCGAGACTGCGATCAACAACCGGATGTACAAAGGCGATATGGACTTCCTCATCAAGAACGAGGACGACTTTACTGCCTTTGATCGCATGAAATTTGAAGCGATGCGTTACACGATGAGCAAGCTGCCCCGGCAGGCCCGGCGCAAATTACTTCATTCGCGCCCGGCCCAGTACGAGATGATTGCTTGTTTTGCCGGCAAGACCGACGCCGTACACGAAAAAATTATTGCCAAAGGCTTCGAGCAATACGCTGTTCCAGTGCGTGGGCAGGCTGACATCCTGATCACCGGTATTCCGGATATTTCGCCATACAACGTCTATTCGATACTCAATCCATTGCTGGTCCAGGTGATGGCGCTTGGTTATCACTTCAATTTCTATCGCCACAAGCCGTTATTAAAGAAGGGCGGGGTGATGATCGTTCATCATCCTTGCTACGACGAGTTTGATCATCAATTCCATCCGAGTTATATCGAGTTTTTCAATCGACTATTGCCGGAGACTCGTGATGCGTTTGTGTTGCGCGAGAAGTACGAACAGGAGTTCGCCAACAATCCAAGCTACGTGGAGATGTATCGTCGTGGCAATGCTTATCACGGCGCGCATCCGTTCTTCATGTGGTACTGGGGTGAGAACGGACGGCAACATGTAGGCAAAGTCATTGCCGCCGGCGCCGAGAACGCACACGTGCCGGCGATGCTTGGTTGGGAACGAGCAGACAATCTAACTGAAGCGATCGCGATGGCGCGCAGTTATATGGGCAACTCAGCCGAGATCACGATGCTGCATCAGCCGATGATCGGCATCGCAGATATGGAAGTGTGAGAGGATTTCAGATTTAAGATTTCAGATTGCAGATTGATCGTGTGATCGAGATTCCATTTGTAGTTCGCGATCGTGCTCTTCTGAAAATTGGCAATCGGCAATCGGAAGTTGGCAATGTTTTTAATCTTAAATCTGCAATCTGAAATCTGAAATAATTATGACTCTATCTCCAACGGAAATTTATAAAGATCGTAAGATCTTCCTGATTGGAAGCACCGGTTTTCTCGGCAAAGTGACGCTGAGCATGTTGCTGCATCGCTTTCCAAATGTCGGCAAGGTTTACGTCACGGTCCGGGCGCGTTCACAGGAAGAATCGGAAGCGAGATTCTGGAACAACATCATCACCGCTCCGCCATTTGATCCGTTGCGTGAGCGATATGGGAGTGCGCTCGAAGGCTTTGTCAGAGACAAAGTCGTCGTAAAAGGCGGCGACATTGGTGAAACGAATCTCGGCTACACCGAAGAACAAGCGCAGGAGATCGCCGACGACATCGACATCGTCATTAACTCCGCCGGCAACGTTACCTTCAATCCCACCCTCGAAAGCGGACTCCGTACCAACGTCGTCGGCACTCAGAACGTAATCGCATTTGCCCGGCGGATGAAGCGGCCGGCGCTCGTTCATGTATCGACGTGCTTCGTCGCCGGTAATCGCTCGGGTGCGGTTTGGGAAAGTGATCCGGTGCTTGGTTATTTCCCACGTAAGTCGGAGATGCCCGGTGTTGAGTTTTCAGTCGATCAGGAAATTGCCGACTGCGCAAAACTCGCTGACCGGGTCCGTGAAGAAGCACGCGACGCGATGATGACGGCGCGCTTTCGTGAACTCGCCCGGAAACGTTTAGCCGAAGAAGGCCGCGACAGTGACGATCCCGATGCGCTCGGTTTAGCAGTCGCGCGCGAACGAAAAGTATGGACCCGAACCAGACTGACTGATCTCGGGGTCGAACGCGCGGCTTACTGGGGTTGGCCCAATATCTACACATATACAAAGTCGCTTGGTGAGCAACTGGTCGCGGCCGAACACAACATGGTCCGCAGCATTGTTAGACCAAGTATCGTCGAGTCGGCGCTCGCGTATCCATTTCCGGGTTGGAACGAAGGCTTCACGACTACTGCGCCCATCATCTTTCTGATCCGTAAGGGTCAAACGCTGATTCCCGCAAACGATAAGCTCATTCTCGATATCACGCCGGTGGACCAGGTTGCCGCAGTGATGCTGGCCGCTTCCGCGCAGGCGTGTATTGAAGAGCCGCGACTCGTCTTTCAGGCAGCTACTGGTGATTCGAATCCGAATAACATGGAACGAATCATCGGCTTGGTAGGTCTCGATAAACGACGTCATTTCCAGGAGAAAGAAACCGGCGCCAAAGTTCTTAACGAAATCGCCTCGCGCATGGAACCGCGCCCGGTCACGACCGAGTACTACGAAAAGATGTCCGTGCCGATGTTCAACGAAGCCGCGAAAAAAGCGTCGTCATTGTTGGACAAGATGCGACCGCGTTGGGGTGGCGGACGTTTTGGCGAAGTCATCGATCGCGTCAAGAGTAGTGTCGACCGCGTTGAAGAACTAACGGTGAAAACAACCGAAGCATTCGACATGTTTCGGCCGTTCACCATTGAAAATGCGTACATCTTCCGCTCCGATAATGTGCGTTCGTTGTTCGACCGGATCAGTGAAGACGAACGTTCACTGCTGACCTGGAACCCGGAGAAATTTGACTGGTACGACTACTGGCTCAACGTTCATCTTCCCGGTCTCACGAAGTGGGTGTTCCCGACTCTCGAAGACGAGATGCGGGCCCAACCAAAACGAATCTATACCTATCGCGATCTGCTCGAACTCTTCGAGACGTCAACCAAGCGCCACGCAACCAGAGTGGCGATGCGTATCGAGCGCGATGGTCACAAAGAGCAATACACTTACGAAGACCTGCGCGAACTCGCCACCCGCGTCGCTGGCTTCCTTGCGAGTCAGGGAATTAAAGGTGGCGATCGCGTAATGCTCGTGAGTAGCAATTGTCCCGAATGGGGGATGACCTATTTCGGCGTGCTCAAGGCCGGCGCCACCTGTATTCCCTGCGATCCGGAAAGCTCGACCGCCGAAATATTAAACTTCGCGCGCGCCGGAAACGCAGCCGGCGTCATCGTCAGTGAAGCAATCAATCAGGACCACTCGGATCTGCGTGAGCAACTCGCAGCACAAGGCGCGACTCGTCTCTGGACGTTTGAAGAAGTCTTTGCGATGCCTGATGAAACAACTGAAGAGGAACGCGTCGCGCTATTGCCGCAGCGGGTTCAAGCGCAAAGTGTCGCCTCCTTAATCTTCACGTCGGGCACAACTGGTCAGCCAAAAGGCGTGATGCTTTCGCATCGCAACCTAACGAGTATGGTTTCGATGTTATCGTCAGTTTTTGACATGACGACGCGCGATGGTGTGCTTTCGGTTTTGCCACTCCATCACACTTTCGAGTTTTCTACCGGATTTTTGACGCCATTGAGCCGCGGCGCCCAGATCACTTATCTGCCCGAGTTGACGAGTGACGCGCTGGCAACAGCTATTAAGAACGGACACGTGACTGGCATGGTCGGCGTGCCGGCTCTCTGGGAACTGCTTCATCGCCGAATTAAAAATCGACTTTACGAGCGCAGCGATTGGATTGGTAAGACTGCGGACAATCTCATGCGCGCCAACGCCTGGCTGCGCGACAAGACGTCGCTAAATTTGGGCCAGGTGATGTTTTATCCGATTCACGAAGGACTCGGTGGGCGCATTCGCTATTTCATCAGCGGTGGTTCGGCGTTGAGCGAAAAAATTCAGCGAGACTTTCATGGTCTTGGTTTCACGATTCTTGAAGGTTACGGCTTGACCGAAGCTTCACCCGTTTTGACAGTCACGCGACCTGAAAATCGAATGCTGACTGGAACAGTTGGTAAACCTCTTCCGGGGGTTGAAGTAAAGATCATTGAGCCCGATTCAAGTGGAGTTGGGGAAGTAATCGCGCGTGGTCCAAACATCATGTTGGGCTACTACGAAAACGAAACGGCGACCAAACAAACTCTCGTTGAGCGCTGGCTGTATACGGGCGATCTTGGTCGCATTGACGATGAAGGCAATCTCTATCTCGTCGGCCGTTCGAAAGAGATCATCGTCGACACTAACGGCAAGAACGTTTATCCGGACGAACTCGAAGAGCTTTACGGCGACTCGCCTTATGTAAAAGAACTGAGCATCGTCGGTTTGCCGGATGGTATTGGCGAGAAGGTCGCCTGTCTGGTTGTGGCGGACGACGAATATGACATTTCGCTTTCGCGGGCTGAACAGCAACGCTTAGTTGAAGAGCACTTCCGCGAAGTCTCTGCTTCCCTGCCTTACTACAAACGAATCAAGCTCACGCACTTCACTGACATGGAGTTGCCACGAACGGCAACAAGAAAGGTGAAACGTCGTGAAGTCGTCCAAATTCTGGAGTCGCTGGAACAAACGCAGAAGAGTGGTAGACGAGCGACCACCAAAGAAGCTGGCGACGCAGATTCAGTTTGGTTACTCGGCATCGTGGCGAGCGTAGCTAATCGACCGCGAGCTGAAGTGACTATCGACACGCGACTAAACGATCTTGGTTTCGACAGTTTGATGTTTGTTGAGTTAGCGAGTTCGATTGAAAACGCCGGCGGTTCGATTTCCGCGCCGGAGCGTTTCAACGAAGTGCAGGATGTTCGCGAACTCGTCAGCGTGGTAAGTCGACGTGGTGGCGGCGCCGCGAAACAGGAAGTCAGAACTGAAGAACGAAAGCATGACGACGAAATACACGTTCCTTCGTTTGTGAGAACTGCCGGCATTAAAGCCAGCGATATGCTGCAGAACTTGTTTTATGATCAGTTCCTGCGCACTCACTATGAAGGCCGGTCCAACATTCCACCACACGCAAACTTCATTGTGGCGGCCAATCATTGTTCGCACCTCGACATGGGCCTGACGAAGATGGCGCTGGGCGAGTATGGAACCGACATGGTGGCGCTCGCCGCGGCTGACTATTTCTTCGATACAAAATACAAACGCGCCGTGATGGAAAACTTCACGAACCTGGTCCCGATGGAACGTACGGGTTCGTTGCGGCAATCGCTGCGACATGCGCGTTCGTTCCTCGATCGCGGTTATAACGCGTTGATTTTTCCGGAAGGCACGCGTTCGATGACGGGAATTATGGCCGACTTCAAACCAGTGATCGGCTACCTCGCGCTTCATGCGAAAGTCGGAGTGTTGCCGATGTATTTGGAAGGCACCTATGCGGCGATGCCGAAGGGCACAACGTTAATCAAGAACCGAGATGTGGGCGCACGCATCGGACGTTTTCTGCCTTATGAAGAACTCGAGGAGATGACTCGCGGCATGGCCCGTGCGGAAGCTTATCGATTGATAGCAGCGTATGTTCGACACGAAGTGGTAAACCTTCGTGACCGGACGCGCGATAAGTTTGATGTGAAAGGCTTGCGCAAACAGATGAAGAACGAGCGCAAGACTCATTTGCTCGACACTGAAGAGATCGAAGCAGCGACGATGATCTGAATTGGGAGCGCAGGCGTCCTCGCCTGCCGGTGAGCTAACAGCACTCTTTGTAAGCAAGCAGGCGAGGACGCCTGCGTTCCTAACACCAAATGGCTACTAAAACTCCTGGTAAGCGAACTGCGCGAATGACTTCGCTTACCCCAACCACTAAACGTCGAGCAGCAATCGAAAAACGCCAGCGCGCCGCAACTTTGGTAACTGGCGGTACGGGATTTTTAGGCTCGCATCTCATCCGCCAGTTAATCGAACAAGGAGCGAAAGACATTCGTGTGCTTTCGACTTCAGTTCCTGATTGGCTCGTCGACCTCGGTGTTGAAACGGTTGAAGGTTCGATTACTAAACCCGACGACGTTAAGCGTGCGGTCGAAGGTATCCGCGACATCTATCATCTCGCCGGTAAAGTTTCGCGCGAAGAGCGAGACACGCGTGAGATGTATAACATTCATGTCGAAGGAACACGTTTGCTTTGTGATGCAGCGAAGACAGCCGGAGCGAAAACGATCGTGCTGGCCTCCACCAGCGGCACGATTGCCGTCACGAAAGATGGAGAGCTTGTTCCTGACGAAACCTACCCCGCGCCACTCGAAATAGTTTCACGTTGGCCTTATTACGCCAGTAAAACTTACCAGGAAATGGCGGCGCTCGAACGGTTTAATGGCAAAGGCTTGCGGCTTGTAATCATGAATCCGAGTCTCCTGCTTGGACCAGGCGACGACCGGCTTAGTTCAACCAAGGTCGTGCTCGACTTTATGGCGAAGAAGATTGGCGCTGTTCCAACTGGCGGCGTCAGTTTCGTTGACGCGCGCGATGCCGCAACAACTTTCATTACGGCAATGAAAAAAGGCCGGCATGGCGAGCGCTATCTGTTGGGTTCTGTTAACTGGACCTTCGATCGTTTCTTTGGTCGACTCGAACGGCTGACCAAAATTTCTGCTCCTCGTTTTGCTTTGCCTTCAAAACTGGCGATCACCGGCGCCCAGCTACTCGATTCGTTTTTCAAACAATGGGACCTCACGTCGCCAGTCGAACCTGGCAGTATCGAGATGGCGCAATATTTCTGGTATCTCAACTGTGGCAAAGCCGCCCGCGAATTAAATTTCCGCCCTCGCGATCCTGGCGAAACCCTCCACGACACAGTAGCGTATTTGCGTGAGAACTTTCTCGGTGGCAACGCCTTCGGCAAGTAAGTATGCCGGCTGACACGCGCAAGCTCTTCTGTCGGAGCGCGCCCGTCCTCGGTCGCCCGATCAAATAGAGAATTCTTAATCTGGAAGCGGGCGGACTCTTGACCACCAGGACAATTATGAGTCAAAGGGGCGCCAGAGACGGGTGCGCTCCGACAGAAAGCGTCCACTGAAATCCGTGGTTTCTGAAGTGCTAGCAAGTTTTTTCGGGAACAATCCCGGACAATTGGCGTCATAAGATAGACGTCGTAATTCAAACTATTTCCTTCACGAAAACGCCCAGGAGTTACCTCCGATGTATCGTCAGTTTCTGTTTGCCTGCCTGACTATCTTCCTTCTGATCAGTTCAACCTACCCCCAAACGGCGGCTACTAAACTCGAACCCGGCAAAACCATCGAGCGGACCATCGCTCCGGGTGAGTCACACTCCTACAACATCCAACTTGCCGCCAAACAATATCTTCAGTTTGTGGTGGAGCAGCATGGAGTCGACGTCACGGTGCAAGTTATTTCCCCGGCAGGCCAGACACTGAAACAGATCGACTCTCCAAACGGTACCGAGGGACCAGAAAACGGCACTATCCTTTCTGCTGCAGATGGCCTTTACACAATCGTTGTGGCTCCCTTAGCTACTCCAAACCAGGAAAACAAAGCGAGCGCAGCAGGCCGCTATGAAATTAAAATTATTGAATTGCGGGACGCAACTGAAGACGAGTTGAAAGTCGCGCTCGGTGAGGAACTGCGCAAAACAAAAGCGCGCGCGTTGTTAAATGAAGTGTTGGAGTCGTTGCCCAGTTTGCATCAAGTGCAGACCCGGGTCCGCATCAAGGAACAAGTGGGACAACTACTCTTACAAAGCGATCAGAAACAAGCCACCAAACTGCTCACCGAGGTAATCAAGGAAGCCCAGGACTTTCTTCAATCGTTGCCGTTGGACACCGATGACTATTACGCGGATTCAAGTTGGTGTCGACAAGTCCGTTATGAAGTGCTTCAGATCCTGGCCACGCGCGATCCCGAAGCCGCGCTCGATCTGTTCATTGCCACCCGCATTCCCGACGATGATAGCGAAAATCCTGAAGTGGCCTATTCTCCGGAGGCCCAATATGAACAGTCTTTGATCGCGCAGGTTGCTTCCAAAAGCCCCAAACGCGCTTATGAGTTGGCAGAAGCAAGACTGAAATCCGGTTATTCACCTCAGCTAATCCAGACGATTCAATCACTCCAGGGAAGCGACAAGGACCTCGCAGCGAAATTGACTAAGGCAGTTACAGCCAAACTCTTGTCAGAACCAATGATTGATTCGCCGCAGGCCGTCGAGATGATGATGAGTCTCCTCCGTGTCTCATCAGTTGTGCCAAACTCAGGCCCAAATACGAATTCTGTCGAAATAACCCACCTGCTTTCGGTGGAAGATCAAAAAGCCCTGGTTCGAAAAGCCCTGGACGAGGCCTTTAACTTCAAAGGACCGCTGACTGATCCGACTAACGCGCAACGTGTTTCGAGTCAGCAGTTGATCTATTCGCTTAAGAGTGTGCCAGATCTCAAACTCGATGAGATCGTGCCAGGCGCAACTGCGAAAATTGAAAAGAAGATGGCCGAAGCAGGATATGGCGCTTACCAGGCCAACGAAGAATGGTCCAAGTATGAGAACGCTCTAAACGCCGGCTCGACTGATGCTGCGCTCGAAACTCTTGCGCAAGCTCCGGACTATGTGCGCCAACAGCTTATGGGACAGCTCGCGCAGAAAGCTGCTGCCAACGGTGATATTTCGCGGGCGCGCGAAATTGTAAACCAGCAAGTAAAGAACCCGCGCGACAAACAGCGGATGCTGATTCAGTTGGAACAGCAACTGGCAAACTTCTATGCAAATAAAGGCGAAATGGAAGAAGCTTTAAGGCATGTTGCCAAAATACCGGCGACAAGCCAGCGCGCGGAGTTGATCGGTGAATTCGCAAATAGAATCGGACAGGGAGAAAAGAAAGCCAAAGCGCTTCAGTTGTTGGAAACTGCGAGAAGCCTCGTCACTACCGCGATCCGGCCGGAAACATCTGACCAGATGATCGCGTTATATCGACTGGCGGGCGCTTTCTCTCACTATGATTCTCAACGAGCGCTGGACCTCCTCGAGCCACTCATTCAACAGTTCAATGAGTTAGCGGACGCGGCGAAAGTCTTGAATGGTTTTGGCGGCGATTATTTTCAAAATGGTGAATTGAAACTCCACGATGATAACAGCTTGAGTCAGATCACCCCGCCTATGGCAAATTCACTCGGTGAACTCAGTCTTATTGATTTCGACAAGGCGAAACGAGTGGCCGAAGGAATTACGCTGCCTGAAGTCCGGTTAACGCTCTACCTCGGGATGGTCCAACAGGTAATCGGACCTCCCAACCCACTCCAACCATCATTTAACTCTTCCCGAAGCGAGATTATCGATTAACCTCGCGAGCCAAACTTCAGTACCACCTCGCGGCGGAGACTGTCTCGGTAGTGGGTGGATCGACTCTGGATCTTTCACCGCGAAGCGGTTACGTCCCAAAGCCCAGGATTGCTTCAACTCTGGGGGCATTCCCAAATCGAATTTTTACCGCAACGCGGTTGCGCCGTTCTTGAATCTGTATCCACAGGACGCAACCGCCTTGCGGTTGCCACCTGGCAAAAAATCCTTCTTCGACCCCGGGTAGCCGAAGCGGCAACCCGGGGCTTTGGGTCATAACCGCTTCGCGGTGAAACCGGATATACGTCTATTCCTTTCTCTCTACCGCGGAGGTGGAACCGACATCCTTACTCGCCCAGCGCCGCATACTTAAACAGTCTAAACCGGTAGCGCTGTTGAGCGCGGATGTTGGCCGCGATCACACCGTGTAGATTGTCATCCCAGCTTGTGTACTGATCGATAAATTTGTCAGCCGCGGCCTTGTCGCCGTCATACTGCACATTCAGAGTCTTAGCCAACATCTTACCGACGACGTCGTGATACTTGTCGTAGTGAATGTGAAGCGTCTTCGTAGCATTATCGAAAGTAAGCAGACCATTTTCGAGAAAGAAATTCCACTGCATCAACTGCATCGTGTTGTAAGGCTGATCGCGACGAGGCTTGTTGTTTTGCAACACTCGCAAGACGCCGCCCGCGTAAAGACTGCGTAGTTGCGCATCGGTGTAATAACCCTGCTTATGAAGCGCTTCCGCGACGTAAAGAGAAACCAGGTCGGCCTTCATCTCTTCGAGCGCGTTTGCGTCATCCTGTAACGCTTCATCGAGATCTCGATCGTCTTTCGTCCGATCGACGCCGAGATAGTGACCAACTTCATGCCAAAGCGTGCGATAGAAATTACCGTCGTTGGTTAAGTCTTTGGCTTGTTCATTGCCAACGGCTGCCGCGAGCGTACTCGCCGTGCTCTCGAAAATATTTGGGTCGCGCATGATGTTCGCGCGCAGCAAAATCGTGCGGCCATAACGCCTGGCTAAGTAGCTCTCGTTTGGCAGAATCGTAGCAGTGTTACCACCACGCGCTTGTCCGAAATCAGCGACGACATCGTAAACACCGACAGGGATATCTTCGCGGACCTTCTTGTGATGTTGATATGGAAGTGAATCTTCGAGTCCCTGCAAACCCTTCATCGCCTGGCGCAAAGCAGTTGTTTCCTGTTGCCTGGTCAACAAGAGCGAGAAGGCGAAAAAGGTCTTAACGCCAAACAGTTCGTCGTCATAAGTTTCATATGGACCAATCTGCGCATTGAGATTTTTGAAGTGACCGGTGACCCAACTCGCGTCGCCGGATTCGTAGTCGTTTGACAGGAGATCGCGCGCGCGATTACGTAAGTACCTCGCAAACTCGTCGTCGTCCTTCACCACCGCATCGGCGGCTTCCATCAACAACGAATAGGCCTTCATCAGTTGGTCAGCATATGCTACCGAGTAAGGAACAGCGTAATAGCCGTAATGCGAATCAGGGACCCGATTGCGAGGTTGGTTGCTACGCTGCAGAGTTTCCATCTTCTGCAGCCACGGCAACAACTTCGGATGAAGAGTCTGCAATGCGGGATACTTGATCAGTTTTTGCGCGTCGTCGTAAAGGTTGTTTGGATATGCGACGCGCACGACGGAGCGGGCGTCGAATAAATCTGTACTCTGAAAATCAGTGCGGGTTAATGGACCAGGATTAGCAAGGTCCTCCTTAGTCGAATCTCGCGGGTACATGTTCTTGCCGGGAGTAACGGGCTCAACCGGAAGAAATGGCTCGCGTTGATTATCGAGCGTTGTGGCGATTGGTCCCTGGAAGAGCCGATAAAGAGTGATCAGATTTTTCGTACGAGGTGTAGAACCAGTGCGTTTGTCCAGCCCGAGCAAAGTCTGGTATGAGCTCAGTGCTTCGGCGTGACGTTGTTCTTCGTAGAGTTGTTGAAAGATCTGTCCGACTTCGAGAAGCTTCGCGACTGCTTTCTTCTCGCCTTCCGAAAGTTTGGAAAGATCCGGACTCAGCCGGATTGTTTGGGTCTTATCGATGATTAGTTGGCTCTTCTCGACGGGCCAATATGCTGTTCCGATTGCTGTTTGAGAATTCATACGCGTTGACCGCTGGGCAAAAGTGCAAATTGAGATAGTTAGAATCAGCGTGATTGATAATAATTTTGCCATTTACGACCTCGATTGAGTTTTCTGCATTGTGACGATTTAGCGGACGAGAGTCCAGGCAATATTCTTCTCTCTGCGTCTCTGCGTACTCAGCGTCTCTGTGTTAAATGAAGGTCGATTAGCCGGATCTAATTTCAACACAGAGACGCTGAGTACGTAGAGACGCAGAGAAAGCAACTCGAACTGCATTACTTCTCACGCACCACACCCTCAACAGTCTGACTTCTTTGGCGAAACAATTTTGCTCCAGTTGATTTCCCTCACAACAATCACGCCTCGAAAACGTAAGCAAGCAACTCGGCACTACGCTTGCCATCGGTCCAAACGTGGACACTGTACTCACCCCAATTAAACGACGTCTCCGCCGCATGCAACGCCGCCGCAAAGTGGGCCGTGCTTACGATATGGCCCTCGAGATCGCCAAACTCATCCCCACCAACTCACGCGTCCTGGATGTTGGTTGCGGCAATGGTTTCATCGCGCATCATCTGACCGCACTCTTGCAAACGCCGGTTGTGGGTTTGGACGTTGGCGACAGCGTCAGCGCGCAGATCGCCTATCAACAATTTGATGGCCGCCACTTTCCTGTTCCCGATCAAAGTTTTGATGCGGTTCTCTTCTGTTATGTCTTACACCACGCACAGGATGCAGCGCTGTTGATAAACGAAGCGCGACGTGTCTTACGGACTGGTGGTGTGATGATTATTTACGAAGACAATCCAGTACATTGGTGGGACAAAGCCGTTTGCTGGACCCACAATTTACAATGGCGGGGACGGACTGGACCATGCACCTTTCGACTCGAGAGTGCCTGGCGCGATCTTTTCACGGGTTGCGGGTTTGAAGTGTTCAGCCAACGCCAACTCTCTCGCTGGCGAAACATGGCCCATCCAGTCTCCCGCAATTTCTTCGTCGTCAGGACCGCAGTAACCAACAAGGCGGCGAGACTTAACCATAAAGACACCAAGACACAATTGAGATCGGAAACAGTTCCTCAATTTGTGTCTTAGCGTCTTGGTGGTTAAGTTTTGATCGAATTACTCGCCAGAGGAATCGTTTACGAGCACATCCGAGATCGCACTGAAATCCATCTTTGCTCGGCCACGACATTGGTAAGTAATGTCTTTCTCCGAGTTGGGACGGGTAACTGTCAATCCATCTTCCGAGATCGCGGGCTTCTCTTCTCCGTTGAAGTTGTTGAAAACAGTATAGGTGTAGCTGTTGTTCGTAAAACTGATTTCGGTCAGATCAACCTGCGCGCGAAAATAGTGATTGTAGTGAAACGACTGTTCAGTCCTCGCACGATCTTTGGGATATTCCAACTCGACCTGGCCGGGAACTCCAAAGCGATACTGTAAATAGCCTTCGGTCTTCGTCAGTTGTGGCGATGAACAAAGTGACACGATCTTAGTTGAACTTTTCAGCGCACAACTAAATACAACCTTCTCGTTTTTCGTGCACAACGAAGCGCTCTGCATCGCGCTCGCCTCAACCGTCGCACGTGAGTGTCCACCACACACGAATAGGACCAGAGCAATCACCGCCAGAACTAGTCGGAATTTCATCATAGTCACACGCGTTTCGCTCCGAGGAGCGAGATATTTATAGCCACTGCTCGACTAAATCCCAATAATCTTTCGATCAATCAACCGTTTAATCATTCGCAGACAGTCAGCTTCTCTAAATGGACAAATCGAGAGAATCGATTGAATGTCCCAACTCCCATTGATGCGCGAGAGGATGAAACCTTCACGGGCGTCCAACTGCTGATCGGTCAAAGCCGTTGGCGAGACGAGTAGAACGGGAACTGCATTGGCCGCAATACCGGAAGCGTAAATTCGCTTAATGAGTTTCTCTTCGGCCTGAGGCAGCAATCTTTGCGCTTCGGCATTCTTTGGATCTTCTTCGAGTACGCGTTGGATCATCGCGAGCGCCGATTCGGGATCGTCGTCCATCTTTCGTTCCACCGCCCAAATCAACTCCGTCAAACTCTCGGGAAAATCCTCCACTTCAGCCGGAGCAGCAGGAGTCCCTTCCGGTACTTCACCGACTACATGCGCGATGCCCTTGCTGATCAAATCATACAGTTGGCCATACACACTGAAGGCTGAAGCGTGCATGTGATAACAAATCTCCGCTACCGACATGCGCTTCTCGACGAAATACAAAACCTGCCGAAATTCTTTTCCGTTCTTTAACGAAGAGGTCCAACCCGCATTCAATTCGAGTATGCAGCGATCCGAAGGAACAAGTGTTCGATAACGAGCAAGTTCATCAATGCGGTAGATACCTTCCATGATTACAGTGGTCGGCTCCACTTCAATCAGGATCAGGTCGTCGGGCAACGAATCATCGTCATAAAACTCAAACTGTCCTTCCGTCCACATGAATAGATCGTAGATTGCATCGAGAGTACGAGTTTTGAGTATGTCGAGCACTTCGCTTTCAGTGAGAAATCCGAGATGGACCAGGACCTCACCCAGCTTTGCGCCGGAAGTGCGTTGCGCCTCGCGTGCTTGTTGGAGTTGTGAGTCGTTGAGTTTGCCGTAGTGTAAAAGGATTTGTCCGAAGTATTCGCGTGGGTCGTTGGACTTTGAACCTACAATCAGCCCGTTCTGAAAATAAATCTGCTTCGTGATCTTGCCGAAATCAAACTTCAGCGTGCCCGTCTTCCTTCCCGCTGCAAGAAACTGCAACAGGTCGGTCAAACTCATCGTTTTCAAAGTGCCGTGGATTGCCATTTGTTAGTCGGTGTTTAGCGGCTTTGCAGCCCGGCTTTCACTTTGAGGCTCTTCGGGGCGGACGCCATAGTTGAAGGCGCCAACAGCAACCACAAAACGTAATAAGAGGTGTCCGCCGAGTGACACCCCACCTTTTTATCTGGTTTTATTCTTCGACTAAGTCTGCAGATATCGCGAAGGTCCGTGATCCCGACTCCTCAGCCAGTCGCAACAAGTGCGCCAAATTCTCAGTTTGTTCTTCGTTGAGATCTACAAACTGAACACCAAACCCGAAGCCGTGTCGATGATGTCTCACTTCTCCTTCAAGATATAGCCACTCGTCGTCGGGTAACAAAATCCGAAAGGCCACTATCTCTCCGCTCATCACCTCGCCGACTGTATCGAGATAACAACCGCCTTCTGAAAGGTCGGTCACTCGCGCTGAGTGTCTGCCGCCACTGTCACCATCCCAGACGGCATCCAGGCTGACACTAAGCCGGGGTCCTGACCTGCGCTCATCCATATTTCAACCATCATAAAAGTTTTGGCGAAGCAGGCAAAGATAAATTATTTTCCTGGTTGCACACCGAAATTAATGATGCGCACTCTTGTTTCTCAGACTTCAACAAAAATAAGGCTGTTTAGCAAATATGGCCGATTTTCTGGAATCTTCTTCGACCACTCCCAGAAAAATAAACATAAAGTTGTTGCAATTTAGTCGTCTGGCGAGTCGCTCGGCGCATGTTTTTCCAGATGAAACTTGTGCAACAACCGATGCGCCATCGGTGTCAACACAATGCCCATCACGCCGATGAAGATCAAGCCACTGAACAGCGCGTATGCGGAGGCAAAAAGCTTGGAGGCAGTATTTGGCAGTGGGTTTACCGGGCCCATGCCGCCGAGAATCATTGAAGCCTCGAGGATCGAATCAACGAGTCCAAAGCCCGCTAACCAGTGATAGCCAATCACACCGATTGAGAGAGCTCCGCCAATGATGATGCAAGCGATACCAAACGCCTTAAAAACTCGCGCAATGAAAACACTTAATGGCGCGAGTCGTTCATGTTTGTATTCGAAATCTTTAAAGCCCATTGAGAAGTACTATCCACAGAGTACACCGCTTAAAGAGTCAGTACCACCTCGCGGTAGCGGGTGGTACTGACTCATTGACCACTCGGACGCGACTCACGCGTTGCAGCGAACTCTTAATGCACCCGGAATGATTTGAAATGTAGCCGGCAAACGACCGGGCAATTCTCCATCGATCTCAAGCGCGATCTCAGTGTGGCGATCGGCGGGTCGCAAAACTACTTTCTTCGCAAGTGCATGATGCACTTCATTCATCGATAGATGTGAACCAAAGTAGATGCGCGGCGCACTCGTCATGATCTTTACTGCGCTTAAATCTCCCACACTGACCACATCAAACTTCCCATCGAGCAACCTGGCCTCGGGAGCGATTTTCATTCCGCCACCAAAATAGCGAGCGTTGGCGACACAGAAGTTCACCACATTGAGCTGGTGATCGTTCGAATCATCCAGTTGCACAATGATCCGCGAAGGCTCCGAACGCATTGCAGTTTGTAACAGTGAAGCACCAAACGAAATTCGGCCACCCAACCAACGCGGCGTGTTGGCCGGCAACCATTCGGGACCACCACTTTTCACTCGCTCAATAACTTTCGTACTCATGCCGCATGAGGCCACGCCGAGAAAGTATCGGGTAACTTCTTTGCCGCGTTCATCAACAAACGAAACTCGACCAACATCAATCCGTCTCGTTCTGCCGGTCCGCAGGATTTGCGCCGCGTCTCTTGACTGGGCGGGTATTTCCAGTGTCTTGCGAAAATCACCACCAGTCCCACTCGGAAGAATCCCGAGTTCGACGTCTTTGCCGGAATTCAGAATTCCATTTGCTACTTCGGAAATGGTGCCATCACCACCACACGCAATGATGTACGAAACTCCTTTGCGCGCCGCTTCGGCCGCAATCGTCGCAGCGTCGCCCGAAGCTTTAGTGAAGACGTTTTTAAATGGTCCAAAATGAGAAGCGAGATCGCTGGCGAGTTGCGGCCAGGACGAACCGGTGGCGCCGCTTGCGGAAGTGGGATTGACGATTACTAAAGGAAGTGTCATTTAAATCTTGCGCGGCTCCATTGCCAAACGATCGCGCTCGCCGAGTTCTGCAATTTTAGCCATCAGGAAATCGGCAATCTCTTTATGGGTCCGCAGTCGATCTGGTTTCTTTAGTTCTTCCGACAGATCTAATTGTGGTCCAAAGTAGATCCTGATCACTTCTTCGCGGTTCCAGTTGCGGGCAATCTGTTTGGGCAAATCGTTACATAGACCAGCGATAAAAACTGGAATGACCTGCGGCTTAGCTTCCATTATCAACTTGCCAACGCCCGGCTGTGCGCGCAAAAACGAATAAGGGTCTTCACTCTTGTTGCGTGTACCTTCGGGATGAAAGCCGATTATATTTCCCGCGCCCGTTCGTGCTAACTCAACTAAAACGCGAAACGAAAACTTATCAAACAACCGTTTCTCAGGAATCGGATGATCACCTGTCGCAAAAAAAGGCGGAAACATCGAAAACCAACCCATCACCAGATTTACAAACACGCCGATTGGTGATTGGTAGAAAAACCGGCCTCTTACGGGAAAGAAAAGTTGTTTGCGCCACTTCGTGTTGCGAAAGAGCACGGTCGAGACAGCGTACATGTCGAAGAACGAACGATGATTTGCCACCAACAGAATCGGTCGTTCATGAGAAACGGCCTCGACATTCTCGAGGCCGTAAACATTCATGATGTTGTAAGTTGAAATATGAATCCAGCCGGCGCCGAAGATGCGTTGGCAAAAAGTCCAAAATCTTTTCCAGGCCCCGCAATTCATCCGGCGAACGAGACGAAAAGCAAGTCGTTCAAATGGAGAAAGGACTGACAGCTCCTCGGCAGTCGGCTGCAACGAATCAGGCGAAGCCGCTGTTGCCAGACCAACTTCCTGATATTCGCTAACGTCTTTACCGACGTCCAGTTTTACTTCCGACTCCGTTCTCAAGATTGCAGATTTTCGATTTCAGATTGCGTATTTACCTGATCATAGTAGCCGCATGCAAGAAGGGCTTCGCCGCCTGTTGTGAGGCATAGCTCAACCTTGCCGTAAGCGGTCCCTAAAATAGGGGCATAGCCCTGATATTTTAACTCCGTTAATGGCAAGGCAAAGCCATGCCTCACAACAGGCGGCGAAGCCGTTCTTGCTCCGCGCGCTCAAAAAAAAACAACTCAAACACCAAACAAACCACACCACACCATCACTACTCAATCGAGAAGTATTTTGCTTCAGGATGATGAACAATGATAGCCGAGGTCGACTGTTCAGGCTCGAGCTGAAACTCCTCCGACAACTCAACATCAATTCTCGTTGGATCAATCAACGTAAACAGCTTTTCCTGATCTTCCAGTCGCGGGCAAGCGGGATAACCAAAACTGTAGCGCGAACCCTGGTAAGCCTGATGGAAAAGTTTCGTCAATTCCTGTGCATCAGCACCGGCGATACCAAGTTCTTCGCGAATTCGTTTGTGCCACATCTCAGCCAGGGCTTCGGCGCTTTCCACACTCAAACCATGAAAGTAAAGATATTCGGCGTAATTATCTGACTTGAACAACTCCTGGGCGTATTCACTGGCCCGCCGGCCAATCGTCACAAGTTGAAACGCTACTACGTCCATCTTTCCCGAATCGCGCGACGCAAAAAAATCTGCCAGGCAAAGATGTTTCCCGGCCGGTTGGCGCGGAAAAGTGAACCTGACTTTCTCCTGATGACTTTCATCGAAGACGATCAGATCGTTACCTTCTGATTGACACGGAAAGTAACCGTAAACAACTTTCGGAACCAACAGCTTTTCTCGTTCCGAACGTTCCTTCAATTCGTCATAAATCGGACGGACCTTAGTGGCGACGAGATTTTTGTAATCTTCAGCCAAACTGCGGCCCTGCTTAAACTGCCACTGTCCTTTGAACAAGGCCGTTTCGTTAACAAACGAAAACACATCGTCCAATGAAATATCTTCAACAACACGCGAGCCCCAAAACGGCGGCTGGGGAATCGGAACATCAGCGCTCACATTGGACCGCGTCGTCTGTGTCGTATCGCCTGATAATCTCGTAACGCTGCGCGGTCTCGCCGGCTTTCTAATACCCAGCTTTGCTTCCTCACCGATCAGGTCCTCAAGATCTTCGGGCGCTTCATCCGCTTTAACGTCGTGGCTGGCAGATCCATTCTTGCCGTTGCTTTCGACGATGCCAACCAGTTGGTCCATCGTATGTAGACCGGCAAAAGCATCGCGCGCATAGAACAGCCGGCCTTTATAGATCGACTTCAAATCGTCCTCAACATAACGCCGCGTTAATGCTGCGCCGCCGAGAACTACGGGCACCGTGATTCCCCGCTCGTTCATCAGCTCGAGATTTTCCTTCATGATCAAGGTCGACTTAACCAGTAGACCACTCATGCCGATGGCGTCTGCATCGTGTTCCTTGTACGCCTCGAGAATGCTGTCGATTGTCTGTTTGATGCCGAGGTTATAGACCTTGTAACCGTTGTTTGTAAGGATGATGTCGACCAGGTTCTTGCCGATGTCGTGCACATCGCCTTTGACCGTGGCGAGCACCATCTTCCCTTTAGCCGTTGCGCCGCCTGTCTTTTCGATGAAAGGTTCGAGAAATCGCACTGCAGCTTTCATTGCTTCGGCTGACTGCAACACAAACGGCAACTGCATCTGGCCGCTACCGAAGAGTTCGCCAACGACTTTCATGCCCTCGAGCAGAATGTTGTTGATGATGTCGAGTGCTGAATACTGTTGGAGCGCCGTCTTTAATTCATCTTCGAGTCCAATCTTTTCGCCGTCGATGATGTGGGTCTTAAGACGCTCTTCAACTGTCTCGCCTTTTGTCGCCTTCTTGGCCGTCTTTGTCTTGACGCCTTCAAATAACTTCGTGAACTCGGTCAACGGATCGTAAGTGCACACATCGCCGGCGAATTCGCGACGGTCGTAGATCAGATCGAGCGCGACTTTGAGTTCGCGTTCACCAATGCGATTGAGCGGTTCGATCTTGCTTGCGTTGACAATAGCGGAATCCAAACCGGCGACGGTGGCCTCGTGTAGAAAGACCGAGTTCAAAACCACTCGCGAAGCCGGGTTCAAACCAAAAGATACATTTGATACTCCGAGGATCGTGAATGCTCCCGGAAGTTCGTTCTTGATCTTTCGGATCGACTCAATTGTTTCCAGGGCGTTCCGGCGGTCTTCTTCGATTCCGGTGGAAATCGGTAAAGCAAGGGCATCAAAGAAAATATCGCCCGCCGCCAGGCCCGCTTCATTAGTCGCTTGTTCGTACGCTCGCTTGGCAATCTCAAATTTCTTCTCAGCGCTGCGGGCCATTCCCTCTTCATCGATCGTGCCTATGACAACACTCGCGCCATAGTCCTTCGCCAGATCGATAACTTTTAAGAAGCGCGGAACTCCATCTTCATAATTCGTGGAATTGAGGATCGACTTCCCGCCCGCGTGCTGCAGACCGGCTTCCATCTTCTGCCACTCGGTCGAGTCGAACATCATCGGAATCTTGACGTTCGTCACGAGTCGCGAAGCCAACTCATGCATGTCTTTCTCGCCATCACGACCGACGAAGTCGACGTTAACGTCAAGAATGTGCGCGCCTTCGCGTTCCTGTTCCTTACCCAACGCGACCAGGCCGTCCCAGTCTTCAGCGTTGAGCAGGTCGCGCATTTTCTTTGAGCCACTCGCGTTGACACGTTCACCAATGATCAGGAATGAACTGTCCTGGACGTAAGGTTGCTGACTGTAGATCGACGAAGCGGCCGGCACTAACTTCGGGTTGCGCTGTTTCGGAGTGATCCCCTGCATCGCCTCTACTGCCAACTTCAGGTGAGCGGGCGTAGTGCCACAACAACCACCCACGATGTTGACGCCAAAGTCAGTCGCGAAATGGACCAACTGGGCCGTAAAGCTTTCGGGAGTCTCGTCGTAGTGCATCTTTCCGTCGACTACGGAAGGCAGACCGGCGTTTGGCAAAACTGAAACTGGCAGTGGTGCATTTTCGCAAAGATAGCGAATGCTTTCCGTCATGTGACGTGGACCAGTGCCACAATTCATGCCGATGATATCGATTGGATAAGGAGCCAGTGCGGTCAACGCTGCAGAAATCTCAGTACCATTCAACATGGTCCCAAAAACTTCGATTGTGACCTGAGCCACTACGGGTACGCGACGTTTGGTTTCGGCAAAGTGAGAGAAGATCGCGGCGAGTGCGGCCTTCGTTTGCAGTAGATCCTGACAAGTCTCAACTATTAATAGATCAACACCGCCGTCGAGCAGGCCTGCGACCTGCACTTTGTAAGCGTCACGAAGATCGACAAAAGAGATGTGGCCCAGCGTAGGAAGCTTTCGGCCAGGTCCCATCGAACCCGCGACCCAGCGCGGTCTGGTCGGCGTTGAATAGTCGACAGCAACACGTTTCGCCACTTGCGCGGCGAGCACGTTCATTTCGTAGGCTTTATCACGGATGTCGTATTCATCGAAGTCGACGGGAGTGCCGTTGAAGGAATTGGTTTCAACGACGTCGCAACCAACTTCGAGAAAGCCGGCGTGGACTTTTTCAACGGCGTCTGGTCTGGTAATGAGAAGATTTTCATTACATCCTTCAAAACGCAGCCCACCAAAGTCGTCGAGCGTGAGGTTCTGGACCTGCAGGTTCGTCCCCATCGCGCCATCAAAAACGATGATCCGCTCTTTAAGTGTGTCGAGAAAAGTAGACATAAGTTATTGCCGATTTCCGATTGTTGATTGCCGATTATCGGCGATTTCAGCTTTCGACGCTTTTAGGATTATCAGAGGCCTAAGTTTCGCGGCAATCGGAAATCGGAAATTGCCAATTGGAAATAACTAGAGGCCCCGCGCCAAACAACGCGGAGCCTCTAAAAACCTGCTGCGAATTAGACTCGCCGAGCTGTTTAGCGATTATTTTACGTGGCCGCAAGTCGCCTTAACTCACCACGCGTACTGTCAAGGAGTATTGAAGCATTGCGGTTGCTGGCCGGTCAAGCGACTGAAAGTAGATCTCAGATCTTAGATTTAAGTTCTGAGAAACGTCGCGGAGCGCGTGACGTAGTCACGGCTGAATTTAGCCAGCCGTTTCAACGGCTGGAACGCCAACGCAAATAGGTACGCGTCGCGTAGCGACGCTTGAATGGGGCATCGAAATTGCCAACCGCGGGCATTGCTTTGTGCGCGCTATGTTCACGCGTCGCTACGCGACGCGGAGAGCCTCACGATTGCTTCCAGCCGTTGAAACGGCTGGCTAAATTCAACCGTCGCTACGCGACGCACTTCGTGATTCACGCAATCTGAGATCTGAAATTTGAAAGCTGAGATCTTTTTCATTTACCATTTCCGACATTCCGTCTTACCATCACCTCATGCGGCGTGCCATCTACCCCGGTTCGTTCGACCCCTTAACCAACGGTCATCTGGACATCATTGAACGTGGCTGTAAGCTCTTCGATGAAATCATCATTGCCATTCTCGTGAACCCGGAAAAACAACCGTTCTTTACCATCGAAGAACGGCACGAGATGCTCAACGACATTCTGAGAGATATTCACCAGGGCGGTTGTCATGTGCGGGTCGATTCGTTTCGCGGGTTGCTGGTCAACTATGCGGTCGCGCAGGAAGCAGACGCGATCGTGCGGGGCATCCGGGCGATTTCGGATTACGAGTATGAGTTGCAAATGGCTTTGATGAATCGCCGCCTCGAACCGAGTATTGAAACTGTCTTCATGATGCCCGCCGAAACGTACTCTTATGTGAGTTCGCGTCTGGTCAAAGAAGTCTTTCAACTTGGTGGTTCGATCAATGGACTAGTGCCACCACGAATCGAACAGCGGATGAAAGAAAAAATGAATAAAGGCTAACGCAGTTGCTTATAAGCCAGCGTGTTATACTCCCTGGAAAAATCTTGAATCGCGAATTTTGAATTGCGAATCTTAGTCTCAACAGATCCGCAATCGAGGTCCAAATCCGAAATTCTTATGAAACCAATGCCCGTCGCTTCTTCATTTACTTCGTCTCAAAATGTGGCCCGCATGCAGTCGTCGTCGACGCTGAAAGCGATGCAAGCAGCAGAAGCCCTGCGCGCAACGGGTGCTGATGTGGTCGACTTCGGCGCGGGTGAACCAGATTTCGATACTCCCGAAAACATAAAACAAGCAGCGGCTGAAGCGATGAGAATTGGCCGCACAAAATACACGTCGACGGGCGGCACACGCGAACTACAAAAAGCCATCATCAATTTTTACCGGGGACAATTTCAGGTTGAGTATCAGCCGAACGAAGTGATGGGAACATCGGGCGGCAAGCAGGCAATCTTCAACGCTGTGGTAACGTTACTTGATCCGGGTGATGAATGCCTGATTGCCAAACCTTACTGGGTAACGTTCCCGGAGATCGTAGTTTTCGCTGGTGGCAAACCAGTCTTTATTGAAACTGAAGAAACAGATTTTGTGTTGACGGCCGAGCAGGTTCAGGCAGCAATAACGCCAAAAACAAAACTGATCATTCTTAACTCGCCGTCGAATCCGTCAGGTCGAGTGTTACCGCCAGCCGAGTTTCGACGCATTATGGAACTCACCGCCGAACGCGGTATCTACGTTATCTCTGACGAGTGTTACCTGCGTTTTGTTTATCCGCCGGCGGAAATTTTCAGCGCGGCCACCTTGCCTGCGGAACTACGATCGAAACTGTGTATTGCCGGTTCGTTTTCCAAAACCTACGCTATGACCGGCTGGCGTCTCGGTTATTCGCTTGGACCAGCAGAGTGGATCAAGGCGATGCTGAAAGTTCAGGGACACTGCACTTCCAATCCGAATTCAATCGCGCAATGGGCCGCAGTCGAAGCATTCAATGGACCACAAGAATCGGTGGGCGTGATGTTAGGTGAGTACACGCGACGCCGGGCCTGGTTACTGGAAGCGCTCAAGGACATTCCGGGAATCAAATGCGGCGAACCTGAAGGGGCATTTTACGCGTTTCCGGATGTGCGTGGTTGCTTAAAAGGTGAAATGAAAACTTCCGCTGACTTTGCCCAACGACTGCTCGACGAGGAGCAAACGGTGGTCACTGAAGGCGCGGCTTTTGGAGCTGAAGGTTACGTGAGAATGTCGTATGCGACTTCAATGGCCCAGTTGGAAGAAGGCGTGAAGCGGATTAGAAGATTCGCTGAGAATTACGCGTAATGTTTTCTCTGCGTCTCAGCGTTCTCAGCGTCTCTGTGTTAAATCGAGGTGCTCATAATCGAATCCACCTTTTAACACAGAGACGCTGAGAACGCAGAGACGCAGAGGAACAAAAAAGAAACGGCGCTGACTTTTACATCAGCGCCGTTTTAATTAACTGTACCGACGCTACCGCGTTACGGTACTGACCTCATCGCCACTAAAGCTGTCCTTCGCACATTAGTCCTTACGCACATTAGTAGAGATTGAAGTTGTATTCGAGCTGCATCCACATCGAGACCTGATGCCCGTCTTTAGTCGCAGGAACAAACTTAATCTGCCGCGCCGCTGCGATTGCTCGTTCAGTTAGACCATACGGCAATCCGGATACGGTGCGGATGTTTGTTACCTGACCACTCGACGCAAACACGACCTTCAACACTACCGTACCAGTAACCTGGTTCTTACGAGCATCTTCAGTGTATTGCGGCTCAGGCTTGGAAATAAGACGCGCCTTCGAAGTGACGTCTTTTCCGGTAAAGATCTTCGAATAGTCACCACCGCCGCCACCGCCAGGTCCGCCACCACCGGCATTGAAATCACCACCACCGATGTTTCCGCCACGTCCTGGTCCCAGGCCGCCACCTTCACCTGGTCCAATACCACCGCCCTGACCGGATCCGATACCGTTTCCGGTCCCCGAACCTGACGAAGGATCAGTGCTCTTCGACTTGTAGTCGCCATATGGCAACACGCGTGAATCAGGTGGCACTAATGCGGGGTCCGCAACAACTGTCGCCGCCACTGGCAATGAAGGATTCTTGATTTGTGGTGGCTTCGGATCGGGAGCCACAACTTGTGGAACATCTAACGAAGCTTGCGGCGGCTTACCAAACGATGCCGGCTTGGCTTCTTCACGACCGCCACCGCCACCACCGGCTGCACGCTCGGGCTTCGGTTTACTACCACCACCGTTTCCCTTGTTTAGACCAGCATTTCCCGGTTCAGGAGTTGGCTGCTCGTTGGGAATATCCAGTATTTGTTCAACCTGATCCTGGTTCTCAGCTAACAGAGCCAGTTGCTGCTTGTGCTTGTGGTCCAGTACCAGCACCACGCCTACCACAGTAAACAGGAACAGGAACGACACCAACATGCCGACTACTGCTGTTTTGGAATCGGATGGCTCGGCGCCCATCACTGCAGCGCCGCGTTCCTTACCAAGCATGGTGGAGAACAAGGCGATCAGCAGTATCGCAGCCACGGCAGCAAAACCAATCAAGCCGGCTTTCGAAGCCTTCGACGATTGCTGCGAACGATCGATAAAAGCCACAGCGCCGACTAAGGCAAACATCGCCAGCACCGCAGCACCCATCGCGAGTAACACATTCTTGTTACCCAAAAATTTCTTAAGCTGCGCGCCGTAACCGACAAATGCTCGCTTCGTGAAGCCAAATGGATCACGTTTGAACTCGGGCCACGTCAGTTCGTACGCATGCGCTGTATCTTTGATTTCGTGGGCGAGACGAGCGACCAACCCCTGATCGTCCATAATCGTCAGCCGATATTCATCGCGTAACGCCATTGCGGCATTACCTGAACTCACTGACGAAGCGGCGACTAAAGGTGGTGTTATCGCTGGCGGAGTAGCCTCAACCTTTGGACTCGCTGGTTGAGCCGCTTTGGAATCGACCCATGACGCTGGCTCTTGCTGGCTAACTTCCCTGCTTACCGTCAAGCTCGGTTCTTCTTCCTTTACCTCTATCGTCGTCAATGGATTGCCATCAACCGGACAGAAGCTGAACTTGTCAGCAAACTCTTCTTCGCATCTGGTGCAAAACTTCATCAATACTACCTCTTCTCGCCTATGGGGGAGCAGCACTGACTGAGACAGCCCGTCTGCGCCTGAAAATTCTCTCTGAAAGCTCGTGGTTATTCGCTTGTCGAGAACTCTCGAAGGGCCTGGCGCAGTCCAGCGTTCGAGCAGCGTCTTGAGCTCATCCTCTGAAACAAACTCATTTTCAGGCTCAACGCCCATCTTACGCCTCCCTCAAAGTAACAATTTCCCGACGACTATTCAATTCCGAATTTGCGCTCAAATACGGCCTCAACATTCGTCTTAGACCATCTCGCGCTCTAAAAAGTCGACCTTTAACAGCACCGACATCCGACTGAGTGATCTCTGCGATCTCACTCAAACTTAAATCTTCATATTCAAATAGGACCAGCGCTTCTCTTTGCAACGCCGGCAAACTCATCACTGCATTGCGGACCTGATTCGCCAGTTCCTCATCGAGCACTACGTTCAGTGGTTCATGCCGCGGCGCATAAGCCGGCTCTTCTATTAAGTCATCCAAACTCGCTTCGCGTCCGGCGTTGCGAAACTGTTTCAGCGAAAGGTTTCGCGCCGCCGCCATTAAATAAGTTCTCAAAGATGCGCGCGTCGAATCGAAGTTTGCCGAGTTTCTAATCAAACTGAGAAAGCAGTCGTGAGTCACATCCTCTGCTGCTTCTACTGAGCCCAAAAGCCGATAGGCAAAACGAAAAACCGGCAGCCTGTGTCTTTCATAAATCTCCAAAAAGGCTGCCTGGTCGCCGTCCCCTGATCGCTTCAGCAAAAGTTCGTCTTCGGTTCTCTCTGGCAATCAAGCTCTCGATCCTGCAGGAATCGCTTCCTACTGTTGTTACCGCGAACTCGTCAAAGGTTACGCAGCTCCCGTGAAAATTCTGTTTCGGGGTCCTAAACTCGCTGCAAAAGAATGCCAACTAACACAACGCTTAGGGGCTCAAAGCGGTCGGGTGCCCTATAAGTTGCTGACTGACCAACGCTTTGGATGCAGCTAAAGGCCAAACGGTTGACGGGCAAACACCTCGCATCTAAGATGTTTTCTCCCTTTGGATCACTAACCAAATTGGTTGTTAGCCTCGTGTCGCAAGCTTAGGATGTCAATGCCTCCAAAATCACGTAAACACTCGATCCGCTGGCTGGGTTTAGCGCTCTGTCTTTTAATTTCAGCCCATTATGCCGTGGCTCAGCCGGCAACGGAACCCCAGACTCAGGAACTTCTGAACGGGCTCAAGGTCCTTTTTTGGCCGGTACCCGGAAGCGCTGATGTGTTGGTCAAACTGCGGATTCATAGTGGCAGCGCATTTGATTTGTCTGGAAGGTCCGGAGAAATGGCGCTCCTCGGCGATGTGATGTTTCCCGATCCGGAAACGGTTGAATACTTCACCGAACAAATGGGCGGACGGCTCGCCGTCAACGTCAACTACGACTCGATGACGATCACGATGCGTGGTAAAGCCGACCAGATCGACCACATTCTGGACATTCTGCGTAACGCGATCCTGGCCACGCAGTTGACTCCGGATGTGATAGGCCGCGTGCGCGACGCTCGAATAAAAATGCTTCACGACACGGCCGTGTCTCCTTCGATCACGGCTGACCGCGCCATCGCCGCTCGCCTGTTTGGTGATTTTCCATACGGAAGACAGTCTGCGGGATCTCCTGAAGACGTAGCGCGTATCGATCGTGCCGATCTAATGCTGGCCCGGCAACGCTTCCTCAATTCTAACAACGCCACACTCGCAATTATCGGCGGCATCGATCAAAGCCGGACGCTGCGCACGCTCAAACAACTTTTCGGCGCCTGGCGCAAGAGCGAACAGGTCATTCCTTCAACTTTCCGCACACCGGCAGCGCCGGATTCAAAGATTCTTTTGATTGGAACGCCTTCGCCAACCGCGGAATTACGACTGGCGTTGCGCGGGCTGTCTAAATCGGATCCGGATGGATTGGTAAGTGATGTCGTAGCACGAATCGCCCAGAACCGCTGGCAGGCAACGATGCCGGCTTCCAATAAAACTCCGGTATCTGTTCGTAGTGAACGCTATACACTGCCGGGAATGTTTGTAATGGGAACCGCGGTCGACAACAAAGCTCTCGTCGGTACAGTTGATTCGTTAACTAAAATACTAAACTCGCTCGCGGACACTACGGTTTCCGCTGCAGAGTTGAAACAAGCTGTCGATGCGGTTGTGTTGGAAAATGCTGGAACGCCGCGCGATCCTGACAGCAGACCCGATCGCTGGCTTGATACGGATACTTATCATTTGACTTCGGACCAGACCGTATCTCTGCTCTCGATCTCGGGCGCTGAAGTCCAAAGAGTAGCGAGGCGGCTCTTCAAAAATGCGCCGACTGCCACTGTGATCGCTGGTGACATAGAGCAAATTAAGCCACTGCTGGAGGGACATTTTCAATTTGAAGTCCTGGGTGAAAAAACTTCGCCAGCACCGGCTCCTAAAACACCAACGAAACCTGGGCCAAACAACACGCCCAGGTAATCGCAAATTGTTTGCAAGCGACTTGCAACCTAAGCTCCATCAAATTTGGTTTAACTGTGTCCCAGAACGGAAGCGCCGCAGTCGAGCACGCGAAACGTGTTCGAGAGATGTTTGGAACGATAGCCGGGCGCTACGATGTTTTGAACCATCTCTTATCAGGGAATGTCGATAAGCGATGGCGCAAGCTGGTAGCTAAGAGGCTGAACGCAAAGCTTGCGGGCCCGGAGTCGTTGATACTTGATGTCGCTTGCGGCACCGGCGATTTATCGCTGACGCTATTTGAGAATACAAGAGCACGAGTTGTTGCCACTGACTTTTGCCGGCCGATGTTGAGTATTGCGGCGAGCAAAGTCCGGGGCGAGATTAATCTCATCGAAGGTGATGCGCTGCGTTTACCGTTCAGAGATGGAACGTTCGACGCAGTCACGATAGCCTTCGGTTTACGGAATCTTGCCAGTGTGGCGGGTGGTCTAAGTGAGTTGCAGAGGATCTTGAAACCTAATGGCTGGTTAGCTGTTTTGGAGTTTTCAAGACCGACAAATGCGATTCTCAGACCGCTGTTTGGTTTGTACTTTCGAAGAATTCTGCCGTTGATGGGTGGAGTGATAAGCGGTTCGTTAAGTGCTTATACTTACCTCCCTGCGTCAGTTTCAAAGTTTCCGGACCAAGAACAGCTCGCGCTCTTAATGACAGAGTCAGGATTCGATCAGGTAAGTTTTGAAAACCTGACCGGAGGTATCGCGGCCTTGCACCTGGGAAGAAGGCCGGAATAATTTAGGATTGGTTGCAGCGGATTATCAGTTTGCAACCAGATACGTAGTCTCGGGATTAGTTTAGGTAAGCGCGCGGTTGTCGGGGCTGTGCGAGTATTCGGGCTAATCCCGGACTACGTTTTAAGAAATGTGAAAATGCGGAATTGCGAAATGTGAGCTTCGCGGTTTCGCATTTTTATTTTGGCATTTCCCAACCTCGCGTCTGACTCTGCATTTTCCGCAATTCCGCATTTTGACCCTGCCATTTCGCATTTTCGCCATTCCGCATCAGAACGATCTGCTATCATCCTCCCGTCTTTCTACTCTCGATTTCGGATTGTGAACTCGCCTGCGTGCGGACAACTTTCAGGTATCGCCTTTTAGGTACGCTTCGTCGACTATTGATTCTGCTATTAGTTGCCTGGACCGTTGTCTCTCTCGTTACCATCCTTATCGAACTAGTTCCTGGAGATCCCGCAGTCGCAGTGCTGGGTGAACAAGCGACGCCGGAACAGTTTGCTCAATTTCGTCAAAAGCACGGTCTGGATCGTCCGCCTTTCTTCTTTTCTTTTCCACGAGACAGTAACGACCAACGACATTTCGTCTGGCACGGCGTCGACAACCGTTATGTCGACTACTGGCGCGCGCTGTTTCATGGAGACATGGGACTTTCGTTTCGCAACGATCAGCCTGTGCTGAATCTGATACTCGAACGCTATCCGGCTACGATCGAGCTCGCGGTTGTAGCGCTTCTTGTCGCAGTCGTTATCGCAATACCGCTGGGCGTAATTGCGGGAACTCATCGCGGAACCTTAATCGACAACGCAGCTTCAGTGATTGCGCTGCTCGGGATCAGCTTGCCGAGTTTTGTGATTGGACCAATGCTGGTCTATGTGTTTGCCGTAAAGCTCGGTTGGTTAGCGCCTTCAGGTCGATTCGATTGGAGCGACATTATCTTGCCGGCAGTGACACTGGGTGCGGCGCTGTCAGCCATACTTACGCGCATGGTCCGATCTTCAGTGATCGAGGAACTTGGCGAAGACTACGTTCGCACCGCACGCGCGAAGGGACTGAGTGAACGGACCGTCGTTTACAAACACGTGCTCAAGAATGGTTTGATTCCAGTCGTCACTATTCTTGGTTTGCAGTTAGGAGTGCTGTTGGCAGGAGCAATTATTACCGAAAAGATTTTTGGCTGGCCCGGACTTGGGTTGCTACTTGTCGAAGACGGAATCGGCAAACGTGACTATCGAGTTGTACAAGGCTGTGTGCTCGTGATCAGCATGACTTATATCGTTGCAAACATGCTGACTGACATGATGTATCAGTGGCTGGATCCGAGGATAAGAGTAAGTTAATCAGAGACTTTGGACTTTGGACTCGGAACTTTGAACTTTGGACTTTGGCTTTGGACTCTCTTCCGATTTCATGAACCGCTTAACCATCGCAGGCTTAATCATCGTCGCCGTACTCGTCATCGTGGCGATACTGGCGCCGTGGATTGCTCCCTACGATGTGGGCGCGACTAACCTGAGCATTCGTTATCTCGCGCCTTCGACGGCGCACTGGTTCGGTACTGACGCAACCGGACGCGACATTTTCTCGCGCGTGGTGTTTGGAGCGCGGATCTCGCTTCAGGTCGGAATTATCGTCGTCTTCGTCTCGGCAATTGTGGGCACATTCTTAGGCGCGCTCGCGGGATATTACGGCGGTTGGGTCGATCGGATCGTTTCGGGTTACGTCTTCAATGTCTTTCTTGCCTTCCCTGGTTTGCTACTCGCCATCGCAATGGTTGCGTTCCTCGGCGCCGGACTAAACAAACTAATTCTCGCGTTATGCATCATCGGTTGGGTCGGCTATGCGCGACTCATCCGCGGCCAGGTGCTGAAAGTTCGCGAATACGATTTTGTGCAGGCAGCACGAGCACTTGGCGCCAGTGATGCGCGCATTCTTTTGATCCACATCTTGCCAAATGCGATTCAGCCTTTGATTGTACAGGCGAGTTTAGGAATGGCGGGTGCTGTGTTATCAGAAGCGGCGCTGTCGTTTCTCGGTCTCGGAGTTCCGCCCCCTGCGCCATCATGGGGAACGATGATTGAAGAAGCGCGCGATCTCTCAACTCTCGCCGCCGCGCCACACGCTTTGATCTTTCCCGGCATCGCGATCGCGTTGACTGTGCTCGCGTTTAATTTTATCGGCGACGGCTTGCGCGAATATCTCGATCCCAAACAGCGCGCCCGGTAAAATCAAAAACCGACCCGACGCTACCGCGTTACGGTACTGACCTCAGTGCACACCTGGACTACGCTGTGGCTCGGCCGTCTGTTGTGAGGAATGGCTATGCCTTTCCGTCAAGCGCGCACTACAACTTGGGCTACGCCCTCGACCCGATATTTGTTAATGACGCGCCTAAAGAGGGCAGAGCCCAGAACCAATACGCCCATGAACGGAAAGGCATAGCCATTCCTCACAACAGACGGCCAAGCCGCAGCGTCGTTTTAGTGAGATAAACCACTCCTTCCTAACTGCACTAACCCATGTTTCACATTCATCTGAGCTGACTTTGCAAAGCCTCTGAAGCATATCGAATGCATTGTTTGACACTGCTACTAGCGCGGGCTAGTATCCAACCCAACTAAAATCGGATCGAAAGTGGAACTACTTCGCGTTAATGGCCCTCGGTATAGCAGCAAGCGTTATCGACCTTATCGGTCACACGCCCCTTTTACATCTGGCTCGTTTTGCCCCTCCGCCACTCGCCGGAATTTACGCAAAGATTGAATGGCTGAATCCCGGCGGATCGGTGAAAGATCGCGCCGCGCTCGGCATGATCCTGGACGCCGAGCGAAAAGGCCTTTTAAAACCCGGTGATACGATCATCGAACCAACCGCCGGCAATACTGGAATTGGCCTCGCGCTCGTCGGTATTGCCAAAGGTTATCGGGTGGTTCTTTGCGTACCACGCGGTTACGCCGTGGAGAAGATGAAGCTGATCGAAGTACTTGGTGGTGAACTTGAATACGTGCCACAAGCTGCCGGCATGAAAGGCGCCATTGAAAGATGCCACGAGTTGGCCCAACAAATCGAAGGCAGTTTTGTTCCCCAACAGTTTGAGAATAGTGCGAACCCGTGTTTTCATGAAGAGACAACTGCTGCCGAGATCATCGAGCAGATGAATGGCGAGATTGATGCAGTAGTGATTGGGGCAGGTACCTCGGGAACATTTGTTGGCGTCTCGCGAGCAGTGAGAAAAGTGAATCCCAATGTGCTGTGTGTGCTGGTTGAACCCGAAGGATCGATTTATGGTGGTAAACCACCGGGGCCCAAAAAGGTTGAAGGAATTGGCCAGCGAGATTTTATTCCTTCGATTTACGATTCATCACTCGCAGATGAAGTAATGATGGTAATGGATAACGACGTCTGTGCGTCTTTGAAACGTCTGGCAAAGAGTGAGGGAGTTTTAGGCGGCTGGTCGTCTGGCGCTGCCGTAACCGCAGCATATAAAGTTGCCGAACGACTTGGCCCAGGCAAACGCGTCGTAACAGTTTTCCCGGACAGCGGCGAGAGATATCAAAGTCAGGGGATTTTTGAGTGAGGAGATTTCAGATTTAAGATTTGAGATTGGCCCTGAGCGGGGGAAGCGCTTTTAATCTGAAATCTACAATCTGAAATATTAATTATGGGCTTCGCAACTACTGCTATTCACACCGGCTCGGAACCAGACGAGGCTACTGGCTCGGTCACAGTTCCGATTTATCAGACGTCTACTTACGCGCAGGAAGCCCTCGGTAAACATAAGGGTTACGAGTATGCGCGCACGCAGAACCCGACACGGTCTGCAGTTGAACGCAACATCGCGGCACTCGAAGGCGCGCGGTTTGGCTTTGCATTCGCCTCCGGAATGGCGGCTATTGATGCCACGCTAAAACTCGTCAAAGCCGGCGAGCATGTCATCGTCTCCGACAACACTTACGGAGGCACAGCCCGCCTGTTTACGAAGATCCTCGCGAATTACAATATTGAATTTGATTTCGTAGACACTTCCGATCCGCTGAACGTGGAAGCGGCGATCAAAGAAAACACCAAGATGGTTTTTCTTGAAACGCCGACGAATCCGGTCATGATCGTTACCGATCTAAAGGCCGTCAGCGAGATCGCGCATCGGGTCGGCGCACGCGTGGTTTGCGACAACACATTCATGTCGCCATACCTCCAACGTCCGCTCGAATTCGGGGTCGATATCGTTGTTCACTCGACGACCAAGTATTTGAATGGTCATTCGGATGGGGTCGGCGGCATGGTGGTTTTGAATGATGAACAAGACGCCAACTGGATCGCGTTTGTACAAAACAGTGCTGGTGCAATACTTTCACCGTTCGATTCGTGGCTCGTAATGCGTGGTACAAAAACTTTGGCGCTCCGCATGCAACAGCACGATAAGTCGGGTCGGGCCGTGGCTGCGTTTCTCGAGGAGCATCCGAAAGTAAAAAAGATCTATTACCCCGGTTCAGCTTCGCACCCGCAACATGCCCTGGCCCAACGTCAACAACACGGCTTTGGCGGCATGGTGGCGTTTGATGTGGGTTCACTTGAAGCGGCAAAAACAGTGTTGGAATCGGTGGAGTTATGCACTTTGGCCGAGAGCTTAGGCGGGGTTGAAACGCTGATTTCGCATCCGGCAACCATGACCCATGCCTCGGTCGATGCTGAAAAACGAGAACGACTCGGCATCACTGACGGGCTGGTGCGAATTTCAGTCGGTATCGAAGACACAGACGATATCATTGCGGATATTGATCAGGCTTTGGATAAAATTTCGTAGCAACTAAATTTTTGGCTTGCCTGCGACACCCGAAGCGAACTACATTTTGCGCTGAATTTCCGCAAGTGACAGTCAAACTATAGAAGGGTTACAATCACCTCGTTCTCAGCCTTTATCAGACTCCTTTTAAGCTCTCCTTATGATTGTAGAGTTATACGCTAAATCAGATGTTGGTCGTGTCCGACGTGGGAACGAAGATAATTTTCTCGTACTCGATCTCTCGACTGAGCAAACCTGGACTGGTTCCGATGGTTCGACTCCCCCTGAAAAACTAACTCGATTCGATCTTGGTAATAAGGGACTCGTACTCGTTGTGTCGGACGGTATGGGTGGCGCGCTGGCAGGCGATGTCGCGAGTCGGATGGCAGTCGATTCGGTACGAGAGATGTTGATCGGCACGGGTGGTGAAGATCCGTGCGATCCAAATGTCGATCTCGTTGACTGTTTAAAGAACGCAACGGTATACGCCAACCTCGCGATTCATCTGCGAAGTCAGGAAGACTCTCGCTGTGCGGGTATGGGAGCGACATTTACCGGCGCGGCAGTTAGAGGCAACTCCCTCGATCTCGTTCAGGTAGGTGATAGTCGAGGTTACGTCATTCGTCAGGATCAAATTCGCCTGGCCACGAAAGACCAGTCGTTGGTCCAACAGCTAGTCGACGTAGGTCAGATTAGCGAGAGCGAAGCGGAAACCCACATGTTTCGCAACGTGATTCTGCAGGCGCTTGGCGCCCAGAGTGAAGTTTCACCGGTCACAGGCAAAATACGCTTGCGCAAAGGTGATGCAGTGCTACTGTGCAGCGATGGACTTTCGGGTAAGCTAAGAGCGGACGATATTCAGCAGATCATTCGCAATAGTAATGGTGATCTCGCGCGCGCCTGTGATGCGTTGGTTGAAGAAGCAAACAATCGCGGTGGCGAAGACAATATTACGGTCGTACTGGCGAGGTTCTTTGGCGACGAGTTGGATGACCCATCCAACGATCGAATCACGATTGAACTACCACCACTTGAAGAAGACAAAACCCTCGACGACTCCTACGAAGCCGACACACAGCAGCAGTAAGATTTCAGATTTCAGATTGCAGATTATCCGATAATCGGAGCTGTCGTGGCGTTATGGCGCCCTCACGTGGCGAACGTCGCATGGCGAACATCACATAGCGAACATCGCATAGCGATGTTTGAATTTAGCCAGCCGTTTTAACGGCTGGAGAAGCGCCGACCAACCATACGCGTCGCGTAGCGACGCTTGACGGGTCTTCAAAAACACACCACGGAAAAAATAATAAGGAGCCAAATCAGGCGTCGCTACGCGACGCGGGTTCTTATCGCTACAGTTCCAGCCGTTGAAACGGCTGGCTAAATTCAAACATCGCTACGCGATGTCGCAGCAACAATAATTTCCGATTTTCAGATTGCCGATTGTCAGATCTTGCCAATTTCCGATTGGTCCCTCGCCTGCGATCAATCTTCAATCTGAAATCTTCAATCTGAAATCTCCTTCCCTCTCCAGTCTGGTCCAACGTCGACGCGCTTTACGTAAATCGACGCGCCCTCAATACTCTCCACACAAACTCGTTCACCTGCTTCTAACGGTGGTTCGCCTGGAGCTGGGTACGCGGTCCAGGTTGACCCATACACCTTAACCGCACCTTCCTGTAACGCCCCTCTGCTCGACGACACTACAGTTCCGATTTTTCCGGGCAACGCATCAACGCCGCTTTTTAAACTCTGTCCGGATTTTTCTCGGGAAAAGTAGTTAACGAAGATTGTTCGCGACGCAGCGGTGAGGGCAATGGAAACTATCGCAAAAACCAAAAACTGGAGCGCCAGACTATCAACCCCAACGATGCCCAGCAGCGCCGCCGCAAATGCGCCGATTCCAAACCACAAAAGCACAAAGCCCGAAGTAAATACCTCGGCGACTATCAGGACTAATCCCAATATCACCCAAAAGATCCAGAGCCAATTTGCCATTTGCCGAGTGTGCTCCAATCATTCAGTGATGCGGTTGTCTAGCCCTTGAACATGTTCTTCATTACAAACCAGACATTCGCCGGACGTTCCGCGAGCCGGCGCATGAAGTAAGGATACCAATGTTTCCCATACGGGACATAGACTCTCATGTTGTAACCGTCATGGGCCAACTGTTTTTGTAGATCGCGGCGAATACCGTAGAGCATTTGAAACTCGAACTTGTCTTTGCCAATTCCTTCTTTGTTGGCAAAGTTGATCGTCGCGTCGATCATTTTTGGATCGTGCGTGGCGATGCCGTGATAAGTGCCACTCGACAAGAGTAGTTGCATCACCCGCACATAATTGTTGTCAACATCTTTCTTATCAGGAAACGCAACTTCAGGAGGCTCGTTGTAGGCGCCTTTGCAAATGCGAATACGCGCCGGCAGTTTTACTAACTCCTGCGCATCGGCGTAGGTGCGGTGCAGGTACGACTGCAATACGATACCTACATCGTTCACTCCAAACTCGGCGCGCAGCTTCTTAAAAATATCGATCGTGACCTGGGTTACTTTCGAGTCTTCCATGTCGACGCGTACAAAGTTTCCGCGGCGGTGTGCGTCTTCGACTATTTTGCGCGCGTTCTTGTAAGCGAGTTCCGGGTCCAGACCGAGGCCAAACTGCGTCAACTTTATGGAAGCGTTGGAATTTATTTTCGTCGCGTCGATCTTACTTAGAATCTCGAGATATTCAGCGACTTCATGGTCCGCTTCGGCCGCGCTACCGACGGATTCGTTGAGATGATCAAACGTAGCCGAACAGCCTTCCGCATTTATCTCATGAATAAATTGGACCGCTTCGTCAATGCTTTCGCCCGCGACAAAACGAGTCGTAAGCTTCTTTAAACTCTTGAACTTCGTTGCAAAATCCTTAAGACCTTCCTGCTTGGACAGCCAAATTAGCGCGCTTCTACTTAGCATTTTTATAAGTGTTCTCGGGTAGTTGAATGAAAAATATTTGAAGTTGAGCCACTAGCAAAATTCACCACTCTTCACTCCGGAGGAGTGGAATATTTATAGCACCGTTTGTCGCCAGCACCCCGCGCTCGGGAGTGCGTTGGGTAAGATAGTCAGTACCACCTTGCGATAGCGGGCGGGTCGAGCGATCACTGTAAGCTATAAATATTTCACTTCTCCGGAGTGAAGAGCAGTGAATTTTGCAAGTGGCTCTAAATATTTGCGGATAAGACACTCTGAGGCCTGTGTTATCCTTGGCGGCGTTTTGTGCCCCACAGTTACAAGCGTCAAGTGGAAAAGACTCGGACGAAGGAAACATTCTCATGCGGCCAAAGCTGGTAATTGGAGTGTCATTCCTTGCGGCGCTTCTCGGCGCGGGTTTATGCATCGGAATCGTTTTGGCCCTTACCTCAACGGTCAACGTGCCCGTGAAACCAGGTTTACTAGTTAGTGCTTCCCTGCTTTTACCAATCGCCACAATTATCTTCGGCGCAATCTTTGTCTATCGTCACACGGCGCGTCGACGAAAACTTCAAGCTTTCGTCACTGCCGTGCTCGCCACTCTTTTAACACTCGGCCTGTTTGTGCTTGCCACCATTTTGAGCGCCCGACGTGGCCTCACAGATCCACCAGCAGTGACGCAACCACGCACCGCCGGCTAAGCGCCGAGCGGATTCAAGCCAATCTCTTTTTGTACTGGACGCAAGGCATCGATCACGAAGCGGATGTGTTCGTCCATGTCGACTTTTAGTTCCTCAACACCCAATTTAATATCGTCTCGATTTACGGAACGCGCAAAGGCTTTGTCTTTAAGCTTCTTCTTCACCGAAGAGACTTCCAAATCGTCGAGACTCTTAGTTGGTCTAACGAGTGCGCACGCAACCAGAAACCCACAGAGTTCGTCCGTCGCAAATAGAGCACGCGCCATGTCAGTGTCACGAGGTACGCCGGTGTAAGTAGCGTGGCCCATGATGGCCCGGATGATTCGATCGGAGTAGCCACGGCCACAGAGTATGTTGGCGCCCGTGAATGGATGCTGGTCGGCACTCGGAAACATCTCGTAATCGAAGTCGTGCAAAAGACCGACGAGTCCCCACTCGTCGACGTCAGCAGTCTCACCGCCATACCTGGGAGCACAGGCACGCATCGCAGTTTCGACGGCAATAGCGTGCTTCCGCAAACTGTCGCCCTTGGTGTACTCGCAGAGCAATTCCCAAGCTTCGGATCGATCAGGCATTTTGGATAAAAGGGTTCGTGATGTTGCTAGAGCAAAGCAAAACTAGCACGAGAAATGGAGGATTTCAAATTTCAGATTTCAGATTGAAGATTGCGATGCCGAACAAATTTAACCACAAAGTCGCCAAGACACAAATTTATAAAAAATCAGCAAACCGGCCTTCTCGTTAGTGCCTTTGGGCCTTCGTGGTCACTTCTTCTACACCGATGATTAAACAACCACTCAATCTGAAATCTGAAATCTGAAATCTATTGCGCGTTCGTCGCTAAATATCCTGGCCTGGCGCGAATCACCACATCTTTACGCGCTGTTTCGACTTTGATCTTCCGATAACGATCGTCGCGTTCTTTCTTGATCGGATAGTAGCCAATCGCATACTGCGTCCGGAGTTCGGCGGCGATTTTTGCAAACGCATCTGGTAACGAACCAAGCGTGTCGGCTCGCATAAGTTTTCCGCCCGACTTGTCCGCGAGTGTCTTCAAATAACCGTCAGCCGTGGCGTAGGCCATGTCCAGCATTGTGGTGATTGAATCGTCGGGTCGCGGCTGGCGTCGTGTCGTTCCGGTTGGCTGTTCGGAAGGCAATCGCGTACTCGTGGTGCTGGGCGGAACTGGAATATCGTCCTGTGGGTACCGGCCAGGATCGTTATTTGGATCCTGCTGTCGGCGGCGACGCATTATTTCATCCGGGCTGGGCAGTCCCAAAAGACCTGGCTTCGATTTCGTTCCGGAAGTTGGATACGGATTATCACTGGGAAAAGTCGGCGCGGTGGTCCCACTCGGTGGTGCCCGCAAAACGTCGGTGGTCGGCAGTTGAGGACTGATCTCGTTAGCCTGTTCACGAGCTATGCGTTCAGTGGCCGCGCGCGTGTCGTACCGAATGGGATAGACAATCACACCTTCTTCATCAAGCCAGCGAATTGTGCCTTCGTAAGTTGAGTCTTCACTATGCCAATCGACGCCATCAGTAAAGATGACGATAGCTTTGCGACCTTTAATCGTGCGGAGGGAATTCAGCGCCGTTGTCATCGCATCGTAGACTTTAGTTCCCTGGCCCGACCTGGTCCGATTGATCGCTGCCTTGAGCACATTGCGATCGCTTGTAAATTCATTCAAATCTCTAACTGTGTCGTCAAATGAAATTACTTTCACACGGTCCGCCGGCTGTAACTGCTGTACAAATGTATACGCCGCCTGTTGAATCGAACTCAGTTTCTCTTCCGTGCTTGCGCTGGTATCCAACATAAGCACGACATTGAACGGCGCGGACACCTGGGCGAAGAACGCAATCTCCTGAGCTACGCCATCTTCACTAAGACGAAAATCCTCTTTCGTCAGGTCACCGATATACAGACCACCCCGGTCGGTCGCGATCACAGGAACGGTGACGAGGTTGGTATCTGTCTTCAGCGTGTCGACGTCTTGAGGTTCATCGGGAACAGTTTGTTCATCCGGGCGAGGAAGTTCCGGGAGCGGTGTCGCACGCGGTTTTGGGCGAGGCTTCTGCTGCGCAAAAGTGACCTGCGTCAGGGCCAGAAACATGAGCAGGATTAGCACCCCGCGTGGGATCAGAGAATGCATGTCGTCCTCCTAACTCAACCGCCGGTGTTTTGAAGTCTGGAAAACTAACTCGAAAGGAAAGCTCGCTGCTAAGATGTTAATTCATTCCGGAGCGTTTCCCCTATTTAATTAATAGCTCATGTTAAGGCTTTGCCTACTGTTGTGAGGAATGGTTCTGCCTTTCCATGAAAGCCATTAAATCTCCGGGCTACGCCTTAAATTTTCGAGGAACGAAGGCGCAGCCTAATTTATAGATGCTCCCGATGGAAGGCAGAGCCATCCCTCACAACAAATAGGCAAAGCCTTTAACCAACCACCTGAACATCAATTAGTTGTCTTATACTTGCTGGGCGTCAAGCTTCACCTTAGAATGCAACTGCCGATTTATCCCCAATGAAGTCCTTACTTCTTGCAGTTTTGGCGGCCTATTTAATAGCCGCAATTCACTCCATCCTGGCGTTTATCAACAAGCGCCGTTCGGTTCAGCGTGTCGCTGAATGGTCGATGGCGTTGGGCTTCATACTGCATTCTGCCGCGTTGATCGCAGACTGGGCGATCGACGGACACTATCCGCTGTTCTTCATGAGGGAAACGCTTTCGTTTCTCGCCTGGGCCCTCGTCGCTGCTTACGCGATCATTCTCTATCGCTACAAAGCTCAAGCCGTCGGGGTACTGGCGATGCCCCTCGTCTCAGTCCTGACTTTTATTGCTCTACTCACCAAGACCGGCTCACAAGATGCGCCGGCGGTTTTTTCCACCACCTGGTTGTTTCCAATACATACGACCTTACTAATCTTCGCTTATGCGGCTTTCTTCATCGTCTTCATGGCCAGCGTTTTGTATCTACTTCAGGAACGCGAACTGAAGATGAAAACTTTTGGGGCGGCGTTTCATCGTCTTCCTTCACTGACTACAGTGAACCAACTCGCCACCACCTTCGCGATCTTTGGCTTAACGCTGCTGACCCTGGGAATCGCAACTGGAATGTTGTGGTCGTCTGCGCGAGATGGTCGTATCTGGCATAACGATCCGAAAGAGATTTTTGCCCTCTTAACGTGGTTTCTCTACTTCTTTTTATTGATTTACAGATCGAGCGCGAGTTGGCGTGGCAAGAATGCAGCGTGGTTAGGAATTGCAGGATTTGCTCTCGTGCTCTGCACATTCTTTGGTACTCGTCTGCTGGGCGGCTACCACGTCTTCGGTTTCATAGGAGCACAAATAGAACCGCAGGCGTCCTCGCCTGCCCGGATCGCAATCAACAATCTTGAGACCAGCAGGCGAGGACGCCTGCGCTCCGAATAATGTCGATCGTTCTAATAGGAGTGAATCACAAGACCGCACCCGTTGAGGTGCGTGAACGACTCGCGTTCTCAGACGCCGCTTGTGCTGAAGGACTTCGCTCACTCGTCGACGGCGAAATCGTTCGTGAAGGACTAATCGTTTCAACCTGTAATCGCGTCGAAATCCTTAGTTCCACCAGCACCGAAAACATCGAACACGGGACGGCCCGTATCACCCAGTTTCTCGACGCGACTCGACAACTTCCACCCGGTTTTCTGGGCCAGCATCTTTACAGCCACACTGACGACGACGCCGTGCGTCATCTGTTCCGAGTTGCATCGTCACTGGATTCGATGGTTGTCGGCGAACCACAAGTGCTCGGCCAGGTCCGTCATGCTTATTCGCTGGCAGTTGAAGCAGGCACTGCCGGACGAGTTTTAAATCGTCTCGTTCATCACACCTTTCGTGTCGCCAAACGTGTGCGCAGTGAAACTGGAATCGCAGCCAATGCGGTTTCGATCAGTTATATGGCGGTCGAACTCGGCAAGAAGATCTTCGACTCGTTGAAGGACCATTCAATTTTACTGATCGGCGCCGGCGAGATGGCCGAACTCTCAGCCAGGCATTTGCTAAATGCCGGAGCATCTCGTTTGCGCATTGCGAATCGAACTCCCGAAGCAGCGCAACGTTTGGCCCTTGAGTTTGGCGGTGAAGCGGTTCCCTTCGATCAACTCTCGGCGAGTCTGGCCGAAACAGATATTGTGATTTGTTCGACCGCCTCTTCCGACTATGTCGTCACTGAAGAGATGACTCGAAAAGCGCGTGAAAAGAGACGCAACCGTCCGATGTGCTTAATCGACATCAGCGTGCCGCGCAACATCGATCCCAGAGCCGGGAAAGTTCCCAATGTTTTTGTTTTCGACATCGACGATCTCGAGTCAGTCATCTCGTCAAACATTCGCGAACGTGAACGCGAAGCGGAACGTGCTGAGCTGATCGTTCAATCCGAAGTGATGCAGTTTCAGCAGTCGCTGCGTTTGATGGATATGGGGCCAACGATCGGAGCGTTGCGTCAACGGATGCAGGAAGTCGCCCGGGCGGAGTTGGAGAAACAACGCAAAAACCTGGGCCAACTCACGCCACAACAGGAGGAGGCGCTTGAACATTTATTAATGTCCACAGTCAATAAGATCACGCATCCGGTCTTGAACCAGATGCGGCGCTTCTACGAGGCGAGCGATGTGGAGACGATGCAGAAACTTGCCGATACGTTTGGACACGACGAATAGGAGTCAGTACCACCTCGCGGCAGCGGGTGGCGATAACGTCAGTACCACCTCGCGGTAGCGGGTGGGCAATAACGTCAGTACCACCCTCGCGGTAGCGGGTGGGTCAAGACAACTAACAGATGACAAAACCTCTCGTAATCGGTTCCCGTGGATCCAAACTCGCTCTGTGGCAAGCCGAACATATCCAGCAACAACTGCTAAAGATCAATCCTTCTCAACCAGTCACGATCGAGATCATCAAAACGACTGGAGACGTAAAGCGCGATCCACTTTCAATCATTGGCGGCCAGGGTGTGTTCACCAAAGAACTCGAAGACGCGCTGCTGGCGGGTCGCATCGATATCGCCGTTCACTCGCTCAAGGATTTGCCTACCGTCCTTCCTGAACAACTCACGATTGCTGCAATTTGTGAACGTGAAGATCCGAGAGATGCTTTAGTACTCCGCACTCCCACAGCAATCAGTTCCCTCTTGGATCTAAAAGAGAACTCCATTGTTGGCACATCAAGTCAGCGTCGCTTCGCACAATTAAAAGCGAAACGTCCCGACATTCAATTCAAAGAAATACGCGGCAACGTTGATACTCGGCTGCGCAAACTCGACGACGGTAACTACGACGCATTGATCCTCGCGTCTGCTGGTTTGATTCGACTCGGTCTGCGCGAGCGCATTGCTTTACATATTTCGATTGAAGAGATGTTGCCCGCTGTCGGTCAGGGCGCGATTGGAATTGAAACGAGGGCCGACAATGAAGTCGCTGTCGAGGCAGTTCGCAAACTCCAACACGAACCGACGCGCATTGCTTGTTTGGCTGAAAGATCTCTGCTGCGACAACTTGGCGGCGGCTGCCAGTTTCCCATCGCGGCCCATGGCATGGTCCAGGATAATGAGTTGCAGCTCGAAGCTCTCGTCGCAAAACCTGATGGCTCGCGTGTGTTGCGTGGTTCACTTGCCGGAAACAGCAACGAGCCGGAAGAACTCGGTGCCGCATTGGCCGGCAAACTGAACCAGCAGGGTGCGCAGGAACTGCTTAACGAAGCACAATGAACCCACCGCTTGCAGGACGCACAGTTGTTATCACCCGCGCTGCGTCGCAATCAAACGAATTCATAAAACTGCTTGAAGACTACGGCGCCACGGTGCTGAGTTGTCCGACAATCGAGATCAAAGAAGCTGACAACTACGACCGGCTCGATGAAGCAATCGATCATCTTTATGGCTACGACTGGATCATTTTTACGAGTACGAATGCCGTTGAATTTTTCCTGAAGCGACTTGCGCATTTGAAGCATAACGTGAGTGAGCTCGATGACGTCCGGGTTTGTGCGATTGGAGAAGCCACCGCAGATCGACTTCGTTCCGCTCAAATCCACGTCGATGTCGTTCCGGGGGTTTCGAAAGCGGAAGGGGTTTTTGCGGCGCTCAAGGAGTTTGTCGGTGGACCAGAAAATCTGAGCGGGCTAAATATTCTGTTGCCGCGCGCAGCGACTGGACGCGATCACTTACCAAAAGCGTTGGAGGAAGCCAGCGCACGCGTAGACATAGTCACTGCGTATCAAACTGCGATGCCGGCCGAGGTGGACCGTGGACGACTGAGCGCAATGCTGGCCGGAAGTGCCGATTGCATCGCCTTCACGAGTTCGTCAACCGTACGCAATCTTGCGTTACTGTTTGATACTCAGGATTTGAGTAACACGTTGCGCGGCCTCGCCGTCGCCTGCATTGGCGACGTGACCGCAGCAACCGCCGCTGAGTTTGGTCTGCAGGTCGACATTCAGCCAACTGAGTTCAATGTGGCAGCACTGGCAAAAGCAATCGCGGACTACTACGTAAAGGAGAGTGGGTAATAGGTGTTGGGTGTTGGGTGTCGGGGGTGTTGGGTGTTGGGTGTCGGGGGTTCGGCTTGGCCGCCTGTTGTGAGGAATGGCTATGCCTTTCCGTTACAGGCCAGGTAATTTTTGGGCTGCGCCCTTTTTTTAAAGCTTTAGAATTTTCTGATTCAGGCAGGAAGGGCGCAGCCCAATGTTAAAAGCATCCGCTCGGAAAGGCATAGCCATTCCTCACAACAGGCGGCCAAGCCGAACCCACCCAAACACCTGACACCCAATACCTAACACCCAATACCTAACACACCTAACACCCAACATCTATCACCCACACCCGACACCCAACACACCATCTGACAGAGGACTTCAAACTTTGAACTTCAAACCCGTGCTAAACTGAGTTTTCATGTCATCGAGAAGCGTACTCATCTACGAACGTGATCACGCGAGCGGTTCTTCGCTGCGCGACTTACTGGCTACCTGGGGTTATCAGGCGGTCGTAGCTGACGATCTGTCCTCCGCACTCAAGGCCGTTAACGAACTCAAACCGTCACTTGTCGTCGATGGTGGCTCAACAGCGTTCGATGAAAACTTTGCTCTCGTACGTGAGATTCGCCTGACTGACGAAGAACTTCCTGTCGTCTTATTAACGGACCAGGGCTCAGTCGAAAATGCAGTACACGCAATTCAGGAAGAAGGCGTTTATCACTATTTTGAAAAACCAATCGACCCTCACAAACTTCGCCTCGTTTTAGACCGCGCCCTCGAGTTGTCCGAAGCCCGGCGCGAAAACGAACTGCTAAAACGGCAGTTACAAGATCGTGGCGCCTTTGGCGAACTCGTTGGTAACTCCGACGCAATCCGTAAGGTCTATAAACTCATCGAACAAGTTGCGCCTTCGTCCGCGTCCGTTTTGATCACGGGTGAATCGGGGACTGGCAAAGAGCTGGTCGCCCGGACGATCCATAACCTGAGCCCACGCCGCGACAAACCATTCGTAGCGATCAACTGCTCGGCGATTCCCGAATCGTTGATGGAGTCAGAATTATTTGGTCACGAGAAAGGCTCGTTTACCGGCGCCGCCACTCGTCGTCAAGGCTGTTTTGAACTGGCAGACAAAGGAACGCTTTTACTCGATGAGATCGGCGAGATGCCTGCACTATTGCAGGCGAAGTTACTGCGTGTAATCGAAGAACGCGCGGTACGCCGACTCGGCAGTGGTGAAGAGATAGCGGTCGACGTTCGTCTTTTAGCAGCTACAAATCGTGAACCACAACAAGCTGTTGCTGAAGGCAAGATGCGTAATGATCTGCTTTATCGTCTGAATGTCTTCAGCATTCATCTGCCGCCGTTAAGTGAAAGAAAAGAAGACTTACCTTTGCTGGCCCAACATCTCGTTACGCAGTTGGCTGAAAAACATGGCCGGCAGGCGCGGTTCTTAAGTTCTTCCGCGTTGAATGCGCTCCAGTTTCACGCGTGGCCCGGCAATGTGCGTGAGTTACGCAATGTGATCGAACGCGCGGTCATCATTTGTTCGGGTGAACAGATCGAACGTCATCACTTCGCACCATATCCGATCGAGCAGCGTGTGCGGCTACGCAACGAAGATACCTTGTCACTCCCGGTTGGCACTCCGCTCGAAGAAGTTGAACGGCAGATGATCATGCGCACGTTACAAAAGACAAAAAACAATAAGACGCGCGCGGCCGAGTTACTTGGTATCAGTCTCAAGACCCTTCATAACAAACTAAATCTCTATCGCGAGCGTGGACTTTTGCATGACGAATGAGCCGTCAGTACTTCTCTTCTTCATCGATGGCCTGGGTATCGGGACCAGAGGACCACACAATCCGCTCGACAATCTCGACGCAGTCCCGTTAGCAGTCTTCCAAAACGAAGAACCGGTCACTTACCTTGATGGGATTGTTGTGCCTACCGATCCGCGCATGGGTGTTGAGGGCCGGCCCCAAAGCGCTTCCGGACAAACCACAATTCTGACTGGCGTTAACGCGCCGGCAGCAGTTGGTTATCACAAACAGGGTTTTCCGAATAAAGAGTTGCGGGACATCATCCAGACTCACTCGATCTTCAAGCAACTAAATGAAGCGAAAGTTGGACCAATCACTTTTGCGAATGCTTACACAAGCCGGTTTTTTGTCGAGCGTCCCAGATGGGTGTCCGCCACAACTGTCGCTGTAGAAGCAGCCGGCATGACGTTTCGTACGGTCGATAATTTAAGAAGCGGTGACGCAATCTTTATGGATTATACAAACCGCATATTGATCGAAAGAGGCGAAGAAGTTTCCGAAAGGACCGAAGCGGAAGCGGCGACAGTGCTCGCTAAGTTGACGAGCGAACACCGGTTTACGCTTTACGAGTATTTCATCACCGATAAAGTCGGGCACGCGCAGGACATGCTGATGGCCCAGCAAATCCTGACGAGTCTCTCGCTCTTCATCCGTGAGCTATTGCAAAAACTTGATCTAAAACGAACCACCGTTATACTCACCAGCGATCACGGAAATATCGAAGACCTGTCGATACGCAACCACACGCTGAATGCAGTGCCAACGATTATCTGGGGTGCTCAACGTCAGCTAATCGCGGCTCGGATTCAGACGTTAGCCGACATCACGCCGGCGATTGTCGCGCTGTTAACAGAAAATCAAAAACCAGATGCACTCAGCACAAACTGAGATCTCCACGCCGACTTCATTCGATAAGAACAACCCGCGCGAACTCTTCGGATGGAAGATGTACGACTGGGCCAACTCCGCGTTTTACACCACGGTGGTCGGCGCGTTGTTTAGTCCTTACCTGACGCGCCTGGCCCAAACCGCGGTCGGTGAAAATGGCGTGGTGCTGAATCTCGGTTTTCTCGGCGCGGTGACAGCCAAGTCGCTTCCAAGTCTGTGTGTTTCAATTTCGGTTGGCGCTCAGGTTTTTCTGCTTCCCGTACTCGGCGCACTTGGCGACTATTCCGATCTTAAGAAACGCCTGATGGCCTTGTTCTGTTACATCGCTGTCATTGCTAACTGTCTGTTGTTTTTTGTTCAGGGCAATCTCTACTTACTTGGTGGCTTGCTGTTCATAGTCGCGAATGTTTGTTTTGGCGCCTCGATCGTTTTCTATAACGCGTTTTTGCCGGAGATCGTTACTGAGGACCAAACGGACAAAGTTTCGAGTCGAGGTTTTGCGTATGGCTATCTGGGCGGCGCCATCCTGTTGACGCTGAACTTGTGGCTCGTGACGAAGGCTCCCGATTTGGGAATATCGACCGGACTCGCAGTCAGGTTGTCGCTTTTGTCTTCGGGAATCTGGTGGGGCGGCTTCGCGATTTTTACGTTCCTCTTTTTGAAGTCGCGACCGAAGAAGAAAAAGTTGCCGGTGGGCAAAGGTTATATCGCAGCCGGCTTTCTGGAGATCTTTTCCACTGTTAAGGAATTGAAACGACTGCCGTTAACAGCGCGCTATCTGCTCGGCTACCTTATTTACAACGACGGAATTCAAACCGTGATCTTTGCGGCAAGTGCGTTTCTCGAACAGGAGCTTTTCCCGCAAGGCAATCCTATTTTCCTCTTGAAGATTTTCTTGATGGTCCAATTCGTCGCCGTAGTCGGAGCGTTACTGTTTGAACGGCTCGCGTATCTGATCAAAACCAAAAACGCGATTATTGTTTCCCTCGTGATCTGGTCGGGAATAGTTATCTACGCTTTCAAGTTCTTACACAGCGTTCCTGAAGCCTGGGTGTTGGCGGCGCTGATCGCGATTGTGCTGGGCGGATCGCAGGCCCTTTCGCGATCACTATTCGCGCGGATGATTCCGGAAGGAAAAGAGGCTTCGTTCTTTGGACTTTATGAAGTTTCCGAACGCGGAACTTCATGGATGGGACCCTTGCTGTTCAGTATCGTGATCGCACGTACCGGTTCTTACCGGCAGGCGTTGTTATCGTTGATTGTGTTTTTCGTGGTGGGGTTGGTAGTGCTGTGGTTTACAAATACCGATCGCGCCATCCGTGAAGCCGGGAACGAATAACACTTCTCTGCGTCTCAGCGAACTCTGCGTCTCTGTGTTAAACCCGATGTGCGCGTAATTGGACCAGCAGTTTTAACACAGAGACGCAGAGTTCGCTGAGACGCAGAGATCAACCTGCTAACTTTCGCTCTTTCGCTTCCGACTTCTTCTCCAAACAATCAGCCGAGCAATAGACAGTCTGTCCGGATTTCAAATTCAGCGCGCGAGTCTCCGGAATCCACGTACCGCAACCAGCACATCGCACTAACTTGTTCTCAGTTGCTCTACTTTGCCTGCTCGCGGTAGAGGTGTTGACCGAAGTCGAAACGTTAAAAGAGTTAAGCACCTTTTGGATTAACAACAGGTAAGGTCGCAGCCGCGAATATACAACCACGAAGACTAACGCGATGATGATTCCAATGAGTACGTATTTCACGACTGGTTAGATGCTGATTCCGCTGTAGCTGTCTCTGCGTCTCTGCGTCTCTGCGTTAAAGATTGGAGTGCGATTACTCGAACGTCTGGTCTCAACACAGAGACGAAAAGAACGCAGAGACGCAGAGAAGATTTTTAGCGTTCTTCGCCGTCAGATCCGTACGGTTCATCGTTGGCCCGCCGGCGCGGCATTGGATCAGTTGAACGACGCCGCGGTTGTGAGTCTCTTTGACGACGGTCAATGCTGCCCACCGGCAATCCTTTACCATGGACCGCCTCTTCAAGAATTCTTGTGATTTCCTGGGACAGAGTGCGATGTTCCGCTGCGGCACGCCGACGAAGAGATTCCTTCAAGTGGTTGGGAACATAAGCTCCGATGAAAACACCTTTGCGATTAGCCATCTCTTTCCTTTGTGTCGGGAATTTTAACCCTGCAAAAACTGAACAGGTCTATAAGCCGAATTCTGTATCCCGATTTGACTCGGGATGGCGATCATTCATCTAGGCCCGTCGTTGCCAACGGGCTCGAGCGACCTACCCGGAGGTCGTTTTCCGATTGCTCGGAAATTGGGCGGGCAGCCCTATGACGCCTCCCTATTTGGTCTTGCACTGCGAGGAGTTTGCCTGGCCGCGCATGTCACCACACGCGCCGGTGCGCTCTTACATTAAGCCCGTGCGGGCCGCACCGTTTCACCCATCACCCCGACTTGTCAGGGCTGGTCTGTTCTCTGTTGCACTTGTCGTCGCCAAACAATTTTAGGTCGTTTGACGCCCCGCCGTTAGCGGGCTCGCTGCCCTATAGTGTTCGGACTTTCCTCTCCCGGCGTGAGAGCCAAATCGAAATCTGAATCTCAGAGCCGGCAGCGACCGCCCGACCTGTTCTCTCTGCAAGGCGTCGGAAAGTATAACAAACGAGTGTTGAACACGTATAGCAGTGCGCCCTGACAGAGTTGAGCGTTAGAGGTTTGGCAATCCCAAACAAGCACCATCGACTGGCGCAGTTAGGAAGGGCGGTTTACCCCCGCTCATTAAATTTGAAAGACTCCAAAGTCAATTAAGCCGGGGCAAGCGGGGGTAAACCACCCTTCCTAACTGCGCTACTCATGGGTGCTTGTTGGAATTTGCCAAGGATTTTTTAGAGTCAACCGAAAAACTTAAAGCCAACTCGCAAACCGTTGATAAGTGCAGGTGGCAACAGCAACGCCGCTGCGATGGAAGCGATGGCGTGAGAGAGTGCGATTGCATAAAGGTTTGGATGTCGTTGAAAGCAGGCAGCCCAAACGACCCCGCCAATGAACGTCAACAAGGTCAGGGTTGGATTCGGCAGATGTATCAGCGCAAAGAGAAATCCGACCAGCAGGACACTTTTCCAACCTGAACCGAGCCAGATTTGCGCCCGCCGATTTATGTATCCCTGCAGAACGTATTGCTGAAACAAAGCCCACAAAGGAATCGCGAGAAAGCGTAGACGCGGTTCCCGGATAGAAAATTTTGGCGAAGTCGCCCAACCCAGAATTGCTATAAACACGATCGCGACCACGGTAGGAATCACCAGCCACAGAAACGCTTTACTAAAATTGTCTACTCTGAAGCCGAGATCTTTAAGAGTTTCGCCACGAAGAAGCTCGGAAGAAATGATGAGACCGAGCGCGAGTAAAACAGGCACGGCTAAAGCGAGTTTGTTCAATCCAAGAAATGCGATTACGACCCACTCAGCGAGTAGACAGGAAGTCACTACGGAAACAATTTCCCACACCGCTAAAGCTCGCGGGTTTATTCCGTCGGTCTCATGTTCGATCATCATTTCTGATTTTCCCACGAGCCGTCGCCTCTTACGTTGATAGTTACTGGATCACCGATGAGTTGTAGGGTGTAACGCTTGCCACCGCCGCTTTGATGGACAGCATACACACGGAGTTGATGGGTGCCTGGGTCCAGTTTAGGGAGCTGAAAACTGTAACCGTGCCATTCATCCTTCGCCCAGCCGGAGTTCGAGACGTCAGGTCGAGAAAGATTCGCCGTTTGATTTGCCTGGAATTGTCCGTCAACGAAGAGTTGGACGTCGAGGCGTTCCCACGGTGAAGCATCGTTAACGGTCCAACCGGCGAGCGACTTCGAAGCTGGAAGTGCTTCACTCCAGCCGTGAAATGTCGGGGGAAACGCAGTGACATTGAAGCCAACCGCAATCGCGCCGACGAGGAGCGTTTCGATAACTGCTTTGCCAATCAGGATGTGGACCAGCTTCGACGCGGGAGTTTTCATTCATGCGGCATTATAAACGAATGATCAACCATCTGTTGCTGTTTTGGCTTAGCCATCTGTTGTGAGGAATGGCTGTGCCTTGCCGTTAACGGACCGGTAAATTTTTTGGGCTGCGCCCTTCCCTGAATCAGTGAAGAAGCGCAGCCGGAAATCTAACTGAACGCTAAGGGAAAGGCATAGCCATTCCTCACAACAGATGGCTAAGCCGGGAATATGTGCGCCGGCTTTTTGCGAATTCTCAAAAGGAAACAGGTTAAGAAGTGAACCTTCTCAACCTGCATTCTGTAATCGTAGCTTTTAGTAATATTACCGTTGTTCGTTGCGGCTTACTTCAATCCGGTCGTTCTTTTGAATCTGCGGATCGGGGACTTTGCCCGCCTGGATGTTGCGGAGGTTGTACTCAATAGCACTCAAACGACCATCGGCTCCCTGACGCGAGACTCGTACAGTCGCGCCAGCGTTATGAGCGGCTCCACCACTCACGATAATCGCCTGCGTCAACGTAATCCCGTTGTGGAAGGCTTTCTGGCCGGGAGCGTTAACTTCACCGCCAGCGTAGAAGTACTCTGCAGTTTCAACCGATTGACCTGAAACCTTGATCACATCGCCATCCAGTACGACCTGACTTGTGCCTTCAGCATCAGCCAGATTTACGGCCGGCAAATCTTTTCCGTTGCGCACAATCGTCACGCTGACTGCATCACTCAACGGCATCGCTTCAGAAAGCACTACGTAAAGAGGTACCGCTTCACGACGAAGCACCTTATCGCCAGGAATACTTACGAAACCGATCACTTTGGCAGTGTGACTCGCGTAATCGCGAACTTTAACTTTGATCTCGGGATTGTCCAGGACCTTGATCGAGCCGCGAAGTTTTTGAGCAATCGCGTCGGTGGTTAAGCCGTCGACCGCCATTGGATCGCCTGCCAACGGATAATCGAGCAGTCCACCTTCCATCACGGTGTAGAGAGTTGAGCGGTCAGACATACTATCCGGGATTTGAATGTCCAGGATGTCGCCAACGCCCACTCGATAAAGTTGCGTCGGGGCCGTGGTAGTTGTCGGGGCTGAAACTGATGTCGGGGCTGCTGAATTGTTGACCGGAGTGGCCACAGCTTTGGGAGCAGTAGCCGCTGCGATTCTCGGTCTTCCGGAAATATTAGTGGCTTGCGCATTTCCCCGCGCCTGATCTGCAGGCTGTTCGCGATTGACCGCGACAGTCTGGGGCATCGGGGTTGGTTTGGGAGTTTCCCGAGCTCTGGCCGTCTCGCCAGCGGAAGTAGAACGAGCAGCATTTGTGTGATTATTCGCCGCTGGAGATGACTTTACCTGGGCGAAGGCACTTGTACTGAGTGACGAAATAGCAATAACACCAGCAATAATCAGCTTTTTCATGCAAAAATCCTTTACCGGGAGCCAGAGTCGCGAGCATTTCGGGGCAGTTGAAAACTGCGCTCTGGAGGTAAGAAATGGCTAATCGCTGGGAAATTCTTGAAACGGCTGGAAGAACGGAAGGAGAGACTTTAGAGTGTTTTGCAAAATCACGGTTCTAGTGGCGATGAGGTCAGTACCGTAACGCGGTAGCGTCGGGTCGAGCAACAGACTTTCTCATGCCCTCTGCGTCTCTGCGTTCTCAGCGTCTCTGTGTTTAAAAATAGGCTCAACTAGCGAACCATAGTTTCAACACAGAGACGCTGAGAACGCAGAGACGCAGAGACGCAGAGACGCAGAGGCTTTACCCTTCCAACTGCGCTGGACACAGATTATCTGGATCCAGTTTTATAAACTCTTACTTCGCCCACCTGCCGGTAAATTTCAAGCTGTCGAAGTTGGTGACGAAGTACGGTTCGAGTGGTGAACCATCTGGTTTCAGGACCACACCAAGCGTGGTGTCAGTCGGGATACCACCGTTAGTTGGATCTTTCTCCACCGGACAAATTCCATACATTGGTCCTTCCGATCCATCCGGATTGCGAAAGCGCTTGGCGGCTAGTCCTTTATCAAACAGATTCTCCAGGTCACTTAGCGATTTGATGATGGGAGTTCCGTCAAGAGCAAGGCCGTTTTTCTTCTGAAGATCTGCGAGCGCCTTCTTACCTTCCGACGTATTAAAGGCGCGGTCCGTGTAACTGACCCAAACGTGAAGCCACAGCCCAAGTGGATTATTGCTGAAATAGCCATGACGCATATCGACGATGTCTGCCTGCCGATTGTTGCCTAATCCGATGGGATTGCCAGTGCGAGTTGGGAAAACGTATAGCGGCATGTTGTCGGCGAGCTGACGCGCACGTTGTCCAGCTTCGTCTTTAGTGAAACTCGCGACAAAGAGATCCCCCATCACAGTCCAATAATTGAGCGCGCCGCTCTGGTTGTAAGCAGGATTCAGTTGGAGTGTTCTCACATTGCGTTGAAACGGAAAGAAGGGCGAATCGATGGTCCCTCGCGGCGCAACTCCCTGCCGCCGGTTTACGATAGCAGTGGGATCGACTCCATTCTGACGGTAATACTCATCAGTGAAGTCAAAGAGGCGGTCCTGGATGTCTGCCTTCGCCGTAAATGGGGCGACGAGAGTCATCAGAAGCGCGATAGCAAAGGTAAGTAGGGTTAACTTCTTCAAAACATTTCTCCTTGTTGTTCCCGCTTGTTCTTTAATCGAAAGCGAGGGGTTTAAGCTGTAGATACAGTACGGTCTAAGACGAAAAGCCTTACCAGGAGACAGTGTGGGATGAGCGTTCGAAAATACCTTGAGCGTGAAATTATTTTCGATTCAACGGATCACCGATCTGACTCCCTGAACTATCACGCTTCTAAAAAGGATCGGCTGAGCCATCTGTTGTGAGGCATGGCTCCGCCTTGCCGTAAGCGCTTCAAAATCCTGCTGCGTCCTCTTTCTGTCCCTGAGAGATCGAACTAAAGAAAGAAGGAAGGCGCAGCCTAAGATATTTTTGAGTTCGGTTACGGCAAGGCGGAGCCATGCCTCACAACAGGCGGCAAAGCCGATGCTTGGCGAGTTGATGATAGAAGAAGCTGCTTATTCTTCGCGTTTGGCGGGGAGGGCTTTGGCTGGGAAGAGGTCGGGCCAGCGGGTGCGAAATTCGGTGCGGACCATGTCTTCAACTTCGTCCGCGGTAGCGCAGGTAAGACTTCGTTCGGCAAGTTCGGCAGCTTCGCGAGAGTCTATCTGCGAGAGGGCGTTGCGCACACGCGGGATTGAGGCAGGTGTCATGCTTAAATCCTTTGCTCCCATGCCGACCAACAGGACCGCATACGCCGGCGTAGAAGCCATCTCGCCGCAAACTAGGGTCGCGATTCCTGCCTCGCGAGCAACTTTCAACGTGTGATTGATGCCAAACAAAACTGCCGGATGAAGTGTGCGAAACCAATCCGCGACATCGTCATTGCCGCGATCAACTGCCAACGTGTACTGCACCAGATCGTTAGTACCCAGTTCGAAGAAGTCGACTACCCTGGCAATTTTGTCTGCAGTCAACACGGCGGAAGGAATTTCAATCATCGCACCAATCTTCACCGCAGTGTGCGCGACACCCGCAGCTTCCAACGCAGCCTGCTCGTCGGCGATCACTCGTTTGGCGCGCAGAACGTCACTTGAGTCGCCCACCATCGGAATCAGTAGACGAAGTTTGCCGAACTGCGCTGCACGCAAGATCGCACGGACCTGAGCACGCAACACTTGTTCATTCTTCAGTCCAAAACGAATTGCTCGTAAACCCAGCGCCGGATTTCTCTCAGGCCGCTCCGACAACTCGAACCCGGTTTCACCGCCGAGATCAAACAACCTGATCACTGCGCCATCTTCGCCCGCAGTTTCAGCGAGTGCCTGGTAAGAAGAAAACTGCTCCTCTTCGGATAACAGTAGTCCCGATCTCGACAACAAAAACTCGGACCGAAACAAACCGACTCCGCATGCGCCATATCTTTTGATGGCGGCAAACTCGGCCGGCAATTCAATGTTCGCGCGCAGTGCCACTTCGACACCGTCTTTCGTTGTTACTGGACCACGCTGGTCCACTGTCTCGACGGCGCCAGGGGTCTGCGCAGTGAACTCATAACGCTGCACGGTGCCTTCGCAAGGATTCAAAATCACTTCACCACGCAACGCGTCTACAATGATCTGGTCTCCGGTCCTGGTGCGATTGTAGAAATCGCGCAAACCAACCACGGCAGTCAGACCAAGTCCACGCGCGATGATGGCCATGTGCGAAGTCCAGCCGCCAGCATCCGTCGCGATTGCGCGCACATGATTGAGATCGAGTTCGGCGATCGTTGACGGCAGTAGATCCTGGGCCACAATAACGGCGTCTTCGGACAACTTCGGTTTAGTTCGTCCCTCACCAGTTAAATTTGCGAGTAGACGTTGAATCACGTCCTCGATGTCGGATCCTCGTTCGCGCAAGTATTCATCGTTAATCTGCAGGTAGATGGAGAGCAGCCTGTCGCCAACCACTTTCGCTGCCCATTCGGCATTGGCCCGTTCTTTAACGATGTACTCTTCGACGTCGCGCGTGAGCTTTGCATCTTCGAGGAACAACAGATGTGCGTCGAAAATGTAAGCATTCCCGCGGCCCAGTTCTTTTTCTGCGCGTCCTTTAATTGTTTCGATCTGGCGCCGGGAAAGTCTGACCGCAGCCCGAAAGCGACGTCGTTCACGTTCAACATCCTGGGCGGCGATCTCGGCGCGGTAAACATCATGGGTGCCAGCCTGCAAACGAAGCACTCGACCAATTACCACTCCTTCAGAAACGCCAAGCCCCTTGCAGCGCATCTCTTCCTGGACCAAAGCTTCGCGCCGTTCGGGCAATTCCGGTTCGTCGAAGTTTCGCGCAAAAAGATCACTGACTTCATTTAAGGCAAGTTCTTCGTCAGGACCATTCGCGATAATGCGCAGGCCGGTACCACGACTAGCGGCCAACATAAGAATACTGAGGATGGATTTAGCGTCGGCCTCGTTGGAGTTGTCGAGGCGTTGCAGCGAGATGTTGCTTTGAAACTGATTTGCTACACGGACCAGATTGGCGGCAGCCCGAGCGTGCAGACCAAGTCGACCGGTAACACAAAGAGTCCGCTCGGCCACTTCAATTAGCTCCACCTTTGGGTGGTGGCGCCAGGAGTTCGCCGGCGAGATAAATTCCCTGACGGCCCTGATCACAGATCTTGCGGGCCAGTTCATTCAAGGATTCCTGGCCGCTGTGCGTAGCAAGTTTGATCACCATGGGCAGGTTGACTCCGGTCACCACTTCGATCGCGCCTTCTTCCAAAAACATTGAAGCGATATCGGTGGGAGTGCCACCAAACATGTCAGTCAAAAGGAGCACACCATTGTCCTGTGAAACGCGCGTGATCGCCCGCTGAACCTCATCATGCGCGGCATCAACATCATCGTGCCAACCAATTGAAACTGCAGCGATGTGCGACACTGGTCCAATGATCATTTCTGCTGCCGCCAACAGTTCGCCAGCCAAATGACCGTGGGTAACGACTACACCGGCAACCTTCTTTGCTTCTGTTCCCGGCGACGTTGGCTGCTCAGGATTCTTACTCATCTAACTCCCTTTCGAATTGCGCATCAAATATTTCTTCTCTGTGTCTCTGCATCCTCGGAGTCTCTGTGTTGAAAATAAGACTTCGTGTAGGTGACCGTTGTTTTCAACACAGAGACGCAGAGACGCAGAGGCAGATTTCTCGAACTCATTTTCAATTAGCTTTAACTTTTCGAACGTCACGATGCGCGGCATGAGCATCGAAACCCGCTCGTCTCAAACTCCTGGCGAGGGCATTTGCGATCATCACTGATCGATGACGTCCTCCGGTACAACCGATTCCTACTGTAACGTACGACTTCCCTTCCCGTTTGTAGAGTGGAAGAAGATACGTCAGCAGGTCAGTGAAGCGACGCAGCGTTTCCCGCACCTCGGGTGAGGCATTCAAGTATTTCACCACCCGGCTATCATGGCCTGACAAGCGTTTCAAATCCGGAACGAAATGCGGATTTGGCAAATGTCGCACATCGAACAGTAGTTCGAGATCGCCCGGATTTCCATACTTGTGTCCGAAGCTCAATATCTGGACGCGCATCGGCGCCCCCTGACGATTCGGACTAAATCGTTCCAACAGAAAACTGCGTAACGTATGGACCGTGTGATCGGTGGTATCAATTATCTGATCTGCTCGCGCGCGGATCTTCGCCATCGCGGCGCGCTCTTTGCCAATCGACGACGGCAGACCTTTCCCACGTTCGGCAGGATGAGGTCGCCGCGTTTCACTGTAGCGATGTTGTAGAACTTCGTCGGAGGCTTCAAAGAAGAGGACCGTCACTTTTAGACCAGTCGCGCGCAGTTTTTTGAGCTGCTCGGCGAAGTGGGCCAGAAAGTCGCCTTCTCGAATGTCTATAACTAACACCGCCCGACGAATTCCCTTTTCCTCGTCATCACTGGTAATGAGACGAGCAAAGGTTTGCAGCATCGTCGTGGGAAGATTGTCGACGCAGAAATAGCCCAGGTCCTGAAAAGCATTGGTGGCTGAAGACATTCCCGAGCCACTCAGGCCCGTAATGATCACGATGTCAGGTGTGGTGTCTTTCGTGGATTGGGGAACGGTCTTTTTCGTGCGCGGCATGGGATCAGTAAGCAGAAAGCAGTAGGCAGAAAGCAAAAGGCAGAAGGCGTGGGCAGCGGCCTTAGCTTCACGTTCCTGCCTACTGCCTCTGCCTTCTGCCTACTGAGCTACGGTTCGATCAATCCGTAGTTGCCGTCCTTACGTTTGTAGATAACGCCAAGCCGGCTGGTGTCGGCGTCGCGGAATACCAAAAACTGGTCCGCCTCGCCCGACAATTTCAATGATGCCTCTTCGGCAGTCATCGGCTTTACGGAGTAGCGTCGCGCAGCGATTATGCGCGGTGGGCGTGGCGTTGCTTCTACATTCCCATCAGGTATCGGAGCAACGCTCGCCGTCGATCGCGCACTCTGTTTGCGATCGATCATCTTCTTTTTAAACTTGACCGCTTGCTTTTCGATCTTGGCGATCGCCCTCGTCAGGGCAATGTACATGTCGATGTTAGTGTCTTTTGCAGTGATGGTATGTTCGCGCCAGTAGACGAGGAGTTCCCCGGTATGTCTGTTCTTTTCAACACTAATGATTACGTGGGTTCGCAGGGGGGTTCCGTTGAAAATATGATCGAGTTTTTTAAAGTGCGCCTCGACGTGTTTGCGAATTGCTGGCGATACTTCTACGTGTCTGCCGGTGTATTCAAATTCCATTAGCCAAATCCCTCCTACTCGAATGGTAAAGATACCAGGGCGCAACCGTACCGGGGGTTCGGCTCAGCCAGCGCAGCAATGTTCATTAACTCCTTGCCGCGTCGTCTCATTAATTCAGACGACTGCTCGTCGTTCGCGCGAACCAGGGATTTGCATTTGGTCACGATATTTCGCGACGGTCCGGCGCGACAACTTTATTCCATCCTTCGCCAAGATCTTCACAACCTGATCGTCAGTAATCGGACTGTGCGAATCTTCTTCTTCGATCAACTTCTTGATCTTCAACTTAATAATGCGTGTTGAAATCTCTTCGCCGTCTTCATTCAACATGCCTTCGGTGAAGAAGCGACGAAGTTCAATCACTCCCTGCGGCGTGTGCGCGTACTTACGATTCACCACGCGCGATACGGTCGACAAGTGCATACCGATATCTTCAGCGATGTCTTTCAACATCATCGGTTTGATGTGTTGGACACCATGATCGAGAAAGTCGCGTTGTCGTTGCACGATCGACTCAACCACTTTGTAGATAGTCTGACGACGGTGTTCGATGTTTCTTAGGAGGTCTACCGCGGAACGCATCTTCTCGCGGATGAAACTCTTGGTTTCGTTGCTCACCCCCTGGCTCAACATCTGCTGATACTGCTGGCTCACGCGTAAACGCGGACTGCCATCATCGGCAAAGTAGATGATGTAATCATCATCGTTTTCGTCAAGCTTCTCGATATAGATCTCGGGACTGATCAGTATCGGTTCTTCCGATGAATAACGACGGCCGGGATATGGATCAAGAGTACGAATGAACTGAAGCTCGCTGAGCAGCAGTTCAACATCCACTCCAATCTGTTTGGAAAGATTCGGGAGTTTATGTTGCTGCAGATCCGACAGGTGATCGCTGATCAACTTCGCAGCGAGCCGATCTTTTTCACCGAGTACTTCCAGTTGGACCAACAAACACTCTTTCACATCACGCGCGCCACAACCGATCGGGTCCAATCTCATGACTGACTGGCGTGCATTTTCAACTATTTCTTCCGGCCACGGTCCCATCGCCGCGATCTCTTCATTCGTGGCATGCAACCGGCCGTCGGCATTAAGGTTCCCGATGACGGCGATCGCTGCGTCTAACACGCCGTCCGGAAGCGGAGTCATGCTCAGTTGCCACTCGAGATGTTCGGCGAGTGAAGGAGGTCGGGTTAGAAATTGCTCGAAGGTAGGAGCGTCTTCCTTGTATTCAATTTCCTGGGTCTTGTAACCAGGATCAAGATAGTCCTGAAACTCGCGGCCAAAATCTATCTCTTCAAAAGCATCGCGGGAAGGTTCTTCGCTAAAGCTCTCTTCTGCACCACCTTCTTCATGCTCGTTGCTGTTGAAGGACTCTTCGCCAGTACCTGAAAGTGCCGAAATGCCTTCCGCGTCACCCGAGCCGTTGGTCCCTGCGCTGCCAGCTTCCGGTGCAGCAGCTTCAAAGGATGAATCAACGTCCGAACTGGCAAGATGATCCAAAACCTTCTCGGCAATTTCCTGGACCTCTTCCTGACTTGGTACTTCTTCGAGAACTGGATTTTCTAATAATTGTTGCTGAATGAGATCAGTCAATTCCAACGACGTCATCTGCAACATCTCAATGCGCTGTCGCAACTGGGGCGTCAGGACAAGTCGTTGGGAGAGGCTGGTGGTTAGTTTAAGAGACATCCCTAAATGAACTTATCTTGATTGCTATTGATTGCGCCTAAGCGCATCCGGATTATAACCGATCAGAGTGGGTTTGCGGGTAAGCATTCACATGCGGAATTTTTCACCAAGATAAAGTCGTCGAACTTCAGAGTCGTCTGTCAAGTCTTTAGGTTTACCGGATCTAAAAATCTTTCCTTCGGCCATGATATAAGCGCGATCGGTCACACCTAAAGTCTCACGAACATTATGGTCCGTAATGAGAATACCAATACCACGGCCTCTTAAATAAAGTATGACATTTTGAATGTCATCTACGGCTTTGGGATCAATCCCCGCAAACGGTTCGTCAAGCAGGATGTATTGCGGTTCGGTTGCGAGTGCTCTCGCGATTTCAGTACGACGACGTTCACCACCCGACAACGCATCGCCGCGAGTATTTCGTACGTGACTAATGCCGAATTCCGCCAACAACTCTTCGAGTCGCTTTAGTTGTTCACGACGTCGCAACCCGATCGTTTCCAGCACTGCGAGAATGTTCTGGGCCGTCGTCATCTTGCGAAACACTGACGGTTCCTGCGGCAAATAACCGATGCCGAGCCGCGCTCGCAAATACATCGGCAACTTCGTTAGATCGCGATCGCCGAGCAGAACATTTCCTCCGTCAGGTCTTTCCAGGCCCACGATCATGTAGAACGTTGTCGTCTTGCCCGCGCCGTTGGCCCCAAGCAAACCAACCACTTCACCACGATTGACTTGAATACTAACGTCGTCAACAACGCGCCGTCGTCCATAACTTTTCACGAGACTGACACTGCGCAGCGCGTCGGCTGAAACTGGAACACCCGTCTCAACTGGTTCGCGTTTGGCGTCTATCTGTAGATCTTCAACCTGCATCAGCAACTGCGATCCACGAGAGGACCACTTTCATTCAGTTTAACGAACTTTGACTTGGTGTTTGAAGCGACTATGGCTTCTTGTTGATCTTGTGGGTGGTTCTGATCCGACCGGGGGACAATGGGCCACGTGCGTCGTCAGCAGTGACTTTACTGTCTCTGATGGAGAGCGTCAATCTTCCGCCTTCGGTGTTTCCCTTTTCGGTGTCTTCAACGCGCGCCGGATTCCCTTTCAACACAGCAACTTCATCAGCGGCAGTATATTGGACCCAATCACCAATACCTTTCCGATTTGGCTGGGTCAGGACCACATTGCGTTGCGCAATCGTCTTGTCCATCTCATTCGTTTCCTTCATGAGATAAACGTCAGCAACACCGCTCGTCATGCGATCTGTTCCCTGCTTGATATCGACGTTTCCTTCGTAGTGAATGGTGCGATCCGGATCGGAGTAGGAGAGCGAATCCGAAGACGCAAAGACCGGAACTACGACAGAGTTATTGTCTACTTTTCGTTTCGAATTGTAGATACCGGTTTGGACGTGTCCACTCGCGTCCATCGTCTTACTGTTTACATACAAATTTATTTTGTCGCCGCGTACGAAGTTGTCATCCTGCCAGGCGCGCGCGTTTCCCGTATAAGAGGCGAGCCCGGTCTCATGATGGAATTCGGCTTTATCGCTGACGACATAGACCGGACTCTTCACTTTCGAAAAAGGAGTCGCGCCGTTGGTTTGTTCCTGGCTGTAATAAGTCGTAGAAGTTCTGCCACGACTATAGGAAATTTTGTTGGCAAGATCGGAATCGAGTTCCGTCCCTTTGGTACGGCCGCGCGAGTCCCAAACGGTTGGGTCACCGCCGCGAAGTCGGACCATCTGATCGGCAGCGGTGTACGACAAAGTTGAAGCGATGCCGTTCCGATCGTTTTCGTTAAACTTCGCATCACCTTGCGCATCGAAGCGCTCGATGTCCTGGGTGTCAGGAATAAAGGCGGCAATCATTGTTTGCGAAGTTAAGGTGCGCGTGCCGCGTTTGGGCGTAGGTTGGACCGGATCGATCACGGACTTCGCGCCGCCGGTTGCCGTGCAGGATTTCGCCAAATTATCTTTGGCTAAAAATTCGCAGGCCATGTTGGGCGCAGTAACTGTCTTCCGGTCGCTCGCGTCGCTGCGATCTATTGGATCAACAAACAACTCCGCGTTGCCATTCGCTTCGGCCTTCTCGAGATCCTGCCCGTTTGCCCGCCAGAATAGTTTTATCTGGTCCGCGGTCAGACGTTTGTTCGCTGAGCGTTTGTCGTTCGCTTTTGATTTCGGCGCAGCCATGTTAACGACGGATCGGCCCGTGGCATCGAGTTGCTTAATGACTGTGTCGTTACCCAGGGTTTGAAACTTCACGTCGACAGAGTGCGCGCCCGTCCATTCAACTTCTGAATCGGCGTTGATTGTTCGTCCGGTAACATTGTCCCAGGCGGCGGCGGATTCGAGTCGCTGGTCTTTGTCGAGAAAAAAGTCCATGTTGACCGAATGCATTTCGGCTGCATGGCCCGGATTCAAAGTGCGTAGATACGAGTTGCCGCGCACTTCACACTTCTGCAGATGCTTCTCTTTGGTGAGAATCGCGGTGAGCGCATCACCACTCATCACGTTCGGATCCTGTTGCACAATTACATTCTCGTTAAAACTCAGCTTCATCTGGTCCTGTTCAAAAGTTGCCACTGCTGACTTGATGGCCACCGGCCTGGATTTGGCCGACAAACTTGGACCATTGGGAACCGAAGCATTCGGACTGATAGTTATCTCAACGTCCTTCTTCAACTGCAGACGATGAGATTTCTGCTCGACGATTGCGCCAGTTGATCTCCCGGAAATATTTTCGCGCTCGAAAGTAATGGGACTGTCGGTTTGGGCAATTTCACTATTTCGATCGAGCGACAAAGCGTCAGTCATGACTTTCAACTTGTCTTTTGTTTCGATCTTTACATTGCCTATAAACGAAATTACATCGGCGGCGGGTTGGTAGATTCCGCGGGTGGCGGAAATTTGATCGGGGACATTGCCAGTCGCCGGGTACACGGCGACGTTGATATTTTCCAACTCGTGATGACTGTCAGAAAAGGTGATGTCGCGGGACGCTTTGACGAGCAGATACGAACCATCCGGCTTGGTCATCCGCTGCTCGTATCCTTCGATCACGCCGGTGATGTCTTTCGACAACTCCGCGGGATTCTTCGCCAGCGTAAACTTCGTTTGATTACGATTTTTGTAATACGACCGAGCGACAAAACCGATGCCCACGGCAAGTAGAACGAACGCAATGATCCGGGCCACGAGCGGCACTCGCGCTCGTAGTCCGATTCCTAAAGCTCGTCGTCTGGATAGTTCCTGCATCTGCAAAAGCAAGGCTTAGTGCTTTGGACTTTGGACTTTGGACCAAATACTAAGTTTTCAAGTCCTGCACATTCAACTGAATCTTAATCTCGTTATTCCAAACACTCGTCTCAAGTGTATAAGCCAGTTCGATGCTGCCGTTAAGCTGCGGAGTTTGCTCGCCAGGTTCCAAACAATGCCACCAAATCGCTTCAATCGGTCTATTGTCTGCTCCCGCAAGTCGCAGTTTCAGGTGTCGATCCTTAATTACCACCGGCTCCGACAAACTACGCAGTCCTCGCGTCACGAACACTGGTCGCGGATTGCCTGCTCCATAAGGCTCCAGCGCTTCCAACTCCTTTGTCAGCGGAAACGTAATGTCTTCGGCCTTCAACTCCAAATCGATCGTCACTGAGTGTTCGAGGTCTTCGGCACTCAAACAGGACGCAGCATGTTCGTTTAACCGCGTGCGAAACTGGTCGATTCGCTCGGGACGAATAGTGATTCCCGCCGCATGCGAGTGACCGCCAAACTTCTCAAAAAGATCCGCGCAAGTCGTCAGACCGTCTAACAAATGATAGGCCTGAATGCTGCGTCCCGAACCATGCGCCACATCACCCTCGATCGAGAACACAACGCAGGGACGATTGATTCGTTCCGCAATTTTCGACGCCGCGATTCCAATCACACCCCGATGCCAACCTTCGCCGGCAATCACTGCGACATGCGAAGTCGACTTCGTCACATCCGACAACTCGGCGACCGCCAGATCGATAATCTGCTGCTGAACTACCTTCCGTTCTTCATTCCGCGTGTCTAAATGCATCGCCAGGTGGCGCGCAACATCAGCACTACGAGTGTCAAACAGCTCAACCACGGCTCTGGCCGCGTCCATCCGTCCGGCAGCGTTAATTCGCGGTCCGATACGAAATCCCAGATCGTATGCTGTCATGCCCTGGCCATCTCCGCAACCAGCCACCTCAATCAGGGCACGCAAACCGGGGTTCGAAGCTTTCGCGAGATCCTTCAGACCGAGGGCGACAATCGCCCTGTTTTCCCCGACTAACTGGGCAACATCGGCCACTGTCCCAATCGCTACGACTTTCAGAAAAGCAGCCACCTGCGATTCTCGCCCACGTTCTCGAAAAAGCGCGTGAACGAGTTTGAACGCGACACCGACACCCGCCAAATGTTTATCCGGATAAGTACAACCGGCTTGATTAGGATTCAGAACGGCGTAAGCGGGAGGCGAGCCTTCGTCGGCATCGGGCAAGTGATGATCGGTGATGATTACGTCGAGACCATTATCGCGCGCCCAGTAAAGTGGCTCGTGCGCGCGGATGCCACAGTCGACACTAACGACGAGTTTGTATCCATCCTTTACTGCTTTTTCCAAAGCAGGTTGTTGGATTCCGTAGCCTTCAGTGAAACGATGTGGTACGTGATAGCCGGTTTTTGCGCCAAGCAGTTTGAGGGCGCGAAGTAGAACAGCGGTGCCGGTCGTGCCGTCAACGTCGTAGTCGCCGTAAATCAGGATTGGTTCGTTGTTATCGATCGCCTGTTGGAGACGCGCAACAGCTTCCCGCATGCCCAACATCAGGTAAGGTTCATGAATCTGTTCGTAACGCGGAGTAAGAAAGGAGCGCGCGGACGATTCATCATCGTATCCGCGGGAGATCAGCAGAGCAGCCAGGACGGGTGAGACATTCAAAACGCGTGCGAGCGAGGCTGCTTGTGAGGCGTCATGCCCACGCACAATCCAGCGTTTGGCATTCATCTATTGGTCATCAATTCCTTCAGTTGGATGATTGGGAGATGGGGCGAGACGATGATGGGGAGAAGAGTGACAGGGAGAGAGGGCGATGGAGAGAATCTAAATTCACAGTCTCTCCCACTCGCTTCATCTCCCACTCTCACCCAATCTCCCACTCGCCAACTCTTCCCCTCAGTCCTTCTCAATATTGTCATTCCGCAAACCAGCCATCAGCATCCATTAGCTTAACACCGATTCGTCTTTTACCGTCGATGTCGTCGATCCACGCTCCGTTAACCTCGGCCTCAAGTGTTCCACCGAATGGCGGAACAAGTTTGACCAGAGCGCCCAGTGCTACATCAACATCGATGAGTAGCGTAGCACCACCACGACTGATCTTGGTGGCTGTTGCTTTGGCTTGAAACGTTTTGCCGGTGCGATCTGTGCCTTCGACATCGAGGGCAAACTCTACCGGTACACGGGGACTTCGAGGTCGTTGTGAGGACAGAATACGTCTAACGTCGTTCTCATTCATTTCACTTTTACCGCCCTTATTTATTGGCTTAGTCGGGCAGCCCAATTAGGCGCCGGAGAGGAGGGGCCGAGGTAGTTTACCCAGTTGGACCCAGATTGCCAACCAGATTGTCCGATATGCTGCAGCAAGAGGCACAACTGCCGTGTCAATGAGGTCAGTACCGTAGTCGGGTTCGCTATACATCTGGACCCAGAACTTAAGCTGACCCGACGGTTACTGACCTCATCGCCACAAAAGGCCAGACTCTTGTTACAGATTTCCCGAGAAGTATCCCATCGCGAGGCCCACCAGAATCAAACTACCAACAATGATGCGGTAGCCGATGAATACTCCGGTTGAATGTGTGCGCAGATATCGCAACAGGAACCAGATCGACAAATAGCCGACGATGCCGGATACGATCGTTGCTACTGCCAGCGAGAGATAGCTATCAGACGGAAGTTTATGAACGGCCTCTTTTAATTCGAGCAGACCACTTGCGGCAATCGCTGGAATTGAAAGCAGGAAAGAAAAACGCGCCGCTGTTTCGCGAGTTTCACCCGCAAACAATCCCGCCATGATCGTCGATCCGGATCGACTCGAACCGGGTATCAACGCCAGAACTTGAGCCGTCCCGACCGCGAGTGCATCACCAACGCCGAGTTGGGCCATGTCGCGCGTGCGTTTGCCAACCAGTTCAGCTAGTGCCAGTAGGATCGCGACGACAATCATCATGGTCGCGATGACCCAGAGGTTTTTAGTGAACGTTCCTTCGATCACTTTTTTGAGTAGAAGGCCGAGTATGCCAACCGGAAGCGAACCTATTATTACTAACCAGCCGAGCCACGCGTCGTGCGACAACTTTGGTTCCTTCTTCGGTCCACTCAGTAGAGCCAGATGATCGACGATGAAGGCGCGGAGGATCTTGATGATGTCGCCGGCGAAATAGATCAATACGGCGAGCAGCGTTCCGAGTTGGATAACGGCGATAGTTGCGGTTGTTTGCTCGGCCTGAAGTGTTTTGTCGAGACCGCTGTATAAATTGACAACGCGCGACGCCAAAACGAGGTGAGCAGTTGAACTAACAGGGATGAATTCCGTAAGTCCCTGAACGATGCCAAGGATGATAGCTTGAATAATGGTCATGAATGGGTCTCTTGCATTTTCTTTCTCTGCGTCTCAGCGTCCTCCGCGTCTCTGTGTTGAAAATGGAGATTAACTAGCTGTATCAGTTTCAACACAGAGACGCGGAGGACGCTGAGACGCAGAGATCAAATTCACTAGGTCCTAAAACTTTTCCGCGCGGCAATCCGATCGTACATCCAGATCGGCATAATCATTCCGAGGCGAACGAGACTAGCCAGTTGCCACGGGAAGGCATACGACTTCTTACGCTTTTCAATCGCGTCAACAATCTTTAGTACCGCGTCGTCTAGTTCCATCAAATATGGCATGTGAGACTCGCGACCAGCAGTCAACGGCGTCTTAATAAATCCGGGATAAATGATGGTGACATCAACGCTGGAATTGCGCAGGTCAAGTCGCAACGATTCGAAGAACGCGCTCAATCCAGCTTTGCTGGCACAATACGCCGCCGACTTCGGAATACCTCGATAACCTGCGAGACTCGAAATCGCCACCAGTTGTCCGCTGTTTCGTTTCGCCATCTCCGGCAGCACTGCAGTGACACTATTCACTGCCCCCAAAATGTTCACGTTGATCACATTCGCAACTTGCGCGGGTTGTAGATCAACAGCGTCACTTGCACCACCGATTCCAGCATTGGCGACTAAAACGTCGATTGGTCCAAGCTCATTGCGGAGCCGATCCGCTGTGGTCCTCATTGACTCAGGATCATTCACATCAGCAGCCAATGCTAACGCGCGACCATTCCTCGCTTGAATCTCCTGAACAATTTCATCGAGCACATCCGAACGTCGCGCAACCAGACCCACACTAGCGCCGCGGCGCGCGAGTTCCACAGCTACACCTCTGCCAATCCCGGACGACGCTCCGGTGATCATAACGACTTTGTTATTCCAGTTAGACAAAAGAGATCTCTTAACATTACAACTCTGCGTCCCGGTGTTCTCAGCGTCTCTGTGTTGAACCATGGTGTCCATAAGTTATGGCCACATTCAACGCAGAGACGCTGAGAATGCCGAGACGCAGAGTATTTAGGTTATGCGCGGACGATTACGAACGTAATCACTGGTTTCGCGCCGGTTCGTTTCTGAATAAAACGCTTCAACTCCACACGCAGATGTTCTTTCAATAACGAATCGTCAGACAAAGTAGGGCGCGAAGCGCCGGTCAGGGCCGCCTCGATCACTCGCTTAGCATCACTCAGTAAGTAGTCCTGAATCGGCGCGACTGACGGAGTACCACTCACACCTCCAGTCGGCATAAATCCATTCGTTGAAGTGAGTCCACGAACTCCGCGCGCAACAACCTGCGGATCTTCAATCAGTTCACCAGTCTCTTCATCGAGTGAAACTACTACCGTGACACTGCCTTCATAAGCCAACTGTTTTCGCTGGCGCACAGTTTCGCTATGAATTTCTCCAAAACCAGAATCATCAATAAACGTGCGGCCAATTTCGCGCTTGTCGATGATTGCGGCACGTTCGCCATCGAGTTCGAGCACGTCGCCATTCTCGATCAGAATGATCTTTTCTTCCGGATAGCCGAGATGATTTTTTACAAACTCTTTATGACGAAACAGCATTCGATATTCGCCATGGACCGGAATAACAAACTTCGGCCTCACGGCTTCAGTCATGATGCGAATGTCTTCCTGTGAAGCATGACCGCTGACATGGACCAGGCGTCGCTTCTCTTCGATGATGTTCGCGCCGCGTTTGTAAATATAACCAATCATTCGCGAGATCAGTCGTTCGTTACCGGGAATGATTCGGGCTGACAAAACAACCGTATCGCCTTCTTCGACCATTAAGCCTTTGTAGCTTTGCATGGCCATCTGCGAAAGCGCGGCGCGCGACTCGCCTTGTGAACCGGTCACGAGAAAAACTATCTCGTCGTCACTCATCTCCTTAGTTTGATTGAGTGAAACTAATAGACCATCCGGAATGTCGAGATAACCGAGTCGATCGGCAACTTCAACATTCTTCAGCATCGATCTACCAAGCACACAAACCCGGCGATTGAATTGTTGAGCAACATCCAAAACGATCTGCAGGCGATGAATCGAAGAGGCAAATGCTGCGACGATGATTCGTCCCTTTGCTTCGGCGAAAATCTCTTCAAAGGCAGGAATCACTGCGCGTTCAGAAGGCGTTCGGCCGGGAACGGTCGCGTTTGTGGAATCAGACAGCAACGCCAAAACGCCGTCCTGACCATAGCGTCTAAACGAACGCAGATCTATCGGCTCGCCAATTACGGGTGTTTCATCAACCTTGTAATCGCCGGTGTGAATGATGGTCCCAACCGGCGTCTTAATCGCGAGTGAGAAGCAGTCAACCAGTGAATGCGAAACGCGAATGAACTCAACAGAAAAAGAGCCGAGCTCGACAACGTCGCGCGGCTCTACTCGATGGAGTAACACATCGCCCAACAGGTCATGCTCTTCGAGTTTGCTCTCAGCCAGACCTGCAGTGAAATGTGAACAATAAACTGGAACGTTAAATTTCTTGAGTAAGTATGGCAGTGCGCCCAGGTGATCCTCGTGACCGTGCGTTAACACGATCGCCGTGATTTCATCCTTGTACTCGTCGAGAAACGCAAAGTTTGGAATGGAGACGTCTACTCCGTAGGCAGTCTCCTCCGGAAAGCCCATGCCGGCATCGAGAATTAACATCTCATCGCCGAAGCGCACGGCCATACAATTCATCCCGAACTCGCCGATACCGCCGAGCGGAATGATCTCTAGCACACTACTCACTTTTGGTTGCTACTCTACTCTCAGGGGAACCTTTGACCTTGTAAAACCGAACTAATGCAGGTCTGATAGGGCTGAAAGTATAGCACAGGAACTAGGTGAGACTTGGAGGCAGGTAGATCCAAAGACCAAAATGAGGACTATTTGCCGTCCTGGCCAGGAGCTGGAATAGCACCGACTTCCTGGATTTCTTCAGGCTTGCCGGGTTCTTCCTGAACTGGTTTCTGATGCGGGCGGGCGCCACCGGGACCTTGAAAGCTGTTGACCATCATCGCGCCACCTAAGACGATTGAAGCAATTAACATTGAAATACTCAGCATGATTCGTTCTCTCCTATGTTTTTCGTCGTAACGAGTTTGTGAACAGACCTAGACGAGGCGTGCACAGCGCACTTTCTCTGCCCGCCGATTGGCAACGGTTGTGCCAGTTAATTACTCGTTTGTTTTTGTAGTTTTATGTAAAAAAGAGGCTGTGAAACGCCCGTCTTCGTTCCCTTTTGGCCGTGGCGTTATGGTCCAACTTTCTTTTTAGCTTTGTGCCTAGTGTCTGGTGGTTGGACCTCTGAGAGTTCTTAACCACTAAGGCCCAAAGACACGAATTAAATTTAGAAAGTTGCATCGCCCCAGCTTCAGACGGCAAAATCACCGCCATGACAAAACTCTTATCTTCTTTAGCAATCATCATCTTCGTCTCGACAGTTTCGTTCGCGGTTGGGACCATGCGTCTCGACTACTACCACACGGGCAATGCGGGTCGTGAGTTGTTCAGCGTCGACAAAGTCTCTATCGAACCTTTGCCCTGGCCCGGAGATCTTTCACAAGCCATCGACACCAGCAATCTTGGTAAATACTTTTTCGAGGTGAGGGACCAGGCCACTAAGAAGGTGCTCTACTCGCGCGGCTTTGCTTCGATCTACGGTGAGTGGGAAACAACTGACGAGGCAAAGACCAGCAATCGAACTTTTCAGGAGTCAGTCCGCTTCCCTTTGCCAACGGCGCCGGTCGAGATTGTGGTCAAAAAGCGAGACGCAAAAAATGTCTTTCAGGACATCTGGACCACGAGCATCGACACCGCGGACCAGTTTATCGATCGGTCCAAACAAGTCGCCCCGGCGCCTGTTCTAACGATTCAAAAGATGGGCGACCCGGAGAAGAAAGTCGATTTCCTGATTCTTGGTGATGGTTACACGTCGGCGGAGGCAAAGAAGTTTGAGGCTGATGCGCGTCGAATGACAGAGACTCTGTTTGCAACGACACCGTTTAAGGAAAACCGGAGACAGTTCAACGTCTGGGCCATGAGTCCACCGGCGGCAGAATCAGGCATCTCCAGACCATCAACCGGTCAGTATCGTGATAATCCTTTGGGCGCAACTTACGACGCCTTTGGATCGGAGCGATATGTATTGACGTTTGACAATCACGCTTTGCGCCGCGCCGCTTCGTTTGCGCCGTACGAATTTATCGAAGTGCTGGTCAATAATCGCACTTATGGTGGTGGCGGTATCTTCAACCTATACAGCACCGTTTCGTCCGACAATGCTTTTTCGAACTACGTCTTTGTTCACGAGTTTGGACATCACTTTGCCGGACTCGCTGACGAGTATTACACCTCGGCAGTCGCGTATGGTCCAACAACGGAGAAGGTTGAACCGTGGGAACCCAACGTCACCGCGTTGCTCGATATAGGAAATCTGAAATGGCGTACGCTCGTCTCGCCGTTTGCTGACGTTACACCAATCCCGACGCCGTGGAACAAAGACGAGTATGAAAAATACTCGCTTGAGATTCAGACGCGCCGCGCGCAACTACGCAAAGACAAGCGCCCTGAAGAAGAGATGGAAGCGCTCTTCAAAGAGGAGTTGGCCCACGAACAGGAGATGTTCAGGAAGGAGAAGCACTTCAATCAGGTTGGCGCTTTTGAAGGTGCGATGTATGAAGCGAAGGGCTACTACCGGCCGGAAGTGGACTGCATCATGTTCTCGCGCACGGACCACTTCTGCAAAGTTTGCCAACACGCAATCGAGAATATTATTGCGATGTACTCGAGCAAGTGAAAGGAACGATCAACTAATATCCGATGGCCGCTCTTTGAGTGCCTCGAGTTCGGCAATCATCAGCAGATCTTTGGGTCTGCCAGCCGCTTTCTTTGCGATGATCAACTTTTCGATGTTGACGACGGGAAACAAATAGCCAAAGAGTTCATACGTAACGGCATCCTCTAATAAGTTATCGTAAAAACCTAGACCGCTGACCTCACCGAGTAAGTCAATACTGCCGATGTCCGTGGTGAAGGTGAAATTCAGGCCACGCCGCAAGGTCTCGGAGTCAAGCAGGAAAGGAAGATCGGGTGGTACATTTCTCAATTGCGCATTAACGGATTGCAACGCCTCCGCAACTCGCTGCAGATTGGCTGCAGATCGAGAGTAACAAACATCGAGATCGGTGGTTGGTATCTCGGATCCATATAAAGTAGCAGCTACCCCACCCACAATTACACAATCGATACCAAACTTCCCGAGTAAGCGGGTTTGCTTTTCGATGTGAGATTCAAGTTCTTGGCTTAATCTTGCCATTTAAGTCTCTACTGCCAATACGTTTGGCTCGCGCCCTGAGTCTTGCCATTCCGGTCAGGTGATCATCAAGCTTACGAATTCGCTCTTCAGGCGTCAGTCTTAAATTCTCGAGAGTTAAACTCAGATCGATGCCAAACTCGGCAGCGCGGGCGGCAGCAGAACTAGGTGGTGGATTGAGGAAATATTCTTCGATCTCTCGACGCATCGTGAAGTGAGTATACCATCTAACTTCTACAACCTCTGCGTCTCTGCGTACTCTGCGTCTCTGTGTTTAAAACGATGGTTCGACAAAGCGCACATCAGTTTCAACACAGAGACGCAGAGTACGCTGAGACGCAGAGGATATTGAACAAGCGATGCTTTTCGATCCTTTGCTATCATGCGACGCGCAAGACAAACACTCGCATTAAAAGGATCGCTCAATGAATGTCCGATATGCTTTAGCTTGTCGTATTTTTACCTTAATAGCACTTTCGCTTTTATCACTCGTAGTCGGAAACGCCGCAATCAAACTCACACCTCACCGCGTTAGCCTCGCCAGCGGTAGATGGTTCAACCTGAATCTTCCCGAAAATTTCGAGATCACACCTGCCGTCGAAGGTCTCAAGCGCGTTCGCTTCATGGCGAAGAGTCCCGACAACCGCATTTTCGTCACCGACATGTACGACCTGTCTGACAACAGAAAAGGTGTGGTCTACA
>DATDMC010000121.1:0-22821 GCA_036518995.1 Pyrinomonadaceae bacterium | reverse complement strand
GGGTCGATAAGCTTACCCGCGCTTTTATAACCAGTAGACCCACCTGCTACCGCAAGGTGGTACTGACTGTTTGACCTCGACAAGCTAAAGCATGTCGGACACTTTTGAGGAGACGAGATGAGCACTGAAGTGGTTATGCCGCAGATGGGTGAATCCATTGCGGAAGGAACAATTACAAAATGGCTAAAAAAGGTCGGGGAACGAGTCGAACGTGACGAACCGCTTTTTGAAATTTCTACCGACAAGGTTGATGCTGAAATTCCATCGCCAGCCGCCGGCACGCTTACCGAAGTTCGTTACAACGAAGGCGACACAGTTGAAGTAAACATCGTGGTTGCAGTTCTTGATGGCGATTCTGCCGGTGCTGCGGCTCCCGCAAAAGAAGAACCGAAGCCGGCTGAACCAGAGCCGGTGAAAGCAGAGCCACCGTCTGCGCCACCAACTCCACAGCCGGAAGTAAAAGCACCTGAGCCACCTCCAGCGCCGGTAGCGCCACCCGTCGAACAGAAGGCCGCGCCGAAAGCGGAAACCGCGGAGACTGTAGAAGACTTGCGCAAAACAAAGTCGAGTCCACTCGTGCGCAAGATTGCCGAGGAGCATGGGGTCGACATCAGCAAGCTTGAAGGCACCGGCATGAGCGGTCGGGTAACCAAGAACGATATTCTGAGTTATATCGAATCTGGATCGGCGAAACCGGCTACTCCAACTGCTCCGGTTGAAGCGCCGCGTCCGGCGCCGCCACTTGTCGATATTCCTGCGCCACCTCCACCGAAACCGTCGGTTGGTGATCGTGTTGAGCCGATGTCTGTGATGCGCAAGAAGATTGCCGAGCACATGGTTATGTCGCGGCGCACGTCAGCCCATGTCACTACGGTCTATGAAATCGACATGACGCGTATCGCCAAGTTGCGTGATACGAAACGCGATGAATTCCTGCAACGCGCGGGAACGAAGTTGACGTTCATGCCGTTCATTTTCGAGGCCGTCAATAAAGGATTGCGAAAGTTTCCCATCTTCAACGCGCAGGTTAGCGGCGATCAGATCATTTACAAACAGGACATCAATCTCGGTATGGCCGTCGCTCTTGATTGGGGATTGATTGTGCCGGTGATTAAGCGAGCCGACGATTTGAGCATTTCCGGCCTTGCTCGCGCCGCCAACGATCTTGCCGATCGGGCCAGGACCAAGCAGTTGAAACCGGATGAAGTTACTGGCGGAACTTTCACGATTACGAATCCGGGCGTGTTTGGTGGTCTATTCGGTACGCCGATCATCAATCAACCACAGTTAGCGATCCTGGGTGTTGGCAAGATTGAGAAGCGCGCAAAAGTATTGACCACACCGGATGGTGACGACTTCATCGGCATTCGCTGGATGGCCTACTTTGCTTTGAGCTTTGATCATCGCGTGATCGATGGCGCCGATGCTGAAAGGTTCCTGGCTTTCGTTAAGGACCAACTGGAGAACGGGGATTTCTCGGTGTAAGAATTGCGGAATTGTGGGAATGCGGCGTGGTGGAGTCAGTACCGTAACGCGGTAGCGTCGGGTCATATTGAGATGATGGCTTTGGTCTATCGAGTTAACCCGACGCTACCGCGTTACGGTACTGACTCCACCACGCGCATCCCGCAGTCCCGCAATTTCAATTTCTTCACAAAGCGGTAACGATCCAGCTACGATCGTTACCGCTTTTTTCTAACAATTAGGCTTGTTATTGCGATAAAGTGGCGATTAGATGATGAATGGCGGAGGCTATTGACTTCATCGTCCCTAAGGTCTAAATGTTCACCTCCGCAGAAAATTACGAGCGGGGAACATAGAACAGAGCTTCGCCACGGTTGGAAGCGGGAGATCATGAGGGCGCCACTGAAGGCGCGTAACACCAAGATACAAGGAGCTTAAATCGATGGTATTCACTAAACATAAATTGTTTGCCCCGGCAGTGCTTACTACCTGCCTTTTAGTCTTCTCAGCCTCCCCAGCTTTGGCGCAAGACACGACGAACCCAAGCGGCTCACGAACAGTCGCCAGCGGTCAAAAGATGAAGATCAAGGGCGTCGTCACGCGACGTGACTCGGACACCTTTACCATTCGCGATATGAACGGCGTGGATACCGTTGTTCGCTTGAACGACAAGACCAGCGTTAAGACCAATGGTGGTTTCCTGCGCGGTGGAACTAACTACGCACAGACAAGTATTCTTCGCGGTTTGAACCTTGAAGTTGAAGGCCGCGGCAACGGCTCAGGCGAACTCGATGCAGAAAAAGTTCGTTTTAGTGAGACGGACATGCACACGGCCCGCGCCGTTGAGTCACGCGCCACTCCACTCGAAGAACGCGCTTCCACTACGGAAACAAAACTGAACCAGGTTGAAGCAAATGCGCAACGTCTCTCCGGACAACTCGATGAATTAGCAGCAGTTTCCAACGCCGCTCGTGGTGGCGCGAAAGCCGCCCAGGAAAGCGCTGACGCTGCAATCTCGGGCGTTAACGCAACCAATGATCGTATTTCAGCTCTTGATGACTATGAACCACAGACTGTGGCAGCCGTGAATTTCAAGACAGGCAGCGCCTTCTTGTCACCTGACTCGAAGACGAAGCTCGACGACATCGCCACCAAGGCGCTTAACGCCAAGGGCTATGTGCTTGAAGTTTCTGGTTTTACCGATACCACTGGCAGCCTTGATCGCAACCGCGCCTTGAGTCAACGTCGCGCTGATGCAGTGATTCGTTACCTGGTTGAGAGCCACAACATTCCGCTCCGTCGCATCGTGACTCCATACGGCTACGGCGAAACGAATCCGGTTGCCGACAACACTTCACGTGAAGGTCGCGCACAGAACCGTCGCGTAGAGATCAAGCTTCTTGTAAACAAGGGATTGACTGCTCCTGCGCCAACCATGAACCCGGGAACTTCTGGAAATTAAGTTCCCTTTTCCGTGGAGTTGCATTGCGGTGCAACTCCACGAGGTAGCCCTCGCACCAAAGAGCCATGAGTCATGCCGTCAAGAAAACGGTAGGTTAGTAGGTCAGCAGCCGTTAAACTGACGGCATGATACGGGGCTCGATGATGACGACACTTAGAACTCAAGGTAAATTGCTGTGGCTAACGTTCGCTTTCGGAATGTTGGCCATTTTTATTTTTGCTGGTCCTGTTCGGGCACAAAGCGTCAAGGATCTTCCACCCGCGCCACCGCCCTGGAAAGCCAAACCAACACCAACTCCGAAACCTGCTGAACCTGAGGTGCTCGACGTGGTCAAAGTCGAATCGAACCTCGTGATGGTCCCGGTTTCGGTTACGAATACAGTAGATGGTCAACCTGTTCAGGGATTGCAGGCTGCGGATTTTCGTCTTGAAGAGGAAGGCAAACTAAGAGAGATTGCTCAGATTGGCGATCCGGAACAGATCCCGTTAGACATCGCAATTCTGTTTGATGTTTCGAGTAGTGTTAGTCAAAAAGGGTTCTTCGTATTCCAGCAAAATGCTGCTGCTGCGTTTCTGAAGCAGGTAATGAAGCCGATCGACAAGGCGGCTGTATTTACTATTGCCAGCGAACCGAAAATGGTCCAGGCGCTTGCTCCTGCAGAAACTGCCGCGGCGCGTATTCTCGCTATTCCAGCGGCGACTTCGTCAGTGCCGACTGCGTTTTATGACACTGTTGCGGCAGCCGCTCATTATCTCTCAGAGAATTCGCCCGACAGGCACCGGCGGGTGATCGTTGTGCTTTCCGATGGTGATGACAATTTCAGCGAGCGAATAAGAGATTTATCGGTGGCCGAAGCGCGTGCAGCTATGAAGGGTGAAGAAACGCCTCAAGCTGCCCTCGTGAGTCTTCAGGATCGACACCGGCGCGCTGTTATAGATTTGCAGCATACAATACTCAAAGCAGACGTGACTTTCTATTCCGTGAATCCAGGTGGTCGATCAGTTGAACTCAATTTGATTAGCACTCGCGCTCAAAATGGAATGCATGCGGTAGCTGAAGCGAGTGGTGGTTCGGCTTTTATTCCGGATTCGGATCAGGAATTGGAAAGAGTTTTTCGGCAGGTAGCTTCAGAGTTGCGCGGCCAGTATCTCTTGCAATACTACGCTGATGCTGATGTCACGCCCGGTCAGTTTCGCAAGATCTCCGTCTCAGTTCCGAGTCGACAGCAAATAAAGGTGCGCTCGCGGCAGGGCTACTACGCGAAAAAAGGAAAGTGAGAAGATTTAAGATTTCAGATTGCAGATTTCAGATTGCGGTTTGATCGTGCTAGTTCGGCTTGGCCGCCTGTTGTGAGGAATGGCTCTGCCTTTCCGTAACCGAGCTTTAAAAATTTATGGCTATGCCCTCTTTCTGGATCGATAGAGGGCAGAGCCCTAAATCAGAAAAACAATCTTAACGGAAGGGCGTAGCCATTCCTCACAACAAACGGCCAAGCCGAGCGATAAGCCTTAGCAACTCGTTTGACATCTGCAATCCTCTAGCGCATCGCTAACAACACATCCGTCAGTCTATTCACCACATTAAGTAACGAACGACCAGCGCCATCGAACTGATTTGCGGCGGCTTGTTGTTCGGCGTTTGCAGCACCGGCTGCGACACCGGCGAGTTTGATGTAATAGGGTTGGAGTTCAGGTGTACTGCGGAAGTCGATCTCGAGTTTGTCGAGTGCTTCGCGAAAGCCCTGAATGCTGTTTCTGACCTGGGCTTTAGCTGCCTGGTTCTTTTGCGTCGCATCCGGAGTGGCCTGGTTTTGTCGAATCGACTCGTCGACAGCCATGATGTTGCTCGTGGCTCCGCCCAGCAGATAGATAAATCGCGTCAAAAATTTAAGCTGGTCGGCCACCCGAGTCGCTCCCTCTGTCCTGACTTCACTTACTCGTTGCGTCGCCGCGGTTGCCGTTGATCGTGATTTCGAAGAGGTGGACCGGTTTCGTGTTTGAGCAAACGTTGCGGACGTTGCGAGTGCGGTGACGACTAAGATTAATAACGTGCGTTTCACGTGGTTCTCCTCTGCGGTTAAAGTCAGTACCACCTGACAGTTCAGGTGGGGCCTGATGATAGTGTCAGTACCACCTCGCGGTAGCGGGTGGGTCTCTAAGATTAGAGTCCGTCGGTAACTCAGATTAAATCGAGAGAGTGTGAATCAGCAAGGAGACTTGGCCTCACCTTTATTCTGGTTTGCGGCTTTTCGCAACTGTCTCCAATCGCTGTTAGAATGACGCCAAAAGTTAACGATCTGGTTGCATGATGAAGGAAAGAAACCTGTTGGTCCAACGCCTCGGCCGTATCGAATATGCCGCTGCTCTGGCCGTCCAAAAGGAAACAGAGCAACTCGTAAAGACGAGACAACAACCTGATACATTGTTGCTGCTCGAACATCCGCATACTTTTACCATCGGCAGACGTGGCGACAACTCGGCAATTTTACTTAATGAAGAAGAGCTTCACGCCCGCGAAGTCACCATCTTTGAGACTAATCGCGGCGGTAAAGTTACCTATCATGGCCTCGGGCAGATTGTTGGTTATCCGATCATCAACTTGAGTCCTGATCGCGAAGACGTTCATCGTTATGTTCGTGATCTGGAGGAAGTTTTGCTCAGAACGATGGCGGATTTTGGCATTGATGCTTTTCGGATTGAAGGTCTGACTGGCGTCCATACTTCGCGCGGCAAAGTGGCGGCAATCGGAGTGCATATCGCGCGCTGGGTTACGACGCATGGATTTGCCCTCAATGTGAATACCGACCTTAGTTACTTCGATCAAATCATCGCCTGCGAAGGTGAGCCCGCCACTTCGATGGAGACGTTGCTTGGCGATGTTACTGAGCTGAGCGTCGTTGAAGATCGGATCGTGGAAAATTTTGCGCAAGTGTTTTCAGTAGCACCGGTTGAATCTTGTCTAACTCATCCCTGACTAATGCTGAACATCGAATCAATTAACGCGGCCCGCGACCGCATCGCTTCGCGAATACATCGCACTCCGGTTGTGAGTTCCCGTCAGTTCAATGAAGTTGCCGGCAAACAGGTTTTCTTTAAATGTGAAAACCTGCAACGCGCCGGAGCTTTCAAAATTCGCGGGGCCACTAACAAAATCCAATCGCTGACGAGTGAAGAAAAACAACGCGGCATCGTGGCGTTTTCATCAGGCAATCATGCGCAGGCAGTGGCGCTCGCCGGACGTGAAGCTGGTGTGCGAGTGGTCGTGGCCATGCCCGATGATGCGCCAAAAATGAAAGTGGCGGCGACCCGTGATTATGGCGCCGAGATCATTTTCTACGATCGGCACCGAGAAGAACGCCAGAAGTTTGCGGAGGATCTTGCCGAACGTGAGCGACTGGTAATGGTCCCACCTTATGACGATCCATTGATTCTCGCGGGCCAGGCGACGTGTGGGCTCGAGTTATTAGAAGACGTTCCCGATCTCGATTGTTTATTGGCGCCGTGTAGTGGTGGTGGGTTGTTTGCCGGTGTGGCTTCCGCCGCGACTGAAGTGAAACCTGGTATCCGTTGTTTTGCGGTTGAGCCAGACACGGCTGACGATACGAAGCAATCGTTCGATAAAGGCGAGCGAGTTCACATTCCACCACCGCCGACAATCGCCGATGGTTTGCGTGTTCAAATACCGGGGACGTTGACGTTCCCGATCCTGCAACGATTGGCTGAGGACGTGTTGACAGTTTCTGATGAAGAGATTCTGGCGACGATGCGGTTCATGCTGTTTCGGATGAAGTTGCTAGTTGAACCATCAGGTGCGGCGGCAGCGGCGGCCGTAATGTTCAAGAAGTTGCCGGCGAACGTGGAAAAGGTTGGCGTTGTGTTGTCTGGTGGAAATATCGATCCGGAAATGTTGGAGAGGGTAATGCTTGAGACCTGGTGAAATTCTCTGCGTCTCTGCGTACTTAGCGTCTCTGTGTTAAAAACTGGTCCACTTTACGCATACATCGATTTCAACACAGAGACGCAGAGTACGCAGAGACGCAGAGCTAAAACAATCCGAACCAGTGCCAGTAGTTCAGCACCTCACCGATTCCAAATGAGGCAAGGTTCGCGAGTACGATCACCAGAAAGTCTCGCCACGTCTGTTGTGATCTCAGTCCTGCGATCCATCCAAAAGCCAACCAAAACAATAAGCACTCGGCGGCTGGCGCAAAGACTTCTGCCACCAGTAAGAAAATCCCACGTGATTGATTAACAAGAACAAGCGGAAGGACGAGGGTAACGATTGGATACGTGCAGCCAGTTAACCAAATACCTGCAAGTATCCGTCGTCGCAAGTCATGCCGAGCAGATAACCCAATGACGAGTATTGGCGTTTCGATCGCAATCGTTAGCAAGTATCCAATCGGAAAGAAACGCCACAGCTCGCTTGGTGACATATTTGGTGAGGGCCACCCCTACAACATTCTCAGCAGGAATGGAGCTTCAGCGATCACGTGTGCGATTGCGAAAGTGAAATAGACATCGCGGGTCGTCGAATAGTCGATCGAGAAACCCAGCCAGAGCGCGAGCACAACTAAAAAGCCCACGCTCAACAAGAGAGTAATCGTTTTTGGAAATCCGCGCGGATGTCGAGCCACCGGGACCGAATTCATCTGCCAAACGCGAATCGCGGAGTCGTCTTGCCGCAACTTCGTCAACAACGGTAACGCCAAAATCCAGACTGCGTAATGCAACATCTCGAGAAAGAGATGGACCGAAACCAGCAGGTGACTCGAAACGCCGGGTAAGAGATCGGCGCCTGAATGTTGCGTGATTCGCCAGAACAGTCCATTCGTTTCAGCGAGTGAAGTTGTTTGGCCCAGTTGCCAAATCATTACCACTAACACTAACGGAACCAGCGCAAGACTTCGTCGATAAGTTTGCAACCAACCGGAACGCGTTCGCCGCAGATGACGATCGAGAAACCACAGCGCGACTAACGGATGAATGTAGACCAGCGCCAGGCTAAACAGGTCCGGCTTGAACCAGTTGACCGCGCAAAGCGCAAACGTTAAAGGCACAAACCACGTCCAGTCGCTACGTGGTTTCTGTTTGCTACGTTGCCACACTAAAAGACTAAGCCAACCAAGCAGCAGCGTATTCCAAACTGCGATGACCGATAGCCACGCATCGTTTGACAGCAACGTAGTTCGATACAACAACGGCAACGAGACGTATGTTGTAGTTAGCACGCCCAGACCAATGAACGCAGTTAAGAAGAAATTTCGTGAACGTCCAAAACGAACTGGTAGACGCATCAGGAAATAACGCAACTCCATCCAGTTGTGTGGGCCGGCAAAAAGAAAGACAGTGACGATTGAAACCGGCAACGGGAGCCAACTGGCGAAAACAGCAGAGCCTAGAATGCACAGAACCGCTACGACCGCGAAGAGACGCAGTTGTCTCGCCCCGCTCGATTCGTCACGCGGAACGTTTAAGGCCCGGGTACTGAGTTCCAGTGCTTCCTGCACTCTATTCGTCTCCGTTCTTCTTTTCTTTCTTGAGCGGAAGAATCAGTTTGGCGCCGGTGTCTGGCAGTTGATCGTCCGGCACAACCTGGATCACGACTGGTCCATAGGTCGACTTGCCGTCAGCCAGATTGGTGGAAATATTCCGCCAGCGATATGACGGAGGTGGGCCAGCATTACCACGCGTGACAATGGCGGCCGCACCGAGTGTTGCGACTCCGATGATGGCAATCGCGGCAGCTTTTTGTCCGCGACCCATGTTGCCGAACCGAGCGCTACGCGCGAGCCACACGCCTGCGAATGAAACTGACACGAACAAAAGCAGGCCAGCGATGATTGTTCGCGTGCGGTTGTTCGTGACGCTGGCGGATAGATTCGAATCCTGGTTCCCATCAAGGGCCGCGCGCAGATAGCCGAGATCTGACTTTCGGATCTGCAAGACCGCGTTGAAAGCGTTGCTGTCAGGAGCCACTTCCAGCTCTGTGGACACCTGAGTTGTTTTTTCAGTTGGCGATGGTTTTGGACGCGGAACATCGGCGCGTACGGTTGCAACGACAAAGGCGAGACATAGTAAAGCGAGAACGGGTTTCATTGGCTGAGCTCCTTTTTAGTGGCTAGACGCGCGCCAGCTTATAACGCCGCGGTGCGTTGGTAAATGAAAAAGATCCCAGCAGAGTTTCGCATCGGCTTTGCCGGCTGTTGTGAGGCATGGCTTGGCCTTGCCTTTAGCCGAGCACTTTAATTTTGGGCTGCGCCCTCCCCGTTCCAGGGCATAGCCCTAAGATTTTTCATTCTTTTCACGGCAAGGCAGAGCCATGCCTCACAACAGGCGGCGAAGCCGATGCCACCCTTCCATACCGCGTTAACCATAGTTTCGCTTTCAACCAACATGCTCGTTTCCGCTATTTGCGCGGGCCGTGTAAAATCCTTTCAGAGGTAAATCAAGTTGGCCCGAGAACTCCCAGTCGTCAGCAATAATCAGAAAATTCGACAACCCAAACCGGACTGGCTTCGCATTCGGTTGGGCGATCCAGTCAATCAAAATAACGTTCTGAATCTTATCGAAGGGCTGAACCTGCACACGGTTTGTCAGGAAGCGCGTTGCCCAAACATCTTTGAATGTTGGTCGGATAGGACCGCAACGTTCATGCTCGCCGGCGATATCTGCACGCGTCACTGCGGCTTTTGCGCAGTTGGAAAGGGAAAACCTGGAAGTCTCGATGTGGAGGAACCGCGACACGTCGCTGAAGCTGTTAAGCATTTGAATCTCGCGCACGCGGTCATCACTTCGGTAAATCGTGACGATCTTCCCGATGGTGGCGCGCAACATTGGGCCGACACGATTCGCGAGGTGCGCGCGCTGAATCCGGATTGCAAGGTCGAGGTGTTGATTCCTGACTTCAACGGCGATGAAGCTGCACTAAACACAGTGCTCGACGCCGAACCCGATGTGTTGAATCACAACACGGAAACGATTGCGCGCTTGTATCGTCGCGTCAGGCCAGACGCGATCTACCAACAGTCGATGACGTTACTTCAACGGGCCGGCGTTCGGCGCGATCGCGACAGCCGCGGCATGCTGACCAAGAGTGGAATCATGGTCGGACTCGGCGAGACGTTTGATGAAGTAGTTGAGTTGATGAGAGACTTGCGTGCCGCCTCGTGCGACATCATGACGATCGGCCAGTATCTGCAACCTCACGCCCGACGATTGCCAGTCGAACGCTATGTGACACCTGATGAGTTTAACCGCTGGCGCGATGTGGGAATGGAAATGGGTTTCCATCATGTCGAGTCGAGTCCGTTGACCCGGTCGTCGTACCACGCGCGTGAACAGGCGTCGGAGAAGATAGAGTCAGCGGCGACAAATTGAGTGGTTCGAGGAGTGTGGTTTTCATCACTCAACGTCTGAGGGCGCTACTCAACCTCGCTGTATCTCGTGCCAGTTTCCTAAATTCACTTCTTCAATTAATCTCCCCTGCATGAACGAGCGAAAGAGAGTTGTAGTGTTTGCGCTGCTAATCGTTCTCTTTCAATCGTCATGTCACAAAGCTCCGACTCGCAATCGCATTGACGAAAACCATTTTCCGCGCGTAATTCTGTGGGCCTGGGAACGACCTGAAGATCTGCAGTTTCTCGATCCACAACGTTTCGCAGTCGCCTTCCTCGCGCAAACTTTGACGCTCAAGAATGACGACGTTATTTACAGTCCACGTCATCAACCGTTAAAACTGCCGCCGAATGCAAAACTAATTGCCGTCACCAGAATCGAGTCGCAAAAGATCACGCATGAGCGTCCGCTTCTCTCTGAAGCTCAGCGCCGTCAACTTGTCGAGCGCATCAAAAAGACGCTCGAACTTCCAAACGTCTCCGCATTGCAACTCGACTTTGACGCCGTGACTTCCGAGCGCAACTTTTATCAACAGCTACTCGATGACTTACGCCAGACCCTCCCTGACAACGTGCCAATCTCGATGACGGCACTCGCCTCCTTTTGTATCGGCGATAAATGGTTAACTGATCTGCCCGTTGATGAAGCCGTGCCGATGGCCTTTCGCATGGGAACAGATTCCGATCGCATCAAAAATTTTCTGACGAGTGGTAACGATTTTCGCGACGGGCTTTGTCGACGTAGTTATGGCGTAGCGTTGGATGAACCTGTTACCACTTCATTTGCGAAAGAGCGTCGCGTTTATGTTTTTAATTCCCGTCCCTGGGTGCAGTCAGATCTGGCCGTTCTCGAAGAAAGGTTTGGAAAGTGAAATTTCAGCGGCGCTTTGGCGCTCTTGCTCGTAAAACCGGCGCACTAGTTTTGTTGGTCAGTCTGGTGCTGCAATCGGCGGCGTTAGCTTGTGGACCAGACACGATCGATCCGATCTTCGTCTTGACGAATTCACCTGACGTGCCGTTTACAGATTTTGCGAAGGGAAAAATAGGAATACTTCAGTCGACCTTCGGACGAAAAACCCTCGTGGTCGCTCATCGTTATTTGAGCGGCGGCTCATTCACGGAAGATGAGCAACATGCAATCGCGAGCGCTCTCAAAGGCAAACCGCCGGAAGAACAGAACGACGACGCGATCAAGGCGTGGACGACCGCGCGTAAAATTGTCCTGCCCGAAGAAAAAGATCCACCGGCTATCTATGACCAGCGACGAAATAGCGGTTACGACTTCTTTCCTAATTGCACGAGCAACGCTTTCGAAGTAGCAACTCAAACGTTAAAAGATCGCGTCGCTAGTTATGGTGCAGAAGACCTGAATGTGCACGACTGGTTGCAGGCCCAGGATGTTGTTTTTAAAAACTGTGCGCAGGGTTCTGAAACTCCCGGCGCGGCGCCAGCGGGCAGTCCGCAATGGTTACAAAAAGATCGTGATTATCAGATCGCTGCTTCCTTCTTTTACTCGCTCAATTTCACTGAGGCCCGTTCGCGATTCACAAAGATTGCCGAAGACGCTGAGTCTGATTGGCAGGACGTAGCCGGTTATCTTGTTTGTCGCACCCTCGTTCGCGAGGCAAGTGTCGGCTCAACTCCGGAAAATCAGGAAGATCTTTATCAACAAGCGGAAATTCAACTTATCAATCAGAGTGCGCGAGGCGGGAAATATCAGAACGCCGCGAAACGTCTGCTTGGTCTAGTTAAGTTTCGTCTGCATCCGGAGGAACGCGTCAGGGAGTTGGCCCAAACTCTCGGTGAGCAAAGTGGTAATGAAAATTTGCGCCAGGATTTGATTGACTACAATTGGCTACTCGATAATTTTGATGAGCAGGTTCAAAAAGAGGAGGAAGAACGGCGCAGCAAGGCAGACCCGACTCCGACACCAACGCCTTACCCGGGCGCCGAGGAAAATGAAGCTCGTTACCAGGCCGTCCAGCGCGGCGAACTACTCGAGTTTTACTTCTCTCCCAAAGATGAAGAAGGGCAACCAAATTACCAGCGTTCGATTTCACTGTATCCCAAGAGCGACGCGACTGAAGCCGAGGTGTTTCAGCAAGTGGAAATTGAAATCGGCAGAAAGCTGACGGCAGATGAGAGTAAGGAACTCAAGAGTGCGTACGCGAACGCGGTCCTTCATCGTCAGTGGTTACTCAGTCCGAACCGAAAATTTGATAACGGTGGTTACTACGATGGTTGTGATGAACACTGCAACGAGTTGAATCTCAGCCTGTTTCCTTCGTTCTTACGGGCTGATGAGTTGACCGATTGGATTCTCACTTTTCAATCGAAGGACCCGAAAGCGTATTCGCATTCGGTTTCAGTCTGGCGCCGGACGCAATCGCCTGCCTGGCTTGCAGTTGCTCTGACAAAAGCCACGAAAGCCTCGCGCGGAATAGCTCCGTTAATGTTGGAAGCGGAAAAGCTCGACGAAAACTCTCCGGCGTATCCAACGATTGCCTATCAACTGGTTCGGCTACGTCTCGAGTTCAATCGTGTTACTGATGCCAGAAAGCTCTTAGACAAGGTCATCACAACCCGGTTCGAAGAGTTACCGCCATCTTCGCAAAATCTTTTTCTTGAACAGCGAGTGAAATTGTCGAGCACCGTTGATGAGTTCCTGCGTTTTGCTATGCGTAGACCAGCGCTCTTTTCTGAAGACGGCACGCTCGGACGAATTACAGATTTGCTGCGTTTACAAAAAGAGACCTGGAGTGCGGAATACAACACTGAGACGAAAGAAGAGTTCGATCGAAGCGTTGAAGAGCGCTTCAAACAGTTCTTGCCGTGGGACGAACGAAAGGCTTTTGATCCGGAAGCAACCGATTTACTCAACTGGCATTTTTCAATAAACGCTCTGTTGGAAGCATCGCGCAGTCAGAGCTTACCGGACTATCTAAGACGCTCGCTTGCGTTGTCAGTTTGGATGCGCGCGGTTTTACTGAAGAACGATCAGGTTGCGAAAGATGTCTCTGCCGACTTGATTCAACTTGCGCCGGAACTGGCGCCAAACCTGAATCAGTATCTTAAAGCTGACACTCGTACACAGCAGGAGAATGAAGCGCTTTACATAATGCTCAAATTTCCTAACCTGACGCCTTATGTGCCGTCGGGTATTCCCGAGTTTTCTACTGCTGAACAGGCAGACTATTACTTTGAAACCGCATGGTGGTGTAAGCCCGCGGAGACGGAATACAACGACGATGGAAATGAGTTTCCGAAGGTTGTTAACGTCCCGAAATTTTTGAATCTGCAAATTGTAGGAACGGCAAAGAAAGAACGCGAGGCGCTCAAAGCGATTGGTGATGGACCAAGCTATCTTGGCAAACGAGTGCTCGAATGGGCCAAACGTTCGCCATCTGATCCCCGCATTCCGGAAGCTCTTTATATCGCGATCCAGGCAAACCAGAGTTACAAATATGGCTGTAATAGCTGGGAAGCGGATGAGGAAACACGGGCGAAGCTCGAGACAGTGTTGAAGGAGAAATATTCGGGAAGTTCGTGGACAACGAAGTTGGCGACTCAGAACCAATAAATTCCCAACTACGGAAAACCTTGTGACAAAGTGGATCATCAGAATCTCAACTCACCTGAATCGATCGGAGGATTCTTACAATGAGACCTACACGTCGCTTCGTAAATAATGCTGCGGTATCGTTTGGCCTGATTTCGTTAATTGTACTGAGCGTAGCGGCCGCGACTGATGACCCACTGACTCGCATTTCGAATTACAAGCAGTGGACAAAAGTCTTGCAAGACCTTCCGGAGAATACGTTCACTGCCAGTGATCTGGCTGCAGTTGGCGGTTGAGTGGTCATTGGTCCCGTCGGTGGCGGGATACGGTCCGGGATTTCTATTTCGCAAGGCACGACCCGCATCTTTAATCGGCGCGAGTTCACGCCGGATTCTTCATCAAAATCAATTAATGTTGATCATTTGGGTTTAGGGCCGGTGTTTGTAAACGAGACGGCGTTGCAAACGATCGAAAGTAAGGCGACGGCTTATCCCGAAGGTTCGATACTCGTTCGCGAAAAGCCCTCAAAATCCAGCGACAAGCCGCCGCAATTGCTTTCGGTCATGATCAAACATGAAGCAGGTTTTAATCCGGCTGGTGGCGATTGGGAATTTCTGCTGATCAATGGGCCTGGCACGAAAGTAAAGCTTAGTCAAAAGACGGGCGAATGTTTGAATTGTCACGTCACACAAAAGCAGACAGATTTTGTGTACCCGCTGAAGAAGTAGGCCCAGGGTTGATTTTGACGCTAAAGGCGTCACGTCTCAAAGCCCCGGGTTGCGCTTTGGCGACCCTGGGACCTATGGCGTTGGGAGGTTTGCAACACTGAAAGGGTTGCGCCATTCGTTCACAACTCCTTCGGAGTTGACTCTCAGTTATCGGTCATCCTACCCATGGTTGCCAGGCAACCATGGGCTTTGAGCAGTGACGCTTTCAGCGTCAAGAAGACATCCCCGCCGATTTTGCATTCCCTCGTCAACCTCCTAAAATCCTCTCCATGAAAGCGTCCATTTTTAAACAACACGGTGGACCAGAAGTTTTGGAATTCACCGACGTTCCTGCACCCACAATTCGCGCGAATGAAGTACTCGTTAAGGTTAAAGCCTGCGCGTTAAATCACCTCGACATCTTTGCCAGAAATGGGCTCCCCGGAATCGAGATTCCTCTGCCGCACATACTCGGCTGTGACATTTCGGGTGTGGTCCAGGAGGTTGGTGAACTCGTTACCTGGGTGAACGTGGGCGACGAAGTGATGGTCCAGCCGGGCGTGTCGTGTGGACATTGTGAAGCCTGTTTAAGTGGTAAGGACAATCTCTGTCGCGAGTACGACATCATCGGTTATCGTCGTGATGGTGGATACGCTGAATTAGTTGCCGTGCCTGGTGTCAACGTATTCCCAAAACCTTCGAACATTAGTTGGGCGGAGGCTGCAGCGTTGCCACTGGTTACTGTTACCGCGTGGCACATGCTCGTTGGACGCGCGAACCTTCAACCCGGTGAAGATGTGTTGGTCCATGCTGCAGGTAGTGGCGTTGGGTCGGTCGCAATTCAGATCGCCAAGCTTCGTGGCGCACGTGTAATTACTACCGCAAGTTCTGAAGAGAAATTAGCCAAAGCTCGTGAACTCGGAGCGGACGAAACGATTAATTACACGAAGCTCGATTGGCCCAAAGAAGTGAAGCGGTTGACTGAGCGACGTGGCGTGGATGTAGTGTTTGAGCACACCGGATCAGAAACCTGGCCGGGTTCAATTGCTTCGCTGAAGAACAATGGTCGTTTGGTTACTTGCGGGGCAACGAGTGGATTCGATGCGCGAACTGATCTACGACAAGTTTTTTATCGTCACTTAACGATTCTCGGATCGTTCATGGGATCAAAAGCGGAATTGCTCGAAGCGATGAAGTTTGTCCGAACCGGGAAGATTAAAGGTGTAGTTGATCGAGTGTTGCCCTTATCAGCGGCGCGTGAAGCACATGAGTTAATCGAGAATCGTGGGCAATTTGGAAAGGTCGTGTTGCAGCCGTAAATTTTCTCTGCGTCTCCGCGTTCTCTCTGCGTCTCTGTGTTGAAAACTTGATCCGATTAAAAGTCACATCGATTTCAACACAGAGGCGCAGAGAGACGCGGAGCCGCAGAGAAGAGCATTACTTCGCCGAGTAATCCTCAACATTGAGTCGCTTCTTCAACGTCCCCATGTTTCCTTCTTCAAGATTGAAGTTGGTCCCGCAGATCGCTTTCTTTCCTTCTTCAGACGTCACGCAGTCGACCATTTGTGGTGCTTCTTTCCGCAGAAATTGGCTGTCGTCGGGCTGAAGCGGCTTTCCATCCTTACGCGAAAACACGTAGATGTAGCTGTATTGTCCGTTCTTTATAAACTGCAGATCTTTCTCGAAACCGACGAGTGGTGACGCCGTTGACTTAGGCGTTGCTGTTGCAGTTTCCGTGTCGTCATCAGCAGCTTTGTGGCAACCGCCGAAAATTAATGCGAGCGGGAGAAGACAAGTAAGGACCAAAGTTTTCTTCTTCATCATTAATAAGACACCTTTAATTACGGACGGTTCCCTCCAACTCCCGGCTCATCGGCCGGCGACTCACTATCCTGCTCGGCGGGCGAAAGTTTTTCGTCCCGGATACGCATGATAGTGCATTGTTGGTCCTCATAGACAATCTCGAACCAGCCACTCTCCCGCGCCTTGGCAAAGAAATCTTCATGTCCATTATCGGAGAAGACGTAGGTTGCGCCAAAGCGATCTCGAATCAACGGGCCTGGATCGTCTTCATTTCCAAGCGTTATCCGTTCGTACAACTCCGAAAGATCCGGATTTTTGTCGTAGAGGTAACTCGGATCAAGTCCCGACACGTAACGGTGATTTGAATCGTAATAGAAAAGGCGAGGGAAGTCGTCCCAGTCAGTATTGAAAATAATATGACCTTCAGGAACGTGGTCCACCAGCCATTGAGCGCCGCGCTGGTAGTAATTGTGCGCGTTGCTTTTACCGATCTCTTCCTTTTCGTCGCGCAAATTTATAAACAGGACCACACCCAGGATCAGGGCAATAACCGAGACGGCTACGATCTTTGCTGTATCGAGCAATTGCGATTTTTGTTCCGGCAGCACAACCGCATCGCGATCAAAAAAAGGTTCTAACTCTTCCATGATGTCCGTGGGCAGTCGCGTCAACGACGACCTGACACCTTCGATCCACGGTTGTAAGGAGAAGGCCGCAAACAACACTGCGAATGGCGGCCAATACTCAGCCATGCGTCGCCACCTCAAGATGAGAATGAACAGCAGGCTCGAAAAGAGGGCAAAGAAGAGTGGATAATGTCCGCGCTTACGATCGCCCGGTTCCAGCGCGACATATCCGACCACCATTGCTACACACGCCACGAGCGAATTACGAAGAAACTCCCACGTGTCATACGGATACCATTCACCGCCAACTTTTGTATTGAAGTCTGACGCGGTGATTTTGATCCGCGCGTGTTCATACATCAGGTGAAGGTTTTGCGGAAAGTAAGGATTAATTACTAACCCGGCTACGATTCCTAAACTGACCCACATCACCGGTCGCCATTCGATGCGTCGTTCGGTCCAGCCAATTACGGCGGCCCATATCAAGGTAGCGATGAACAGCAACGGAAAGACGTCGTAGGTTTCAGTGAACAGGAAAGCAATTATCAGTAACGGCCAGTAGCGTTTTTGAAATAGAAAGTGGATCGCGATGATGAGATAGATGATCGCAAAAGGCGGCGCCTTCGCCATGTTTAGTCTGAACAAAAACGGAGCAGAACATGCAAGCAGCGCTAACAGCCAAATCAACACATAACGAATTCGATATCTCATCAACAGCACATAACACAGCATTACGGCCAGACCGCCGAAAAGTGCCGACGAGATTTTTGCGCCGAGTCGTGGATCGGCTGAGCGCGTAAAAGGAATGAGAATTAAATGAAAAAGGAGGTGATGGTCCACATACTCTTTTGGATTGAGAGTAGTGAGCGGCAACCAGGGAAATGACGGGACAAAGGTGTGGGTCTTAATCGAGTCCCATAGTTCCTGGGTCCATTTAATGTGGTAGTAACCGTCGAAATCACCGCAGCAGATCGCCGAAGTGGAAAACTGCAGTTTCCAGAAAATTAATCCAATCGCGACGACGCCAACGATAAACTGAAGCGGGCGGATAAATTTATCGGACTGAAGCCAGGAGAGTGATGCGGGAATTTTCATCAAAGAGCGAGCAGCCGCCGCGACAGTTGAGCTTAGAGTTGTTCAATCAAATCAAGTAGCGCACGCGGTTCGATAGGCTTTGTCAGATGAGCAGTGAAGCCGGCATTGAGCGAGCGTTCTTTGTCATCAAACATCGAATAGCCGGTCACCGCAACCATCGGGACCTTCTCGTAACCGGGCAGTGTGCGAATTTCTCGCGCGAGTTGATATCCATTCATCTCCGGCATACCGATATCGGAGATTATCACGTCGAATCTCTGGCTGCGCACCGCCTCGAGTGCGCCGCGAGCGGAGAGTGCCGTGACGACTTCATAGCCGGCATGCGTCAATAACACTGACAGCATTTCGGTTACGTCGGATACGTCATCCACTACCAACGCTAAACGACCGATACCGAACTCACGCTTTAGTGACTCACCAGACTGCGTAAATTTGATCGGGGTATAGGGATTGTTTGGCACCAGCTGACTCAACAATTTTGGATGGGGGTCCAAATGAAAGGGCGACGGGCGTCGATCTAACATCGGAAACAACCTTTCCGCCGGGTAAATTACGATTCTATTAATTCTGGAAGGGGGATTAAATTTAGCCCAAACGGGCGAGTTGTGTCTATGAGAAGTTGGAAAACTGAACGATCTTGTTTCAAATGTTAAACTGAAGAGGTTTTTGCACAAGTGAAAAAGAACGTTGAGTAGCGCAGTTAGGAAGGGCGGTTTTAACTTTGGAGTTACTCGAAACTTGAACAAGCGGGAGTAAACAAAGTCCTAATTGCACTTTGGATAGTCGGGTTTTTATTAAAGGCCTCGAAGTTTAGTTCTGAAGACCAGGCACAAAACAAACACCATGTATCCAGCGGGCAATCTTCTCATTCCGGTCGCGCACGGTCAGTTAGAAGCAATTCTCAAAGAACCAAGAGAAAGTCCTCGCAAGGGAGTGGCGCTGGTGGCCCATCCCCATCCACTTGGCGGTGGGACCATGCACAATAAAGTTGTCTTTCGTGCCGCCGCTGCATTAAACGAGGCAGGATTGACGACCCTCCGTTTTAACTTTCGCGGCGTGGGACAGAGTTCGGGTGTGCACGATAACGGCGTAGGTGAAATCGACGATGTTAAAGACGCGCTCGACTATCTGGTCCAACAGTATCCTGGTGAGGATCTGACGTTGTGCGGTTTTTCATTTGGCGCGTTGATGGGCATGACGGTCGGTAGCACCGACGATCGAGTCAAGCGTTTGATCAGTATTGGCACTCCAGTGAATAAATACGACTTCAGTTTTCTCGAACAAGGTCGTAAGCCGCTACTCTTGGTTCACGGCGAGCGTGATGAGTTTGGGCAGGTTGAGGAACTCCGCACGCTCGCCGACAGGCTCGCACAAAGTTTTCCGGTCAAGCTCGTTGTTGTTCCAAATACGGGCCACTTCTTCGATGACCATCTTGACGAACTCAAGGCTGCAATCTTTGATTGGGTGACGGACCAACTCGCAGCTTAATTACGATCGACCTTCCTCATTCTTTTCTTCCGGTGCACTGATACTGAGAAAACTCGAGGTCTGTGGTTGTTTGTCACGCAGCCGTAGACGGACGAACGTAAACGCGATTGCAAAAACAATTGCCGCAGCTACACCGCCGAGTAGTAGCTTTCCCAGATCGTGAAAATCAGTTTGCGTTTCCTGGAAATCGGTAACGAGACACACGAACACATAGAAGAATACAAACGTAAACATCGCTTACGACCTTTCCGAGTGAATTGATGGACCGTGGGTGAGAGACGGAAGGTTAGACACCGTAACGTGAGGAATGTTCCTGTGATGTCCGATCTAAAGGCAAGATGGAAGATGACTTTCCAGGGGCTCTATCGCGTAGCGATAGGTGAGTTTAGCCAGCCATTTTAATGGCTGGAAAGGGAGGCGATAAATTTCGCGTCGCGTAGCGACGCATGAATTAATGATGCGACGGTGGTCAGGCGTCGCTACGCGACGCGGATCGTTTCGTCACGGCTACCAGCCGTTAAAATGGCTGGCTAAAGTCAATCGTCACTACGCGACGCATGCACTACTCTATGATGATTGAAGTCTTCGTTCCGTGTTCATCGACTGCGACGTAAATAACTTCCGCTTCCGTTACTCTGACTCTTTCTCCTTTACCGAGTCGTTCGCTTTCAACAATCACTCTTATCGTGATCGAAGATGTTCCGACGCGAACTGTCTCAGCATAGAAGCTAACCAGGTCACCGACGAAGACGGGTTTATGGAAAATAACTTCACGCATAGCCACGGTGACGAAGCGCTCCATCTGTGTATGACGATGGGCCTGAACTGCTCCGGCCGTGTCGATGTAACTCAGGATGACGCCGCCGAAAATTGTGCCAACTGAATTTGTATCTCGAGGAAGTAACGTAATGCGAATTGCTGGATCAGTGTAATCACTCATGATTTAAATTATGTTTGAGTCTATCTTTCCCAGCGTCTCTGCGACTCAGCGCCTCTGCGTTTAAGTTGACCGGCTACATTCAGCTCAATTTAAACGCAGAGACGCAAAGAACGCAGAGACGCTGAGAACATGACACTCCAAAAGCGGCCAATCTGAAATCGGTAATCTGGAAATCTTCAATAACTTCAGTTCACCTTGCTTTGCATTCGTCTTAATGCCACGGCAGCTTCAGTGAAGTCCGGATTTTGTTCGACCGCGAGGCCGTAGTGTTTTACAGCCTCCAGAAATTTCTTTCGGCTCTCGTAAACGCGCCCCAGATTGAAATGGGGAAACGCGTAAGATTCGTAGCGTGGCGCAAGCAAAGCACGTTTGAACCAGCGCACAGATCCGTAGCTGTCTCCCTGGGCAAGCAGGTAACTGCCTATGTCGTTGTAAGGGTTGCCGAACGTTTCATCGACCCGAATCGCTTCCAGACACTCCTCGATGGCCTCATCGTAGCGACTCTGAAAACTATAAACCCAACCCAGGAAGGTGTGGGCTTCTGCAGTTGGATACGTGTCAATCGAGCGTTGATAAAGTTCGATTGCGCGTACGTAGTCATGGGCCTGCTGTGCTTCGTAGGCCTCATTGAAGAGTTCTTTCGCGGTCCAGCGCTTTTCGGATGATTCGTCGTCGAAGATCATGCTTAGTTACATTCTGAGCGCTTGATCACAGGTTTGTCTAATCGCACTATGCGACCTTCCACCTTTGGGGCGATTGGCCGGCCCGGAGGCAGCGCGCTACGAAAAGCTTCTGAATCAAGCACCGCTCGCACAGGTGGCAGCAAAACATTGGCGCCTTTTAGCATTGTGTAACCATCGCCACCATCAACAGCAACGAAGGTAGTAGTGGCCAGCGAATATTTTTTAGTTGGCGATACGGGCTGTCCGTTCACCTTAAGGTCAACTACTCTTTGCCCGGCCGGCTTTGAAGCGTCGTAGGAAAACTGAATCCCGGAAACTTGGGGAAACGCCGCAGGTTGATTGCCTGGCGCAACCTGACTGACTCCGTGTTCGATGGCTTCGCGAAGTAATGCGCCATCGACTTCGATTTTCATGAGTTTGCTCTTGAACGGCAGAATCGACAGCACATCGCGCACTGCTAATCGACCAACAGGAATTATTTCGTCAACTCGAATCGAACCGCCGTTGATTAATGCGACGTCAGCCTGCACTGCCTTTCGATATGAATCGGCGACGAAGTTTCCCAGGTTCGTTTCGCGAGTTCGGTTTTCGGGACCACGACCCTCTAGTGGCACTGCTGTTCGTCCCACCGGCTGATCGAGTTGCGCTTCGAGTCCTGCATATTTTCGATAGACCGAAGCGAACAGCGGATCTTCTTTTGTTTCCTTATCTACTTTGATCACTTTCCAGTCGATACTGCTCAATTCGCCAGTCGTCTTTGAAATGTTTAGATCGAAACGACCCATTTCACGAGCATCAGCAGTCATTTTAAAAATCGGAGCGCCGCCGGCGTACGACTCGAGCAGCACGTGTTCATGGCCCCCGAGGATTAGATTCACTCCAGAACAACGTGCTACTTCCTTGTCTTCGCGCATCGACAGGTGGGTAAGTGCCACGACCACCTTTGCGCCGCGTTTATGTATCTCATTGACCATTGCCTTCGCAGTCGTGCAGGGATCCAAAAACTCAACATCGTCTCCGGGCCGTGACGTATATTTCGTCTCAGGAAGTACGAGGCCGAAGATTCCAATCTTCACGCCACCAAACTCCCGAATTACAAACGGTTCGGCTGACCCAAACACTTTGCCGGTTGATTTCTCGACAACATTTGCGATCACCCAGCCAAACTTCGATTCTTTCATGCGCTCTTTAAGAACGTCTGGTCCAAAGTCGAACTCATGATTACCGAACGTCGCATAGTCGAGCCCGGCTACGTTCCATGCTTCGATCATTTGCGCGCCTTTGTAGGTGATCGATTCGACAGATGGCGAGAGCGTATCGCCTGCTAACATGAAAAGCGTGTTCGGGTTTTCCTCACGAATAGATTTTTGCAGCGTGAGTAAGCGAGCGAGTCCGCCGGCGTTTCCCTGATCCACGGGAGTGAATTGATAGATGTCGTTTACTTGAAGTAGGGTGACGCGAACGTTACAGTCCGCGGGTTGTTGAGCGGGTACAATGGGAAGCGCAGCAAGTAAGATGGCGACGCAAAGTGCGATTCGAATTACGAGAGATGATGCGAGTTTCATGAAAGCACCTCAGTATAATTTTGTTGTAGAGAC
>DATDMC010000120.1:0-46488 GCA_036518995.1 Pyrinomonadaceae bacterium | reverse complement strand
GTGGCTTGCCCCCGCTGATTTGACTAATTGGTTTAAGAGCAGCGGGGGCAAGCCACCCTTCCTTACTGCACTAATTGAAGTGACACTAAAAAATGATCTGCATGGGTTAATCATCTAACTCTGCTTTTGAAACGGCCCGCACTTTTTCACTCACCAACTCAAACGGAAAACCCTGCCGCAGCAAATGATCGAATAGACTCTTTGCCTCGAGACGATTCCTGGGTCGACCTTTCAGCCGCACTCGTTTTTCAATTGCCCGATCAATTAACTCCGCTTCGGAAGTTTCGGCGTAGACAAGTTCAAGCGCTTCGTCCGCAACCGCACCCTCCACTTTCTTGAACTTCAAATCGCGTTCGAGGCGTCTTCGTCCTATCGGGCGTTGCTTCACTTTCAAAGACGCATAGCTAAACGCAAATCGTTCATCATCGAGATACCCATACTCCTTGAGCCGCGCAATCACTGCTTCTACATCAGCTTTGGTAGCGCTCTTATGCTCTAAGAGTCGCTCGCGCAGTTCGGCGACGGACCGCGACTTCGCGGAGATCAGTTTGATCGCCCGATCAAAAGTGCGTTTGCGCTTCTCCTCCGGCGTGAGATTGCTCGGCGCGTCGGACGCAGATTTGCGGCTCGATCTCATGCGCGACAGATTGTCAGATGGATGCTGCTGTTAGCAACTCTGCGTCTCAGCGTTCTCGGCGTCTCGAGGTTCAATATTATGCAGATCGACTTCAACACAGAGACGCCGAGACGCAGAGTAAGCCGGTGACTTTAACGCGAGAAGCTAAAGCATATCGGACATGTTAAACTCGCGTTCGCTATGACTGGTAACGAAATCCGCGAACTTTTTCTGAAATACTTCGAAGAACACGGCCACACTCAGGTCCGTTCATCCCCACTCCTGCCGGCAAATGATCCGACGTTGTTGTTCACCAACGCCGGCATGAACCAGTTTAAAGACGTCTTTCTGGGCCAGGAGAAACGCGAGTATGTGCGCGCTACCACGTCGCAGAAATGTATTCGCGCCGGTGGCAAACACAATGACCTCGACGAAGTGGGTAAAACTGCCAGGCACCACACATTTTTTGAGATGCTCGGCAACTTTTCGTTCGGCGACTATTTCAAGAAAGAAGCGATCGCGTTTGCCTGGGAGTTGTTGCTTGACGTTTACAAGCTTCCACTCAACCGGCTCTGGTTCAGTGTTTATAAAGACGATGACGATGCGGCGAGGCTCTGGGAAGAAATTGGCGCACCGCGCGAACGGATTTTGCGCTTTGGTGAGAAGGACAATTTCTGGCAGATGGGCGACACCGGACCATGTGGTCCATGTAGCGAAATTCATTACTACATGGGTGAAGATCCGGACGATCCAACTAAAAATCGTCCCGAGTTAGTAAATGGACCAGGCGACGACACGATGGAGATCTGGAACCTCGTGTTCATGCAGTTTCAGCGTAGCCTGAATGCGGCCGGAGAGATTGTTCAAACAGATCTACCCAGGCCATCGGTTGATACCGGCGCTGGACTTGAACGACTGGCTGTTGTCCTCCAGGGAGTTAAATCGAACTACGATACAGATCTGGTTCGGCCCATCATCGAGTTTACGGCGGGGCTCGCAGATCAGCATTACGAGGCTGCGACGCAGGAAGGTTTTGCGATGCGCGTGATTGCCGATCATGCGCGCGCCGCTGCGTTTGCGATTGCTGATGGAATTTTGCCGGGCAATGAAGGTCGCAATTATGTGCTCCGCAAGATCATGCGCCGGGCGATTTACCAGGGCCATCACCGGCTCAAGTTTGAAGGCCCGTTCTTTAACAAAGTGACGAACTTTGTTGTCGATCAAATGAAAGACGCGTATCCGGAACTTGAAACTCAGCGCGCGTTCATCGAGAAGATGGTGAGTTTGGAGGAAGAGCGGTTTAGTTCAACGCTGACAGTTGGCTTGAACAAATTGGATGAGCTGTTTACGTCAACCAAAGGCGCTGTGCCTGAATATAAATCGTTGGCGCGTTTGTACGATACGTTTGGTACGCCACGCGATTTGATTCGCGTTGGCCTCGAAGAACGCGGGTTCGTGGTTGAGGAAGAAGAATTCAACAAGAGTTTTGATGCGGCGCTTCAGGAATTGCAGCATGCCGATGGTCACGAAAAACCGGAGGCCAAAGCGAAAGCGAATCCGATTTATGCGGAGATAGCAGGCAAACTTAATCGGTCCAATTTTCGTGGCTATGTAACGACAAGAGTCGAAAACGCCAATGTAGTCGTTCTGTTGAAAGGCACTGAAGTTTCTTCACTTAACGAAGGCGAAGAAGGCGAGGTTGTGTTGGACCACACGCCTTTCTATGCCGAGAGCGGTGGCCAGGTTGGCGACGCCGGCACGCTTACAACCGCTGATGCTTTCGCTACCGTGCTCGATACTTATTCGCCGGCCCAGGGACTGATCGTTCACAAGGTGAAAGTTGCACGAGGAACGTTGAAGGTTGGCGATACGGTTGCGGCTGAAGTTGATGTTGAGAAACGAAATGCGACGCGTCGTAATCATACTGCGACCCATTTAATGCACGCGGCGTTGCGCGAAGTTCTGGGCACACATGTGAAGCAAGCCGGATCGGTGGTAGCGCCAACTTATCTGCGTTTCGACTTCTCACACTATCAACCATTGACTCAAGCAGAGAAGGAAGAGATCGAGCGCCTCGTTAACTATCACATTCTGCGCAACGAGCCTGTGCAAACAGACGAAATGGCGATTGAAGAAGCTATGCAGTCTGGAGCGATGGCGCTGTTTGGTGAGAAGTATGGCGAGCAAGTTCGTGTGCTTTCCATCAAGGGAGTCGAAGGGATTTTTTCCAAAGAGCTCTGCGGTGGTACACACGTGCGCGCGACTGGTGATATTGGCTTGTTCAAGATTACGAGCGACGAGTCGATCGCTTCGGGTGTGCGAAGAATTCGCGCGATTACAGGCGTTGATGCTTACGAACGTTTTCGCGAGAGTGAAGTGCTGGTCGATGAGTTGAGCAGTGGTTTGCGAACGTCACGAAATGAATTGCCGGCGTTCATCAGCAAGTTGCAGGATGAATTGAAGAAGGCCCGTCGCGACGCAGATGATCTGCGACTTAAGATCGCCAGCGGAGCGATTGGTACGTCGTCGAATGGTGACGACTCGCGAGATGTTTCCGGAGTCAAAGTTCTGGCTCGTGAAGCAAGTGGACTCGATGCCGCCGCGATGAGGCAGTTGTCTGATACGTTGTTAGCTCGTATCAAGTCGGGCGTGGTTGTGCTGGGTCGAAGCAGCGAGGGAAAAGTGTCGTTGATCGTCCGTACCTCCGATGATTTGACGAAGAAAGTTCCGGCGGGTCAAGTGATTAAGGAACTCGCGCCGATTGTAGGTGGTAAAGGTGGCGGCAAAGCGGACATGGCTGAAGGCGGTGGGAGCCAGCCGGAAAAACTCGGCGACGCGCTGGAACAAAGCTACAGCGTGATCGAGCGACTGCTTGCGGCGGCACCATAGGACCGCAGGCGTCCCCGCCTGCTTGTAAGATTTAGATCGTTCTCTGAGCCCGACGGCTTTTTAACTAAGCAGGCAGGCGAGGCCGCCTGCGCTCCTAATTAACGGTTCTATATTGATCGGTGGCAACGTTAAGGCTTGTTGCCACCGATCGGGTTGATCAAGATCACATCGTCTTCTGTTTATCAGTAAGAACGATGTTCATCTTTTCGAGAGTGATTTTGTTTAGCGTGCCGGTAACTTTCAGACCCTCCGCCTGCTGATACTTCCGCAAGCCTTCTCGCGTTGCATCATCAAGTTTGCCCACCTGTTCTCCCGCATAGAAACCACGAGATTTCAAGATTGCCTGGGCCTGGTTGATCTGGTCTTTCGTGGCGCGAAAGACTGGTCCACGTTTGGTTTGTTTCGTCGCAGTCCTGGTAGAAGTTGACGAAGACGAGTCCTGAGCGTGCACACCGACACTGAGCACACAGAGAAGTAGCAGTGTGAGAGTAAGTAGTCTCTTCATGTTCATTTTCCTTTTTGTGAGGCGCGCAGATGCGCGCGAGTTACGTTGGTTGTGAGGCGCTTCGGATAATGCGTGAAGATGATACTACTGTTGTCAAGAGGGGGGCCAGAGTCCAAAGTCCGAAGTCCAAAGTTTAAAGTTTCGAGTTCAAAGTTTCGAGTTTAAGGTCCAAAGCGTCAGGCTCGGCCAGCCTGACATCCTGCACCTGAGAATCGAAACTCGAAACTTGAGACTCGAAACTCGGAACCCGAAACTCGGGAAACGTTGTTGGCAATCGTTCAACAGTCGTGTTACTATTCCCACTGGCTGGTTTCAGTAGCCACCACGCTTTACCTCACTTCGAAATCCACAAGCGCCCCGTAAGCTCGGCGGCAATTTACGAAACAAATGCAAAAATTCTTAGCTTTATCAGCACTCATCTTTCTCTCCGCTGCCGCTGCTGCCGCCCAGGGAGCCTATCAAATCGATAATTTCGATTTTGCGAATGGCGTCCGGGTTCAAACTCCAGTGGTCGAAACACCCAAAAGGCCAGAACGGAAGGGCAAAAAACTTACTGCCAGTGAGAACTTTAAGTACACGCCGGGACCTGAAGCACTCGTTTCACTAACAAGCCAGCAGCTCAACCCTTCAATGAACGGCTTCACGACAGGTAACGCCGACGTTGACGGCTATATCGTCGAATCCGGCAAACGTAATTCAGTCGATCCGCTGCTGCTGTATTCGATCATGCACCAGGAGTCGAGCTTTAAGGCGCGCGCAATGTCTTACAAAGGTGCGCGGGGACTGATGCAGCTTATGCCGCCGACTGCCGCTCGTTTTGGCGTCACTAATATTTGGGACCCAAAGCAGAACATTGAAGGCGGCGCCCGTTACATGCGCTTCCTGCTCGATATGTTCTCGGGTGATGTGAATCTCGCGTTGGCCGGCTATAACGCGGGTGAAGGCGCGGTGCTCAAGTTTGGTTACAACGTTCCACCCTACAGTGAAACTCAGGAATATGTACGCAGAATCGGGCGCCGCTACAGTCTGATTCGCGATCCCAATGCGGCGGCCAACGCGAACCACTTAACGCGGGCCCAGGTCGCCGAAGTTGAACGCAGAGATCCTAAACCATTGAACGTATACGAACGAAGCGTCTACATGGCACGACTTCCGGATGGAAGACTGCAGCTAATCAGCCAGTGAAGAGATTGGCGATTGTCGATTGCCGAATGCCGATTGGCGTGTTGCCGAAGGGCCACTTGAAGTCAGCACTAACTTCATGGGTTGGCTTGGCCGTCTGTTGTGAGGAATGGCTCTGCCTTTCCGTTGGTAGCAGCCCTCTTATTTAGGCTGCGCCTTCTTTGTAGTTCATTCTGGAGTTGAGTATAGAAAAAAAGACGTAGTCAATTTTACGGGTTCTTGCTACGGAAAGGCAGAGCTATTCCTCACAACAGGCGGCCAAGCCGCGGCACAACCGTAATCGGTTTTGCAAGCGGTTTGCTTAGCGCCAATCGGCAATCACCAATTGGAAATCGGAAATACCTTCAATTGGAAATCGAAAATGCTTTTGGGGCGGAACCTTTCACGGTCTCCGCCTCGTTTGGTATTTAAGACGCATTAGGTATCATTCCGCTGCAAAGCGCGTTCGGCTTGTCAGTACCACCTCGCGGTAGTGGGTGGGCAGTCAAGGCAAATACTTGCTGTAGTTCTAGCAGACCCACCCGCTACCGCGAGGTGGTACTGACTATTTGACCTGTCGGTTGGTGGCAAAGGAGCTATCGCTAATCTCATGACATGTTCTTGTGGCGCATACATCGCACCGGGAGTTCGCTTTTGTTCGAATTGTGGCGCTGCGGCCAACGATCCCGAGTCCACTCGCATTGCTCGACTCCAGGCGAACGGATTGGAACGCACCGGTGACGACGATCTGGAGCACGTTGTTTTTACCGTTCGTCCCACTATGATTTTCATTAAAGCCGGTTATGTTTTGGCCGTGCTTGCCGGTATCGCCCTGGTGTTCTTGCTCGCCTATGTCGGTGTGCCAGCCTACATTTCAGTGCTGCTGGCGTTGGCGCTGCTTCTGTTTCCCGCCTATTACCACATCAAACGGAACATGATTCGTTACACGGTGACCGATTCCAAGCTCGAGATTGATAAGGGGCTCGTCGCGCGTACGACTCGCAACATTCCGTTGAGTAAAGTCCAGGACGTCACTGTTTCAGCCAGCATTCCTCAACGAATCATGGGCTTCGGCGACATCATCGTCGACAATGCCAGCGAAGTTGGCGGGACGATTGTGATGCACAACATCAGCACTCCGAGACACTACGCCGACCTGCTTTTGCGCGAACTAAGACGCTGGCATTAAACTGATTCGCGTGCTGCCAATCCAGCGTTTGGGAACATCAAAACCCAGGCGGTTTCTAATCACAGAGTTAACTTTGGCAGCGGGAGTTTGTCTTGCGGTTATTTAAGTTTCTATCACTGGCAGCTATTTTGATTGTTATGGCCGTTCCGTCTGCATTTGCGGACGTGCCGAAGGCCGAACTTGATGCGTGGTTTCCGGCTCAAGTCGCCGGCTTTAGACGAATCCAGGCGCCTGCCGCAGACGCTTCGTTGAATCCGGCGATTGCGTCGATTGCCCAAAGCGCGACCGCGCAGTATGAGGCCGGTGGCAATCGTTTGCTGGTTGAGGTCATTAAATTCCATCAGGACACCGAGGCATATTCCTGGTTGAGTGTTGTCGCTTCTGACTACCGTCAGGATGGTTCGACCGTTGATTTGAAGAATGACTACGGAACTGCAAGCATTACGCTTAGCCGGGGAATCTGGTTTTTTAAAGGCACTGAGTTCGTTGGCATTACCACCCTGCTGAAAGCGCCGACTCCCGTTCCAGATGCTTTTGCCAGGGGTTTTGCGGATACGATTGATGCGGGTGAAGCGGACATACCTGCCTTAGTGAAGCACCTGCCGAATGCCAACGAGTCTCAAAAGAAGGCTACGTTTCTTACGCGGTTCGATAACCTGAATTCTTTATTACCTGGCCAGGCTATTTTAGACGCAATTCAAACCGACAAAAACGCGGATGCTGCGTTTGTTAGTACTGAGGGCGGCAAAGTTTTACTGGTCGAGTACAACACTCCTCAACTTGCGAAAGAGAACGACGATCGGATCGTTGCAAAGATTCAGGAACTGTGGAAACTCGGTCAGCCCGCACCAACTGCCTACAAGCGAGTCGGGAACTACTCCGTGCTCGTGTTTGACGCGGCCGATAATGAGAGCGCGAAGAAGCTGATTGACCAGGTGAAGTACGAACAGGTTGTGCAGTGGCTGGGCGACAACCCGAATATTTATAAAGAAGCTCAAAAACGTTACGTTGAGACAACGCTCGGCGTATTTATCGCGGTCATTAAAGCGTCGGGCTTTGCATTGGTAGGCTGCCTGGGCTTGGGCGGACTAATCGGAGCGCTATTGTTTACCCGCCGCCGCGCTCAACAAAAGACGCAGGAAGTATTTTCGGATGCTGGCGGTATGCTCAGGTTGAATATCGACGAACTGACGCCACAGACGGATCCGGCGCGATTACTGGGACCGGGGCGGTAGATTGCAGATTGCAGATTGAAGATTTCAGATTGGTCGCTAAGCATAGCGCTCAATGGTAATCACATACTGGCCCAATCAAGATCAATTCATCAAATTCGTTGGTGAGTGTTTGCCCCGAAGGGGCAACGACCCAAAGCCCAGGGTTGCCGCTTCGGCTACCCTGGGAAAGCGGCGCAGAGGTATCAACCGCAACGCGGTTGCGTCATTGAGGTTTCAGCTAATCGCAACCGCGTTGCGGTTGGTAGGTAGTGGTAGGCAATCTACCCAGGGTAGCCGAAGCGGCAACCCGGACTTCGTTACGTAGCTCCTTCGGGGCATTCTGTGATTCGAGAACGGCCAATCTGAAAACTTCAATCTGAAATCTTAAATAACAAAGGGCCCGCCGACTTTCGTCTGCGAGCCCTTTTCTTTATATCTAACCAAATCAAATAAAGTGCGGGCTGCTGATTTTTCCTGGGAGGCTCCCCCAAGCCCCGTCAAGACGTCAATCAGCAGCACCGCTCATTGTTGCTCTCTTAACTGCGTTACAAGCGTCACTCTGTTCCCCCAAAGAGCCAAACGCCTGCTCTACATCATGTGAGAGGATGCCTCCCCCAAAGCCTCCACTCACCGCAGTTATTTGAGCCTGACCCGATTTACCCTTATCTACCCTTCCTTGTTCTGTTTCTATCTTTGGCAATGACCGTGCCAATAGGATCGGGTACCAGTTACAAGATCGAATGGAGAGTTTTACTAGGATTTTTGGGTTCTATTGAAAATAGGCGACTCAGATAGAAGAGAGGAATGGGCCGAGCGTATTTGTTCAGTACAAACCCGAGTGTACTAACGAACGGTAATCGGTCAATACATCTACGGAAGCGACTCGATCAGCGCGTCAATGTCTTGCCGAGTGTTGTAGAGATGAGGTGCGATGCGGAGCCGATCACCGCGCGGCGCGGTAATAATGTTGCGAGATTTCAAATGACTGTAGAGTTTCATCGCATTGAAGTCGCCGCGATGCTTGATACAAACGATATGCGATTTTTCACCGGGTAAACGAGAACTTACGATGTCGTATTCCTTCGTTGCCACTCTTTCACACAGATAGTCAGTTAACTCTTGAAGATATTCTGCAATCGCACGGACGCCAGTGTTTGTGATCAACTCCAGGCTCGACTTGAATCCGTAAAAGAGCGACGCCGGACCCGTTCCGGTTTCCCACGCGAGCGCACCTTCGTTCCAGGGCTGTTCGAAATTGTTGTAATCCTCCGGGTCGCGAACACTAATCCAGCCCACCAGAGTCGGTTGAATTCTTTCGCGGGCGCGATCGGACAGATAGAGATAGCCAACGCCTTCGGGCGACAAGAGCCACTTGTGTCCGGCGCCGGCCGCTGCGTCGACAAGTTGGGCTGAGACGTCTATGGGCACGACGCCGAGCGCCTGAATCACGTCAACCACCAGCAACGCATCATGCTTTCGTGCAAGTTGTCCCAAACGCTCAAGGTCGGCACGGAAGCCGGACGCGTATTGCACATGACTGATGGAAATCAAGCACGTATTGCTATCAACCAGCCTCGCGAGTTCATCGAAGTCGATGCGACCATCGCGTTCATCACACATCCGAACTTCAACCCCAAAAGCCTCGCGTAAGCGCAGCCACGGATAGATGTTTGACGGGAACTCTCGCGAGAAGGTGACGAGGTTATCACCCGCTTTCCAGGACAATCCGTTGGCAATTGTCGACAAGCCGTCGGAGGTGTTTCGCATGAAGGCAACTTGCGCCGGTTTCGCGCCTAACATACTTGCGAGTAGTTGTCGCGCCTTCTCTTTAGTCGCGATCCAATCCTGAAAATGCAACGAGCCATTTTCGTTTACGTCTTTTAGTTGTGCTTCGATTGCCGCAATAGTCGATGTCGGCGGTGGCGACACTGCCGCATGATTCAAATAGACAAGATTCTTCGTGACGGGAAAAAGAGAACGTATCTCAGGAGTCATTGGACTAAGGTGCGTAAGGGTGGTTGTAGAATTCTTTGTATAACCAGCCGAGGACTCTTGCTTCAGCGGTGCACAAATTTTGGATCCAGCAATTCATCAAAAACTCATCACGTCCGCGTTTGAACGGGATCTTTTCCGCTTGCTTGAGAATTGAAGCGCCGCCTTGTGAGTCGAGTTTATAGGATTCAGTGAGCGACGCATTTGCTTTCGCTGCAGTGTCGAGAGCGTTTAGCAGTTGACTGATCCAGTTGTGGAGTTCGCTTTCACTGGGATTGTCGGCGATTGCCTGGATGATGCCGATCGCTAATCGATCTTCAGCTTGTTTGAAAGTGAAGACTTGTTCGCCGTTCGATTGACTCTGTTGTTGCTTCCATTGAAAGACTTCTTCGATAGCGGGATGTTTGATACTTGCGACCCGCTGATCGTACTTCAGAAACCATTCAATAACCTCGGGAATGGAATCGACGTCGACTTTGCCTTTCGCGTCGCGCATTAATGGTGGACCGAGTTGTTCGTTAGTGCTCATCGTCCGATATGCATCATCGCCACTAGAGTTGTGACTTTTGCAAAATCATTATCATACTACTGCGGCTTGGCCGACTGTTGTGAGGAAGGGCTATGCCCTCACTTAGGTTCCGTCATTAATAATAAAGATCGAGAACCACCTACGGACGAACGGCGTAGCCCAAAATTGCAGTGCGCTTGACGGAAGGCAGAGCCATTCCTCACAACAGTCGGCCAAGCCGCAACGACATGGAGGCCGGCTACAACCACATGGAGGCCGGCCACAACGACTTTCCGAGCGGTCCTAAACCTTCTCCGACATCGGCTCACGCAACGCAAACGACGCACGAATCTCCCCAACTACATCGCCACGCCGGTTCTTCACCGGAAAGAACGCGTATTTAGCCACCGCCTCCAACGACTCATCCTTCAACACACCAAGCTGTCGCAGCGCTTCGATAACTACCGTGGGCCGCGCGCGATGATCGTCGCCATCTTCAATCTTCAGCGCCAGGCCTAAACCATTGGGCCATGCTTCGCTCGGAACAATAGCCGCTGTGTAAACACCTTCGGCGCCGACTTTTGACACAATCTGTCCTGGCGCAGCTCGCATGATTTCTGTGTCGAGCCGATCGTGTGTGCCACCGATAAGTTCCGGGTACGCAGTCATCACTTTAACGATACGCGCGCATGCGTCTTTCGTGGCTTGATCGAAATCTGCCGGCGGCTTAACGAGCCGGGCAAATGCCAATCCCATCGCCTTCATTGTGATGCCAAACACGGGAACACCGCAGCCGTCGATTCCCACCGACAGATCTTCCAGTGCGATATCGGAAAACTGAGCGACAACTTTACCGATTGCCAGTTGCACGGGATTCTCAGCCAGATCGTAAGTTTCGATTGGCGCGCCAAGATGTTTGGCAACGGCGAGCATACCTGCATGCTTACCCGAACAGTTGTTATGAAGAACGTTCGGAACTTCACCACGCGCGCGCAGTTCAGCAGCAGCCTTGTGGCTGTACGGTTCGTGCACGCCACACTTGAGTGCTTCCGGTCCAAGTCCGATCTTTTTCAACATACCGGCAGCGATTGCTGTATGGATCGGTTCACCATTATGTGAAGCACAAGCAAGCGCGATTTCTTCGTCGGTGAAACCAAAATGGTCCGCCGCGCCTGAAACAAGTAATGGTATCGCCTGAAACGGCTTTGCGGACGAACGAAGGAACGTTACGTTTTCAGGCGCACCCAGGTAATTTTTAATTTGTCCATCTGGTTCAACTACGACCACGTGACCACGATGGCGCGATTCCGTAATCGCACCTCGCCGGACTTCAACGAGTGGTTCAGCAATGGGTATTTGTTGATTGCGTTGATTGGCAGTTTGCTGCGAAGACATCAGATCTCGACGACCTCGATAAGAATCAATTTGATAGCGGATGGCTGAATCTTAACACGCGCGCTGAAACAAAAATACCACGCGACATTTCTGCCACGTGGTATTCGTTGTTTGCCGCTCGAGTAAAAACTACTTCTTCACAGTCTGGGTCTTCTTTTTTCCACCCCAGCTCAACACCGTGAGCTTAATTGTGCGTTTGCCAAAACGCATTGCTTCGCGCGATGTTGGCGTCCAGATATCGATGTGACGTCCACGAACAGCGCCGCCAGTATCCGCGACGAGATATTCGCCACTATAATTTCCGGCTTCGACCTTCACTCGCGATCCTAAAGGCAGGAGCCGCGGATCGGCAGCAATTAGTCCCTTGCTCACTGTCCGGCCACTGGCTGTGCGGCCTCTCAAACTGTAAGCCGTCGCAACGTATGAAGTTGGTGGCGCCACAGTTTCTGGTTGATTGATAGCTGCCGCAACAACTTCTCCGACACTTCCTTTTTCATCTGCGACAGTGGTGGACGTTTCTCCGTTTGGTTTAGTTTGTTGTTGAGTTTGGAGAGGACGGGGCTCCGCCGCTGAAGAACTGGCGGAAATTATCAAAGAGCTACCAAGAAGTGCTGAACAAAGAAGCGCACTTCCACTAAAAATTGACTTCACTTTCAAATTCGGGTCTCCTACCGATGTACTGCGACTTTCAGCGTCCTGCGCGAGTCCATTCTTTCCTATGACTCGTCCCCGGGCTCTAGGAGTCTATTGACGTCAGCCGAGGTTGGGGGCTTGCATCCTTGATGCGGTGCGCTGAGAAGTTACTGGAATAGTTAAAGCAAAAAAGTGAGCTGAAGCTCACGATTTCAAAGCACCCTAGCACATGGTTTTGAAAGGTGTCCAACGTAGAAATGGCCGACTTTCGCTAGGAAAACGGAAGAATTGAAGCTAATTTGTGAAATATCGTGACTTAGAAAAAACCAATACAGTCACATAGACTTAACATGGAAAACCAGGCAAATTGACCTAATTATGAGTGCAGGAAGTTCTCAACTACTTGACGGCCTTGAGGATAATCGTCGTTGAACAGTTCCGGGTGAAATTGTATTCCGAAAAGGCGTCTGCCTTCCTGTTCCATCGCCTGGATCCGGCAAGTTTCGTTTGAGGCGGTGATGCGAAAGCCTTCAGGAATGTTCTTTACTTCGTCACAGTGGTTATGCCAAACGGTGATGTCGGCAGGCAGTCCGGCGAACAATCCTTCACCGGTATTGGTGACTGGAAAGAACCCTCGTTCTCTCCTGGCGCCGTTGTATCCTTCACCAGGTTCGAGTCGTTCCATCAGTCCGACTTCTGCTCCGTAAGCAAGAGCAATTTGCTGGTGTCCACCACACAACCCGAGAATCGGTTGGCCCGCTTGTTTTATTACTGCGAAAACACCGGCCAGCGATTCTGGTGTGTACATGTGCCAGGGATGACTTTGGCCGCTGAGGATGATGTGTGACGGACGAAGAGTATCGATTCGCTCGAGTGAGACTTGATGAAACGGCTCGATCAAAATCTCGAGTTCGGGGACCCTGCGTCCCAACACCGCACGCACTTCACGTGGGCTTGCGCCTTGACCATCAATCGTGTTGTCGACGATATAAACTAACAAGTTACTTCAAGCTGTAGAGCTTGCCATTGAAAGCGCCGATATAAATTCTTCCATTCAATACTGCCGGTGTCGCATTGATATTATCACCAATCTTCAGTTCGCTGATCGAGTGACCATCATCAGCCGATATCGTATGTATCCAACCGGCCTTGTCACCAAAAACCACTCGACCATCGACCACGGGCGACGTTCCCCAGATTGGACCACGTGCCCGGTATTTCCAGATCACTTCGCCTTTGTCTCCGCTTAGACAATACAAGTAGTGATCACTCGAGCCTATGTGCACTCGTCCATTAGCAACGATCGGACTGGCCCAGATTCCATTGCTGGGGCCTTCAGTGTGAAACTTCCAAACTAGCTGACCATCCGATTGTCGGAAACAATAAACAAAACCATTTTCAGCCGCGGTATACACAAAGCCATCGGCAACAGCCGGGGTTGAATCCGAGTCAGCGCCGATGAGTGCTTTCCAAATGATCTTGCCGTCGGCCATATTCAGACAAAACAGATTTCCTTGTTCAGTGCTGGTATAGATGCGCCCGTCGACGATCGAAAAACTTCCTTCCATCGAGCCGAGTCGTTCTGTCTTATAGACGACTGATCCGTCTTCAAGGTTAAGGCAGTAGAAGTAATAGTCTTCACCGCCAAAATAGACTTTGCCGTCGACTACAGCGGAACCGCAATCGACTTCAAATCCGGTCTTGTATTTCCAGATGAGTGTGCCGTCTTTGCGATTGAGGCAATAGACGTAATGGTCCAACCCGCTGGCGATGATGCGATCGCCGGCAATCACCGGCGTAGCTTTGAAGCTGTCTTCCGCTTTGAATTTCCAGACGATGCTGCCATCGCGTACATCAACGCAGTAAACATTGCCATCCGCGGATGGATAGTAAACGTTATTTTCATCGACTGATGGCTGACCGGGCCAACTCGTCCCGCCCCACGGATCTTTATGTAATCGTCCCGCCATCGAACCGGTCTTAATTTCCCAGACGACCTGCAACGGTTCGTTGGACCATGGACCAGTGCCATAGAAGTTGCGCGCAGGACTGCCGAGCCACATGGGCACGGACGCGGGCGGCTTTGGTGGTTCAACCGGCGCGGGTTTGGTTTCGCTAATTACTTTTTTCGTGCAACCGGAGAATGGAGAGATCGCGAGCAGGATTAAAATCGAGTACAGATAAGTACGTCGGGAAGATTTCATGGGGGACCGGGCCTTGTTTTTGTCTGGGAGTTATGACAACCACTTGCCCGCATAGACTACTTCAGCCGTTCCCGTAATCACAACCTGGCTTCCGTCCCATTTCACTTTTACTTCGCCGCCTTCAGTGATCACGCGTACGTCGCCATCCGTCCTGTTGTTGAGCATCGAGGCGAGCGCGCCACCACACGAACAACTACCCGAGGCTGTCGTTTCGCCCACGCCGCGTTCCCAGATCCGGAGTTCGATCTTGTCGCGATCGTCAACGCGAACAAAGACAACATTCGTGCGTTGGGGAAACTGTGGATGGACTTCCAATTCTTTACCGATGCGGCGCCAGTCGAGTTCGTCGAAATCATTGACGAAGATGCAGCAGACGGGATTACCAACCTGGACGGCAGTGACTAAGAACGTCTCATCACCCATTGTTAATGGATAACCGACGACGTGAGCCAGCGACGGATCGACGTCCATCGGAATTGAAGCTGGAGTAAAGCCAGGTTCGCCGAGATCCGACTCAAAAAGAAACTTGCCGCCGTCACGGTTGAGTAGTAGATAGCGTTTCAGCCCGGAACGCGTGCTGAGCTTGAGTCTCTCGGCTGTCCAGAGGCCTTGATAATAAAGATACGCAACAGCGCAACGAGTGCCGTTGCCGGAAAGATTTGCTTCGCTGCCGTCAGGATTGAAAATTCTGACGTTGAAGTCGGCTTCAGGATGGGCGGGTTCACCAACGATAGCGATGCCGTCGGAGCCAGCGCCGTAGTGGCGATTGCAAATGCGTTTTGCGAAGTCGCCGAGATCGGAGACGGCATTGAGTTGATCCGATTCGATGACGATGTAGTCGTTACCGAGTCCGTGGAATTTGATGAAGTTGATAGGCATGTGATTCGGTTCGATATATGTCTCGGCGTCTCTGTGTTAAAACTGGGGGGCCAATTGCCGCGCCGTCAATTTCAACACAGAGACGCGGAGTACGCAGAGACGCTGAGAGGAACTAAAGCATAGTTACTGATCGGATTTTCCAGTGAATGAAGCCAACAAGATTGCGATTGGATCGATGCAGATCTGGCGTGGCTCGACGGCGCTTTCGAAGTTGTTCACCATGATCGAGAACACGAGTTTTTCGCCTGCCGCTGTCGTCAAATAACCACTCAAACTCGCCGCCGAACTCAGCGACCCCGTCTTGGCCCGCAGATTATTTTCCGCCGGGGTGTTTTTGAATCGACTACGCAACGTTCCATCAACACCAGCAATCGGCAGCGCGTTACGAAAGACGTCGGCGAAGCGATGCCGGCTCATAAACGTCAACAACTGGACCGACGCTTCCGCTGTGATCATGTCGTTGCGCGAAAGTCCGGAACCATCACTCAAGACTAACGACTCGGGTCTGATGCCGGCGCTTTGTAGAAAAGTCTTGACTGCTTCGAGACCCAAATCTTCCGAGGTCGGGTTCGCGTTGTCGGTAACAGTTGGCGCTACGACTTTGCCCAATGTTCGCAGGATCAGTTCGGTATATAAATTTTGACTCGGCTTTAATGTCTGCGCCGCGATCAAACTAAACGGCGGCGATTGATAAGTCGCGATCTCAACCGGCGTTGGCTTGGGCGTTGCGGTCATACTCGCCGTGATGATCGGCTGTGTGTTTTTTACGGCGCTAACGTCTGTCTCCAGGTTCTGCGTTCTTGAGCGACCTTTGATAGTCACGCCTTGTTTGGCAAGCGCCGAGCGCAAAAGATAAACAAACAACATGGCCGGATGCGAAATGCCGATTCCGCCGGTATAGCCTTTATCTTCAAGCGCGATGCTGCCGGTGATGGTTATTACATCGGCCCCAAGATCACGCGAGATTGAAAGTTCACGATGCGCTCCTTTCGGCGCAGTCGTCACTTTGTTAACGATTGTCAGCAGCGGATCGGGTGGTCCAGTCGTAATCAATGCTGGTTTGCCGACTACTGGCCCCGGCTTGATGAACAGGTCAAGCGCATTGTCGTTAACTGTCAGTGGTGTAACTTCCGCGCCGTAGTACCACGTTAGATCTTCCCATTCCCAACCGGCGCCGTACTGTGGTCCAACAAAATAACTTTCATCGCCGATCAGATCTCCATCAACTCGCTTCACGCCCGCCGCAACAATTTTTGAAGCCAGATCATCGATGGCTTTGAAGTAGTCGCCATTATTGAAGCGTGCGGCGAGTGACGGATCGCCACGCCCAAAAATGGTTAGATTACCCTTGATTACTCCGGAGTTATCGGGTCGTACGGGTGCATAGACAGAAGTTGTAAATCTGTAGTCAGGAGTCAGGCGATCGAGCGCGGTCGAAACTGTGTACATCTTCATGTTCGAAGCCGGACGCAACAACTTCTGCGCGTTCTCTTCGAACAAAATTTTTCCCGTGTCGAGTGAGGCGACTTTTATTCCCACCATCGCCGAAGCGAGTTCCGGCTTATCGAGAATTTCGTTGATACGCGACTGCAGCTCCGCGAGCGATTTGGCGGGACTAGTAGCCCGTATGGTTGGCGTCGCTGAGGGTTGCGGAGACGGCGATGGAGTTGGTGTAGCTGCCGCTGGTGTCTGTGTGGCCGGTTGTTGTGCGGAGGCGTTGAACGGCGCCAGTGTGAGCACCAATGAAAGCAACACTAACCACGCCATGCTTGTTCGTTTTGTTCTGTTCATATAGGAGCGCAGGCGTCCTCGCCTGCTGGAAAAGTTAAGAGCATTAGGAGCGCAGGCGTCCCCGCCTGCAAAAGTTAAGAGCATTAGGACCGCAGGCGTCCCCGCCTGCTAAATTAAGCAATATCGTCTGCCAGCTAAGAGTCCTTGTCTGTCGAGCGGGCAGGCGAGGACGCCTGCGCTCCTGTTAACTCCACGAAGCGTGGATCTGTTCTCAAGCTATTCCAATTAGGATCACTCTCAAAGCACGGATGATTTTCATTACCCAAAGCAATAGATCTTTCCAACCACGAGAGCGCTTCAGTCACCATGCCTTCGAGCGCGTAGACACCGCCAATCGAGTAGGCAATGTCGGCATCGACTTCGCCATTGCGTTTGACCGCGTCAGTAAGTTGCGCGAGCGCGGTTTCGTGTTTTCCCTGGGCGCTCAAAAACATTGCCATGAAAGGTCGGATGCCGTGCATGTTTGGATGTTTGTCAACAACATCATGCATCAACTCGGCAGCGGCGTCCGTCTGTCCAGTGTAATACAAACCAAGCGCGCGAAACGTGCGCACTAAGGGATTGTCAGGTTCTTCAGCATTGTCCAGTTGCCTGAACGCCTCGTCGAACTGGGCCATGTACATATAGACCAGCGCCCGGCTATAACTGGCGACCACATGCGCAGCCGGATCCAAACGCACTAAGCGATCATAACTTCGCAGCGCGCGCCGGTATTCTCCATCGAGGCGATGCAGCAGCGCCTTAACAAAGTAGACAACCGCTTCGTTTGGAGCTTCGCGCCGCGTGCGGGCCACTTCATCGCGCGCTTTCTGTTTTTCACCACGCCAGAGATAGACAAACACCATCAGCATGCGCGCTTCCCAGAGCTTGTCATCAATCGCCAGCGCTTTACCGAATGCTTCCTCAGCCTGTTCGTAGTCTTCAGCGCCGCCAAATCCTTTGAAGACGCGATTGACATAACACGCGCCGAGCCCGTCGTAGGCAAGGGCGAAGTTGGAATCGAGATCGATCGCTCTTTCGAAATGCTGGATTGCTTCAGCGCAGTCTGCTTCAGCTAAAGTTCGGAAAATAAAACGAGCAAACAGATCGCGACCACGCAGATATTGTTCATAAGCAGCAGGGTTCTTCGTCGACGATTTGCCGGTCCCGACTTGTTCTGCCGGACTTAACTCCAGCCGCAGACCTTCGACGATGCGCTGAGCGATTGTGTCTTGTAAGGCAATGATGTCAGCAGCGGCCGTGTCGATCCGATCGCTCCACAAGATCTCTCCGGAATTAACATCGAGGAGTTGGGCTGTAACCCGAAACGTCTCGCCCGAGTGTATAAATCCAGCCGTCAATACAGCATTAGCATTCAACTCATTGCCGACTTCACGCGCATCGATTAACTGGCCCTGATACTTCGCTATAACGGATGAAGGCCGGACAACTAACGAGCGAATTCTTGCCAACTCAGTAATAACTGCGTCGGCCAGTGAAAACTCATAAAAGCTTTTCGTTGGATCGTTACTCAAATTTCGAAACGGCAGGATCGCGAGTGTCTTCTTGTCGCGATCCGCAACTGTCGTTTGCGGCGTTTCATCGAGACTAACGCGCGGCGAAGTCGTAACGTGCGGCGAATCGGAACGCGTGATCGATCGCAGCCAACGGACCGCGCGAGAAACCGGATTTGCGCCTGGCAGATGTCTTGGCGGCTCGGGAACCACGGCCTGGAAGACTGCGGAGCCACTATCGATCTCCTGAAGGACCTGGCGCAGTTCATTGCGAAAGTCTTCCATGTTTTGAAAGCGGTCCTTCGGTTCCTTCTCGATCGCGCGATCGATAATCTTCTGCAAGCGGACTGGAATTGCCGTGGAACGTAACTCTGAAATTGGTCGCGGCGCATCGTGAAGAACTGCGTGACGAACGTCGATAGTGGTCTTCCCGCGAAAGGGCCAGGTCCCACTTAGCATTTCATAGAGCAACACACCGGTTGAGAAGATATCGGCGCGCTTGTCGACGCGATCGCCACGAGCTTGTTCAGGGGCTGCATAGGTTGCAGTGCCGTAAGGAACACCGATTTCAGTGAGTTCCGTGCGATGAATACCACTGGTTCTTGCTTCGTCTTCGTCGAGTAGTTTTGCTAAGCCGAAATCAAGGACCTTGACCTGGCCCGCGGGCGTGACCATTACATTGCCCGACTTGATGTCGCGGTGAATGATGCCTCGACTATGCGCTGCGGCGAGTGCATCGGTGACCTGCAAACCAATCAACACCGCAGTTTTCAAATCGAGTGGTCGACCAGCAACAAGTTGCCGAACGTTCTTGCCTTCCACATGTTGCATCGCAATAAAATGGACGCCGTCGACTTCGTCCAGATCGAAGATCGTGCAGATGTTGGGATGGTCCAATGACGAAGCGAGCCGGGCTTCTCTTTCAAAACGTTTCAGGTTTGCTTCTCTAGCGGTGAGTTCGGTAGGGAGAACTTTGACAACAACCGTGCGACCCAGTTTTCCATCAACGGCTTTGTAAACCGTTCCCTGGCCTCCAACGCCAAGTTTCTCAGTGATGCGATAGTTACGGAGGCTCTTACCGATCATGGGATTCACATGTCTAGACGCTTCAGAGTCACTTTGTGGCAATGAGGTCAGTACCGTAACGCGGTAGCGTCGGGTGCGCAATAGATTTAAGCCCCAAAAATCAAACTGACCCGACGCTACCGCGTTACGGTACTGACCTCATTGCTACTACGGCGTGCCTTTTGAGGCGGCGTTCGCTAATCGAGGCTTAAGTTTCAACACAGAGACGCTGAGCACGCAGAGACGCAGAGACGATCCCCAGATAACTCAATCTTCGAAAGCTGCGCGCACCTCAGCAGCGCTCGCGGTGGCGGTGCCAACTTTGCCGACGACAATTCCTGCGGCTTGGTTTGCAAACATCGCCGCCTCAATCATCGAAGCTCCTGCGGCCAGTCCTGCGGCAAGCGCGGCGATCACGGTGTCGCCCGCGCCGGTGACGTCATAAACTTCACGCGCGGCCGTCTTCACATACGCGGGTTCATCGTCATTTCCCAGCAACATCATTCCTTTGTCGCCGCGCGTGATCAGCACTGCATCACAGTTCAACTGTTGCCGAATAATTCGCGCAGCGCCGTAAAGTCCATCATCCGAATCGTCTTCAGTGTTGCTCATTCTAAGCGCTTCATGATGATTCGGTGTTACCAAAGTGGCCGGACGATACGAATTAAAGTTGCGAATCTTTGGATCGATAAGAACGGGAAGTTTCTCGTAAGCAAACGGCAAAATCTCGTTGAGGATGCGCGGAGTGACAACACCTTTATCGTAATCTGAGACGACTAGAGCGGAAGCGTCTGACAACACTTCCTTCATGCGTGAAATGATCTGGTCCTCGATCTGCGGTGCGACTGGTTTGCGAGATTCGCGATCGGCACGAACTACGAGTTGGTTGTGAGCGACGATGCGTGTCTTCGTGGTGGATGGACGATCGCTGTCAACGATCAATGTCTCGCGATTATCACCGAGTTCGCTAAGACTAGCGCGCAACCGTTCACCTGGCGCATCAGCGCCGATAACTCCGATAACACTTCCGTGAGTGCCGAGCGCAACCAGGTTCGCAAGCACATTGGCAGCGCCGCCGAGATGAATTGATTCGCGTCGAACGTCCACCACCGGAACGGGTCCTTCGGGAGAGATGCGCGTGACGTCGCCCCAAACAAACTCGTCGAGCATCACGTCACCGAGAACCACGATCTTGCGATTCGTAATGGCGGCCAGGATCTCGTTAGCTCGTTGCAGGGTCAGTTGGTCCATGGAATGTTGTGTTCTTTTCGTCTCTGTGTCCTCTGCGTCCTCTGCGTTGAAGCCAAGGCCATTTTCACTCATGCATTTTCAACGCAGAGACGCAGAAAGTCAGATCGTTACTCTTTGGATTGCGGCGATGACTCGATTCACTGGAACCCTAAGAATACACTCTGGCTGTTCAAACTTCTCACAGTAATAACCGGCACAGGGTTGGCAATCCATCTCTTCGACCACGACTTCATTCGGACTGCGGTTCCACGGTCGCCAGTGCGCAATATTTGAAGAACCAAAAATAACAACTGACGGCGTACCGGCGGCCGAAGCAATATGCGCAATTCCACTGTCGTTGCCAACAAACAAACTCGAACGCGCCGCCAGCGCCGTGACTTCCGGCAACGATAAGTTCATCGTTACGATCTTCACTTTAGATTTGGCAATCAGATCGTTAATCACCTGCGACTCGTTTGGACCTGCAATCGCAACATTAACAAAGCCGGACGCTACTAAAAACTCACTCACTCGCGCAAAGTTTTCACTCGCCCATTGCTTGGTCGCAAACGCAGCGGCCGGATGGATGAGGGCTATCTTCTGATCCAATAAACCTGCTTCGTGAAGTCGTGCTTCAACTGCCGTTGTCGCCTGTTTAGTTACTGCCAGAGTTGTTGCCGGGCGATCCGTAACTGGAACCCCGGTCCATCCGAGTAAAGCAAGTTGTTGTTCAACTGAGTGCGTCTTTGCTTGTTGCCAGAGTAGTAGCGGAGACGGCGCCTGATGATTATGAAGGTTGGCGTATTGATAACTCGCGTAGCCAACTCGCTGGCGAGCGCCGGTAGCCCGCGTCAATAGAGTTGCTGTAGTGCCACCGTGCAGGTTGTAAACAACATCGTAGCGTCTCGAGCGGAGATCTCGGGCGAGTCGTGCGCGCGCAGCGAAACTGCCGCGCTCCATCGTTATCACTTCATTAACCGAAGGATGTTCATCGAGGACCGGCGCGACCCAGTTTTCGATGAGTATGTCGATTTGGGCGTTTGGTAAAAAGCGCCTGAGCGCATTGAGAGACGAGGTGGAAAGGACTGTATCGCCGATAGACCGCAGGCGAATCACCAGGATTTTGTTTACCTCGCGCCAATTCCAACGAGCGGGTCCGAGAGGTTGTGGCGAATCGTCTCCCCGCAGCGCGTGAGTTTTTAGGTCGCGAAGTTGCGGAGACGCTTCAACAATGTCGCCCAAACTCTTCATCAATCATTCAGATGCGAGTTACTGACCGCTCGAGACCTCATTGGAAGTTGTCTCTTCGATCTTTGCTTCGTCGACAAGCATGACCGGAATGTCATCCTGAATCGGATAGACGCGTTTGCATTCAACGCACTTAAGGGCCGAACCATCGGGCTTGAGTTCCACCTTTGCTTTGCAGGCTGGACACGCAAGGATTTCCAGGAGTTCTTGACTAATTGCCATTACTGACCTCTGTTAGCGGGAAAGTTGAATAAGCTTAGCACAGACGAATGGTATGTCCGATATGCGTCGGCTGTCAGGAGATCTTCTCTGCGTCTCTGCGTCCTCAGCGTCTCTGTGTTAAAGCTTAGGGCCCATTACACGAACGTCGGTTTTAACACAGAGACGCTGAGGACGCAGAGACGCAGAGAAGATCTCCCGACAAGTTAAAGCACATTGGCCAGTTTGCTCACCCTAAGGCGATGTGTTAGTGATTTCAAAGAACCAAACACAAAGTACAAAGCACCAAATACAAAGCCCAACTTTTATGTCATTAGAATTCGCACTTCAATTCGATTGTCCATTACGAGCCAACTACTCGGAAGCGCATTTGCGTCAGTGGGGCCGGCTCAGCAGTCTGCACGCGAAGTTAACCACCGGTGACGCGAGCGCCCCGTCGATCGATAAAGTACAGTGGGTCGAAAATGCCCGCGATGAAATCGAGCGCATGCAAGCCGCGACAGAGATTTGTCCACAATGTGTAGCTTGCCTGCCCGCAGAAATGGCCGGGGAAGGTGAAGCAGTCGGCTGTTTAGGACGAATCAACTATCCGATTGAAGCGCACTTTGAAAAGTTTTTGGCGGATCGCGTGCAACTGCTGTTGGACACGATTGATAAAGAAGATCAGCCGCGACTGTTACGAATCCTGGTTGATCCGGAATCGCCGTTTGATGGCGAAGCGACGAAGGACCTGCGCCGCGTTACAACCGATCAGGGGTTACGGTTTTTCGAACTTCGCGTTCCGATCAAACTAACTCGAGAAGCGATTCGGTTGACGACTGACAACGTTTTCGATCTGCTCGCCGGCTTTCGCGCCGAAGATTACGAACTGACTACCTACACTCGCAACTTTCCGTTTGAAGCCGTTCCGGACTACTACGATTTTCTCGACCTGGTTTTGCGAAGCGAGTTGAGCCAGTCAGAAGTGGCGAGGCTAATAACGCGCAGCCGTAACTACACACAGTTTTTGCGATTGTTAACGGCGATAGAGAAGGCGGAAGCGTTGAGTGCGAGAGTGCTCATTGATTAGGAGTTGGAAAATGCGGAATTGCACGATTGCGAAAATTCGTGATAATGCAGAAATTTCGCGATTCTTCTAAGCTTTCTTCTCGTCCAGCAGTCTCAGCGTATCCAATAGCAAATTAGTATTACTCAGCGCCTGGATCTTCACGGTGAATTGTTTAGCTGACTTCTGAAACTCAAACGTCCCGCTGGTTATCTCCACCACGCGTTGAAAGCCTTTATCTGCTACAGCGTCGGCGCATTCAGCGTCGACAATGCGCCCTTCGTTGAACATCACATTGCCTTCGGTCGCTGATCCATTGATTGTCAAAACACCGCTGAGTTTGGCGTTTTCAATTACCTGGATTGCATCAAAGACACTGATCGCACTCAGATCTCCAGCCAGCGTGAAATGACGGCGTTCAAAGTTGGCCTCGGCTCCGGTTGCCTGAGGTTTAAGATCCGGACGACGTGCCCGTCTGATCGCTTCCAGCCCACTGGCGATGTTAATGCGTTCGTCGAGTTGTTTGGCTTCCAGTAGCCGATCGTGAGCGGTATCGAAGTCTTCGCGGTCGATATACAAACTCGCGAGCGCGAGACACTGGCGAGCTGCTTCGTCGGCATGTTTACTGCCGCAGATTTCACGTAGTCTTTCCCGTAGTATTAGCGAGCGGGTGTTTCGTTCAATCGCAGTGCGCAGTCGCTTGATGGCCCGTTCAGGCGCTTTGTATTTAACAAAAAGTTCGGCATCGAGGAGCGCAGCCTCGATTTCGTTGATGTGTTCACTCTGCGTGTCAGAAGTCTGCATGTTTCAACTCGCTGAGTTTAGCACAGCCGGAATTTTGACTTCCGCCCGCGAATTACCCGTCGATAGTGTCACCATTTGGACAAATGCAATAACGATATAGTGTGGGTCAGATGCCGGTGGCAGAGGCGTTGGTGTGTTGACTGAAAAAGTTTTCGAAAAATTTTCTTTTGAACTGGTCCCTTTTCTGAACAAAATCCGCGTTAGCAAGTAGAAGGAAAAAGATTGGCGCATTGGCAGGCGGTGTTGGCACGTAAACTGCCAACTTACCTGCGGCTCGTTTATGCACGGGCCAACAGATTGTCAGGCTTCCTCATCGAAGAGAGCCAGATTGGATGGATTAAGAAATGAATCGGTGGATGAAGAGACGAATTGAACGCTCACGAGCCCGCTGCGCGAGCAGCTCCGTTAGACAGCAACCGGCGACCGTAAAGAAGGACCAGGCGGTTCAAAAAGAGAACACGAGAGTGGCGAATAGTAGATAGCTTAGAAAGACCAATACCTCTCATCTCCCAAGCTTCAGCTTGGGGGCAAGTGCCATCCAGGAACTTCTAACCGTTTCAACGGCAATTACCTACTCGACCTGCCCTGGCTAAAGAGCTTACGTTCTGATGAAGCGGCTGACTGCAAACCGGCTTGGCCGCCTGTTGTGGGGCATGGCTCAGCCTTGCCATAATCAAACTTAAATGATTAGGGCTGCGCCCTATTCTCTTTCTTCTCCAGGTATTGAGCTTTCGGTCAGGTAGAGGGCGCAGCCCGGAATTTGATGGGTAGCTTACGGCAAGGCAGAGCCATGCCTTACAACCGGCGGCTAAGCCGATTCTCAGTTTAAAGCTGGGGAGTGAGAAGGACCTCAATGCCCGCAAATGAAAAAGGCGCGACTCACATCGCGCCTTTTGCATTTATAGCAGTTGAGCTGAAAGCTATTTCTCTTTTTGCGAAGCCTTTCGCTTAAGCAATGCCCAGCCGGTTGGCAGCACCGCCGCCGCTAAAACCACTTTAACTACATCGCCCAGCAGGAACGGCACGACGCCAACTTTGAAGGCTGCGACGGGTGGTGTGTGGAGAACAACCAGCCATGACCAGCCAGCCGCAAGAATAACTACCGAACCGATCGCCATCGCCGCGGCCGCAGTTAAAAATTTTCGGTCCCAACCATATTCAGCAAACGCGCCTGTGATGTAGGCCGCCGCCGGGAACGAGACGAGATAACCACCTCTTGGTCCAAATAAAACTTGTAACCCGCCTGCGCCACCGGCAAAGAACGGCAAGCCGGCGCAGCCTTCGACGATATATGCAGCCAACGCCATTGCGCCCAGGCGTGGACCCAATAGAGCGCCGGTCAACGTTACGGCAAACGTTTGACCAGTGATCGGGATTGGACCGATGTTCAATGAAAACTGCGCGGCCGCCGCATTGAACAAACTAAATGCAAAAACAAGCGAAACTGCTCGCGCCCAATCCATCGGCGCTAATGCGGTACCGAGGAGGGTATCGTTTCGAGAGTAGGTGGTTATATCCATAAGTGCCCAAAATTCTAAAGTGACATCAGTACCACCCGCCGCTATCGCAGGTGGTACTGACTGTTTACCAACACAAAGTACCAAGCACCAGACTCAAAGTACAATGATGCTTAGTCTCTGGTTACGGGATCTACACCCGTCGTCGCCCCAGCCTTCTCCACTTCCGTTCCGATACGCATGCCGTGGAACGAACGCCAGACAAAGACAACTGAAAGTAGGAAAAAGATCAACGCCAGTATGTGCGTGACGGTTGTGTCTCCGTTGGCCCTGCGCGTCAAACTAACAGCCAACTCAACTGCCAACAGTCCAAACAAAGTGGTGAACTTGATCACGGGATTCATTGCCACCGACGAAGTGTCTTTGAATGGATCGCCAACCGTGTCGCCCACGACAGTCGCATCGTGGAGTGGAGTGCCCTTCATTTTCAGGTCCACTTCAACGACTTTCTTGGCGTTGTCCCACGCGCCGCCAGCATTGGCCATGAAGATTGCCTGGTAGAGACCAAACACAGCAATCGAAATCAGGTAGCCAATAAAGAAGAAAGGCTCAACAAACGCGAACGCCAGGGTTGAGAAGAACACGGTCAGAAAAATATTGAACATGCCCTTCTGCGCGTACTGCGTACAAATTTGTACGACCTTTTTACTGTCAGCAACTGAAGCCTTCTCGACGCCGTCGAGCTTGATGTTCGCTTTGATGAACTCGACCGCGCGATAGGCGCCAGTGGTAACGGCTTGCATTGAAGCGCCGGTGAACCAATAGATGACCGCGCCGCCTGTGATTAAGCCGAGGAGGAACGGAGCATGTAACAACGAAAGTCCTTCAGTGTTGGTCGTCAAACCGTTAGTGAGCAACATGATGATCGAAAAGATCATGGTGGTGGCGCCAACGACTGCAGTTCCGATTAATACCGGTTTTGCAGTAGCTTTGAATGTGTTACCAGCGCCGTCATTCTCTTCAAGCAGATGTTTCGCACGGTCAAAATTGACGTTGATGTTGAAGTCTCGCTTAACTTCCTCTTCGATGTTTGGAATCTGCTCGATCAGGGACAATTCATAAACTGACTGTGCGTTGTCAGTCACTGGTCCATACGAGTCAACGGCGATTGTCACTGGACCCATGCCCAGGAAGCCGAACGCCACCAGACCAAAACCAAACACCGGAGCGGCGACCGGGTCGACCATTAGTGCGCCAAGACTCAAGTCCAAAGCGCCTAAACTCGTCGGTTCCCCAAGTGTAGTGAAGATATAAGAGATCGCCATCAAAGCCACGATGCTGATGCCCAGCCAATAGGCTGAAAAGTTGCCGGCCACGAGGCCTGACAAAATATTCAGCGACGGGCCGCCTTCTTTCGAAGAAATCACCACTTCACTAACGTGTTTGGATTCCGTTGAAGTAAAGACCTTCACGAGTTCCGGAATGATCGCACCCGCTAGTGTGCCGCAGGAAATGATCACGCTGAGTTTCCACCAGAGCGTGGTGTTGTTACCGAGCGTAGGAATCGTCAGTTTGGAAATAATGAAAGTGACTATGACTGAGAGAATCGAAGTGATCCATACAAGCGAAGTAAGCGGCGCTTCGAAGTTCATCTTGTCGGCATTTTTGTACTTCGACTTCGCGATCAGATCGTTTACGAAGTAAGAAGCAGCACTGGCGACGATCATCATGACGCGCATCACGAAGATCCAGACCAACAACTGAATCTGAACCCGTGGATCGCGGACGCCTAATAAGATGAACGTAATCAACGCGACGCCGGTTACACCGTACGTTTCGAAACCGTCAGCGCTTGGTCCGACTGAGTCGCCCGCGTTGTCGCCGGTGCAGTCTGCAATAACGCCCGGGTTACGCGCGTCGTCTTCTTTGATCTTGAAGACAATCTTCATTAAATCGGAACCAATGTCCGCAATTTTGGTAAAGATGCCGCCGGCGATACGAAGGGCGGCCGCGCCGAGCGATTCGCCAATTGCGAAACCTATGAAGCAGGGTCCTGCGTATTCACCTGGAACAAAGAGCAGGATGCAGAGCATGATCAGCAACTCGGTACTGATCAACATCATGCCGATGCTCATGCCGGCTTTGAGAGGAATCGCATAGAGTGGGAACGGCTTGCCTTCAAGACTCGCGAAGGCGGTGCGTGAATTAGCAAACGTATTGACGCGAATACCAAACCACGCGACGCCGTAACTTCCGGCGATACCGATCAAGCTGAAAGCGAGAATGATAACGACACGACCCGGCGCTAAACGCGACAGGACGCCGAAGTAAAGAATGATTACGACGGCAATAAACGCCTCGAGAATCAAAATGAACTTGCCCTGAGTGATCAGGTAGGTTTTGCAAGTTTCATAAATCAGTTCGGAAATTTCTTTCATCGCGCGGTGAACCGGAAGTTTCTTCAGGTTCATGTAGATGGCGAGTCCGAAACCCAAACCGAGGAATGAAATCACAATGCCAATCATCAGCAAATTGTGACCTGTCAGCCCGTTAAAGAAGGTGACTTTGGAAAGATCGGGCAATTCCAGGCTTGCTTCGCCGCCTTCGGCTTGAGCATAGGTTGGCAGCGCAAAGGCCAAAGTGGTCAATGCCGCGCCAGCCGTAATCAGCACGGGACGGATTTTTGAAGCAAGCAACGACTTTTGGCCGTTGCGGTTTGCCATTTTTGTCAGGAGCACTGCTGAACAAACAACCAGCAGGCTGATAATTGAGATCAGCGATAGTTCCACGGTTAAAGAAATTCCTTTCCGGTTCGTCTAAATAATGGCGAGATTTTTCGCTTGCGACCGCTCGTGAGACACGCGCAAACATCGCCGGAGTGACCCCGAACGCATGAACTGGCCGCAGGTCAAAAATGAAAGCGCGTATTATTGCCGATTTACTCGGAAACTGTCCAACCGAAAGAGGGATTTGCGATTGCCGATTGCCAATTTCCGATTTCGAAATCCTATTATGCTGCCAGTGAAAATCTTAATTCGGCAAATTGGAAATCGGCATTCGTCAATCGTCTATAATCGGCATTTGGCAGTGGCAACTCTCCCCGAATCGACATCAACAACCTAAACAGGAGTTCTTAATGATAAAGCGGCGTGGTTCTGTGTTAGTTAGTCTACTAATTTGTATTTCAACCCTCATAAGCCCGCTCGCGCTGGTCTCAGCGCAGCGGGCCAAACCTCGAAATGTTTCCTTTGAAAGCCTTGCCGCTGGACAAGTTGTCAATGGTTTCAAGACGCTCGCCATTTACACTGACGACTCTGATAAACCTTTTGGCGCCCGCTTTTCGCATGTTCGCACCGGTTTCACGTTGGATGTTTTGACCATTCAGTCGGTCCCGCAAGGACATATCTGGGTCAATTCATTTCCAACTTCCGACATGGGCGAACCGCACACGCAGGAACATCTACTGTTAGGTAAAGGAAGCGTTGGCCGGGCTGTTTCCAGTGCTGAAACAATGTCCCTCGTCGATTCAAACGCCTTCACTCAACAACTCCGCACTTCGTATTTCTTCAACACCGCCGCTGGTCCGGAAGTTTTTTACGACCACTTCGAAAGACAACTGCACGCTTTACTACAACCGAATTACACCGATGAAGAAATTCGTCGCGAGGTGCGAAACTTTGGTGTGACCGAAAACCCGACTGACAACACACTGCGTCTCGAAGAAAAAGGTTCGGTCTACAACGAAATGACGAGTTCGTTTAGCCGGGCCCCTTCACGACTCTTTCATGAAGCGGCGCTGACGTTGTATGGGCCAAATCATCCGCTGTCCTACGTTTCTGGTGGTTCGCCGGAAGGCATTCGTGAGTTGAAACCGGAAGACATCAGGAAGTTTCACGACGCCAATTACCATCTCGGCAACATGGGCATGATCGCGTCGTTGCCCAAAGAGATGGCCCTTGCAGATGTTTTGAAACACATCGATACGACTTTGAATAAGCTTGAACCACAACCAGTTAAAACTAAGTTTGCGACTGAGGATGAATTGCCGCCAGCCAAAATGGCGTCAGCGGGGCGAATTCAAATCGTCGAATATCCCGATCCTAATGACCAACAACCGGGCTTTCTGATGTTCGCCTGGCCGGCAACGGGAAAGTTTGTCGATCCGGAATGGTCGTTACTCGAGTTGTTTCTCGACAACATCGCCAGCGATCCAACGAGCAACTTGTATAAGCGTTTTGTCGACACGAAGACCCGCACGATGGATATCGGCGCGCAGGGAGTTTTCAACTTTGTGAGTTCCGAGATGGGCAATCCTATTTACATCGGGCTGACAAACGTTGCGCCGGTAAATATGACTGACGCAAAGATTGCCGAAGCGCGTCAGCAAGTGCTGGATGAAATCGCCAACATCGCGGCTTTTAAAGATGGGTCTCCGGAATTGAAGGAGTTCAATGCACGCCTGCAAAATCGGGTGACCGATACGCGCCGCGCTTTAAGTAAGTTTGTTAACTCGCCGCCGGGATTTGGTTTCCGTAACACCGGATCAAACTGGATGGACCAACTCGATCGCATCAACAAAGTCGCCGGCTTTGCAAAATCGGTCACGATGAAGCCGGAGTTGGCATTTGTCGAAAAGCAACTCGCTTCAAATCAAAACGTATGGCGCGACTACATTGCGAAGTGGAACCTGACATCAGTTAAGCCTTATGCGCTGGCCGCCAAACCAAATTCACAACTGCTGAAACAGGACGAGCAGGAACGTGCAGCACGAGCGGCTGCTGAAGTGGCGCGCTTGAAAGCAAAGTACAATCTTACTGACGATCAGGAAACAATTCGTCGCTATCAATCCGAGTACGATGCAGCAAGCGCCGAAATTGATGAGCTCGCGAAAAAAGATGCGCGCACCGGTTTTATTAACACGCCACCAATGACGCTCGACGATCAACTCGACTACAAAGTTGGCAAAGTCGGCTCAGGCATTCCTTACGTCACTTCAACTTTCGACAACATGACGAGCGCGTTGACTGGTATCGCGTTGAAGGTGGGCGATGTTCCGCAAGACAAGCTTGTTTACTTGTCGGTGCTGCCGTCTTTATTAACTAGAGTTGGCGTCATCAAAGACGATAAGGCGCTTAGTTTCGACGAGATGAACGAGTTGATGAAGAAGGAGATTCTAAGTCTCAATTCCAACTACAGTTTCAATCCGCGAACGAATCGCATCGAGCTAGTAGTACGCGGATCCGGAAATGACATCGCCGAGTCGAAACGCGCCGTGGAGTGGATGAAACTTGCTCTTTATCACCCAAATTGGCGGCCTGAAAACTTGCCGCGCATACGCGATCTGGTGGACCAGACGTTGAGTACGCTGCGAACAACGATGCAAGGTCCGGAAGAGAGCTGGGTCAACGATGTAGCGCTCGCCTATCGTCGGCAGGACAGTCCGCTGTTTCTTGCTACCGGATCGTTTTTGGCACGCGCCCACAATGTTCACAGGCTTCGTTGGCTACTCAAAGACGCTGGTCCAGACAGCAACTCTATCTCTGCGTTTCTTCAGAAGTTTGCCGACGCCGGCAAGAACGCTAAACGCGAAGACCTGAAAGCTTTGTTGAGCGCCATGCAAGGCAAAGGCGCTGCTGTGTCAGATAATTTGAAACCTTTGCTGACTGACTTTGGTTCATTGCCAACAGGCGCAAAGTCATTAGCGATCGACGCTGCGAAGGACATGGACCAAATCCTCAACGACATTCCTGACTCTTCGTTGGCCGCGGATTGGAGTTACATCGCAAACCAGATCAATCGCGATCTAATGGTTTCACCAACTAAAGCGCTGGCTGAACTCGACAGTGTTCGACAGTTGGTTTTGACAAGTGGCGGCGCGCGCGTGTTTTTGATTGGTTCGGGTGAAAGTCAAAAGCAACTCGAACCCGGCATTCAAAGCATGGTCGCGGAGCTGCAACAGAAGTCTTACTCGCCGGTGAACTATGGAGACACAAAGTTGATCGATGCGCGATTGCAGCAGCGCATGAAAGAGGCGCGCAACCCGATTTATGTCGGCCTGTTTAATGCCAACTCGCAGTCGGGCGTGATTATGAACTCGGCGCCGTTGTTGACTTACGACGACACCAATCGCGAAGCGTTGCTGCAATTTCTTGCTTCGAAGTTGTATGGCGGTGGTGGCTCGCACAGTATCTTCACCAAAACGATCGGGGCCGGTCTGGCTTACTCAAACGGTATAGGTAGTTCACCAACAGGAGGCCGAGAGAGTTATTACGCCGAGCGTACGCCGGAGATTCCGCAGACGCTGAAGTTTGTGATCGATGAACTGAAGAAAGCCCCGCGTGATGCTGGTCTAACTGACTATGCAATCGCACAGGCGTTTGGCGAATTTCGTTCTGCTTCGACTTACGAGTCGCGCGGAGAATCGATGGCGGCCGACGTGGCTGATGGCTTGCAACCGGAGACAGTGAAGCGTTTCCGGCAAGCAGTGCTTGAACTGCGAAAGTCACTGAAGCTTTCGGATGAGCTTTACGATCGCATGGGACCAGTCTATGCGAGGATCTTGCCGGGCTATGATCCCCAGCTCAAGAATGTCCCGGGCGCTGTTTATTTTGTGATTGGAAATGACAAGCAGTTCGCGGCTTATGAGGCTTATTTGAAGTCGGCGTTAGGAGCGAACACGGAGTTGTACCGTTTGTACCCGCGAGATTTTTGGCTAGTAAGCGGGAATTAGTTCAACGCGTGACGAAGCGAACGCCTAAGGCGTTACGTCCCAAAGCCCAGGGTTGGGCTTTGACAACCCTGGGAACCGCGGCAAATAAAGATCAACGCCGAAGGCGTTGCGTCCGCGGCTCTCGCTTGTTGAACACAATTGATGAATGGTGTGGCATCGATCCTTCATTTGCGGGACATTGCCTCCTTGCCGCGGACGCAACTCCTTCGGAGTTGATTAATGTCGCGTTCAAAATAACCCAGGGTTGTCAGAGCCCAACCCTGGGCTTTGGGTCGAAACGCCTTCGGCGTTGGGGTGACGAAAACTTTCGGCATTCACATCCCGAAAACGCCTTCGGCGTTTGTGCCGGGCGTGACCTCATTATTTTTCATCACAAGCTCCAACCCCCACGCTTCCCAACCTTCCATCGGCCTTCTCGCAAACAGCTCAATACGCCTCTGCATCGGAAACATTCGCTCGATAGCCTGGGCCACCTCTACCGGCTTTGCACTGTGCTCGCGGCGCGGTGCGCGAATTAGCTGTTGAATATTTCGCGCGCCGCGCGGTTTGGGAATCTTGCCGCGCTTGAACAGCAGACACAACTCGCAATTTGAAAGCGTGTACTGGCCCGGGTTGTGACTCATCTTGTCCCAAACAAAAGCGACTGTCTTGTATTCAAATCCCCACGCATGGCCCAACTCGATTGCCTGGGCGAGATGCGGATTAGTCGCCCACAAGAACAGTAGACAATCATCGTTGGCAATTTCAGAAACGGGAATCGTTTTCAACTGATCGATTTTTAGCGTTGGATACTTGAATGAGGCTGAACTGATGAAGATCTTCTTTGAGAGATCGATCTGTTCGACATTTTTGCCGGTTTTATCGAACTGCATCTTGCCGTTGTAGTGCCACGGTGGATCAGCGTAGATGATGTCGAATTTTGTGTTGGGTAGATCGGGATAAAGATCAGGTAGTGAGTTGTGTTTCGTTCTAAGCTTCGCGTCTTCGTTATAAACGGAGTAGCCAGTTTTTCTGGTCATAACATGTCCGACTTGCTTGTCGGGAATCATCTCTGCGTCTCAGCGTACTCTGCGTCTCTGTGTTAAAAATTGGCCGCCATCACGCGAACCTCGATTTCAACACAGAGACGCAGAGTACGCTGAGACGCAGAGAATCGGACATTAGCCGGCCGCGCCTTCAGCGGCATCTATTATTGGTTGCGGTCCTTTGCCCAACCCCAGCCAACTGCGAATCGAATCGATCAGGATCACAATCGCTGCGATCATCAGGATCGCGATCAGCGTCACGTTTACGTATCCCTGAAATGACGTTTCAGGTTTCAGCGTCATCGGCCAGAAGATGTCGGTGATCGATTTCCAACCTGCAACCAACGTCGTACTACCAACAAAGCTGAGCGGCACAATCGTCACCCACGCGTATTTTGCTTTGCCGGTGTTAACGATCATCGTCGTCCCAACGCACAACGCAACGGCCGCCAACAGTTGATTAGCAATTCCAAACATGGGCCAGATAGTTGAAATCGATCCCGACCAGATGAACGCGGCCCACGAAGCAACAACAAGAGCAGATGTGATGATCGATCCAGGCAGCCAGTTTGGTTCTTCCAATGGTTTATAAAGTCTGCCGCCAACCTCGCCAACCAGAAAACGAGCGACGCGAGTTCCGGTATCGATCGTTGTCAGTATGAACAAAGCTTCAAACATGATCGCGAAGTGATACCAGTACTTCATAAAACCGCTGAGGCCGGGAATGCCGTCGAAGATCTTCGCAATACCGAGCGCGAGAGTCACCGCGCCGCCGGTACGCCCGCGCAAGTTTTTTTCACCTGATTCCTGCTCGAGACGATCGATCTCCTGCGGCTTGAGATTGAAACCCTCAGCCGTATGCGAGTCGACCATTTGCACGTACGCCGCTTTTTGTGCGTCAGTTTTTTGCGCTGTGTTGATGGCGAAGTAGTCGCCCGGAAACAAGGAAGTGGCCGCGATGAGTGCGACGATGCCAACGACGCATTCCATCAACATGCTGCCGTAGCCAATCATGCGGGTATCAGTTTCTTTGGCGATCATTTTCGGCGTCGTGCCTGAGGCAACGAGCGCATGAAAACCCGAGATCGCGCCGCACGCGATCGTTATAAACACAAAAGGATAAAGTTTGCCCGGAATAACTGGACCACCGCCGGCAGTGAACGGAGTGAAGGCCGGCATGTTCAAATTTGGATGAACGAGAATTACGCCAATGATCAGAAAAGCAATCGTGCCGAGTTTCAGATACGAAGACAGGTAATCGCGTGGACACAGCAGCATCCAAACCGGCAACACGGAAGCGATAAATCCGTAAGCCGCCATCAGAATGATCAGCGTGTTGCGCTGAAACGTAAATGCACTCGCGATTGAAGAGTCGGCAATGCGGCCGCCAAGATAGACAGCGAACAGAAGTCCGAGGACCCCGAGTATGCTTGCTTCAGCGATCTTGCCGGGGCGAATGCGATACATATAAAGCCCCATCAGCAGCGCCAGCGGAATCGTGAATGCCACTGTGAATGTGCCCCAGGGAGATTCTGCCAATGCATTCACTACGACTAATCCGAGACCCGCCAGTGCGATCACTACAATAAAAAGAATTGCGACGCCGGCCACTAAACCAGACAACGGGCTAATTTCGGTCCGCGCCATCTCCGCGAGCGACTTACCGCGCCGCCGTACGCTGCCCGCGAGAATAATGAAATCGTGAACTGCGCCACCGAGACAGACGCCGATGACTAACCACAAGAGGCCGGGCAAAAATCCGAACTGCGCCGCCAGCACTGGACCAATGAGTGGTCCCGCGCCTGAAATTGCGGCGAAGTGATGACCAAACAACACCCATTTGTTTGTCGGGTAGTAGTTGTGCCCGTCATACATCGTGTTAGCCGGAACCGGCCGCGCGTCGTCAAGCGCAAGAACTTTGGCGGCAATGAAAGCGGAGTAGTAGCGATATGAGATGGCGATGACGCAAAGGGCGCCGATGATGATAGGTAGTGCGTTCATTACAAAACTGTCCGTCTAGAATCTATCTCTGCGCCTCTGCGCTATCTCTGCGTCTCTGTGTTGAAGCTTAGATCCGATTAAGCGAACGTCAGTTTTCAACACAGAGACGCAGAGATCCGCAGAGACGCGGAGGTTGATCCTATTGCTTCTTCGTCGTGCCCATTAATAATCCACCGATCGTCAACAGCACGCCAATCACGATGCTGCCGAAAGCGATCGTAGTGCGAACATTTCCGGCAGAAATCTCAGCCGACAATTCACTGATTGCTTCATGATGTGGCACAGCCAGTATTCCGACTGCGACCAGAAACGATCCAAATCCCATTAGCATTAGCCAGCCCGGAGTTGTTGTTGGCCGGCCAACTTTTCTACCCAGCACGCTCCTCGCGTAACCATACGAAAGATAGACTGACAAGCCGATCAATAACCACGCGACAAAGCGCCACCAGGATGCCGGGGGTAAATAGAACATCAAGAAGAAGCACGAGACCACGCCCAACATCGGCAGCAACCAGGGACCGAGCGGCACTTTAAACGGTCGTACTCTATTTGGTTCTTTGTACCGCAGGATCGTGATGCCAAGGCAGACCAGCACAAACGCGAACAGAGTTCCGATGTTGGTCAGATCGACCATTTCATCGATGCTCATTACCGCTGAGAATGCTCCTACGACCACGCCGGTAAGAATCGTCGTTACGTGTGGAGTTTGAAATTTTGGATGGACCCGCGCGAACACGGGCGGAAGCAGTCCATCACGGGCCATCGAAAAGAAGATGCGCGGCTGGCCCAGTTGGAAAACTAACAACACTGCAGTGTGTGCGACCACAGAACCAAACGCCACGATAGTGGTGGCCCATTTGGCGCCGGGCGCGACGTGATCAAGCGCCATCGTCAACGGCTCAGCTTGTTCGCTTGCGAGTCGTCGCACCAGGTCGTGATACGGAATCAGACCGGTGAAAACTGCCGCCACCACCACGTAGAAGATCGTGCAGATGATTAGCGAGGCGATAATTCCTATCGGAAGATCCCGGGCCGGGTTCTTTGTCTCTTCAGCGACTGTTGAGACAGCATCAAAACCGATATAAGCGAAGAAGACGACCGCGGCGCCGGCCAATGTTCCACCCCAGCCATTGGGTTGGTAGGGATGCCAGTTCGCGGTCATTTGTGTCGGCGAAACGAAGTACAGTGCGATCACAATGAAGAACAACAGCACCAGGATCTTAATGCCGACCATCACTGCGTTGAACTGGGCGGATTCCTTGATACCCCAAACCAATACAATCGTGATCAACGCAACGATTCCAGCCGCGAGCAGATTGAAGACGATCGGAATACCAAAGATGTGGGGTGCGCTATCGATCAGGCCGGGAATTTTGGTCGCGGTGCGAAAGTCGGTGGCGAGCCACGCGGGAATATGGATCCCGAGGTTATCGAGCAGAGTTCGAAAATAGTTGGCCCAACTAATCGCGACCGCCACGTTACCAATCGCGTATTCGAGTATTAAGTCCCAACCGATAATCCAGGCGACGAGTTCGCCCAGCGTGGCGTAGGAATATGTATACGCCGAACCGGAAATGGGAACCATGGCCGCCATCTCGGCATAACAGAGTGCAGTGAAGGCACACACGATCGCGGTGATGCAGAACGAGAGCATCAACGAAGGTCCGGCGCCGGGGCGTGACGCATCGCCAGCGGCTGCGGTGCCGACGGTGGCAAAAATGCCGGCGCCGATAATTGCGCCGATGCCGAGTAGCGTTATGTTAAGTGGTCCCAGCGTACGTTTCAGCGAGTGAGTTTGTTCGCCAAGTGCAGCCAAAATGTCGTCAAGACTTTTGGTACGAAAGAGTCCTCGAAGCAAGGTATTGTCTCCGGAGCAGAATTAGACAACGCGTACTTTGTTTGTGTGCCCCAAGCGGGCCAAGGGAATGCTTGCGGAGTTTGGCATGGAAGGCAGGAAAAAAGCTAGAGATAGTTGTAACGAGTTGCTTTCACTCCGGAGAAGGCAACAGGTCTGAAGATGTTTGTCTTTAAAACTTTCAAGCCCTCCGGCTTAAACCCGGCTTGCATTATTAATTAAAGAGCGCCTAAACTGCGACGCCTTATCAAGCAATCGGACCTCCTCGCAGAGTCCATATAGGGTGGTGGCGAACTGATGTCAGCCGGAATCCGCTGAGTCGGTCGTGGATGATCTCTCAACCCTGAACGTTCCAAGTAGCAATCTTGCCGGGAAATGCCACGCGTGATCGGAAAAGTGTGGCAGTTATTACTTTGTAAACAAGAAGGATCGCGTGAGGCTCCTGGCCGGCCGCGATCCTTGGCTTGAAGTTGTTTGGACTGAAGACTGGTCCATCAGCCTTAAATGTTCGCTGCGACGTCTGCGCTCTTGATCGACTCAGTGTCGACGACGTGGAGCATCTGGGCGGTTACGTCTGTCTTAATTCCCGGGGTCACTATGACGCCGACGAATGGACGAAACACGTTGAAGCAGAACGCGAAGAATGTGACCAAAAAGAAAATGACTACGCCGAAAAAGAATTTGTTTCTCATCGTTTGACTCCTTGAATCCTAAGTTCTCCATTGTTAGGGGGAGAATAAACATCAGTGGCGACGTTCATGTCACTCTTTGTGACCTCGTCGTTTGTACTTGGATAAACGGCCTCAAACGCTTGTTTGTTAAGTGGTCACGAAGTTTTTGATCGCCTGGTAGTACATCAGCAGGACGGATTTCCTGCAAGACTCATAAGACCCGGATTTAAAGAAGACGAGAAGTAGGAGCACTAGCTGTAACAGCCTGCTGCTTGATCGCGGCTGATCAAACTCGACAGGAGGTTTCATGCCAGACAACGGTCCAACGGACAATCGGGAGGATGTTGACTTTCGTAAACTCTTGGAAGACGTATGCGCAAGGCGCAAGTCTTATTATGCTCTCTTTGATTCCCCGGTCTTCAAACAACGCCTGACCAACATCTGTAAATTCTCGACTGACAATGACGACGACGCTGATCGGATGTCCGACGACGTTCTTATCAAGGTCTCGGAGAACATCTCTGATTTTAAACCTAACTTCGACGTCGACCAGTATGGAGGGTTTTTTGGCTGGCTGAGAAATTTTACGCGGGATGCGACCTGTGATAACCTGCGCCGCAAAAAATTTGAGCTCGACGATCAGCCCCCGGAAGAAACATTGGACCTTGCTGAGTCCAGCATCAGTTTCGAACTGGCCAGTGAACGTGCCGAACGCGATCGCAGATTTCGTAGTTTCATAGAGAATCTCGAAAGCGAACAAGATCGACAACTGTTTGAATATGCGCTTGAAGATCTCTCTTTGAAGGGGATCGAAAGCAAATTGCTGGCGGCTGGAATTCCGTTTTCACCGGACATCGTCGAGAAGATTCGCCGAATGCTCGCACAGTTCTTTGCCAACGAAGATTTCGAATTAAACCTGCTGCGCAAGCCTGACCAGGCGTCTCTTCGGCTTAGCGATCCGGAAATTAGACCCACCGAAAAGAAGAGTGAGACGAAGTAGGTACGCGAATTGCCGCCAATGATCGACCATGTTGTGAAATGAGAAGAGGACGAACATGAATCAAATAAAATCAAAGATGTGTATCGCTCCAGAGATCGGGAAGTTTGTGCCGGACTATATTGTCGACTTGTTGTCCGATTCGGAAGCACTGAAAGTCGAGTTGCATCTGGTCGATTGCTATAGCTGTAAAGAACATTATCACACGGTGTTACGGGCCTCGGCAGAGATGAGAGAGCGGGTGAGTACAGTGATGACGGGAGGGGAGCGTGTGATGTTAAGTCGTGAGGAAATGTCCCCGACCCCGAAAGGGCAAATTATGGCGCGGCAAAAGGAAAAGTACGTTAGAAAAGCGAGTGGCGGTATCTAAGAATTGAAGCAAAAAGATTCGTCAACCTGGCAGTCATCGGTCAAAACGGCGGCTGTAGCGGAATCAGGCAACCGCGCATAAAAGTAGAACGTCGCCCTTACGCCTTTCGTCTAAAAAAAAGAACCGCACCAATTGGTTGGTGCGGTTCTTTTGTTTGAAGTGGGTTCGCGTGAGTGCTAGATGAGTTCACTAACACAGTGATTATCTACCCTGATTACCGGGTTCTTCAACGAGTTGACAATCCTCACATTCTCCAGGACGTCGACTGCCGATCGAACCGGTACTGGAGCGGTGATTGAAGACATATCATTCAACGCGATTTGCTCGGCCTTTATGCTGTTTCCAATCACGTCACCAACAATTACGTTGGACAAGGCGGCTTGTTCGACTACTGCTACCTGGTGTGTTTGAACCAAACGCACTGTTCCCACTTTCGTGAAGACTAGTGATTTGAATCCGACGACGAACAGCACGAACACGCCAACTACGAAAAGCACTGCGACTACGTTAAAAAAGAATTTTTGGTTTTTCATTTCGGCTCCTTATCTTCCTCAAGTGGTTCCTTCCGTTTGTACAAGCGGGCAAGGCTTGTTGGACCAATCAACTAAATCGACCGTCGCTTGACGATGATTGCGGAGTCGCGACTCGTTCGTATCAGAAATTGTTTTTAGCGACTCTGTCACTGAAAACGGTTCCTCGTAGCGTTGTGTTAAGTCGGCGCGAAAAAAATTTTTTCTTCACCGGCCTTTACACCGCGACACGTTGACCAGTTATTGATTCTAGAAAGACAGAACTTCTGCTCGTCAGAAAAGAAAAACAGATCGCGCTTAGAGCGCAGGAAGGAGTAGTAATGATGCCTAACAGCAATCATTCACATCAAGAGCCGTCAGCACGGGATCTCAACCTGCTGACGGCGGTAATTAGACACACGCTTCACTATCACGCAACGATAGCCACCAACTCCGGAGGAACCAGCAGAAGCTTTACCAGCTCCTGCAGTTTCTTCCCCCCCGAAAATTTCAAAGGAGAAGATTATGTCTTCCGATTCGAACAAAGGACCGGACGGAGATTTTTGCAAACTACTGAGTGATATCAGATCAGGCTTAAAACCAATCGACGATCTTTTTAAGGATCCGTTATTCGAGAGACAACTGCGGATAATGATCGCAGCGCACCAGCGAACGCCGGCAGACGCTGAAGAGTTGGCAAATGATGTCCGCGTAAAAGTATGGCGTAGCTTCCCTGGCTTTGAAGGGGACTATACGAAGGACTACGGAAATTTTTTCGCCTGGCTCAGATCGATTGTTCGCACAAGTTTCCTGGATACTTTGAAAAAAGGCCTGGTCTATGGCGGCGAGCGTCCGGAAGACTTAACGTCGGGAAAGCTAAACAGCAAAGCCGACAGCGAGTTTCGAGACGCAACGCTTGAGAAAGAGTTTCAGGAGTGCATCAGTTCTTTACCCAAACGAGAAGGAATGGCCGTTACCTGCTTCTTGCAGGGAATGACGTCGCGCGAAGCAGCAGAGGTGTTAACAGCCGCAGGCTTCGAGTGCACGCATGTAACTGCTCTCAACTGGGTGAGAGACGCTCTCAGAGCTTACTTTCCACATCCGAAGCAGGATGTTGCACGAAAGATCAGCAAGGTGGCGCCCAAGCGCAACGCTGAGGCATCACCGTCTGCAAAGAAGGATCGCAAGAAGAAAGCCGTTTGAGCGGCTTGTCGGGTAACCGTTAAAATAACGGCTCGACTACGTCATTGGTCATAGGCCAATATATGAGGTTGAGCCATGACTAAACATTCGTCTAATAAAAACAGATCGCAAGATACATCGCGCACCGCGATTGTTTGTTCTGCTCCTCGGGTGGGAGCGAAAGTCCCAGACTATATCCTTGACCTCCTCGACGACGCCGTTGCGTTCGAGGTAGAAAAGCATCTCGCCGAGTGCGTACACTGCAAAGAGAAATACCTGACTGTCCTCAGAGCTCGAGCAGCCGCAACGAAAAAGTCTGAACTGGAAACCGGTAACGATGCGGTCGAAACGAACGAGCAGGCCGACCCGGATTGCTCAGAGTCTTTAGTTGAAGTTAAGAGTTGATCGACTGCCTGATCCATGATCCTGGCGCGTCGGCAATTCGAGTGAACTCGCTAAAGATGTCGTTGGCAGAACCGGCGTGTTGCGCCTTCAGTTCTGATCGATCGTTCCGGTCCACAACTGCTGAACGCAGAGACTTCTCCTGGTCCACCATTCTCCATCTGTCGCGGTGACGTCATCATCTCGAATCCTGGCGACACCTGGACCATGATAAAAAAGTCCCGGCTTCGTCGGCGCTGGCGAAGCCGGGATTCAGGGAGTCGAGACTGGACCACGAGCTAGGCTGCTTTCTTTTCTTGTGCAGGAGCGGTTGGGTTCTTATGTACAGGTACACACGACAACGGAACTGATGGCGAAGGATCATACATTAATCGTCCAATCAATACGCCGAGTGCTTGTACTGCGACAAGACCCACGAGTACGAGTGGCGAACCGACGGCGACTGATAGATCGATTGCCGGAAGAACAAGAGTTCCAACGAGCAACGCTGAGAACCTGGCGCCCTCAGGCACGAGCTGCGGAGCCTGAGGGCCGAAGTTCGCGAAGAGACGACGTGAATTGATGTGATGGATTTTCATTTTTCCTCTTTCTGAGCGGTGGAGTTCTGTGCCGCTCACTGAGGTAAACGCTTTGTTCGACTAGTCTGTAAAAGTCCTTTGGTGGAAAACCTACAAATTTGTGGACAAGAAAGGCGAGCGCACATCTGTGCAAGGGAAATTTCCGCACGCCTCTTGAATCCTGCCTCGTCCTGATTTAGTTTCAACGCATGGCTCAACAGTTTAAGTTCGACACACTCAACACCAGCTTCGTCAGTCTTGCGGCTTTACTCCGTCATCTTCGGCAAAACAACTTCGTTGGTCGAATGCATGTCGTATTGGACCAATATGAGGCTGACATTTTTCTTTATGGCGCCGATTCACCCAGCGTTTGGGAGAGTGATCACTCCGCTGGTCGGGAGTCACAAGGCGAAGCTGCAATGCAACGACTGTTGGTGAGATCACGTCAACCAGGTGGTGTAATTGCTCTTTTTGAAGGTCCAATCACTGCGACGACAACCCCGGTCGCCGACGTCGAAGCGCCGGTAGCAACACCGGTTGAAGCGCCGGTAGAAAAATCCGCGGAAGCGCCGGAAGAAGCGCCATCGATCGGTTCAGAACCGGAGAAGTGGCTCAATGAAACAACGGAACCGAATCAGCCACCTGACCTGGCAGACGTGATCGCTGCGAGCGCTGAAGTGATTGCCGCAGTTGAGCGCGCGATTGATGGTCCGGCTATTAAGTTTGATGAACTCTTTTATCTCGCCCGCGTCGAAATTGGCGACGACTATCCGTTTTTAGATCCAACAGTGGGCGGATTCGAGTATGCGCAGGGAAAAGTGAACCTTGACGCGAGGCCGGCGCCGGGGACGTTCGCTCAAGGTGTAAGTGAATCGTTGAAGCGAGTAGTTAATCGAGTCGCACCCGGTAAAGAGGAAACGAGTTTTCGCGAGCGGGTGGCCGTGGAACTGGCGCTGGCCGCAGGTAAGTTGCCCAACGGTCTGGGGCCGTTCATGAACCAACTCGACAAGATCGCCGGCACCCGCGTGGTCTAAATGTTCGAGATTTTTTAGCCTGTGGGAGATCCCCTCTGCGTCTCTGCGTACTCAGCGTCTCTGCGTCAAAATCTGGATCCAGTACGCGAACGTCATTTCAACACAGAGACGCTGAGTACGCAGAGACGCAGAGGGGATCTCTGACAAGCATATCGGACAAGTTATGTATCCCTTTCGAAATATTCTCTTCCCGACTGACTTCTCGCCCAACTCGCAGGCGGCGCTTAAGTATGCCGCGGCGTTCGCCCGAAGTGGTCATGGACGCGTGGTTGTGCTGAATGTTCAGGGCGCGAAAGTTCCAGAGAATGTTTTGCAGTTACTTGAAAACGATCTTGCGGAACAAAGTAAACAGTGGTTGCGACAATTGATTTCTGACGCGAAGACACTTTTGTCGAATCCGGCTTTCCGCGGAGTTGACGTCGAGACGATATTTGTTGACGGCGAAGCGCCCACCGCAATTGCTCAGGCAGCAATGGACCACGGAATCGATCTGATGACTGTCGTGATGCGTGGCGGTCGGAAAAGATTTTCACGCGCGTTCGGTGGTTCAATCGCTGAAGAGATCGTTGCGGAATCTCCGTGTGCAGTGCTTGCCGTCAGGCCGCCACAACGCGACTTCGTCGCTGAAAACCACGACTTGCGTTTGCATAGAATTTTACTGGCCACAAACTTTCGCCCGTCCTCGGCGGCTGCTACTCAACTGGCGACTCAAATGGCAAATCACAGCAACGCGGAACTTCATGCCGTTTATGTGATTGGAGACTACTTCGATCAGATCTCTTCGTTGTTTCCTGAAGGTGGATTAGCGGCGTTGACTCGTTTGCGCAGCTACGTTGAAGAGCGCATGACTCAACTCGCGCGCAACGACGGACCACAGGGAACGTTGACGCACGTTGCAGAAGGTCGACCGTATGAAGAGATAGTACGACTGGCAGTCAGATTGGAGGCAGACCTGATCGTGATTGGAACCGCAGTTCACAACGCCTTGTTTGGAGGAACGCCAGTTTTGGGTTCGGATATTGAGCGAGTTATCAGGAATGCGCCGTGCCCGGTCTTATGTGTGCCGGCAGCCAAAGTTCTAACACCGTTGCCCGCTTTTGTGACGCAAGCGGTGACAACCTAAGGATTTCAGATTTCAGATTTCAGACTGAAGATTGGTGCTAAATGGAGTCCAGCTTGGAATTCGATAAAAGAATTATTCAGCCGTAATCTGAAATCTGCAATCTGAAATCTGCAATAGCTTACTGTTTCTTCTCGACCGGCAATCCTTCCTTCTGCCATTCGTTGAAGCCACCAAGGAGAGCTGCTGCGTTTGTAATGTTCTTCGATTTGAGGGCGACCACCGCACCGGCGGACGTATGTTCGTTTGGTCAAGAACAGTAGGTGACGATGAGCTTGTCCTTTGGCAGCTCATCGAGGTGATTGAGTATTTCACCCGAAGGGATCATCCTCGAATTGGGAATGTGTCCGGCATCATAAGAGGCCTGGTTGCGAACATCGAGAATAAAAACTTCGCCCTTTTTAATCTTTTCCTGAAGATCAGGAATAGTGATTCGGGGAGCGCCGTCGGCGAATGCAGTTGGCGCACTGTTTTGATTACTATTCTGACCAGTAACCGTGGCCAGCTTGTTGACTTTATTGTGATTGCAGGCTGCGAGAATCGTTATGCCCAGCGCTAGTATGATTAACTTGGAACGCATTTAAACTTCCTCCGAATAATTGAGCGACCCGAGTGAAGTGAATCCGGTCGAAGCTAATTTGTGCTGTCACTCGCTGGTTTGTCAAATGATTATCTGTTATTTGGTTTCCTGGCGCTAGAAACCGATTTAGTAGGCTGTGCGATTAATCCCTCTGGTGGGCGCTAAAATTCGACTTAATGTTTGCTCAACAGAAAAAAATCTGGCTCCTGTTAATCCTGCTCGCCCTGGGCTTCCGACTATTCATCGCTCTACGACTTCCCAATGATACGCCGGACGACGGCCGCGTATATGCGCAAATCGCCCGCAACGTTCTTGAACAGCACGTCTATTCACACGAAGAACAAGCTCCGTTTACGCCATCACTAATACGCCTCCCTGGTTATCCATTTTTCCTCGCGACCATTTACGCGGTTGGTGGTCATGGTAACAACACAGCCGTCCGTGTAGTCGAAGCAGTGATCGACACGATGACGTGTTTACTAATTGCCTTCGTCGCGTTTTTATGGACCACTGATCCACGTAAAAAGCATACGGCTGCAATCAGCGCGATGGTGCTGGCCGCACTCTGTCCTTTTACTGCGATCTATGTCGCGACAATTCTCACCGAAGTTCCGACAAGTTTTCTGGCCGTTACTTTGAGTCTGTTAGCAACGCTTGCTTTTAAGTCTACAAGACGAGGTAAACAGATCGTTTTGTGGTTATTGGCAGGACTAACAGCCGGACTAGCAGTCTTCTTCCGACCTGACAGTGGACTCTTTGCCGCTGCGGTTGGTCTCACGATTCTGTTGTCGGCGCTTAGTTCAATTAAAGAGCGAGGACGGTTTGTAAACCGGTTCTCGAAAGCGGTGATGTTTGCCGCGATTTTTTCATTTGCGTTTTGTTTAGTGCTCGTTCCGTGGACTATTCGCAATCGACGCGTGTTTGGAGTTTTTCAACCACTATCGCCGGCGCATGGCGAAATGCCGGGTGAGTTTGTGCCGCGTGGCTACTTGATGTGGTTACGCACGTGGTTGGACGACGGTAGATATATTGGACCAGTTTTATGGCGGCTCGATACGTCGCAGATTCCGATCGAAGCTTTTCCTAAGAAGGCTTTCGATTCCCCTGAAGAACGTGATCGAGTTGCGGCGTTGATGGCGAAATATAATAAGACCGAAGAGAAGGCGGAAGCAGCGGCAGCGGCAGCAGCAGAGGAGCAGCCGAGTCCGTCACCGCTACCGAGTGTGTCACCTCAAGCGAATGCTTCGCCTGCCGCTAGTCCGGCTGAATCTGAGCAAGCTGATGAAGAGGCAGACGATGAAGACGATGACGAACCTGACGAGGATGTAGGTGACGACTCTGAAAGCGACGTTGAGATGACGCCGGAGATTGATGCCGCTTTTGCTCAACTCGCTCGCGAACGAATCACCCGTTCGCCTTTTCGTTACTATGTCATCCTACCTGCGAAGCGCGCGAGTTCACTTTGGTTCGACACGCACTCTCAGTACTACCCGTTTGACGGCAATCTCTTTCCTTTGCGAGATCTCGATCACGTACATCACCAGCAATACTGGTTGCCGTTGTTTGCGGGCCTGACCTGGCTATACACGCTGCTCGGTGTTTTAGGTGGTTGGTTTTTATTGCGCACGCGAGATCCGGATGCAAAGCTCTGGTTTGCGCTCGCCGGCCTGACAATCTTTTTGCGCCTGGGATTTTTCTCGTCTTTGGAAAATCCTGAGCCGAGGTATGTCGTTGAACTGTTTCCATTCCTCGCAATCCTGGGAGGAATTGCGATCAGTTCACTGCTTCATCGCCGTAGCAAATTGCAAATTCAAAGCGAAACTAATGGTTAGCGCAGTTGGGAAGGGTGGTTTACCCCCGCTGGCCAAATCAAAATTCCCCTCGATAACAACTTAATTCACAGTAAGCGGGGGTAAAC